>NZ_JBFTKA010000007.1:0-226416 GCF_056395685.1 Priestia sp. 10L35 | reverse complement strand
TCTAATGATTTGAAACCTTCACCTTGAATAGCACTGAAATGAACGAATACATCGTCTCCGCCTTCGATTTCAATGAAACCGAAACCTTTGTCTGCATTAAACCATTTTACTGTACCTTGTGTCATAATGTTGCCTCCTGCTGTGGAATATTCCACAAATGTATTACCTTTCTTGCCCAATCATACTATTTCAAGATAAAAACTTCTGTTTAAGGTTTTTTCTTCTCTCAATCTTATACCGAACAAAAACAAGTTAAACATAGTGTAACACATAGAGATATTGATAGCAAATAATTGCTTTTTTCCTTTCTTCACTAAAAACAGTATTATGAGAAACGCTCAGAATTGGAACGAGTGGACAATCACCCGCGAAATAAAGAATATCTTCTTCTGATAGCTTCTCAGTACAACATTTCAACACTTATGCACCAGAATCCCCTTAACTATGTATAGTTAATTTATGGTTAAGTTTTTCCAATATAGATAGTCTTAAAAAGTACACTTTTTGGGATTGTAAAAAAATGACTTAAAAAACAGCTATCCCATTCGAAAAAATATACTTTTACGGACTCCTAATTTTTAACTTTATTCAAACACTAAAGGAATAAAGTTAAAAAATTTATTGGAATTAATAAAATTGCTTTAACGAAACTCAAACAAAAGGTTAATTAATACTTTTAATGAATTAATTTACTTTTAATTTATTTTTAACCATATTTTAATGATTCACTATAATTATTGGATTATAATGGAATCACCAAAGTGATTATCCTTCTTTCAACTTGCTTTTTGAAATTAGTTAACCTAATGTCACTCTCAATAACTACAAACGCCTTTCATCAAGAAGTGTTTATAATGTGGTATTTTTAATAAACTTCATTTCTATATACAAACCAAAAGTTAATAACATATATACTGATAAAGAATGGAAATAGGAGAGGATAATCTTGACTAAAAATCATCCATATTTAGATGAGAAAGTTATGACTATAAAAATCGTTACTGAAATGACAGGTTTATCAGAAAGACAAGTTCGTTATTATGAAGAGCGAGAGCTTATTTTTCCAAAACGAAACTCTTCAGGTACCCGAATGTATTCCTTTTCCGACATTGAAAGGTTAATGGACATTGCAGAAAAAATTGAAGATGGTGTTAGAACACGGGAAATGCGTAAGGATTTATTTTAAAGTAGGTGAATTTGATTTGTTCTTTTAGTCTTTGTTCATGCTTACTCAATCTCTATATTCAATATTTACTGGGTTATTTTTATTCGGATTTTTTATAAATGTATATAAGATAAGACTTTTATGCACTCCATTATTATTTAGCCTAGAGAAAAACATTGATACATAAGGGACGTATAAAGATGTCTATATTTTATAAAAATCATTCTGTTAGAACCCTTATTCCCATAAAGGTTCTCTTTTTCATATGTTCCTGAAAGAGTGATTATGGTAACTAGCATATTAAGTAAGCCCCTTTGTGTTAAACTGTACACAGAAACATGTATGAGTCTGGGGGCAATATAATGAAATGTGCAATAGGGATAGTTCTTATTGCTCAATCTTTATTAACGTACTTAACTATTAAGACAGCATATACTCCTTACACCGTTAGAATATTAGATAGAAATACTGGAGTTATGAAAGTTTCCTATAGTTTCCCTTTAACGTACTGGTTAATCTTTATAGGTTTGGGCATCATGTTTTTAGTGGGAACATATTTAGTCTTTGCTAAAGAAAAGAAGCAGATCTTTAATTAAAGGTCTGCTTTTTATTTTTACCAATAAATGGTTTTATGTTAACTAATGATTAACAACAAGCATTAGTTACAGGTAGCTTTTCATTTGGCCCATCGCTGTTCTTGTGAACCTCACTATCAGATTTCGTATAAAAGAATTCCCATTCGTTTCCGTCCGGATCTGTTACCCAAAACTTATCTTGCACAGCATAGCAGCAAGTTGTATCCATTTCTTCACGAGCAAAGAAGCCTTCTTTTTCTAATCGTGATTTATGAGAATGAATTTCTTCAGGAGTTTCTACTTGGAAGCCGAAATGATTCACTTGATTACCTTTTACTTCGTCTCGTACGTTTAAAGTAAAATTTAATCCTGCCTCATCTACTAAGAATTTAGCGTAATCTACTTTCGTTTTCACAGGTTGAACGCCAAATACCTTTTGATAAAACTCCATGGACGCCTCTAGATTCGTTACATTAATTCCTACGTGAACATATTTCATTTACACTTCCTCCTTCGCATTATAAACAATATTATTTTAAATATATTAATTTAAGAGCAGGAGCCGCTTTTACTTGTATCTTTTCTAAACAAGCAGCAAAGCTCCTCAGATAACAGGTGATTTACCTCTTTATCATGTAAATCATAATAGCTCCATGTCCCTTTTGTTTCTTTTGTGATAAGGTTTGCTTCTAATAAAATTTTTAAATGATAGGAAAGTTTAGATTGAGACATCCCAAAGAATTCAGTTAGGTCACATACGCATGTCTGTCCCCGCTGGCAGAGCTCATACATAATTTCTAATCTCTTTTGATCAGCAAGTGCTTTAAATTTTTGTTCGTACTGTTTAAATGGGTGCTTTCCTTCCTTAACTGTTTCCATTGTCATTCTCCTTCATCAACTTTTTTTGATTTAATGATCGAAGCTTTCGGCAGCTTTTTTAAAGTTACTATATGTAGTTTCCCCTCTTAGCATAGGATCTTGATGAAAAAAACGCTGAAAGATTAGGTTTTGTGCTTCCTTCTGGTCCATCCCTTGGGTGTTCATAACTAAATGAAAATAGGCTCGAAAGTACGTAACAGATAAGTTTCCAGAGTTGTTGACTCTCACTGCTTTCATCCTCACTTTCATAAATCAATTTTTTTTGATGTATTCATCATATCTGGAAAATTCAGATAAATCAAGACATTAATCAACTTTTTTTGATTAATGTTTAAAATGTATATTTTCGTTGAATATATAATAAAATACTTATATAATTATATTTGAAAATAAGGAGGTGAGTCATAATGGATGTAAAAGCGCAGGTAGAAGTGGAAAAAGCAGTACAGATACTGAAGCTGCTTGGAGATAAGACAAGATTGTCAATGATGAAGCTGCTCCAAAATAACGAGTGCTGTGTTTGTGAGCTAGTTGAAATTTATAAAGCAAGTCAACCGGCTATTAGCCAACACTTGCGGAAGTTAAGAGCTATCGAACTCGTAAGTGAAAGACGAAAAGGACATTGGATCTTCTATTCCTTAAATAAAGAAAACAGCTATTATCAGTTTGTCCTTGATATACTCGATTCTTTACCAAGCGAAGATGAACGATTAAAAGAACTAGAAAAGCAAGGTTTACGTATTAATTGTTGCTAATAATAGGAGGTCTGTAAAGTGATATCAGTTATAGTAGCCTCCCTCATCTTCTTAGTGACATTGATTTTTGTCATTTGGCAGCCAAAGAACTTGTCTATTGGTTGGTCAGCATGTGGAGGCGCAGTATTAGCTCTTTTAGCAGGTGTGGTTGATTTCCATGACGTGCTGGATGTAACTCAAATTGTATGGAATGCAACATTAACGTTTATTGCAGTTATTATTATTTCCTTAATTTTAGATGAAATTGGATTTTTCGAGTGGGCAGCTTTACATATGGCGCGTACTGCAGGAGGCAATGGCGTTCGCATGTTCGTTTATGTATCCCTCCTTGGAGCTGTAGTAGCAGCATTATTCGCAAACGATGGAGCAGCCTTAATTCTAACACCTATTGTACTTGCCATGGTACGAGCACTTAAATTTGAAGATAAAATGATCTTCCCTTTTATTATCGCCAGTGGATTCATTGCAGATACAACATCGTTACCTCTTGTAGTAAGTAACTTGGTCAACATTGTATCAGCTGATTTCTTTGGTATTCGCTTTTCTGAATTTGCATCACGTATGATTGTGCCAGATCTGTTCTCACTTTTGGCAAGTATTGTTGTCTTATATTTGTACTTTCGTAAAAGCATCCCTAAGAAATACAATCTAGATGATTTACAGAAACCGGTTGAAGCCATTAAAGATAAGAAAATGTTCCGTTTATCAGGAATCGTTTTATTCATTTTAGTTCTTGGTTACTTTATTGGTGAGTTTTTCGATATTCCTGTTTCTATTATCGCAGGTATTATTGCGATTTTATTCTTAGGAATAGCAAGAAAGAGTCCCGCTGTTCACACTAAAAAAGTGCTAGCAGGAGCTCCGTGGGCGATTGTTTTCTTTTCGATTGGTATGTATGTTGTTGTCTATGGATTACGTAATGTAGGGCTAACTAAAGTATTAGCAAGCCTCATTCAAGCAACGGCTGACCATGGATTATTTGCTGCAACCATTGGCATGGGATTCATTGCAGCCATACTTTCATCGATTATGAACAACATGCCAACCGTGATGATTGATGCTTTGGCCATTGATGCAACTTCTGCAACAGGTACAATTAAAGAAGCCTTGATTTATGCAAATGTCATTGGTTCGGACTTAGGACCAAAAATTACACCTATTGGCTCTCTAGCCACTCTCTTATGGCTCCACGTTCTTTCGACAAAAGGAGTTAAGATTTCTTGGGGAACCTATTTTAAAACAGGTATTATCTTAACCATCCCAACATTGTTTATTACGCTTGTTGGTTTATATATTTGGTTATCAATTATTTCTTAACACATCACAAAGGAGATTTTACACATGTCTAAAAAAACACTTTATTTCTTATGTACAGGTAACTCTTGCCGTAGCCAAATGGCTGAAGGATGGGCAAAAAAATATCTAAATAATAATGAATGGGATGTACGCAGTGCAGGGTTAGAAGCTCATGGATTAAATCCCAATGCTGTAAAAGCAATGAAAGAAGCTGGTGTTGATATCTCAAACCAAACATCTGATGTCATTGACCCTGAAATTTTAAATAATGCGGATTTGGTCGTTACATTATGTGGCCATGCAGCAGATCACTGCCCAGTAACGCCTCCCCATGTGAAACGTGAACACTGGGGATTTGACGATCCTGCAAAAGCTGAAGGAACAAATGAAGAGAAATGGGCGTTCTTCCAGCGTGTACGTGATGAAATCGCTGAACGTATTCAGCGTTTTGCTGAAACAGGTAAATAATTAATCAAAAAGCAGTCTATTTGTGTAGACTGCTTTATTTCTTCTTAAAATCTGTTTTATAGTAACTAGGAATATCAGGAATGCGTTATTAGTCTAACCAGATTTATAGATTCATATATATCCAAATTTAAAAATGTAGATGGTAATCGATTCTACTTATATAAAAAGCTACCTTTCCCCTAATTTCTATCATTTGATAAGTAAATGCTAAAGTATAAACTTACTTTTTATAAATATAAGATATTCTTTTAGCTAGTTTGCAGAAAAACTTTCGCCTTTACAATTAGATGCGTTTATTGTATGATTACACAACAGGAACATTTGTTCGACACTAAGGGTTTAGAGATGAATAAAGGAACGCCAGAGCAAACTAAGACAGTTAAACACAAAATTTTCTCGCACGGAGCAAAAACATTTGAGCCAACTCTTATTCTTTATCGAAATACCTGGGCGTTTATTGTAAACGTAATAACAATCGGAGGTTTCAAATTATGAATGATAAAAAAGCAGCACTAGATATGGCTCTAAAACAAATTGAAAAACAATTCGGTACAGGATCAATTATTAAAATGGGAGAAGGCACACATACAAAAGTTGAGGCATCTAGCTCAGGCTCATTAGCTTTAGATATAGCTCTTGGAATTAATGGTTATCCCAAAGGAAGAATTATGGAAGTTTACGGGCCCGAAAGTTCAGGTAAAACAACCGTTTCCTTACACGCAATTGCAGAAGTACAAAAAAATGGAGGTCGAGCTGCCTTTATTGATGCTGAACACGCACTGGATCCAGTTTATGCAAGAAAACTAGGCGTAGATATTGATGAGTTACTGTTATCTCAACCAGATACTGGTGAACAGGCACTTGAAATTGCTGAAGCATTAGTTAGAAGTGGTGCTGTAGATATTATTGTTGTTGACTCAGTAGCAGCATTAGTTCCACAAAAAGAAATTGAAGGAGAAATGGGAGATTCTCACGTCGGTTTACAAGCTCGTTTGATGTCTCAAGCTCTTCGTAAACTATCTGGAGCAATCAATAAGTCTAAAACCATTGCCATCTTCATCAACCAAATCAGGGAGAAAGTAGGCGTTATGTTTGGAAATCCAGAAACAACGCCAGGTGGAAGAGCACTAAAATTCTATTCTTCCCTTCGTCTTGAGGTTCGCCGTGCTGAACAACTTAAACTAGGAAATGACATAGTTGGTAATAAAACAAGAATTAAAGTAGTCAAAAATAAAATGGCACCTCCTTTCCGCATTGCTGAAGTAGATATTATGTATGGAGAAGGTATCTCGAGAGAAGGAGAAATCTTAGATATCGGTTCTGAAGTAGATATTGTTCAAAAGTCTGGATCTTGGTTTTCATATAATGAGGAGCGTTTAGGACAGGGACGAGAAAACGCTAAGATTTTCTTAAAAGAAAACCCTGAAATTAGAGAAGAAATTAGAAAAAGAATTATTGATTTCAAATATAGCGATAATATTAACAACGATAATGTTATAGATAACGATAGCGAAAACGAAAACAAATAAAGGCATAAAACACCTTTCCCACGGCTTGAACTGCACCCCATTATTAGATAAAAAAACTCTAATAATGGGGGTGTTTTTATGTCAAGGCTATTGATTTGTACCTAAATAAACACTACTCATATAGAGAAACAGCATGAATCTTCTTGCAATCCATTTGTATATTTACAATGAACGCACCTTTCTCTTTGTTTCAATGAAATAAAAAGTATAACCAGCAGATAGTGAAGTGAATAATTTTTTGGCCTTAAATAGAATCCCAGCGAGCAACTAAATAAAGAATATCTTCTAAAAAGAAATTTTCATTAAAAAAGCCTAGGTGATACGATAGTAGAACTTTCTATTTCTTTCCCCTTCCATATCCATCGATCCGCTTTATCTCTACTTTTATTTAGGTACACATTATGATTAAGTTGATTATATTTATTTGAGTAATGAAGATTGGCCAGAAGCAAATTAGATTTTACTGAAACCATAACATTATTGTTAATAGCGTTATGAGTTGCATGATATTGCATCAGTAATTGGCCACCATCCATGTTCATCGTATCATTTCCATATAAAATATTATGTTCAATAAGAGTATTTATCGTCCCTCCACGTTTTTTATCATAGCCTCCAATTGAAATTCCTGTAAAACGATTCTTATAAATCATATTCCGTATAACTTGAACATTGCTAGTTTGTTTACCATAGTGTTCACTTGCGATTTCTATTCCTAGATCGTTATGACTTGAAACGTTATGCTCAATAATAACATCTTTTCCTCCGTCTACGTAGATTCCCCCAGCGGAGTATTCATGTTTGTAAGCAGGATTTGAATAACTGCTGACGTTGTAAATATGGTTTTCACTAATGAGTCCTTCACGAGCTCGGTCATATTTCTCAATAGGAGCTACTTTTTCAAAGCCAATTACGTCAATCCCCATATTATCAACGTTTCGAATTGTATTGGCATTGACGATAAAATCTTTAACATTTCCATTTAGAGTTAGTGCTTCACTAAAACCTAAGGTCAGGTTTTCAAGTAGGTTTCGCGATATTTCAATGTTTTCTAACGAACGCGGCGCTTTGGATCCATAAAAAGCTATTCCATGAGCGTTTCCATTTTTATGTGCAGTCTTAATATCGAAAATATGATTATTAATAATTCGAAGGTTCTTTCCACTTCCTTCTACTAAAATACCACATGGTGTATTTTGTTCCTTAGAAGTAGACGAATGACCTATATTCAAACCTTGAATTGTTATGTAGCTCTTATTTTTTATGCTAACTAGCCCTCCATCTGTAGAACGGCTTTTTATTTTTTCTCCACTAATAAGAGGCTTTTCACTTTTATAGTTCCTGAAGATAATAGGCTTTTGTTTAGTACCTGAACGGCTAATAATTAATTGTTCATAGTAGATACCGCCTCTGATGTAAACGGTAGTTCCGGGCTGAGCTACTTCACTTGCCTTTCTTAATGTTCTAAAAGGTTTGCTTTTAGTACCCAGGTTTTTGTCATCCCCTGTAGGAGAAACATAAATTTCATGATGTATTATAGGAGCTGCTGAAGGTTGATTAGCTGCCTCAACCCTTTGGTTTATACAGCATAGTAAAATAAGAAGAATACCAACTGCTTTTTTCATAAGATCCTCCTTAAAGTTAATGAATTTTACTTGCGAGATTTTTAAATTATACTATGGTTCTTTTCATAAGGATGTAAATAATTGCACTATGTCTTATTATTTTTTAAAACTACAGCAATTTTTACATTTAAAACGGAAAGTGCTAAAGTAATGCTAGAATGTGGAGGTTTGAGAAATGAATAAGGAACTTAAGTTACGTCCTTTGGAAAGAGAAGATTTAAAATTTGTCCATGAACTCAATAATGATGCAAACATTATGTCTTATTGGTTTGAAGAGCCTTATGAAGCTTTTGTAGAGCTACAGGACTTATATGATAAACATATTCACGATCAAGGTGAGCGTCGTTTCATCCTTGAAAAGGACGGGGATATGCTGGGATTAGTGGAATTAGTCGAAATTGATTATATTCATCGTAGAGCAGAGTTTCAAATTATCATCGACCCTACGTATCAAGGTCATGGCTACGCCATGGTTGCCACAAACCTAGCAATGAATTATGCCTTTTCGGTATTGAATATGCATAAACTTTACTTAATTGTAGACAAGGAAAATGAAAAAGCAATTCATATCTATAAGAAGGTTGGTTTTTCTATTGAAGGTGAGTTAAAAGATGAATTTTTTGTTGATGGAAGCTATCATAATGCTATAAGAATGTGTATGTTTCAAAAAGAATATTTACAAACCAAAAATAAAAACTAAGGTTGAACTAGTATAAGAGTCCTGGTCACCAAAAAAAGAAGAAAGAATGAAATTGGGCTTCTATTATAGGAGTAAAAAATCCTGAAGGAGAAATGTGCAAACCATTTAAATATGATAACATTGTAAATTGTAAATTATAGAAACCATAAGGATGGTATTATGAGTACATTTAATCCAACAGGATTGCTATTATTCTTAATAATTATTGGTTTAATAGGATTCCTAGCTTTTAAAGTTGTTAAAAGGTTAAAAAAGAAATAAGTAACAAAAAGAACCTGCTATCAAAACAGCAGGTTCTTTTTAATAAGAAGATACATAATACCAGTTTTTATGTACTTTTTTTATTTGTTTAAAATCCCCGTTAAAATCGCTTTTTGAAGGTTTGTTATCGTATGGGTTATATACAAACCCCGAAAAATTGTCTAGCATCCCACGGTATGTAAAGAAAAGAATTGATTTAGCCTTTCCTTTTGTTTCTACTACGATGTCGCCCCCACCTTTAGACAATTGAGTATACTTTTTAGGTAATTGAATAAGTGATGGACTATCAGATACATTAGGTTTAATAACACCATTTTCTATTTGAGTTGCAACCTCTTCTCTCTTATCTTGATGGATTTTAAAGTTGAGATCTAAGTTGACTTGATTGAATGGAAAGAAAAACCATAATGAGATAGTAATGAGCTGAATAACAAACGGCTGCCACTTTCTCTTTTTAAAAAGATGAATTAATGTCCATATAGTCATTATGATAAAGAAAGCATATACAAATAACCAAATAGGTAACATTAAAAATTCTGTTATCATATCAACCAGATCCCACTGGAACAAGGACACTAAAATAACGAACAAACTACTAATTAGCGATAAAAGCAACAATCGACTACGTTTCACACATTTTCCTCTTCCTAAAATAATTCTTTTTTACCTTAAGTATAATTATATATTAAACTCCTTATAAAAGCGTATGTATAATTCATACATAATTTGTTAACACAATCACTCTTCCAGAAAACATTATAAAAAAGGACCCTTGACGAAGGATAGTTCTTCCAAGGATCCTTTTTCCGGAGTATGCAGCTTTTTATACATTGTTGACTGATCAACGTTTTCTCAGTAGGTGGATGAGAAACTAATGTATAAGAAGTGCACCTTTTATACATATGTTAATTTTAAAAAATATAGTATTTTCAGGTGAAACTGCCTCTTTTTTTTAGTAAACCTTCATAAGATATTCTGATAACATCCAAATTTAAGATGATATACAAATTTCTATTCTGCATGCTTATAAACATCCGGTCTCAGGCTTTCAAATATTGGAATGTATGTTTGTTGTTCTGTAACTTTCTGTATATCAATTTCCGCTGTTATAATCTCTTCTTGATCTCCCCCCTCTTCTACGATGTTTCCATTGGGATCAATGACCATTGAATGCCCCGCGTATGTGTTGCCGACATGATTTTCATTACTCACTTTTCCCACGCTGTTACATGCAATGACATAAACACAATTTTCTATAGCTCTTGCCCTCAATAGTGTTCTCCAATGGTCTATATTTCTGGTAGTCCATTGTGCAACGTAGAATATGACTTTTGCACCTTGAGACGTTGGGTAGCGTGTGATTTCTGGAAAACGTAAATCATAGCATATAATTTGACTGGCTTTGATATTGTTAATCTCAAAGACATCTGGGACTTCATCTCCCCCTGTTAAATAATGATGTTCATCCAACATCGGCACGAGATGTATCTTATCTTTTTGATAGAGGAGCTTACCCGTTTTTGATACAGCAAAGGCTGTATTATAAATATTTTCATTTCTTTTATTTGAAACTGAACCTGCAATGATATTCACTTGATGGTTGATTGCTAAACGTTGAATAAAGGGAAAAGCTCTCTTTAAATCAATATCTGCTTTTTCTGCTACATTTTTTAAATCATAACCTGTATTCCACATTTCAGGTATCACAACAATCTCAGTATCTATATGCAGCTTTTCTTCAAATAAGGACTCAATGCGGTTTTCGTTTTGCTTAACTTCACCTTCTATAATCTCTGTTTGAAATAATTGTATTTTCATTTTTCTCCCTCTTATTCATATATAAATTTATAAATAGGATATAAATCACAGTTGTATTTGACATCTTCGCCATGTGATGAAGAAATAATAGAAGGTTTAATTTCATCTATAATTCGTCCGCTATTAATATTTTCACCCATATCAACTGTAAACTTTCGAATCGGCGGATGTAAGGATTCAGCATTAGAAAAGAATAAGTCTCCAGTTAGCAGCACATTGTCATCTTTATGGTGGTATATCACATGTCCTGGTGTATGACCGGGTGTTAAATACACATCTAAAGGTAACTTTTTAATGATGTTGTTACTTAGACTTTCAACTTGATGTTCCACCCCTGTTGTTTCCTTTTCTGCCTTATTTGGATATGGTTTTTCGCCATTGATAAAAGGCGCTTCAACTTCGTGGGCGTAAATAGGAATATTTAAATTATCTCTTAAATACTTGGCGCCATTAATGTGATCTAAATGGCCATGTGTGAGTAAAATACTTTTGGGGATACCTAAAGATTTTGCTATATTTAACTGAGTATGTGCATAGTCTTTCATTCCTGTATCAATGATATGAACACTCTCACCATCTAGCACGTACCATGTATTAATTTTGACAGGAATTCCTACAACAGTTTTGTAAGTAAGTTTGTAAATATGTCTAGAAATTTGGACAAATTCCAATTGATGCACCTTCTTTTGTTTTATTTGATAATATAAGTTTAGTAAGAAAAAATAGACGTAACAAGAAGGCACAATTTTGTTACTAGCCATTGAGGTGAAAAAATGTCAGACTTTAAAAGTGATCAATACGGTCCTTGTACGTTAACTGTAAAGCGCGCTTGTCCAATTGAGTTAACGATGCATATGATGGGTGGTAAATGGAAAGGTATTATTTTATCTTTGTTATCAAAATCACCCATGTATTATAATGCAATGCGCCGTGAAATACCGGGTATTACCCAGCGTATCCTTACACTGCAGCTTAGAGATATGGAAAAAAACGGATTGATTGAAAGAGAAGAAACAAACGATAACCCTAAAAGGGTTTTATATTATTTAACAGATCTTGGAGAAAGTTTTGTTCCAATACTAAAATCTTTAGAGAAGTGGGGCAATGTTTATATAAGTCAGCAGGAAGAGGAATTAAAAAAAATTGTAACGTTTTAAATAAACTCCTTAAATATATTTTACTTCTTTTTAATGACGCCTTGTTTTTTTATAATGTAAGTACTTAATTAAGTAGTATCCGCGAAACTATATTAACTTGAAAATGCAAACTTATTCAATGAGAAAAGCCTTTACCATGGCGGTAAAGGCTTTTCCTATGCTCTTCCCTAATGGGAATCTCTTGTTATCTTTATCTCTATTTTTCATTAAGGTCTATGAAAATTGACTGTTTTCTCGTCATCTCCTGTTCGTTCAAACCATCCTCTAAAAGCCCAGTTATCATAACCTCCATCGCCTTCATTAATAAATGTTCCTTCTTCAAATACCCAGAAACCATAGGTAATACCATCATAATCTACGGTGTCAAAATATTGAACACCTTGTAATTGATCTGAATTATACCCTTGGCTCAAATTCATAACCATTACATTGTATCGTTGACCTGATTCAAAGAATGCTTTTTCCATTGCTCCCTTGACGAAACCACTTCGATTGTCGGCTGTTTTAGCCGCATCTGCAATCGCTTGTCCTATGGCTACGGGATCAACTGTTACGTCTCCTCCAACTTCTGCAGCCTCTGCAGAGCCTGCAGAACCTCCTAAATTCGGTAGAGCTAATGGCGTCGCTAACACAGCTAAACCTACGGCAGAAGCTACAACAGCTTGTTTCGCTTTTCTCATTTGATCTCCTCCTATTTTTAGGTGATTCTTAGAACATTTACCCTTTATTACCAAATTAAAACAAAAAAGATATTATAATTAAGAATGGGAGATGGATAATTTTATTCTTCTAAAGCTTTTGTCCAACCAAACCTAAGTTTATAAGTTTCTTTCTAAAAGCTCTCTTGCTTTTTCTGCCATTTCTCTCGGTGAATATGGCTTTTCATTTTTGAGCCACCACTCAACTACGCTGACGTACGCATTAGCAACAAATTCAGCAAGTAATAATTCATTTAGTTTTACATACAGCTTTTCTCTTTATAAATCTTTTTTGATCTTTACTCACGGGTGTTACCAATCGATTTGTTTCTTATCTCTGAAAAGCTTTTCATTGGGTTCTTCAGAGCCAATTGCTGCTAGCCATAAAATGAAAAGCGAGTAATCATGTGATCAGTTTCTTAAAACGGCATATATACGTTATGCTTATAACTTATTAAACCATTCATCATCAACAGGTTCTAGCCATTCTGTTTCTCCTGGTGTCATTGCTAAGTGCACAAACCAGCTATCCTTTGTGGCGCCATGCCAATGTTTCACATTTGGTGGGATGTTCACGACATCACCTTTTTTTATTAACTGTGCTGCTTTACCTTCTTCTTGATACCAGCCTTCTCCACCTGTTACTAATAATACTTGTCCAACTTTATGAGAATGCCAGTTATTACGAGATCCTGGAGCAAAAGTTACATTTCCAATAGATGTGTTAAGCGGCTTTTCGTCTGTAAATACCATTTTTAAATAGGCGTCTCCACTAAAGTTGGCTTCCACTTTTTGTCCTAGTGGAAAGATTGTGCTATTACTTAATTCTTCATGCTTCATATTTCTTCTCTCTCCTTTTAAGCGTTATAAATTTTTTTAGCAATATTAAAAGCAGACCATGCTTTGAGCCACCCTGTATAAAACGAAAGATGAGTAATCACTTCTACAATTTCGTCTTTGGTTACTCCGTTTTTCTTTGCTTTTTGAAGATGCGGCGTTAATTGCTCAAAGTTTCCACCCGCAATTAAGGCAGAAACTGTAATCATACTTCGATCACGCGGAGATAACTCTTTCTCTCGCGCCCATACTTCGCCAAACAAAACATCATCATTAAGCTCAGCAAACTTTGGAGCAAATTCCCCTAACAGCTCTCGTCCTGCGGTTTGTTTTTCCGGCATCTCTCTCTCATCCTTTCTTTCTATTTTGATCGTTACAACAGGTGTAGTATAAGACTTAAACTTAGGTTTAAGTCAACAAGAGAATGTCGATGTTTTAAGAAGAAATTCATTATTGACTTAAAGTCGACTTTAAATGATAAGTTCAATAGATATAAGGAGACAATACTAAAGAAAAAACAATTATATATAACTGACTTTAAGCATTCAGTATTAGTTCAAATAAATGATAGAAAAGGTGAATACGATGGCTTATTCAATTGGAGAATTTGCAAAAATCCTTGGCGTAACAGCAAGTTCACTCAGATATTATGAAAGACAAGGTTTGCTTACACCTAATCGGGATGAGAATAATTTACGAAGATATACGGATGATGATATTGAATGGGCGAAGTTTCTCCTCCATTTAAAAGGTTCAGGTATGTTAATAACAGAGTTAAAACAATACACTAAATGGCGTGCAATAGGTGATAAAACAATCCAAGAGAGATTACATCTACTTGAAAACCGCAAACACCTTGTACAACAGGAAATACAAACTTTACAACAGAGTCTAGACATTTTAAATCGTAAAATTGAATTTTATAACGATCGGTTAAGAGGCGAATTATATGATTTTGTTCTTTATCCAAATGAAGAATCAAACTCATAACATAAGACAATAGAAAAAGTTTTCTATTGTCTTATGTTTAGGTGGAAATCTCTTTTCTAAAATGTATTTTTTTAATCTATTCGGCTAGTATAGGAATGAACAAAATTGCTTGTCCCCTTTTGATCGTCTGTTAGAAAAAGTTGAGGTAACTCATTCAACATGATAACCAACTATTATTTAATGGATTTAGTTGCCAGATAACAAGGCATATATTCAGTGATTTTCCCTTTGTGGTGATGATCTTCATAAAGAGCTTGTAGAGTGAATCCAGCTTTTAGCTGTCCTCCAATTTGAGTTTCTAAAGAATGACTAAACTGTACACCGCCGTTCTTTATAAGTTCTTCATCATTTTCTATCGTACTTTTAGTTCCGTCATAAGGTAATTTATGAACTACTTGTAATTCTTTCTCATCTTCTCCAAATAAATAGAGAGCAGGGTTTGCAAAGCCAGATAGCAGAACGCCACCTTTTTTAAGAACTCTAAAACATTCTTGCCAAACGTGTTCAACATCTTGAATATAGCAGTTTGATACGGGATTAAAAATCATATCGAACGTCTCATCTTCAAAGGGAAATGTCTTACTCATATCGCCTTTAACTAAATCAATAGAATAGCCTTCTCTAGCGGACACCATTTTTTCTAATTCTAATTGTTTATCAGAGTAGTCAAACACTGTAACTTCTGCATGCTGCGCTGCAAAGACTGGGCATTGCTGTCCTCCTCCACTAGCAAGTCCCAATATTTTTGCTTTTTTAAATGGAATAAACCAGTTATGTGGAACAGGCTTACAAGGTGTTAAGTAAATATCAAAAATACCTTGAGTTGCATCTGCAAAATCTTGATGATTAATAGCTAATGACCATTCTCCTCCAGCTGAAGCCCACTCATCCCACATTTTGGAGTTGATTTTTGTATAATTAGCTTTTTGTGACATAGTTACTCCCCCTTTACCTCTTTTAGTATTTTGTTTAATTTTACCATATCGCTAGAAGAATAATTTAGATGTACTAATTAATTTTTTCTGTTTCAGATAATTAATCTGTACTGGAGAAGTACTTAATAGATATTTTTAAAAATAAAAACACCCTTTTAAAAAATTAAAAGGGTGTTTTTATCTTAAGTATAAAAGCTTGTATATAAATAAGATACGAGTTTTATTTTTAATGGCTTGTCTCGAAGCTTTCAGCCATCATTAGATCATTTTTGTAGGCAGCCATTGCGAGTTCATATCTCACCTTTTGACCCGCTTCTACAAAATCAGCTTCCTTCACAAGGCCTGATACTGAATATTGGTGACCTTTAAAATCTACGTTCAGTTCAGTAATTTGATTGAATTGAAAGCTCTCTATAGGAATTCCATTCACATCTTTCAACAAATACTGGCCATATTTCTCGTTACATGTTTGTGCTACTTGCTCCATTACTTTGAAGGCATCTTCCGGATTTTGTCTATAGTTGAGAATAAGACTTTCATTTACCCGGCGTCTTCCTCGGGTTCCATTCTGAAGTTCCGTAATGTTGCTATATGAGACGGTATAGAGGTAGCCGTCATACTGACGAATCTTTAAGTAGCGCATGGTGATTTCTTCTATTTTTCCTTGGCGGTTTCCGTTGAGAATAACATAATCTCCGTGATGGATCTGACGTTCAAACAGGTAAGTCAGTCCCATTATATAATCACGGATAATATGCTGGAGGATTATTGCCAGGGCACTGGCCAACACTACTGAACTAGTGAGTATCTTTCCAAAGTCAAAGAAATGGCTAAGCACATAAATAAAGAAAAAAGCCAGGCCTACTACTCTTGTCACCTGATTAGAAAAATGCATTAAGGTTTCTTCTCGTTTTTCATCTAAAAAGCTCGTTTTATCAAAGAAAAGCTTAATGAATTTGCGAATAAAATAAACGATAAGTATAATCAGCAGCGCTACCGTTAAAACCTTTACGGGAAACTGCTGGAAGAATTCAGTGAAAACCAACTTACCCACTCCTTATTTCTAACACTATACCAAAAGAATGTACGTAAAGACAAAAATCTTCTGTTCTTCATAAACCTTAATGATAATAGCACGGTTTCATCAAAAAAAGAAGCGGTATCTATGCTTCTTGAAGGTCGGTATATTGATGATAATCTCTCAATTAATTGAAATTAAAGGAGTAAGGTGAACTGTAATAGACTAATTTTCTTCGTTTTTTTGTAGACTATTCTTATATATCTTTTGACTTTTGCAGACTTTCTAATAAAGACATCCCTATATGTTCATCATTATTTTTACCTAGTCTATAATTAGCTAAAACGACGGACGCAACTTTATTTTCCTTATCAATCCCTAAAAATGAGCTGAAGCATCCTGTTCCACCGCCGTGCAACACTACATTATTATTTTTCTTTAAAAGCAACCATCCAAGACCCATATCAAATTTCTTTGTTCCATTACCGTGTTTTTTATGACAAAAAGAAAGATATGGTTTATCTTCGTACATATTTATTTTTGCGTATTTAAGTAAATCTTCAGCGGTTAAGGATACTGCCCCGGCAGGTGATATAAAGTTTTCTTTGTCCCACTGCCAGTTGCCGCAACCATTATTTTTGCGGTCATAGCCCTGTAAATTATTGTGTGAAGTGCCTAAACAAGTATCCTTTAGTCCAAGCTCATTATGAAGAAAGTCATTCATAGTGTCCCAATATCCTTTGCCTGAGACAGTTCCTAACACATACCCAATAAGTGAAATACCGAAATTAGAATATTTCCATGAATAATCTACTTCTTTCAATTTAGTTCTTTCAATTAGCATTTTCATTTTGTTAAAATCCATATGCAACGGATTATTTTTGTTCAAATCACTTTCGCCAAAAATCAAACCTAAAATTATTTTAAAATCTTCTCGTTTATTTAAAGGTAAGCTTCCTGAATATCCAGAAGAGTGAGTAGCGAGGCGGAGCAATGTAGGATAATACGTATCTTCTTTAAGTTCTTTTATGTATTTTTGTATAGAGTCGTTTAACGACACCTTGTTTTCAAATATGTATTTTGATAACAGCGATACAGTGAAAGTTTTCGTAATAGAACCAATTTCATAATGATATCTTTTTGCCGAGTCAATTTCACCGCTTTCATTATAGACTTTTATAATAGACTGATTGTCCGTTAAGTAGCCAACGGTTAGTTTCAAGTGCTTTTTTCCTTTACAGGTTTTATTAATTAATCGTAATGTTTCATCGCTGATTTCAAACATAATGATTGCTCTCCCTTATCCTTTATTTTTAAAATTTTAAAAGGATTAATCGATATGCTTTAAGTTAGATTAGCCTATCGAGTTTTTTTATATATTCTTTCTTATATTATCAATTGCTTGAACTCTTCGACTTTCAAGCTCCCTTATTACTCTCAACTGTAATTCATTGTGATCATCATCCATTTTGATGTTGCCTTCTTCTTCAAATCCATCATGTTCTTCCCCATCGAAGCTATAGAGTTTCTTTAAAAGCTTCCACATTATTTCCAACTCTTCAGTTGAGAACTTTTTAAAAAGTTCTTCCAAAAAGAAAATTCCTTTTTCTGAGACAACAAGCAGTGCTTCTTTTCCCGCTTTCGTAATTTTTACGTTAACTGCACGCTTGTCTTTACTGCTAGGAACTACGTCAACATAACCCTTCTTTTCCATAATGGTAATCAACTGTTTGACGCTTTGTTTTGTAGTTCCTAATTTTCTAGCAATATTATTCAACGTTGTTTCATCTTCAGGTAAATGTGCAATTGCCACCATCGCCATATGCTGTCTTGATGTTAAAAGTTCAAGAGATTTATCACCTTTTACTTGAATTTTATTTGCCAGAGAAAATAAGGTAGCGTAAGTTTGCTGCATCAAGAAAAGCTCTTTATAAATATCCATATTCACCCTCCATTTTAGACAGTATATTGTCTAAAACAAGAATAGTATATCTTGGTAATTAAGTCAATATACTGTCTATTTTAATTTTGACAATTCTAAGGAGATTATTCTGTTACACTAAAATAGGCAAAGAAATCATGATCGTTCGTAAGCAAAAGTTGTCCTTTCTTTATCCAATTAGATATACTAAAAAGGCACTCCAATTTAATACTGCTCTTAAAAAATGTAAGAAAATCGATATGAAGTAAAGGAGAAAAAACATGAACCAACACACACAACCTTTAAGCCCTATCGCCTTCCATCTTGGTCCACTTGAAGTCCATTGGTATGGAATTATCATAGGAATAGGAGCTTTCTTAGGCTTCTTGTTAGCCTCGAAAGAAGGAAAGAAACGAGGGATCTCTTCAGAAACCATCTCTGATTTACTTCTGCTAGCACTACCCATTGCTATCATTACTGCTCGAATTTACTACGTACTTTTTGAATGGAGTTATTATAAAGACCACCCAGGCGAAATTATAGCAATTTGGCATGGAGGCATAGCTATTCACGGTGGAATTATTGGCTCTGTATTAACAGCTATATGGTTTTGCAGAAAAAAGAATCTTTCTTTTTGGAAAATGGCTGATGTTTTAGCTCCTAGCTTATTATTAGGCCAAGCTATTGGCCGGTGGGGAAACTTCATGAATCAAGAAGCACACGGCGGACCTGTTACACGTCAGTTCTTAGAAGCTTTACATTTGCCTGATTTTATTATTAACCAAATGTATATAAATGGAACTTACTATCATCCTACGTTTCTCTATGAATCACTTTGGAACATAATAGGTGTGCTTGTCCTAATCGTACTAAGAAAATCCTTGTTAAAAAGAGGCGAAGTCTTTCTTACTTACCTGCTATGGTATTCGATAGGAAGATTTTTTATAGAAGGACTGCGTACAGATAGCTTAATGTTAACCTCTCATATCAGAATAGCTCAATTAGTTTCTTTCCTTTGTGTGCTAGGCAGCTTGATTCTGCTATGGTATAGACGCAAAAAAGGCTTGGCAACTAGTAAGGCTGTCTTTCTCTCATAAGAACCGATATTTTTATGCAGTTTTGTAAAATTAGTAGTTGATGGACTATGTTTCAGATATCAAAACGTGTAATGAGAAATAAAAAACCAATAAAAGCAGCAAGTTGATTTTCAGTGAATTTGAAGATCAACTTGCTGCTTTTACGCATTAGTTATTAATATTTTTAATTGAAACTATGATTTATATATATTTTACTAATAATAAACCGTCTTTTATAGTTAAGGTATACACTTCTTGTGTGAAGCTGCACTTGATAAGAATTCATATTGGAGATGAAATGTATGATAAATATAAATAAAGTCCAAAAACGGACTCTATTCCCACGAACAAATGCCCAGACGTCACCTAATGTTTTTTTATGGGCTGAAGGAATTGCTTTTACTTTTCTTTTTGCTTTACTTGCTTATGGCTTAGCGAAAGTCCCGGGGTTTAATCATATCGGTCCACTAGCCTGTTCAATTATAATGGCAGTCATTTATCGTCAAATTTTGGGGTACCCTGAAAAAATAAGATCTGGAATTGAATTTTCTTCTAAAAAGCTGTTACGCTATGCCATCATTTTATATGGCCTAAAGCTTAATATTGATGTTGTTATTCATCACGGATTAGGATTGTTGCTTCACGATGTGGGAACGGCTGTATTTGCGATTGTTTTGACGGTTTTTCTAGCCAAATGGATGAAAGCTGATAGCGGTTTATCCCTTCTTTTAGCGATAGGAACAGGAATATGCGGTGCTGCAGCTATTGCGGCTGTTTCTCCGATTGTAAAAGCAAGAGAAGAAGATACAGCTATCGGAGCTGGTGTTATTGCTTTAGTGGGAACTCTATTTGCGATTGGATATACCATTTTAAGACCTTATATACATTTAACAAATATTCAATATGGAATTTGGTCAGGCGTAGGTCTCCATGAAATTGCCCATGTAGCTCTAGCTGCAGCACCGTCTGGACGCGATGCTCTAGCTATTGGACTGTTGGCTAAGTTAGGCAGAGTGCTCTTACTTGTGCCATTAAGCTTTATCTTAATGTACTGGATGAAGCGAACAGGAAAAATTGAAAAGGATACTAAGATTGAATTCCCTTGGTTTTTAATAGGTTTTATAATCATGAGTATTTTTGGGAGTTATGTCGTTGGTAAGCACCTTATAATACCTAAAACGATCATGGATGATATTTCAACTCTAACTACCTTTCTTTTAACAATGGCTATGGTCGGGCTAGGGTTAAATGTAAGTTTGAAGGCTCTTCGAACAAAAGCATTAAAGCCGTTGATTGCGATGTTTATTACCTCTATACTCTTATCATTTCTTACGTTTTGGACGATGTAAAGACAAGTAAATTAAAATGATTAAGTAACAGCTACTACTTCCTATACAACTGTTAATGCGAAAAAAGTTTCTTATTTCTCAGGTTTTAAATCTCTTCCTAAATTTATGGATTAATTATAGAGAAATCTAAACCTATAACCTAGATACTAATGGCAGTTCCCTCCCTAATAAACGTTTTCAATTAAAAAACAATCTTTATTGCAGTAAGTAGTGATGTAATAAAGGTTGTGTTTGTATATACTAGGGGTTGTAGTGCTGAACTTGGTGTTGTTTTAAGAGCATCAAGCGGATAAAAAGCCGAAGCATCACCTACCATGAAATGCAGTAAAGCGATGAAACATTTAGAAAATACATTGACGCCCCTGAATCAGTCATGGTATAAACACAATAGGAGAGTTTAGCACTTAAAAGCATAAAAGCGATAAAGTTTAAAACAACATTTATATAAATAGAATACATAGGAGGAAACAACTACCATGGGACATAATAGCAAAATTATAGACTGTACCATTCGTGACGGAGGTTTAATTAATAATTGGGATTTTAGCGTTGGATTTGTGCAAGACTTATATAACGGCCTAAGCGCAGCCGGCGTTGAATACATGGAGATCGGTTATAAAAATTCACCTAAGCTTCTTCAAGCAACTGAGCCCAATCCATGGAGATTTCTTGACGATAACTTTCTCAAAGAAATTATCCCTGAGAAAAAGTTCACGAAGCTATCTGCCTTAGTAGATATTGGGCGTGTAGATCCAAATGACATTCTGCCACGTGAACAAAGTATGTTAGATATGATTCGAGTGGCATGCTATATTCGCGAAGTAGATAAAGGCTTAGAGCTTATAAAAATGTTTCATGATTTGGGCTATGAGACCTCACTTAACATTATGGCACTATCTAGCGTACCGGAAAATCAGCTTATTGAAGCATTTGAAATGGTAAAGAAAAGCCCTGTAGATGTTGTATATATCGTTGACTCCTTTGGAAGCCTAGACCCTGCGGATATTGAGCATCAAGTGAAAAAGTTTCAAGCCATGATTCCTAGCAAACAGCTTGGGATCCATACCCATAACAACATGCAGCTAGCTTTTGCTAATACATTAACTGCAATGCGCAGTGGCGTTACATTCCTTGATTCATCTGTTTATGGTATGGGCCGTGCAGCTGGTAACTGTAACACAGAGCTGCTTGTTAGCTACATACCAAAACCACGCTATGAGATGAAGCCGATTCTTGGCGTAATTGAAAAGCATATGCTTGAAATGCGTCAAAAGTGGGAATGGGGCTATATCATTCCTTACATGATTTCTGGTGTGCTGAATGAACATCCACGTGTTGCTATGGCTTACCGTGATAGCGAGGATCGTGACAAATTCGTAGATTTTTATGACAAAGTGACGTCTCCAGAAGTTACTACGTCTCCATCATCAAAATAAGTTAAAATGCTAAAAGTACCTCTGTTAATCGGGGTACTTTTTTGTTTTTGTACAAAGAGCTCATGATTGTATAGCATCTACTTAAACTTTGATACCCTCGATCTCGACAATTAGCTAAATGTAAACAGTCGTGCTCTTCTTAAACTATTATTTATGTATGTAAACCGGCGTTCCAATGGGAACTACAGAGGAAAGTTCTAGAATATCTTCATTGTCCATTCTGACACATCCATGTGACATATCTCTGCCAATAGAAGCTGGATCATTAGTCCCGTGTATTCCATATGTAGGTTTTGATAGTCCCATCCATAAGGGACCAAATACAGCTGGAGGGGTAGTATCTTTATTAATGATTTTAAATTTTCCAGTTGGAGTTGGCGTAATCATTTTCCCTGCAGCAATAGGATATGTCTTTACTAATTTAGCTCCATCATATAGTTTTAATTGATGCTGCTTTATTGAGACATCTATCCTTTTTGCCATGGCAGTACCTCCAACTTCTTATAAGTTACTATAAATAGAATTTTTTTATTGTTAACAACGTATATCGAATAACTGTTAACTGAAAAATATCTAAATTAATCCATAAAAACTAATGCTATTTATACCGTTCTAATAGTGAAAAATTTTTTTAAAAGCCAAGGCCCTGGCGTAAATCCAAGTGTTAATTGCCAAGCTCCTATTGCTTGCAAACCAAATTTACGAACTAACACCATTTTTTCACTCATGCTTCTTACATCTTCAAACCATACTTCATGCATCTGTCCCGCTTGATCTCTATACTGAAAAAATGGCGATTTGTACTCTTTTGAATATTGGATAGGCGACTGATATCTCATCGCTGTTTTAATCGCATCTTGATTGGATATAGCAGATGCTACTGTGCCGGGCTTGTAAGGAATTGACCAGTTATATCCATACAAAGGGACTCCAATGATAAGCTTTCTTCGCGGAACACTTTTTATCGCAAATTCTATTGTTTTTTTTACTTCAGTAATAGGTGCAACAGGCCCTGGTTCGCTGCCTGCATGATGCCAATCATATGCCATAATGAACATATAGTTAACAACGGCACCTATTCCACCGTAATCATATCCTTTTAACCAAGGAATATCTTCGCTTGTCTTCGCTGGAACCGCTATGGTCAGCACGTATCCGGCAGGTTTTAAACGTTCACCCAGCTGACGTAAAAATCCTGTAAAAAGATCTCTATCCTCGGCCTTTACACGTTCAAAATCAATATTCACCCCGCCGTAGCCTTTTCTAGATACTAAATAAAAAATATTATTAACAAGATTGTTTCTTGCCTGAGGATTATTTAAAACTTGATGGGCAAGATCCGAACTAAACCCTTCAGAAGTTAGATTAGTAATCGTAACTAACGGTGTAACTCGGTTTTTCCAAGTCGTTTCAATTGCTACTAAATCGTTTAAATCATTCATAATATCTCCATTGCTGCCAAAATGATATTCAAAGATAGAAATGGACGAGGAATAAGTTGCAAAATCAGTAATTAAATCGCGATCTAATTCTGGATTTCGAACGGCATAATACTCCAGTGTACCTGCAATATAGTCTGATATATTAGGGATTTTCATTTTCATTCCCACCTGCAAATAATTATAATGGACTGAAGGATTAGCTCTTTTTAATTGTTCTAAGGATACATAAGCTTTTTTAGCAATACTCCTCATCGTATCACCAGGTTGAACTGTGTATACATAAGAAGCTATAAGTAAGGCTTGACCTGGAACAACATTTGTTTCTTCTAACCCATTTACCCTCCTAAGCTGCGCAATGGGATAATCATATCTACTGCTTATTGAAGACAGGGTATCACGAGGTTGAACTATATGAACAAACATGTTTTCTCCTCCTATGTACTCTTTATTGAATTATGTTTTATTTCGTGACAAGTTTAAAGAAGCCATTCAATAAATGTATATGAGTATTGTTTGTTTATATAACATAAAGAGGCAGGCATTTATAAAACAATCCAAATGGTTTCCTTACCTACAAGAAAACGATGGATTATTCCTTCTACACAGAGAAATATTGAATATGAGCAAAGCTAGTATAACAACTGATATTGGATCATAAAGTAAAGGTAATTAAAAGTATAGTCTAGTTGTACAATTCTGCTGAAAAGGCAGCCACATATGTGGCTGCCTTTTTTAGCCTTTTATTTTCTTGAAGACTCTATGCCTTTATACATCCAAAACATCGTTTTTATCTTTGGGTTGCTTGAAAGGTTGGTAAAAAATACTGAAATATATTGCTACTATGCTAATAAAAACTGTTAATATCATTGAGATAATTAAGGATGCGTCTAATAACAAAATGAACCCTAATCCGGCTATGGAAGTAATAGTGGAAAGTATTGTCCATGTTGAAAATGTTTCTTTCATACTTAATCCAAAATATTCTTTAATCATCCAAAATCCTGCATCATTAACGTGTGAGCAAATTGCACTTCCCGCTCCCGTTGCAAGAGTGACTAGGGCTAAATTAGCATCGTATTGAGACAGCATTGGAATAACTAATCCTGCAGTGGATATAGCCGCAACTGTGGCTGATCCTAAAGAGATACGTAATAACGCAGCAACTACCCAAGCAAGTATGATAGGTGACATTGAAGTTCCTTTAAACAATTCTGCTACATAATCTCCTACACCACCATCAATTAGTACTTGCTTGAAGGCACCCCCACCTCCAATAATTAATAGCATCATACCAATTGCAGCAATTGATGATGTACAAGAGTTCATAACTTCTTTTATAGGAGTATTTCTTGCTATTCCCATTGTATAAAATGCAAGAATTAAAGATATTAACATTGCAGATGAAGGGTTTCCTATAAGACGAATTATTTCAATCGTTGTATCATCTTCAAATCCTACTGATTTTTGAATCATATCTAGAATTGTAGATATAGACATTAATGAAACAGGAAACATTGCAGTTAATACGCTTATGCCGAAACCTGGTGTTTCGTTAAGTTTGAATGTTTTTTGTTCACCTAAAGAAGCTATATTACCCGTCTTCTTGAATGCATCAGGTACAATTTTTTTAGCCATCTTAGTATATAAAGGACCTGCTATAATGACGGTTGGTATTGCAACAATAATACCGTAGAGTAAAACTAATCCAATGTCAGCACCATACTCACCAGCTATGACTGTTGGTCCTGGGTGTGGGGGAAGGAAACTATGAGTTGCTAATAAAGCTGCAGCCATAGGAATACCTAAGTGCAAGATAGAGGCTCTTAATTCTTTCGCAATCGAAAATACAATTGGGATTAATAAAACTAATCCTACTTCAAAAAATAAAGCTATACCTACAATAAACGAAGCAACTACAACAGCCCACTGAATTCTTTTTTCTCCAAATTTGTTAATTAGAGTCATGGCGATACGCTGAGCTCCCCCTGCGTCAGCAATTAATCTCCCAAGCATTGCACCAAGCCCAAATATTAAAGCTATATGACCAAGTGTACCTCCTAATCCAGCTTCAATGGATGTGACAACCTTTTCCATAGGCATTCCAAGTGCTAAAGATACAACAAAAGATACAATTATCAATGAAACAAATGTATTTAATTTAAATCCAGTAATCAAAATTAGTAACAGAATAATCCCAATCGCTACTATAAATAATGGCATGATATACCTCCAAAAAATAATTAAAATATTTTTACTTGCTCCACTTATTGAAACACTAACTTTATATTTTAATTAGTAAGTAACTCTAGGACGCTTATGCTATTTTGTTTACTAGTCATAGAGTACAATTATTCGAAAAAACGCCCTTTGGTAAACGCTTTCAATTGAGGCCATAAATATTTTTAAATTAATATTAATAGGTTAATTCTGTACTAATGTTTTTTCTTTGTCTAATGCTTCTACGCCTGCTTTTAGAACCTCAATAATTCGATCTGTGTCATAGATATTTCCACGCCACGTTCCTCCACTAACCGATTGAAGCGCAGCCCACAAACGAGTATCATCTGGAAGACCCGGATCCGGTTTTAGTTCTGGATGAAGGTCACGTTCTTGCAGGACTTTAGTTGCTTTTTCTAAAGAAAGTCTCGTATTCTCAGTTCCAACAAAATTAACTGAACCCACTAATTGATTACGGTCAATAATGATTTCAATTATGTCTCCATCACGCAATTTTCCAATTGGTCCCCCAGCTAATGCCTCAGGTCCAATATGTCCGATACATGCACCAGTAGAGACACCAGAGAAACGCGCGTCTGTAAGTAAGGAGACATGTTTTCCAAAAGACAAATGTTTTAGTGCCGATGTTAATTGATATGTTTCCTCCATTCCGGTTCCTGAAGGACCACCGCCCATAACCACCATTATATCTCCTGCTTCTATGCCTCCTGTTTTAATCGATTTTATGGCTGCTTTTTCTGAAGTAAAGACCTTTGCTTTTCCTATATGTCGATATACCCCATCTTCTCCTACCACAGATGGATCAATAGAAGTTGATTTAATTACTGATCCTTCAGGGGCAATATTTCCTTTCGGGAATGTAACTGTGGAAGTTAGACCTTTTTCTTTTGCTTTGGCTGGATCCATAATAATATCATCAGGATTGATTCCATCAGCTTCTAACAATTGTTTTTTCATAATTGCACGTCTTTCTGATTTTTCCCACCAATCGAGGTTTGAACCAAGAGTTTCTCCAGTAACTGTTAGTACATCTTCATGCAAGACACCTAATTTTCTCAAATGAAGCATCACCTCCGGTACTCCCCCTGCTAAGAATACCTTAACAGTTGTATGGCCTACAGGACCATTTGGTAGTACATCGACCAAACGAGGAACTTTTTTATTGATTCTAGTCCAATCTTCAACGGTAGGTATCTTACAATTAGCTGCATGAGCAATTGCTGGAATATGAAGTAATAAATTTGTTGAACCCCCGAAAGCTGCATGAATGACCATAGCATTCTCTATAGCTTTATCTGTAATTATATCTTTGGTGAAAATCTTTTTCTTCTCCATTTCTAAAGCCGCACGTGCTGATTGCTTAGCCATCTCCATCCATACTGACTGGCCTGAAGGTGCTAGCGCTGAGTGGGGTAAAGCCATTCCAATTGCTTCCGCCACAACTTGAGAGGTACCAGCTGTCCCAAGAAATTGGCATCCTCCTCCCGGTGTAGCACAAGCACGACATCCAAGGTCAGCAGCTTCTTGCAAAGTAATTTCGTTGTTTGCGTACCTTGCCCCAATTGTTTGAATCTTTCCTGCATCTTCTCCATTTGTAGGTGGAAGAGTAACACCTCCAGGGACAATGATAGTTGGCAAGTCATGCATTGATGCCAGAGCTACCATCATTGCTGGAAGACCTTTATCACATGTAGCTACTCCAATAACTGCTCTGCGAGTAGGCAATGAGCGAATTAATCTTCGATAAACTATAGCCGCGTCATTTCGAAAAGGAAGGGAATCAAACATACCAGCAGTTCCTTGGGAGCGCCCATCACATGGATCGCTTACGAATCCTGCGAAGGGCACGCCACCTTGTCTACTGATCTCTTGGGCTGATGCCTTCATTAATAAACCTATTTCCCAATGCCCAGTATGATAGCCTAATGCAATTGGAGTACCATCATGATTCCTGATTCCACCTTGAGTACCGAGAATTAGAACTTGTTTTCCAAGTAGATTTGAAGGTGCCCAGCCCATACCAACATTTTGTGATAATCCAAAAAGGTCACCACTTGGTGAATCTAGCAACATTTCGGGTGTAAGTGGGAGTGAACCATCTGCTCCCTTCGAATGAGTTTGAATTTTATAAAGAGATACATCCTCTTCGCCAAATATGGATTGCAATGACATATGTATTCCTCCGTTAATAAGATTTTTTATAAAAAAAGATATATTTTTATGTTGCTCATACTATCTTCTATTAATTGGAGAATATAGGTTCCTCGAAAACAACATCTTTCATTAATAATTTATGAAAATTTTTCTGTCCCTAGTGCCTGGCCTAGTATTTGTTTTACTTGTTCCTTCTTTCTTTCACTAAGTTCGCGAGCTGGAGCGATCATGTTTGTAGAAACTTTTATCCCCCTTAAAGAAAGAGCTTCTTTAATTACACTTACAAAAGGCTTATCTATTTGATATAAGGAACAAAAATCACCACAATAGCAGCTAATATAGCACAGATACTAATTAGGGCACGTTTTGCCTTAACTGGAGACGTTATGCCCTTATCTACTAGTTTTTTTGTAAGATACCCTCCAAAAATAGCTCCAAATATTCCACCCACCCACGGGATACTTGCATAAATGCCTAGCTCTTGAAGCGTAACCCCATGCACTTCAACGAGATATAGAGGAAGGAAGACTAAGAAGATATTCCAAATCCAAATGGTACAGAAGAATCCTAAAATCATTCCCCAAACAGTTTTGTATTTAAATAACGATCTCCATTTAATTTTTGAATTTACTAGGTTTTCCTCAAAGCCAGCACCTTCTGATTGAATATATTCAAATTCTTCTTTAGAAAGTTTTCTGCTATGTTCTGGGTTTTTATAAAAAATCCAAAAAGCAATACTAAATAACACTCCTGCAATACCGGTAATATAGAATAATGATCTCCATCCAAAAGCCAACATGATTGCGACTAAAAGAGGAGGAGCAATAGCAGGACCCCATTTCGATGACGAATCCCAGAGGCCTGTTGCAAATCCTCTTTCTTTTTTTGGAAACCAATAAGATGTTATTTTTGCACCTGTTGGCCAGCAAGGTGCTTCACCAGCCCCTAGTAGTAACCTTACAATAATAAATGAAGGTAGCTTATTAAAGAGTCCCATCATAAATGTAGCTCCACTCCACCACAAAACTGCAATTGAATATATCTTTTTTGTACCAAAACGATCAATTAGCCAACCAGCGGGAAGTTGCATTAAAGCATAAGACCATGAAAAAACTGTACCTAAAAGTCCTATATCTGTTTTTGTTAAATGTAACTCTTTCATCATTTGCGGAGCAGCAATGGATAGATTTGCCCTATCTAGGTAGTTGATAAACCCACCTATAATTAACCAGATTACAACCGTCCATCTCCAATTTTTTTTGGTGCAGTAGAAAGCACGGGCTCTTTAGTTTCAATTTGCATTTGTTTATCTCCTAATCAATTAAAATAGATGAAAACAAACGAAGTGATAGTTATGCGCCTCCTTATCATTATTTAATTTCATACAATGATTAAAGAATGGAGTTACGGTTTTACAAATACTGTTTTAATAGAAGTAAAGAATTCAATTGCAGCTTGACCTTGTTCACGAGAGTGAGAGCTAGATTGTTTCATTCCTCCGAATGGTGCTTGTAATTCTACCCCGGCAGATTCTGCATTGATACGCACAAGACCAGCATCCATCTCATTTACGAATGAAAGCATACGCCCAATTGATTTCGTGAAAATGGAAGCACTCAGTCCAAACTTTACATCATTTGCAACATTCAGTGCTTCTTCTAACGTTTCAACTTTCATAAGGGCAAGTACTGGACCAAAGATTTCCTCTTGAGCGATAGTCATACCACTAGTCACGTTTTCGAATATAGTAGGCTCCATATAGAAACCATCAGCCAAATTCCCTTCATCTAGACGTTTACCACCATAAACTAACGAAGCTCCTTCTTCAACACCTTTTTCTACGTAGGCAAGTACCGTGTTAAGCTGGTCTTCACTTGCACAAGGCCCCATCCAAACATCTTTTTCAAGGCCATTTCCAACTTTTATTTCTTTCACTTGTTCAATCAGCTTTTCTTTAAACTCATCATAAATTTTACTTTGTACAATTACACGACTTGTAGCTGTACATTTTTGTCCAGTGGAACGCAATCCTCCACTAATAGTTGCCTCTACTGCTTGTTCAATATCGGCATCGTTAGCAACGATAACTGGATTTTTCCCGCCCATCTCTAATTGATATTTTGCACCACGTTTTAGTGCGCCTAAACCAACTTGTTTACCGACTGCATCAGACCCTGTAAACGTAATCCCATTAATATCTGGATGATCAATAATGCCTTGTCCGATAACAGAACCAGAACCCGTTACCATATTAATCACACCACGTGGCAAACCTGCCTCTGCAAAACATTCCATAACTTTTGCAGCAGTAACTGCTGCTTCTCGAGCTGGCTTCAAAATAACAGTATTTCCATAAATAAGAGCAGGAGCAATCTTCCAAATAGGAATAGCTACTGGGAAATTCCAAGGTGTAATAACACCCACTACCCCAAGAGGAGCACGGGTTGTGTACATAAATGCTTCAGAGTCTGTTGAAGGTAGGACATCTCCCACTTTTCTTAGACCTTCTCCTGCATAGTAGCGAAGAATTGCGACCCCTCTTGCAGTTTCACCTTTTGCTTCTGGAAATGTTTTTCCCATCTCGCGGGTCATTGTCTTTGCTATTTCATCTAGGCGCTGCTCAAGCATATTTGCTACTTTATACAAATATTCACCACGAGCAGCCCCGGACAGTTTATTCCAGGAAACCTGAGCTTTTTTAGCAGAAGCAACAGCGCGATCTAAATCTTCTTTTTCAGAATGCTGTACATAACCGACTACATCATGTCGATTAGCAGGATTGGTGCTGCTATCCACTTGCTCCACAGAACCCGTTACCCATTCTCCATCAATATAGTTTAAATACATTTTCTCTTCTGTTGTTATATTCATCATATTTCCCTCCATATTATCTGAATCAAAAGTTAATAAATTCATAAATTTCTGATATTTAAAATCAAAAAAATAATTTGAGTTTAATAATTAAGTTTGAAATCATTTAATTAGACCGAAATTTTGCTTGGTAACCTTACACTATTTTTTAATATACCAATGCTAGGAATTTCAATTTCAATCTGATCACCTTCTAATAATGTAAAGTCATTTGGCGGTACAATACATGTGCCAGTTAATAATACGGTGCCATCAAAAATTTCATTATCACGTACTAAGAACGAAACCAATTCTTCAAATTTTCTTTTTAATTGACGTGTACTAGCTGTTCCCTCTACTGCAAGGTTTCCATGACGATAAATACGGCATATGATATCAAAGTCATATGGATCTTTTACGGATTCGGTGAGAAGAATGGCTGGTCCAATAGAACAAGAATGCTTCCACATTTTTGCCTGTGGTAGATAAAGGGGATTTTCTCCCTCAATATCACGGCAGCTCATATCATTTCCAATTGTATAACCAAGGATTTCACCTTCCTGACTAATAATCAAACCTAGTTCTGGTTCAGGGATTTGCCATTTAGAGTCACTACGAATATAAACTTCCTGATTGGGTCCAACTGTGCGAGCAGCTGTAGATTTAAAGAAAATTTCTGGACGTTCTGCGTCATATACTTTGTCGTAAAATGTGGTAGCGTCTAATTTTCCATCTGTAGCTTCATAATTTCGAGCATCGCGGCTACGTTCGTAAGTAACTCCGGAAGCCCATACTTCTTGAGCAATAATAGGTACAAGTAATGAAAGTTCTTCAATAGATTGTGGGATAGGCTTAGACTTAGAAATCATATTTTGAACAAAAGAAAGAGGAGAGATCTTTTGTACGTTCGCTTGATGAATTAGTTCTATAAACCCTTCCTGCTCAAGAGGGTAAACTGTTTCTTCTAATGTAAGGGCTGCTAAAACAGGTTTTGAATCTTCACTTAAATATCGAATAATACGCATATAAATAACCTCCATTTGTTTTATAATATAAAACTCAGTTTTTTAATATAGACAAAAGAGAAGGGAACCTCTTTATTAAATCGGTATCCCATACCCCATCTGCTCTGATAATTCGGAAGCTGCTTGTTTCAGTTGCTGAACAAAGATTCCTAACTGAATGTCATCTACTCCTGCGATAAGTGTCGAAAGACTTATAGCGGCAATAACCTTATTTTCGTGATTTCTAATAGGTGCTGCAATGCAACGGACACCAGGTTCATTCTCTTGATTATCGACGGCATAACCCTGACTTTGAACTTTTTCAAGTTCCTGCAAAAATTCAATTTCATTTGTAATGGTGAATTCGGTTTGCTCAGTATACTCATACCCAGATAAAATTTTCTCTAGTTCATCCTTTTCTTTAAAAGCAATCAAAGCTTTTCCTACTGCAGAACAGTGAAGTGGAATTCTTTTTCCTATTCGAGAATAAAGAATAACAGCCATAGGACCTTCAACTTTATCAATATACGTTCCTTCTTTACCATCTAAGATGACTAAATGTGTAGTTTGTCCTGTTTTTGCTGATAAATCCATCAGATATTTTTTAGCTAATTGTCTAATATCTAAAGACTGAATAACATAGTTTCCTCTTTCAAAAAGTTTCATCCCTAGTCCATACTTTCCATTCTCGAGGTTCTGATGAATGTAGCCACGTTGTTGAAGCGTTTTCAATAATGAATGAACAGTGCTTTTGTGAAGACCAATTTGATCACTTATATCTGTTATTTTCAATTCTGTCGTATGTTCATCAAATAGGTCAAGGATACGAAGGGCGCGATCTACTGATTGAATAATAGGCATGGAGTTTCACCCTTTTGTTTTATATTATAAAACTTGTTTTTATTATTACAAACAATTTTATAATATAACTATAATACTAATTATTCTGAAAAGTCAACCGCTTTTTTATTCAAATGTAGAAGACTATATTACAAGTCATGATTTTTGAGAATTGATTATAATCAATTCTTTTCCTTCATAATCATATCTTATTCCTGTTTTAAAACTTATTCAAAATCTATGTATCATAAATGTGCGTTTTTGGTGTACTTGAAAAAGATCGTTTTTTGTCAAACAGGATTTATATATTAGGAAGTAAAAAGAGCAAGCTCTCTAGCATGAGAGTTTGCTTTTCACAATTATAGCGAGTGTACGTTTGCCTGAGTAAAAGAGAACATTAAACTTAGTCTTAAAACAGTTTTACATGGAGGGATTCATCAAACATCTCTTAAAAAAACACCTATTTTCAATGAATAATTGAAACCGAAAAACCTTCTACTCTGTTAGGTAGAAGGTTTTTCGTGTGATTGAAATGTTAGTGTATTGTCTGTAAGAAAGGTAACAAATTTATTGATTGCCAATAAGTTTATTATTTAAACGAAAGTGGAAGAATACAAGTAAATTTGAGTGACATGATTTATTTCAGAGCCGGGCTTCCATACCGCAGATAAATTAAAGTCCTTGACCTACTTTCACTTTATTTTCACCTGTACTCCTATAAGCCCATATGATAACCGGAATTAATATCAAAGATAGAATTCCTCCACTTAATGATAAAACGGCATAACTTGATTGAGCCACAACCATTCCGGATAAAGCTCCTCCGGAAGCTCCCGCTAAAGCGATTAAAACGTCTATAGTACCTTGTGTTTTCGCACGTGTTAATGGTTCTGTAGCATCCACTATTTGAGCTGTCCCGCTAATTAAACCTAAGTTCCATCCTAATCCAAGTAACGATAGAGCAACCACTAGAAGAACCATTGAATCACTCGGTGCCATAGCTGCTACCAGCCCAGCTAAAAGAAGGATAATTCCTGAAGTAATTGTCATCGCCGTTCGTCCAATTTTATCAATTAAGACCCCTGTAAATAATGAAGGAAAATACATAGAACCAATATGAAAGCCAATTACAACTCCTACTTCAGTTAGCCCGTGGCCATGATGTTTCATGTGCACAGGTGTCATGGTCATGATAGCAACCATTACAATTTGAGTAAGGACCATAACTGTGGCGCCAACAGCCACTCCTTTTTTGTTCGTTGATCGCTCAGTATTTATTAAATTTCTTTGAGCATCACGTTCTTGTTCATTCGCTTCTATTGCTCTTGCAATCAGTAACGGATCCGGACGCAGCATAATATAAAATACAAGACCAGCTACTATATATGCAACTGCTGCTAAAATGAAAGGTCCCGCAAGTGCTGGGGCACCAATAGAAAGAGCAAAATCTCCCATTACATTAACTAAATTCGGACCTGCAACGGCTCCAAATGTAGTGAAAACCATGGCCATACTAACAGCGGTCCCCCGTTGTTTTGCTTTGGCTAAATCTGTTCCTGCATAACGCGCTTGTAGATTAGTAGCTGTTCCTGATCCATAAACGAGGAGCGAAAGAAAAAGAAGAAAAACACTATTAAGAATGGCAGAAAAAATAACACCAATTGCTCCAACTCCCCCTAGAATAAAACCCGTTGTAAGTCCTGCACGACGCCCTTTTTTTTGAGAAAGCTTTCCTACTAACCAAGCAGCTCCTGCAGATCCTAAAGTAAATAGAGCCGTCGGTACTCCTGCATAGGCATCTGTACCAAGCATTTGCTGTGCAATAAGTGCACCGACAGTAACTCCTGCTGCCAATCCTGCACCGCCAAAGATTTGAGAAACACTTACAACAAATAAGGTTCGTTTATATAAAGCTTTTTGTTTCTCTGGTGAATTAACATATTCTTGTAAACAAGTTGATTGGGTGTCTGAAGCTTTTACATGATCCTCGTTTACCATCATAACCTTCCTTTCAGAAAACTCATTTTATTTTTGAAAATATTCTCCCTAGATTTGGATTATCATAACACGCATAAAAAAACCATACAATATTATAATTGTATGGCAAACAATATTATAAATAGTCGTTAAGTAAACGTTTAAGGATAATCAATCCTTGCTCAAGCTCTCCAATCGTTTTCGGTGCACAGACAGCGATCCTTACAGCTCTGTCTGGACAACTGTTTCCCACTACAAAGCGTTCTGCTGCATACACTTGTACGCCCTGCTGCGCAGCTAATGTTTCAAATTCAGCACCTGTAATCTTTTCTGGTAATAGTAACCAACGAAATATACCAGTTTCCAGACCTAAACACGTGTAATTTTCTAAATGTTGATTTGCAATTCGATTTCTGAGAATAGCTTGTTGACGATGATTCTCTACTAAGGGTTCAAATTGATTTGACACAATAATACGTGCTGTTAGCTCTGCTAATAATGGTGAAACTGATATATTTAAATTATAAAATGCTTTTGAAATAGGCTCTTTAAATCGACTAGGCGCTGCTACATATGCTAGTCGTAACCCTGGTGCTATTGATTTTGATAAACTCGCAATATAGATGACTTGTTCTGGTGCATATGCTGCCACTGCTGGCATTGGTTGCTCATGATGGAGATGATACGTTGCATCTTCAATAATAAATTGGTTATATTTTTTTGCAATCACGGCAAGCCTTTCTCGGTTTTCAACGGACATACAGCAAGCAGTTGGATTATGGTAGTCTGGTATCAAGTAAATGCCTTTAATATTATCATTTTTACATGCATATTCAAAAGCAGTTGGACTCATTTCGTAATTCTTTGATTTTATCGGTACTAATTGTACACTAAGCATAGCTGCAACCGTTTTTAAACCTGGATAAGTGTGATGATCAACCCCGATGCGATCTCCAGGCTGACAAAGACTCGCTAGTATTGCAGCAATTGCATTTTGTCCTCCATTTGCAAATAAAATGTGATCAACTGTTGTTTTGAATCCGCCTCTTCTCATCAGCTTTACAGCTGCATCTTTTTGCCAAAGACTTTCACCTGGCCTCCCATAACTAAACCACTTTTCGTAATCAGTCTCTTGTAGCATATCTTTTAGTTGAAGGAGAAGCGGCTCGTATGAATCATTGTCTGGCAGTGTCGCGCCCATTTCAATTAAGTGGCTAGGCTTTATATCTTCGAGTAAATACGCATTCGATAACGCATCATACGATACGAATGTACCGCTTCCAACAGTAGCACTTAATAAACCCTTTAGCTCGCACACTTTAAATGCTTTTGAAATCGTACTCAAATTTAAATCTAAATAATCGGCTAGCTCTCTCTGTGGAGGAAGTTTTGTTCCAGGTAATAAAACTCCCTTGATAATATCCTGTTCCAATTGTCCTGCAATGGCTTGGTAAATAGGCTTTCTTGTTTTATCAACAGATGGTTTCCAGCTCATCGGATAGTTTTCAAACGAATTAATCGGCATAGTATCCATCCTTTTTTCACACAATTATATACTTGTACTGTTTATATCACAATTATCATTATTAATAATTTCCAAGAATCTATGGTTTTTGAGACTTGATTATGATCAATTATTTTAACGATTAAATATAATTGATCATAATTTTCTACACCTTTTTCTCATGTTTCTAAGCCTCTTGTGACACTGCGAAGAAACATTTTTGTCCTACTGCTAAGAGTTAATAGAGGAGAAGCACATGCTGAAGGTACCAATTCACGCATGTGAAATATCTTAACCTTATCCTAGAGCCGGATCATCAGGGGATGATGTTTTTAGAAGCTATCTTCTATTCAATAAAGGAGTCTTTTGTAAAGAGGAAGTCCGTTCTTTCTTAAACTTTTTAAAATTTCTTGACCTTAATAGTGCTTAATGAAAAATAGATTTTTCAGTCTAGCTACTCATAAATCTATACAAATCTTTACCTACTGTTGTAGATAAACGTTTACAGTTTAACTTGTCTTCCTTTTACTTATTTCTTTTTTTCCATTTTATAACCTGGATGTTAACGCCATGGTCTTCTTGAGATGATATGGTGAATTCGTCCATTAATTTTTTCACCCCTGATAAACCAACGCCTAACCCTCCTGACGTTGTATAGCCACTTTCCAGCGCTTTTTGAATATTTTTAATGCCAGGTCCTTTATCTATAGCTATTATTTTGAGTCCTATTTCAGGTTTTTTCTCTATTATTTCCATTGTAATTTTTCCGGTAGTGGCATATTTATATATATTTCTGGATAATTCTGAAATAGTCGTAATAATTCGGGCCTGATCAAGTGTGCTGAAGCCTAAGCAGTTAGAAAACATTCGCCCTTTCTGACGCGCTTCTACTATATCCACTTCAGTGTGTATCTCAACAGTTAAAGGTTCCTTTCCTTCATCCGATTGAAATAGCATAATTATCACCACTTTCTTTATTTTAATAGTAGTAAAAAAACAATAGGCCAAAAAGAAAGGTTATATAACCTTTCTTTTTGGCCTACATCTAGTTCAGTGCCTAGCTTATCAATGCCGTTATGAAGTTGGGTTTAAAATCAGAAGAATTGTACTTTTATCTTTATGAAAGTCCCATGCTACTAGTATATCTGTTACCTTTGAATCTAAAATTACTTCTAATGATTGACTATGTTCATGAAGTAGCCTTTTTTCGAGATTTCTTTTAGCCAATGTAAGGTTTTCTTCAAATCCTAATTGAACTAATTCTTTCTCTATATTTACCATAATACCTTCCCTGATTATAAGAAGTGTTCTCTGATCTAATAAATAAGAAGAAACATCGTGAGGGAATTTTTCTGCTTTTTGAGTTACTTCCTCAACTTCTTTATGTAGCAATTTCTGATTTTTATAGGAATGATTAGCTATGTTTTCTTTATCAGAATGGATCATGATAAACATCCCAGACTGCAGCTCTAAATTCCAATCATAATAAAATTCTTTAATATCTAAATGTATATTTAATTGTATATATCCTTTTATCTCTTCAATTAAAGTCTCCATTAACAAATCACGTGTTTTTTGAACATAGATAACTTGTTCCTTGTCTAACAAAACCTTTTCTAAAGGTAATAAAAAGGCTTTAAAATAAACGGTTATAAAAGGAGGAGAAATGACGGTGAATACACCTCCAGGACCTCTTCCAAAGTTTTCACGAAGTAACCTTCCCATATAGCTACTTAATTCTTTTTCCAGTTTCGTTTTATCCATAGATGGTGCACCTAGTTTCTAGTTTCATAAGGTATACTATTCGTGATGTTTTATGAAAAATCCTTCTTCCTTATAAGATCATTTTCGGTAATAAGAATTCACTTTTTATAAAGTGTAAACGAAAGGCATACTAGTATATCTTTAATAGATTGGTTTCTGTTTACCTTTGTATTTCCTGTGTTTCAAGATTCTTCTTTTATTTAAAATTCCAATTTTACTTCCATAGATAATGGTACTTAAAAGTAGTATATCCTTGCTAATTTCTTCTTTGTATAATTCATTGTCATACTTTTGGTAATCCTGCAACAATCGACGAAGCTCTTTTATAAACAATACAATCTCATGATTATCAGCCATCCCGACCAAATCCTTTCTGTTGGCACATCCTATTTTTAGGTGCTGTTTTAGGGAATTATTCCGTTACAAAAGGACTTACTCTTTTTAGACAACAAAAATAAGCCGAAAAAGAAAAGGTATGTCCTTTGCTTCCTCGGCTTATGTTTGGCACAGTGTGTCCAATTCATTACTGCCTCATTACTTTTTTGGTTTTAGGATAAGCGTAATAATACTATTATCCTTTTCAAAATCCCAATCTACAAAAATATCAAGAATGTCTGCATTTAATATCTCATCATAGTCATCGTTTTGTCGTAAGATTCCTTTTTCCAAAGGACGTTTAGAGATGCGTAAGGTGTCATCAAAACCCAACGAAATTAGCTGTTTTTCAATAGCCACCAGTATTCCCTCGCGTACGATGACCAATGTACGATCGCTTAATTTATATGAAGAAATTTTTTCAGGTCCTTTTTGGGCAATCTCACTCATCTTTATAATTCGATCATGAATTGCTTGTTTTCCTGGGTAAGGGTCACCCTCAGTCAAATCGGCTTTCAAATCGTCCAGACACACTCCCACAAAAATTCCGGAGTGGTGATCTAAATTCCAATCATAATATAAGTGCTGTATGTCGAGGTCTGTAATCCCTTTAATTTGACCAGTGATTTGAGGTTCAAGAGTTTTTACCAACAGCTCTCTTGTAGTCATCACTTGAAGTTCTTCATTCTGATTTAACAGTACTTGCTCCATAGGTGATACGAAGCCACTGACATAAATAACAACATAAGGTTCATAAATCGTAACATGAACAGCCTCAGGGCCTTTTCCAAAGTTATCTCGTAACAATTTGCCCAAATTATTCGCCAGCTTTGTTTGCTGAGCTTTAATATCCATATTTCTTCATCCTTTATTAAGAAAGAAGCATCATATCCTCTTTCCATCATTTTATTGTACCATCACGAACGAATAATTTAAATATAAAGAATAAATAAAAAATAATTATTACAATCTGTTTAACCTAATTATAGACGTTCAAAACCTCTTCTTTCTATTGCTTAGGAAGTATTTTGAATGTCACCGGAAAATACGAATCCATTAGATTCGTATTGCTGTTTTCAATAAAGAAATTTATTATACGATGATGAACAAAATTTTTTTATTTCTTAGTAGAAATCTATATATTTTTGAAGGAAAGACCAATTGTTTGTAAAAGAGAATTAAGCTTTGGAAACGTGCAAAAAAGCCAAAGCTTTCTTAAAAAGCATTTGGCTGCTTGCTTATTTCTTTCTTGCTTTACTTAAATAAAAATCTACTCATCATTTAACAGACCTTTATTAAGAAAGAAGGCCGTCCTCCCTGACCGATTTCTTTCTTAATAACCCTCTATTTAAGAGAGTAGCAGCACCGGCAGTAGATCGGCGTTTGATGGATACCTCCATAATTGAACCGGAACTATTTTGTTATAATTTTTTCAGCCTTCTCCCTTTAGCTCTACCAATTTTTTGTTTAATCGCGGAGTGTACATAACTAGGAACCCTGATCGCCCGATAGTATAGATGATGAAAGCCAGCCATAGGCCATGATTATGCCAGATAGGAGTTGCTGTAATCTGTATAATGATATAGACAACCATCGCGTAAATCATAGAATTTCGAACGGGAGCAATTTCAGTTGCTCCTGTAAAAACCCCATAAAGGACAAGGCCAAAACAAGCAACAAAGGGGTAGATGATAAGCCATACTCCATACGTAAGTGAAAGTTCAATCACATCAGGCAAATTTGTAAATAGCCCTACAACCTGCTTTTGAAAAAGTGCATATAAACTAGCTATAATAACAGCTGTTATTATCGACCACTGTCTAGACAAAGTAAGTGTTTTTTTAAATAATTCTTTATCATTTGACCCTACTGCTTTGCCAACTAGGATACTAGAAGCATTAGCAAATCCATCAAAGAAATAAGCCATTATATAGTGAATTTGAAATAATACAGCATTTGCAGCTAGAAATTCTGTGCCAAACGAAGCACCTTTTGCTGTGAACATATTAATAACGACTAATAAACAAATAGTTCGAATAAACAAATCCTTGTTAACATTAAACATCCTCTTCGTAGAATTTGTATCTATAAGTGCCTGAATGGATGGCATTTTCCATTTAAATGGAGATACTTTCAAAATAATGAATAATCCTAATATGAAGGCTGTAACTTCAGCAATCAAGGTTGCTGTAGCAACTCCTTGTACGTCAAAAGAAAAAACATGGACAAAAAGAATAGCTAAAAGCATATTTAAAACATTTGTTAGTATCTGTAAACATAAAGATTCTTTAATCTTAGCCATCCCCATTAACCAACCAAGAATCACATAGTTCATCAGTATAAAGGGTGCTCCCCATATTCTAATTCTAAAATATTCTACTGCAAACCTACTTACATCAGCATCGGGAGAAATCACTAGGAGAGCCGCATGTTCAATCGGCCATTGTAAAAGAATAAAAAGCATCCCTACTATTAAAGCTAATAAAAACGGGCGGGATAAAGCAAGTACTCCCTGATCTGGATCGCTTGCCCCATTTGCTTGTGCAGCAAAGGCGGATGTACTAACTCTTAAAAAGCCAAATACCCAATATAACGTATTAAAAATAAGAGTTCCTACCGCAACTCCTGCAATATAAGCTGGAGCTGAAAGTTGCCCGACAACCGCGGTATCCACCGCACCTAATAAGGGCGTAGTCATCGTTGAGATTGTCAGGGGAATCGCCAAAGTAAGATACGTACGATGATTCATCCAACTGGCCTCCTTCTATCGTTTCGAGTTAAACATAACAGCAATAGCCTCGATTACGTGGATGAAATCGAGGCCTTAAAATGCATGAGTATAGTAATATCTTTAAATTAAATATAATTGCTCTTTGTTCTAATCGAGCGAAAACGTGGATGCTCGGCAAGTATAGAACCTCTCATCTCTTTTACCACAGGATTTTCTGAACTAAAGAACTCATTTTTCGAATTATAATGTTCAATTAATTCTCCTTTTTCTAATACACCTAATGTATCGCTAATCATGCAAGCGGCTTTGATATCATGTGTAATAAAAAAATACGATAAGCCAAAGTCTTCTTTTAACTCTCTTAATAGTTCTAGAATAAGAGTTTGCGTAACCATGTCTAGACTGCTTACAGATTCGTCTAAGACAATGAGCTTCGGCTTAAGAGAGACTGCCCTTGCAATATTGATTCTTTGCAGCTGACCACCACTAAATTGATGTGGATATTTTTTTAAGTCCTTTTCACCGAGTCCTACTTTTTCTAATAATTCAATTACGGTTCGTTTTTGTTCAGCTAATGTTAATTTCTCATAGTTTTCTAACGGCTCTGCAATAATACGTTCAGCGGTCATTCGGGGATTAACTGCTGAGTATGAATCTTGAAAAACAACTTGAAGATCACGCCGAATTTTTTGGCGAGTGTACTTATCTACCGTATAGATATCATGTCCTTGAAAAAGAATCTGTCCATGCTTTGGCTTTTCCAAACCAAGGATTACTTTTCCTAACGTACTTTTACCGGCTCCACTCGTACCCAACATTCCTAAACATGTCCCTTCTTCAATAGAGAAGGAGATATCAGAAAGTACTTTCTTAGAACGATTTTGCCATTTGAAAAAAGTTCGATTTCCGTAGCTATGAGTGACTTCATTTACTTGTAATAAACTCACTTGTTCACCTCTTATAAAATGCTTTCCACATATCAAATTAAGTTGGTCATAGGTTCTTCTAAATATAATGTTGGTCTTGCATTTAACAGCTTCTTTGTATACTCATGCTTGGGTGAATCAAACAGCTGAAATACACCTGCTTTTTCTACTATTTTTCCATGCTGCATAACGGCTACTTCATCTGCCATTTCAGAGACAACTCCTAGATCGTGTGATATTAATAAAATTGCTGAACCATATTCGGAACGAATTTTATCCAAATGACGTAGTACATTCTTCTGATTATTTACATCTAACGCGGTGGTCGGTTCATCAGCGATAATAACAGCTGGATGCAAGCTTGCTGCAATAGCAATCATTACTCGTTGAAGCATACCCCCACTTAGTTGAAAAGGATAGTATTTCAAAAGCTTGCCAGGGTCAGGTAAGTTTACTTGTTTCATTGACTCAATAGCAAGCTCTGTTGCCTGTTTTTTATTCAAGCTCGTATGAGAGCGAATAGTCTCAACAAATTGGTGCCCAATAGTAAAAACTGGTGTAAAAGCATTCATCGGGTTTTGCATAATAAACGCTATGTCCTTGCCACGAATCTTACGCATTTCTTTCTCAGCTAAACCGTTTAATTCTTGCCCTTTTAGCATTATGCTCCCTTCAATTGTTGTTTCCTTACGATTAAGGAGCTGAAGAATAGACATACTTGTGACGGTTTTACCACAACCGCTTTCACCAATAAGACCAAGAATCTCCCCAGGCTTCAGTTCAAAATTGATATCTTGAACGAGAGTTGTAATACCGTTTTTTGCTTTTATTTGAACATGTAAATCTCTAACTTGTAATACTTTTGACTTGTCTGTTCCCAACTTTCTTCATTCCTTTTTAAAATCGACGTTTGACACCGTAACGCTCTGATAATGCTTCGCCTAATAGATTGAATGTAACAATAACAAGCATAATAGACAAACCTGGATAAAGCATCAGTTCCGGATTCGTCCGAATATATGATTTTCCTTCGTGAATCATTGCTCCCCATTCAGGTGTAGGAGACTGAACGCCTAATCCCAGAAAAGACATAGCAGATATATCCATGATTGCCCAGCCCATTTCCAGTGTACCCATTACGACAAGCGGGGGTAACACATTGGGGATAATATGATTTTTAATGATCTTCCATTGAGAAGAACCACTGATCTTCGCAGCAGGGATAAAGTTCTGCTCTTTCAAACTAAGGGCCATTCCTCGGAACATTCTCGCGTAATAAACCCATTGTACAAGCATCAGCGCTAAGATTACTTGTGACAGTCCAGGACCAAATATACCAACCAATCCTAATACAAGAATAAGGCTTGGAAAAGCCATAACAGCATCGCAAAATCTCATTAAAACATGATCGACCCAGCCACCTTTATAACCTGAAAAAGTTCCAATAATTAAACCAATGGCTAATGATGAAATGAAAATAAGTATAGCAAAACCTAATGAGATGCGTGCTCCATATAGAATACGTGACAAGTTACATCTTCCTAAATGATCGGTTCCTAATGGGAAATTCCAGCTTGGAGGCTGCAATTTATAAGCCAAATTGACGGCAACGGGATCATTTGGTGTAATCCAAGGGGCCAAAATGGCGATGATAAAAAGAATACCTAATATCGTTGAACATATGGGAATTACTTTTTCATTTTTAAATATCGTACGTATACTTGTTATCATCGATGTTGCCCTTCTTTCCTGGAAATACGTGGGTCGATATACATTTGAACTATATCTACAATTAAGTTACTCAAAATAAATAAACTAGCCGCTATTAGTACATAGCATTGTATAACAGGTATATCACGATTAAAAATAGCTTCAATGAAATAACGTCCAAATCCAGGCCAAGAAAAAACCGATTCAACGATAATTGTGCCCGTAAGTAATTTCCCAAGATTCATTCCAAGCCCAGTTATCATTGGAGAAATAGCAATTCTCAGCACATGCTTTGTCATAATCGTTTTTTCTTTAAGTCCTCTAGTTCGAGCAAATAGCACATATGGTTGCTGCAAGTTTTCAAGAACACTGGCACGTAATAATCTTGTATACATTGCTATTAAAGGAAGAGCTAGCGTAATGGAAGGCAGTACAAGATGCTGCCATGTCCCAATCCCTTCAACTGGAAAAAGGTTAAGCTTAACAGAAAAGAAAAAGACCAATATATAGCCCAGCCAAAAACTTGGAATAGATGCACCAAAAAAGGAAAGTAAACGACTAAAATGATCAATAGCGCTACCTTTCTTTACTCCCGCCAGAAATCCAAGAGGCACGCTGACGAACACGGCTATTAATATACTTACTATAGCTAGTTGGATGGTCGCTGGTATTCGATATATAACCTCATCCCAAACCGGCTTATTCGAAACATAAGATATGCCAAAATCAAGTTGGCATATCTTCATAATAGAGTTTGCATATTGAATAAAGAATGGTTGATCTAAACCAAACTCATGTCTTTTTTGAGCTAAAATCTCATCAGTCGGCTGGATATGGGCTGCTGTTAAATAAGCTTCAGCTGGATCCACCGATGAAAGGTGAACCATTCCAGTCGTGAGAAGTGTGGCCAAAAGAAAAACTGGAATGATGGACATAATTCGTTTCAGTATATAATTGCCCATGAAAACCTCCTGCTAGTTACTGTTTGATGCTAATTCCTGTGAATGGATTCTCGTCACGATTAGCAGGGAAATTAAAATTCGTTACATTCTTTTGATAAATGGCTGTTTTCTTCATATACGAAATAGGAATAATAGCTCCTTGGTCTTGTATTGACTTTAAAATAGATGAATAGAGCTGTTGGCGCTCTTTTTCATCTGTTGTTTGAGGAACCTTCGCCATTTGTTTAATTAATTCATCTTTATTTGGATATGCTGAAATAGCTTCATTAAACCCATACCCTTTTGATGAGACAATGTTTAAAAATGTATGAGGATCATAAGGAGCACCAAAATTACTATAGAAATTAATATCAAATTTATTATCTTTAAATCTTTGAACTTGGTCTGGTAGTTCAACTCCCTCAATGTTTAATTTCACACCAATTGCCGCCCATTCAGATTGAAGAGTTTCGGCCATTGCTTTTTGAATTGATTCTGCTGAATCATACATTAGGTCAATTTCAAGTAACTTTCCATCTTTTTCACGAACTGTTTTTCCTTTAGGGAGTTTCCATCCTGCTTTGTCTAATAGTGCCTTTGCTTTTTCTACATTATACTTTACCAACTTCACATCAACATCTTTCGTGTAAGGTAAATTTGCAGGTAAGATATGGTCTGCTTTTTCTTCTAAACCTGAAGTCACTCCTTTAACCAAAGCTTCTTTATTAAAACCATAATGAAGGGCTTGTCTTACACGTTCATCTGAAAGCTGTTCTGTTTTTGTATTCATAACAAGCTGTCTTGTGGCAATTGGTTCAGAAACCCTAGTTTCATATTTTCCAGTAGACTTTAATTGCTTAAACGTGTCTAGACTGACAACTCCTTCTCCATAAATCATGTCCAAATCACCTTTTTCAAATGCGAGTACTCTCGTTTCCGCATCTGGAATAACTTTCACTTTGATTTTTTCTACTTTTGGAATCTCTCCCCAATAATTTTCATTTCGTTTATAAATAGCATATTCGTCTACTTTATACTTTTCTAAAATCCATGGACCTGTACCTACCGGTTTAACGATACCTTTTGAAGTATCACCATCTTTAGGAAAACCAGCTTCACCCAAGAAACGAACTGGTCGAACTACAGCTAGCTCTTGAATTGTTGGGTAATATGGTTCAGTCAATGTTAATTTAAAAGTATTTTTATCCACTACTTCTGTTTGAGCTATTTTTGTAATGAAACCCAACCAACTATGTAATTCTTTATTATTCAAAATAGTGTCAAAATTCTTTTTAACAATTTCTGCATTAAAATCTGTTCCATCGGAAAATTTTACACCTTCACGCAAATGAAACGTGTATACTTTACCATCCTCAGAAATTTCCCATGACTTAGCTAGATTTGGTTTTATCTTACCGCCGGCTTGATAGCTTACTAACGGTTCATATACCATAGATTGAGCAAATAATTGTGAAGGATTGTAGACATGTGGATTCATTTCTCCTACATCTCTCGGCCAAGCAATCGTAAGCATGTTATCATGATTGCCTTTCGATGTTGATTCCTCATTATTAGCGTTTGAACAACCAACTAATAATGTCGACAAAATTAAAATAAACATAAAAGCTAACTTAATTTTCAGACTAATTTTACCCTTAGACATAACGGTGTCTCCTCCTACTTGATGTTGATAATCGTTTTCAATTGTAAGCAGGATTGGCATTCTTGTCAATGTAATATTAAAAACTTTATTTTCAATATTGTTATCCCGTTTGTGAAAGTAACTTTCTAATAAAATAAGCTAATCCTTATTTATATGTATGATATAAACTTAATTATTGCTTAATATATAGAATTAATGCTATATCTTCTTTGTGTAAATAGATATTTCCTACTTTTTTTGGAATTTACTGCTTTTTTATTTACGTTTGTTTGTATAAAAAGGTGTAGATCTTTAAATTGTCTGCTTTAGATATTCTCAATTATGGCTTATGTATTATGTCCTCTTTTAACATATTATATTGGGGTAAAATTCCTTTTATCACCCACTTTGTTTATACAGGTTTGTTGTTGAAAACCTTGTTTTTGACAAATAATATATTTACTTTGACTTAAATGATGGGAAAATATGAAGATTTTCGGAATAAATATATTGGCTCTTTTATTGACAACTGCAAACCTCCTATAATGGATGGTTTGTTAGATTAGAGCGTAGATTCATTTTTGAGGGAATGAGTTATAGCATGTAGTCAAATTATTGTTGGGGAAATATAGCTTTATCTTTTAATTGATGTATCGCAGGGACATACTAAAAAATGAGGTGATACTATGGAAATAAATCGAGCTAAGCAAATTCTTTCTTCACCCAAGGAAATTGATGTTCATTACCACGGAGTTCCTATTTGGATTAAAAGTGTAGATGAAACATCAAGTATGGCTACCGTTCATGCGAGAGGAACACATGATGAAGACCGTATGGTTCCAGTCCTTGATTTAGAAGAAAAATAAAAAGTCAGAAAGGAAGAATGTGGAATTTTAACATTCTTTTCTTCCATCTTCAAATAGAACCGAATAACTGATACCATATTTCTCTAAGCTTTATTTATAAGAAAAAAGAGGTGCAGCATGAAAGAGAAAAAAGAACCACAATTCAGAAGTGGCGAGCTAGAAAATGAGGAACTAAAAGGCTATTATGGAATGGATCCTGAAACTAGCCTTCAATCTGTTAATTTTGCTACGACAGAGAACCTATACTTAAATGAACATTACCAGGAAGATTCTAAAGAAAATGAATAAAGAGAGAAGAGAATAACTGATCTTTATTTCTTTAGTTATACATTTTTAATAAGTTGTCAATAAAGGGGTTGTAGATACCATATTTCAATCTTGGCTTATTCTTACTTCTGCAAAGATATTACCTAACACATAACGAATATAAAGAGCCAATTGCTTTACGCAAGTGGCTCTTTGCTACGTTAATTGAATACACTTGAATCCCTAATAAATAATGGCAGATAGCAATCTATAAGTGATTTAGATTATTCTTTAACTAATTTAACAAGCATATGAGCAAGATGATGTTGTTCTTCCTCATTTCCAACTTTCCATAACTCATGTAACAAGTATTGCTCTTCATTTTGTGGCTCCTCATGCGTTGCGAGATAATCAGCTGTTTTTTTAGCTGCTAGAGCTAATTGATTATCATTTAACCCTAGTTTCTCACCTTTTGTGACTTTATCTCCTAAGTAACTTTTAAATTCGTTAAAACTAGAAAGGATGTTGTCTTTCTTCTCTTGACTCATTTCATTTAGTTTATCCTCTACTTTATTTTCAACGGTTTCAGTATTATTGTTCATTTTTCATTCTCCTTCCAATTAAGTATTAATGTTCTTATATGGTAAATCCCCCATTTACAAGTATGTAAACATTTCGTAGCCTACTCATATATTAAGTAGAATAGTTAACGGGCTTCAAAATAGTGAACACTTCTTTTTTGACGAGTTTGAATAGAAGATATTGGATATTAAAAAAGAAAAACTCCCCTAGTGCGTTAAAGGAGTTTTTCTTTTTTTTTAATATTAAGGGTGTAATTGCTTGTTACTTACATATCATTTAATATTTTTGTAGATATTTATTATAACCTATCAAATGATTTCGAGAAAGCAAAAAATGAAAGCGATTACTTTAAATTTAAAATAATAAATGAAACATAACTGTTTTTTATGAGATGTATTTTGGTTTTGAAAAAATACAGAGCTTAAGCTTAAATGCTCTAAAGTTTCTCTTATATATTAATATATAAGAAACTTTTATTCTTTATCGTTTCGTGGCACAGCATTAGAAACCATAGAAGTATCTCCAGTATAATATTTATGCGGATAAGGATCAGAAGACTTAGCAGGCTTTGTTACAAACTCTTTCTCAAGATCATCTAATTTGGTTTCATCTGTATTGTTCTCTGATACCTGTTCTAAATTATTTGATTGATTATCGCCCATATAAAATTCCTCCTTTTAATTAAACAATGCTCATTCTCATTGCTCATTAAGGATACATTTTTTAATAACCTGGATATAAATACTGTTTTTATTCTATACTTTCCCGTGCTTTTTCTTCATTTAGTATATATTTGAAATAAATATTTATTACTTTTTTGAAATTGTGAACGATTTATTTATACCTTTAAAATTCATTATGTTAATTAAGAAAGTATGTTATATTCACTTCAAAAAGCAGAGACCGATTGGCCCTGCTTGTTATTTGACTATCACTTTCCCCACCATTCCACTATTAAAATGATACCTACATATCAGTTCATATGTACCGGGGTTTTGTGGTTTCACGGTAATGGTTTTTTCTTTTCCAGGCTGGACTTCAGCGTCAATTCCGAGTTTTTCTACTGTGAAGGTATGCTCTTTCTGACCTTCATTTTTCAATATCAATGTTGTCGTTTTTCCACTCGGGATAGTGATGGTTTCTGGATTAAAGTAATCATCGTTCAACTGAACCTCTATGGCTTTCTGTCTTACCACGTCGGATTCGGCCAAAACGCCGAGTGATCCTGAAGTCATCACACCGATAACCATCGCACACAAAACGACTAATCCCATTAACCACTTTTTCATAGACATTTGCATTCACTCCTTTCATAAGCCATATTCTTTTCCAATTCATAAAATAATATCACTATTTTTTTGTGAATGAAGTATTATTTTTCCTTAATTTCAATTTCTGGAAAGCACAAATAGTTATGAACGTTGAGAGAAGCGTGAGTGCTAAGAGAAGAAAATAGCAGGCGTAATTAGGAATGGATAATTTTTATAAAAAGAGCCTCTCAATTAGGTCTCTTAGTTAAATTACCTAACTTTATAAAATAGTATTGATACTAATAGAACAGTTACAATCATATTCTTATAAAAGAAAACAATAAAAAGGAGTGTCAAGTTAGTTGATAAAAGCTAAGGTTAGTTTACGGCCTATTGTTAGTAAGATAAATTTACCTACCGTGTTGAAAACAGCTATACTTCCTGGTGACTCATTTGAAAGCTTATTTATTGCAGCCCAAGTAGGAGAGATCTTTTACATAAGAGACGAAGCTATACAGACTTTTTTAGATATTCGCTCACGAATCATAAAATTAGGTACGTCTGAACCAGGTGTTTCTCGCGGAGGATATGATGAACGAGGATTGCTAGGGCTAGCGTTTCATCCAGAATTTTATTATAACGGTCTGTTTTATCTTCATTACTCAGTAGCTGGAACACAAGGCCCAGGTGCACTTTCCGAACATTATAGGCCTAACCCGTGTGATCCTAAAACTTCAAACTTAAGGTGGATAAATAGAGAAACTAACTATGATCATATTGATACAGTGGAAGAATGGGTTTTCCAACCAAATGCTCAGCCTCAAAAAAGACGGACGTTACTTAACTTAAGAAGACCATTTTTTAATCATAATGGTGTCAACAGCTTAAACTTTTCACCTGAAACTGGAAAACTTATCTTAACAATCGGAGATGGTGGATCAGGCTATGACCCCTTTAACTTAAGTCAGGATGATATGGAAATTTACGGGAAAATAATTGAAATTGATGTAGGTAAGAATACATTTATCCATAATCCACCCGTAGTCACACGTTTTAGTGAACTCCCCTCACCTATTCAGGAAACTCTTACGCTCATTGCTAAGGGTGTTCGCAATATAACGGGCATTTCATTTCAAAAATTTTATAATCAGTACATCAAATATGTGGGAAATGTTGGACAAGACGTGGTAGAGTCGATTTTTTCATTTGTTCATTATAAGCCAATACCTGTTCCTCAACTTGTTCAAGCTTCTTTAATGAGAGCTAAACCCAGTCAAGAAGGATTTATTAACCTTGGCTGGCGGGGATGGGAAGGAGATTTTCCAACTTCGTTTATAAAAAGGTGTTCTGAAAATCCGGCCTTGGATGAGAAAATAATTGCTTATTACAATGAAGCGGTAAAAACTTCAGTGAGACGTCTTCAGCCTTTAACTAGTTATTTTCACAAAGATCCCCGCCCCAATAAATTTGGAGGGACCTCCCTTACAGGAGTTCAGCCATATATGGGGAATAAAATCCCTAGCTTAACAGGAAGCGTTATTTTTACGGATATTGCACAGGTTAAAGAATCTCAATCCCCAGTTAGAGGAGTTTTAGCTTATACCAAGGCAGGTACATATTGTAAGCTAAATGATTTTAGTGTTGTGGAAATTGATTATAATTTTGGTTCCCAATCAGCTTACTACGTTAGTTTGGGAACGAACCTGGATCAAACCAGGCTTTATTTAGGAGTTTATGGCTCTATGAAAGTGTCTGACTTTAATCAAGGTACTGTTTTTGAAATTGTTCCATGATTTATATTTATAAAATTCGACTGGGTATTGATTTTCTCCCAAAAATTATAGCTTAATTTTTTCACCAGCTATTTTGTAAGAATGAGCAAATGAACTTTCTAGAAAATAAAAAAGCCTTTAATCAATAAAGCCCATAAAAGATTCATTTTATGGGCTACAGTACATACCTTTAGAAAGATAAAGAAATTTATCTTAACGGATATGACCTATTCCTGTAAAAGTAAATGCGACTTATTAGTCCTCCCTCTTAATTTCTTTATATATTACATGTAAGAGTTGACATATCAGGCAATGATCTAAATCTCTTACAATGTAAAAACAGTTAACCGAGGTGAAATTCATGTACTTTTTAAAGTCTCTTTCAAATGAAGTAAACTCTGCGCGGCTTTTTTTTAATAGACTATCTAAAACTAAGCAGCTTGTATCAGGCGCTCTTTTCGCCAGCTTAGCAGCCTTTTTTCAATCAGCAGGAGGTTTCTTACCAGGAATAGGAATTTTTATTAGTCCATTCTCTACTGCACCCATTCTTTTTTGTTTTACACTTTCGCTCCCTTTAGGATTTATTACCTATATACTAACGAATCTGCTTCTTCTGATTACCCAGCCAAGTGAACTTATTATTTTTCCTTTTACCACAGGAATATTGGGAATGGGCATAGGAGCTGCTTTTTACTTTTTTAAAAAGAGATTGTACATTATTATAAGTGGGGCCACCCTATTAACTGTTGGGATTATTACCCTATTGTACGGTTTCAAATTCCCAGTACTAGGTCCCGTGATTTCTAAAAATTTTTCTCTTTCTACTACTGGTTTAATTTTTGTATTTACTTTCCTTTATAGTTGGATTTGGGTTGAACTCAGCTTAGCTTATTTTAAAAAATTAAAAACCTTTATTTCCTAGTGAATCTACAAATTAATCCCTTAACAGAGATAACTCGTTAAAATAATGGAGAAATCCCAATCAGCTTTTTAGAAGAACGTCAATTAGGACAATCTCATCTAAACTTTGTAAGGCTCTTTTCATTATATTTTCAAATTCAACTAAACTATTTGCCTGTTCCCCTTTAATTCCAAAGCTTTTTGCCAGTTGAACAAAATCTGGGTTTGTAAAAGTTACTCCATAGCTCTTACCAAACTTTTTGTTCATCATTTCCTGCTCTATTTTTAATGTAGAGTCGTTTAAAACAATAATGATGAATGAAAGCCCTAAGCGCTTTGCCGTCTCTATTTCAGCAAAATTCATTAAAGCTCCTCCATCTCCAGTAATACAAATAGCTGGATCATTAGGGCAGGCTAGTTTAGCTCCAATTGAGCCTGGTAGAGCAATACCCATGGAAGCTAGACCATTTGATATAATGAGCCTGTTAGGGTTTTTAGGTTGATAAGTTCGGGCTATAGATACTTTATGAGCTCCCACATCTGAAATCACAATTGTTTTCTCTGAAGAGAGCTTGTCAATAATATGCAAGATATTCTCGATTGTCAAAGGCAGCAAATTGCTATCTATCTCTTTCTCTTCAATGTGATAAGATTGCTTAATTTGTTCCTGGAGATTACCAGAGGGAATCCATGGTTTAGAAGGAATATCAAGCTGATTGAATACTCGTAAAGTTTGCTTTATATCTCCAACCAATTCGACCTCTATAGGGTAATATTCATCTACTTCTGCCGGTAAAGTATCTATATGTAAAATTGGTGTTTTTTCCGTGTTCCATTCTTTGGGTAACCTTTCGACAAAATCAAACCCAATTACAATAAGTAGATCAGCTTCCTTTAAGCCTGCGAGCACTTCATCTTTTTCATTAAATCCAAACGTAAAGAAGTTTTGTGGATGATCTTTAGACAATACACCTTTAGCCATATAACTATGGGTAACCGGTGATTGAAGGCGTTCAATAAATGGTTGAAGCTCATCCACGGCTCCCTGTCTAACAGCGCCGTTACCGATAATAACAAAAGGTTTCTTATACTGCTTAATAAGAGTATTGGCAGCCTGAATGGACTCCAATATAGGTATGCTTACGGGTATAGATGTAGGTAAAATAGGTTTAATGGGAACGATTTGAGTTGCTAAGTCTTCTGGCAATTCTACTACTACGGGTCCTGGCTTTTCCATTTGTGCAATTTTAAATGCTTTTCGAATAATCTCAGGAAGCGTTTGTGCATCTTTTATCTGAACACCCCACTTCGTTGCCGGTTCCACCATTTTGATAATGTCCATATACTGATGCGAATCTTTATGCTGCCTTCCCAAAGCAGCTTGTCCTGTTAAAGCAACAACAGGGGAATGGTCTAGCTTTGCGCTAGATATACCTGTCAATAAATTAGTAGCTCCAGGGCCTAATGTTGATAAGCATACCCCTACTTTGTTTGTTAACCTTCCGTATACATCTGCCATAAAAGCAGCTCCTTGCTCATGCCTCACATTCACGAATTGAATCTGTTTAGAGTTGGATAAAGAATCAACAAAATCCAATGTCTCTTTACCAGGTATTGCGAAAATATATTCAACTCCCTCATTTTCTAAACATTGAACAAGTGTGTCGGTCACTTTCATATTGTTCGACCTCTCTTTAGATAGTATTGTGACAAGCTTATGTGAAAGGAATAGCTCATTAATCTTTATCTCATTTTTTTAGTTTTAACTCGCAAAAATCCCAAATATATGCAAGGAAATCCTATTCACTAACTATTGTTTATAGTGTTGCCATTAGGTTCTTATGTTAAATACATTTTTTAGAGAATGTATAAATAATTGGATGAGTCAAAAAAATTGGAATGAAATTAAACCTCAATGACTGTTTCTTTGTTAGTGAACAAAAAAAGGCTCCCTCAAAAGCTGAAGCCTTTTAAATTAAGTCATTAAGATTTGTAAAGAGGAAACATCAATGTATTATTTTTGTGTTTGAAGATTCTTTTCAAACATATCGATAATATGAAGGAACCTTTCAGCCTCTCGAAAAACATGATCAGCTAAAAGAGGATGAATAATACTTTTAATTCTACATTCCTCAATTAAATCTCTTGCTGTTTTTTTAAAGTCTCTAAGGGAAGCCACGGAAACACGATTCTGATCAAGAAATTGATCCAAAAGAGGTACCGTTTGAGATTGAGGCTTCATAGACTCTAAATCTCTTGCTTGAAAAACTAATTGATCAAAATCGTGACTGAAGTTTCTCGCCATATCTACAAGTTTTCTTTCTGATGGATCAAGAAGATGGCCTATAAATTGGGCATGATCAGCCATAATTCTTAAAAAGAAGACATTTTCCTTTATAATTGCATCAGCTAGCGGCTTCAATTTCCCTTCGTTTAATTCAATTAATCGTTTTCTAAAATAGTTGGCTTCTCTACTAGTATGATCAACCAAAAGAGGAAAGTTATTTGAGCCCGGTAGTTGACAGGTTAAGATTAAACCTAAAATTTTTCTCTTAAATGCAAATATACCTGTGGCTGCTTGTTGGACTTCCGAATTAAATCTTCTCATTTGCTCCGGATCTGTTTGATTAATAAATGAATGAGAGCGTTGTTCAATATCTTCAAACAAACGATAAAATTGATTCGCTTCCTGTATTAATTGTGTATCCTCACATCTAAAACCTAATCGAAGAAACAATGAGTGTTCCTTCATAATCCTTGACCAAAAACGAATTTCATCTAAGGATTGTGCAACAAATGCATTAGTCATTATTAATCCTCCTATAATTGTAAATTAGTTTCATTCTAAGTTATTCTGTTTTATGTCTGGACATGCTTAAGCTCACATAAAAATTGGTTTTACTATATTTTTAAGGAATGGAATAAAAGATTTTGATTTTAGCCCTTCTCTCACAAAAAGAACAGGTACATGTAGAGTAGGGAATCTTCTTTACATGGGGGGGGTTAAGACCAATAAGTCCCTTCTTCACATGCTGATTACATACCATTAGCATATGCTTCACATTTTTCACCTCTTTTTCTTCTAGAGTTTTATATAAACATATGAGACAAGCAATAATATTTATGAATGTATAAATACAAGAGCCTAAAATTTCGAATTCTCTACTATCACCTTATAGAAAGGTATCCTCTGTAACCCTTCATCCGTGTGAGCTGATTGGGAGTGTGGTAGTACTCTATAAAGAATTATTATTAGAAAATAACATTTTGAGGAATGTGAAAAATGCCATATACAAATAATAAGACGGATCATTTAAATTGGAAGGAGCAGCTTTTATGAAAAAATTGTTAGGGATGGGACTTATTTTGTTATTTTCGCTAAACATGCTGGTTGACCCAAGTAGTACTCGTGCTCAAACACAAGAACATCGTGTTAGTCAATCTCAGGTAAAGTTTGAAAATGAATTCAGAAGTCTTTGGATGGATCATGTATTGTGGACAAGCAATTATATTACAAGTGCAACAACAGCAGGATCAGAAGACCAAAAACAGGTGTTGGCAAGGTTATTAAAAAATCAAGAAGATATCGGGAATGCTGTGAAGCCGATATACGGAGAGAAAGCTGGGAATAAACTTACGGATTTGCTCAAGGAACATATTGTGATTGCTGGCAAGATTGTAGATGCAGCTAAAACGGGAAAGAAAGCCTTGGTGAATCAATTAAACAAAGAATGGTATAGAAATGCTGATGATATAGCAGCGTTCCTTAGCCAGGCTAACCCTTATTTGAAAAATGAAGATTTGAAAAAATTACTGTATATGCATCTAAAATTAGTGACAAATGATTTATCTGCAAGCTTAGAAAAAGATTGGGAAGCAAGAATCGTTGCAATTGATGAGGGAGTCTCACATATCATCTTAATGGCAGATACTATATCTGCGGGAGTTGTGAAGCAGTTTCCAGAGAAATTTAATAAATAATCTCCAGTAGAACGCTTGAGATTATTTGAAATTTCTTCATGAAAAACTGTACTTGTAAGAACTCTTTTGATTGATGCCTCCAGAAAACCTTATGTTCACTAAAAAGGTACATGTAGATATTCTCCATAAATCATCATACCAAAAAAAGGTTTATTAAATTTAAACACTGGGTATTATCAAATCAAGACGATGTGTTAAGAGTACCGCCCGTGCATAGGGTGTGTCCTTCTCTGTTCTATAAAAAATGGCGCCTCCAACGGCGTCATTTTTTATTTGTAAACAAGTTTAGGGATGCTCGTGCGAAGGTTGTATTTATATGAAAAAGGTACATAGATTTTTATCTAATAGAATCTATTTTTACACCACTATTTTTTAAAAATTTTGAGTGAACTTCCCTTTCTTTTGGATAGACGGGTCTCATAATGCTCTCTCACCTAATTTAGGTTCATATTTATGAATACAATGCCTATAACGATTGCATGGGCATTGGCTAATTTTTCACTTCTATCATTTCCGTGTGTAAAAGATCACTTATAAATATTTTAAAGTTTTTGCACGAGAACCTCATGATGATGTAGATCGTCATCCCCCAATCACCTTTTTTAATGAAGTGAGTAATGATAAAGAAAGTTAGAAAGATCACATTAATTTAAGTTTAAGATGTCTCTATTGGGATAATATAATAAATAAGCTAGATTTAATGATAATCTGGTTTATTTTCTATATTTTAGGAGGCAAGAAAAAATGGAACAAGGTAAAGTGAAATGGTTTAATGCTGACAAAGGTTTTGGATTTATCGAGCGTGAAGGTGGAGAAGATGTATTTGTTCACTTCTCAGCTATTCAAGGTGAAGGCTTTAAATCCTTGGATGAAGGTCAAGAAGTGACTTTTGATATCGAACAGGGGCAACGCGGACCACAAGCGACAAACGTAAATAAAGCATAAGAAACCATACTAAAAAACAGACTCTATTTTCAGAGTCTGTTTTTACTTAAAAAGATTTTTATATCAAAACTTATTCATCAATAATTATAGTTCGTGTTTTTTTAATTCTTCTTCAAAGAAAAAGGTACTTGGGTATTTATCGACTGTATAAGAGTATCTTTTCATATTTTTTACATAATGACTTTTTAAGATTGTCACTAATTCATTCGATACTCTTATAGTTACTACTTCTCCATTACTAAATATTTTCTCACTCATAGCCATTATCCTTTCTCGCATCAAAAATAATCAGGGATTATTTTCTATATGTTTTTTTACGGCCTACTGTTTCTTTTCTCCCTCTATTTCTCTTACGTTCTGTTTTTGCCTTTTTATTACGAAGTGGTGCCACTTCAGACAATTGGACAGAGGTCATATTTGATTCTTTTGTTAAAAGCTTTAAAGTGGCTGACAGTAAAGAAACAGAATCCACTTCTTCTAATAACTTTTCCGCCAGTGGCTTATATTCCACAAACTCCCCCTTGTCGATAGCGGTCAAAACCTGGTGAATGATTGCTTCCTGATGCCCTGCCATTACCTCACTAGAAGTAGGAGCTGATTGTCTAGACATTTTGGTTTTCGTGACATCTTCGATTACTTTTAAGTGATTACGTTCTCTTGGAGTTATAAAGGTAACTGCCAATCCCTTAGTACCTGCCCGTCCTGTTCGGCCAATACGATGAACATAGCTTTCAGGGTCCTGAGGAATATCAAAATTGTAGACATGGCTAACACCTGTAATATCAAGTCCTCTTGCTGCAACGTCGGTTGCAACCATAATCTCAATCGTATGATTCTTGAATTGACGAATTACATCGGCACGTTTGGATTGCGTCAGATCTCCATGAATGCCTTCTGCTGCATATCCACGCTTTTTTAGCCCTTCAGCAAGTTCATCCACACGTTTTTTTGTGCGTCCAAACACAATAGCAAGGTCTGGTGATTGAAGATCTACGAGATTACAAAGAACATCAAATTTTCGATTCTCTGGAATTTCCATATATTGCTGCTCGATGTTCTTTACCGTTAACTCCTTCGCTTTTACTTTTACGAGTTCAGGATCGTTCATAAATTTCTGGGCTAGACTTTGTACTTGCTTCGACATGGTTGCTGAAAATAGTAAAGTTTGATGGGGAGAAGAGATTCCACCAAGAATCGTTTGGATATCTTCAATAAAGCCCATATTTAACATCTCATCTGCTTCATCCAGAACAGCTGTACGAATATGATTTAAACGAATGGTTCTTCTTTTCATATGGTCCTTAAGGCGTCCTGGGGTTGCTGAAATAATATGCGGTCTGTTTTTAAGGGCTTTGATCTGACGATTAATATCCTGACCTCCATAAATGGGCAGCGTTTTAACTCCTTTTACCTGCCCAATTCGGTTTAACTCCTCTGCTACTTGAATAGCCAGTTCGCGTGTCGGTGCTAAGACTATTCCCTGAATCCCTTCTTCACTAAGCTCAACCCGCTCTATAAGGGGAATGCCAAAAGCTGTTGTCTTTCCAGTACCGGTTTGAGCTTGTCCAATTAGATCTTTACCCGTCATAGCTATCGGAATGGATTCAGCCTGAATCGGCGTAGCCTCTTCAAAACCCAAGTTATGAACTGCCTTTTCAATGGCCTTGCTTAAATTAAAATCAGAAAATTTTTTCATTTTTTCGTGCTCCTTCTCTTACTTAAATTCAGAAATGAGAAAAGTACTCTTTAACGAGAGATATTATTTATTCATTTCTGCGTATTGGAAATCAGAGTTATTATTCACAAACATCTTATTTTAGCGTATCTATACAAGGCGAATTCATGCCTTATTTTATCCGCGCTTCCGTGTATTTATAAATTTTTATAGGATCTATAAAGTGTGGTTTAATTTAGAAAGATATGGTTCTCACTATTTCTTTTTTAAAAGGTATACTATTTAGGAGGAGGGATGATGTAGTTATGTATTATAACCATAGGAAGAAAAATCAAGAGCCCTTACCTAAAGAACAAATAGAGATTTGGGAATGTGAATCAGAAGAATGTAATGGTTGGATGAGAAAAAATTTCTCTTATCAAAAACATCAAAAGTGTCCTTTATGTGGCCATAAAATGAGAACAGGAGAACGGCTTTTAGATGCGTCTCCTAATCCCCATCAAAAATAATTCATGTCCGTCTGTTGTATAAATCTATAAAAAACTTACGGCACTTCTTTAACTGAAAGTAAACTTCTTACCAAACAAACATGCCATATTTGCTTTATATTTCTAGTGTATGGTTAACTAGTTCATACCTTGTACCCTTCGTATGACCCAGAAACCAGACTTAAAACGCTGGTTTTTCTATTATAACGGGATTTTAAGATCAGATATAATATGTCTTTTGCTAGCTAGTGAAACCAAAAGTAAAAAAAAGACTCCTAGGTGGAGTCTTTTTTACTCATTTTAATTATGCTACTTTATGAACGTTAGCAGCTTGTGCTCCACGTTGACCTTGTTCGATGTCAAACGTTACTTTTTGACCTTCTTCTAATGATTTAAAGCCTTCACCTTGAATAGAGCTGAAATGTACGAATACATCGTCTCCGCCTTCAATTTCGATAAAACCGAAGCCTTTGTCTGCATTAAACCATTTTACTGTACCTTGTTCCATAATAGTGCCTCCTGGTGTGGAATACTCCACACTTGTATTACTACCCTTGTCCAACCATACTATCTTAAGATGAAAATTTCTATGGAAGAGATTTCTCTTCTCTCAATCCTACACCGAACAAAAATAATTAACCTAAGCGTAACACACAGAACCGAAGATAGCAAATACAGAAAAATAGATAAAATTTTAAAATGAAAATATAGGTATCATAATAAGAACTAATTTAAGGTTTACTAGCAGTACATAAATTTAATGGACTTTCACCATTTTTGCACCTCTATAGATTACTTACAAAATAATAACCGCATTAAGAAACCTGCTGTTTTTGTGTATATGAAATTTTTCATAAAATTGATATCTTGGGCATAATACAGGATAGACACTTGGTAGAGGGGGGATTGTGTGAGACTTAAGGATGGAAACTTTTATACAGATAGTAGAACCAATAAGGTATATAGATTAAATGAAGATAACAAAGGAAGCTGGTACCTGAGTACTCATGATGATGAAGATAATAATCAAATGTCAAGAACTTCAGGACGTAACATGATGAAAATGTTAAAGAGTTTTTATAACAAAGTGAACGACAGTTGAAAATTTACGGCTCTGGAAAACAGCATAAAAAATATAAAGCTAGCTTAACACAGCTAGCTTTATTTCTAATTTATAGAGCTAGTTATCACAATGTTTTTTAGGGATTAAGCAACGATACTAACAAAAAATTTTTAGCCTTGCCATTGGAAATCACCCATTATTTAATTTCGATTGCAGAAGCCTTGTTGTCCCCATCCGACGCCATGATACCATTTCTATATTGTTTTTTGAAAAATCATCTATAATTGATATTGTTTTAATCTCATATTGAGATATATAATAAAAGCAAGAAAAAGAAAACGCTTTCTATATTTAAATACATGGTTACTTCTCAAACTATAAGGAGGATTTAAAATGAGCCAAGTGGAAAGAAATTCTAAAGTGCAGAAATTAGTTGAGTATCAAAAATTCAATGAAGAAGAAGTTTCGAAGATGACAGATCCGCAGGTTGAATATTATCACTGGCTCTATTTTGATGATTCCGCTTATGATTATATGTAACTCAATTATAAAATAAGAAAAAAGCACAAAAACGTTTGGTTCCAACGGGTTTGTGCTTTTTTCGTTTCTTTAATTATAGGATTACTCGTTTTTAACACCATTTCCTGTGACAACAAAGTGAGGGGTGTCTTCCTTCCGGTTGAAAAGTCTCCAGAACTCACTATATTCATCGTCTTCTGACGTATCTGGAAATACCTCCAATAAATAACCTTGAGATAAAAAGATCTTTAGCCCTCCTACTTCGTCCGAGTCAACTCTTTCTACAATCGTGTGTTCGTTTATATCTTTTATAAAAGATTCAATTCGTTCTCTGATTTTTCCCTTCTCTTACTTCGCTGATTGTCTTTATAAATTCACCCTCAGTTACTCCTAGATAGGAGTCGGAGCGACGAACGTACACAATCCTGAGGTTTCTGTAAGGTTCAGGTATTGAAAAGAGTTGTACTAACCCTTCCCGCTCATATCTTTCCGCTAATGACCGGGCTATAAGTGTCACACCAAGACCAGAAACTACTGTCTCCATAATCGTCTCAAGTGTAGCAAATTCCATGATTTTTGGTGATACTATTTGTTCGTCTTTTAACCACTGCTGTAGTCTTTCTCTATATTGGCAGCCTTCATTAAATAAAATGAATGGTAAGTGCAGTAACTCTTTGGCAGACTGAATCTGCCTCTTCCTTTTTTCATTTGCACTGCATACAAGTACAATTTCTTCATCAAAAGCTGGAATTTGATCAAGCGTTGACACATTTACTGGTTCTGCTACAAATGCCCCGTCTAACTGAAACTTAAGAACTTTCTCTATTAATTGTGTACTTACTCCTGATACTAGAGAAATATCCACATTTTTGTGCTTATTATGATAGGAAGAAATGATTTCAGGAAACCCTACTACCGTTTCAACTAATCCAATACATAATGATCCAACAAGGTTACGCTCATCTTGAAATGCTTTCTGTATTTCATCCATCAGCCGCATCATTTGTTCTCCATATGTTAAAAGTTTTCGACCTTCTACATTTAATGTCATTCCTCGTCTGTGACGATGAAACAATGGGTGTCCAATTTTTCGTTCAAGAGACCGAATACGTGCTGTTACATTGGGTTGGACATAACCTAGCTTATCAGCGGCAAGGCTTACACTGCCGTATTCTGCTACAGCCATAAATATGCGTATATCTTCTACTTCCATAAACATCCTCCTTTCCACTTACATTCATTTAGGTATTAATAATAGTGATGTCTATAATCATTTATCATTATTTTACAAGATATCAAGCTCTAGATAAAATAATGACATCCGAGTGCTACTGCAATTATTTAGTAGCAATTACGTAAAGTTCTTAAAATGAGGCGACTGAAAGGAAGAGATCTAATTGTTTTATTTACTATTGTTTCTTGCCATCATCTTGGAGGTAATCGCAGTATTTTTTCTTAATCTTACAAATGGATTCACAAACTTTGTTCCTACTGTTCTCGCCATACTATTTTATTGTTCTTCAATTGCTGCTTATATGCTACTTAACGCCAAAGGTGAAGTAGGAGTAGCAAGTGCTTTGTATGCAGGAGGAGCAACCGTACTTGTTGTTGTCACAGGTATTATCTTTTTTGATGAAACTATTTCTTTATCTAAAATTTTAGGAGTTTCTCTTATTATAATCGGTGCAGTTTCTCTTAACATTAAAGGGAGCTCTAAAGAAAGAAGGACAGCGTAATGGGATACGTATTTTTAACGATGGGCTTAGTTTTAGGCATTGCAGGCCAAATGTGTGTAAAACTATCTAAAGGCTTTAGACAAACTGTTCCCACGATAGGCGCATTTCTACTCTTCATTGCTTGTATTTATTTTATTTCTCTAACGACGCACTATTTTGAAATGGGAATTGTTTTTGCTATATGGGCAGGGCTGACGATTGTTAGTACAACGCTGTTAGGTATTTATATATTTAAGGAATCAAAAAACAAAAGAAAGATTATCTCGGTTACTCTTATTATTACAGGTGTTATTATACTGAAAGCTTTCTAATAAAAATAAGATAAATAAGGCCCTTACTTAACTTACAAGTAAGGGCACCATAGAAGGAGTTAAAAACAAGGAGGCATTGGTCATCGACCGTCCATTGCTATAGTTGGTTATTGGTAAATAGTAACAGTGTAATGGGTCATTGGATTATTGGTTTTATCACTTGCCATCACAATAGTACTTTGAGTACACTAAACATTCTCCTTCTATGCCTTGAAGGGAGTCTCACCTCTTCAAGGGTTAAAAATATTTATCTCCATCAAACTCTAACTCTATTTGATAGTTTTTAGCGTTAATTAAATTTGATAATCTATTTGCTTTCTTTTCAACCTCTAGCCCTCTTAGACGATATTCTTCAGGATCAAATGTAGCCACTTTAATAATGGATACCCCTTCTCCATAGTAAGGATATTCTTCTTTAGATGATGAACCAAACTCCTTATATTTTCTTGCTTTAGCACGTAATTGAGTGGCATATTCAATCGCTTCTACAATTGTTAGTTTGTGTTCATTATAAGTAATATTATTTTGAATATTGGCTTGATACATTAATTTATCAAGTAGACGCAAATCCTTTCGAATGTCCTCTAAATCCTGTTCAACATCAGATAGTGATCGAGCCTGAGAAGGAATCTTCTCCCCTTTTTCAATCTCTACAAATGCAACTCGGTCCATCTCTTCTTCTAATTCATGTATTCGTTTTGATAATACACTTTTCAATTTCACAGCCTCTGCTAGAGAAATCTTAGACATAGATCAAAGCTCCTTTATTCATAAACTTAATTTTTACTATTTTATTGTTCTAATACCTTTTCATAATAAGGAGGTGTTGTGCCACTTCCGCCATCCCCTGAGACACTGCTGCGATCTACTTTATAAGACATTACATAGCGTCCTTTTTGTTTACCTTTAGTCCAGTTTTCTTCAAACGTCACTAGATAAAACTCTTTATTTAATTTTTTAGCACGAGTTTTTCTTTCGATTTGATACCCTCCAAAAGTTCCTTTCCATGTTCCAACTTTAACAGGAAATAAATCAATATCTGTTCCTTCACCACTTGTCGCAAACTCTATGGCATCTTCTTTCGTAAATGGCGGAAGGCTAGGTGATAGCACTTCTAATATACTCCAACTGAGAAGTAAAAGAATAAGAGGTATAATTAGCAATACTTTTGTACTTTTTTCCCTGTCAATTCTTCTTTCTACCCACCAATCTATACATGCATATAACATAGCAGCTGCCATCCCGTAATAAGCCAAATATGTATCTTGAAAAAACAAACCGTTAATTAAGCCTAATATGCCGTGGAAGAAGACAAATAGCCACCTCATGTTGGGAAGCCATTTCTTTCGAATAGCGTGCAGTATAACTGAGACAAAATTTCCGTATACAGCAATAACGGCCCCTACATAAAAAAGATATACAAGGAACCACCCTGCCATGTCATTTCCAGTATGATACGATAGTTCTTCTCCGTCAGTTAGCTGTTGAATCAGACCTGTTATTGTCAAAAGGTAAGCTAAAATAAAGCTTGTAGAAAGAGTTGTTATCGTCTTTCTCAAAATCACATAATCTTTTTCACTTTCCATAAAGAGTACCTTTTTCTACTTATTTCTATATATTTTATATTAAACCATATTTCTTCATATAAAGGTGACTTACAAACAAAAAATCGTGATTGATACTAATTGTTTTAGTGGCTTTGTTATAGTAAGTCGTTAATCACAGAAGTACATATATTAAACTGATTTGTGTTAGACTGTTACAAGCTTAATACTTTGAAAAAGAAAGGCTGAAAAAAACATGCCACAAACGAATACAGCATTTCGTGATGCGCTTATCAAATCACTGCGAGGTGAAAGAGGCCATCTTCCGACGATTAACGCAATAACTGATATTAATATGGAGCTTGCTTCACATAAACAAGAGGAATTACCTTATTCTATTTATCAATTAGTGAAGCATATGAGCTATTGGCAAGACTTTTTACTTGCCCTTGCTAAAGGAGAAAACCCTGAAAGACCGAAAAGTGTAAGTGAAAGCTGGCCTGAACACCCTGCTCCGGTTGATGAGGAAGAATGGAAAAAGACAATCCAGCATTTTTGTAATGGAATTGACGAAGCATGTCACTTAGCTGATACATTAGCAATCGAAGAACCTCTGGATGCTTGGCCAAGTGAAACCCCAGGGGGATTACTGCGTAATATTGCTTCTCACAACAGCTATCATCTAGGTGAAATTGTCATTATGAGAAGGTTAAACGGCGCATGGCCACCGCCAACAGGAGGCTTTCCTGCTTAATAAAAACCGATTGAGCCCCAATGATTGGCAGAAACAAAGCCCTAACAATCGTCGATTAGACACTTTTAGGGCTTTATTTTAGTTATGTGCTATTACCTTTTGTTTTATCTATAAATCAATTGATTACTGAATTCGATTTTCAGTACTCCAAAAATATTTGTCTTTGTGCAATTAGTTACCTATAAGAATAATGTGTCGGACGAAACAAGTCTTCTTCTGCATTTCTGACAATTGAAAAGTGTCCAACATTGCAATGACCATGTAGACTTTCACCACAATGATGCTTTATAATTTGTTCCGTACTTAAACCTGTTGCGGTTCGCTGTTGAATGCCCACCCCATTGACCATAGCTGTTTTGACTGCACTATTTATAGAATGTTGTGTCTAAATTTACGATAAGCTCAGTGAGCAACTTAACGAATGTTCTTTACCCCTTGGTCTTTTAACTAGTTCTCCTCCACAGTTAGGACAAATATACATCTCGCTTTCACTACATTTATCACAAAATGTACATTCATGTGTACAGATATAAGCAACAGAGCTATTATGGAGTTTCTTATTGCACTTTTCGCATGTATTTCTCATTTCTAAAGCCATTAAATCCCTCCTTTTGATATAATCAAATTGTATTCTATAAATTTCTATTTTTACATATGTTTCTTATTGTATTACTAAGTAATAACTTTAATATTGACGGAAAACCTATTATTTTAATTTATAATTTAAAGCGGGGTATGTTTTATGGATGAAATTGATAAAAATATATTACTACATCTACAAGAGAATGCTCGTTTGTCCGTTACACAGTTGGGAAAGTTGGTTGGTTTATCTACCCCTGCTGTTAATGAAAGAGTAAAAAAACTTGAAGAAAAAAATATAATAGATGGATATAGAGCAATAATTAATCCTGAAAATTTTAACAAACCTGTAACTGCTTTTATTTTATACAGCAATACAAACTGCAGACAATTTGTAGAATATTGCAAAGAACACCCTGAAGTTATCGAATGTCATCGTCTGGCAGGTCAATACAACTACTTAGTAAAAGTTTTAACTAATTCCGTTCAATCTCTTGAAACATTCATTGATGAATCTATGGCTTTTGGGCAGCCATCTACATTGATTAAACTTTCCTCACCAGTTGTTTATAAAGCAATAAAGTAGGTTAATAATCTACTCTTTTTTATTACTGAATCTATTCAAGGTAATTCTATTATAAGAAGAACATGTTCTGCTAGCTGGTCACCTTTTTAACTGACCAGCTAGCAGAATTAGAAGTGCATAGAATTTACAATTGCAGTTACCATACTGTCTGTTCTCGGCAGGTATTTTTCTATACGTTCATATGTTACAATAGAGAAAGAACATAAATTAAAATTATATGGTCTCTTTGTACCCTTGGTTTCCTTATAATGGAAAGAGGTACTTTTATGAATATACTTGAAATAAAAAAAACGCTTTATACTCTTATTCAATATGAGGATAGTGCTATTACTCATACCATTCCTCAAGTACTGGAACTGTCGTATTGTAAAACATCTAAGATTTTTCAAATCACTACACTTACGGATCAAAAAACCTTAAATTATAACGATTATGATATAGATAACGCTTCTGAAGCTTTATACAAGATCTTAAACTGAAGAAAGCGATTCAATGATTCTTCTATCTTTTATTTAACAAACGTGCGATTGCACAATATGTTATTTTAAACAAAAGAAACTCCTGATATATGTTCAGGAGTTTCTTTTGTTTTTCTAATGTATACAAGATACAAATCTAATTTTAAAAAACCATCTAAAAATATTTAAAACAGCACGAAATCGTAAAGACGATGCCACTATTTCTTTAATTAGAAACTTTCTCTGAAAGTAGTACCATCTAAAGATTCATATCATATGTATCTTTAAAAACGTAGAAATTGCTTTAGTTATTTTCATTTTACAGATTATTTACTAGAAGTAATTCCTAAAAAATGAAGTGCATTTTTTACAGTAGCCATTGTCGGGGTAGAATCTAAATTAATACCTAGCTGTACGGCAGAGCGAGATAATTCGGGTCTTAACCCTGTTAAGATACATTGCACTCCAAGTAGTGACATAACGCTATTAATTTTAAAAAGATGCTCCGTTACAATTGAATTCAATGTATAAATACCGGAAAAATCTATAATTAAACAATTTATATTTTGCGTCTGCACTTTTACTGGAACAGCCATTAAAAGTTGGTTTGCTCTTTCCTCATCTATGGATCCTACTAAGGGAAGTACAGCGATTCCCTCTAAAAGAGGAACAAGGGTTGTAGACAGTTCATTTATTTGCTTTATTATTTCTTTTTGTCTTGTTTCACTCTCTTTTTTTACCGTAATATCTCTCACATAGGTTTGGATTACTTTTTTATCTCCCAGCAGCAAGGGATGACAATATAATTCAACATTAACAGTTGTCCCGTCCAATCTAAATATGGTTTCCTCAATAAGCTCTGCTGGACGTTCATAAGCAGATTGGATTCTTTTCCTTATTGCTGCTTTAGATGTTTCTTGAAATATATCTAAAGGACTGGCACCTATGATATCTTCCCTTTTTCCTCTAAAAAAATGTTCAGCTGCGTGGTTAACATATATAATCTTATGATTTGAATGAATAATGAGTGGATCTAACGCATATTCAATGACTTCCTGATAATCAATAACCGAAATGTTTTCATTCATAATTTTCACTCCTTAATATGAAGGTTAGACTACTATTTCAAATTTATCAAGGGTTCAATTGCTTGTTTAAGATCTTAAAAAATGATAATAAAGTTTCTTTTGAAGTTATAAATAAGAAATAGTAAGAAAATAGAAGATTAAAAGGTCGTCTGTCCTTTACAGAACAAAAATAAAAACAGCCCTTAGAAATGAATTCAAGGGCCCTCTCTGCATTTATTTAAATCATACTTTCTCAGGAGTTAAATCATGGTGTAAGCCTGTATCAGGAACTGTAGGATTAGGATGATTTTTTTTTCATTTCAAACGAGAATTCTTTTTGATGACGAAATATATTAATTCTTCTTTTAGATCATTTACAGAGTTTTATCTTTTCCTCTTTTGCCCTTTACCCTATTCTCATTTGAATGAATCGTTTGATCTCTATTTCTTTTTCTTCTACTAAGAAAATAGATAATAAAACCTACTAAAACTAATAAAGTAATTAGAAGGATACTTGTAGGAAAGTATAACGTCCCTATGTGGATACCAAAAAATTGAATCATTACCCTTTCACCTCCCTATGAGAGTAGTAAACGACTCAAGTAATATACTTTTCGTTCAGTATCTTTCCGATTTATAAAACATTCGTACAGAAAAATAAATATTATATATAAAGCAACATGCTAGTATGATTTACTAATACTTCTCGATCACTTAGTTTCTTCGAAAGCTATTGCAAAGGATAACCATTACACATCTTTTTTGCAATAATGATTATACGTTCTTGTTTCATTTCACCGACACACTGTTTAGCTTCTTCTTGGGTTAAACCTAACGAGGCCATTTTAGAATGAAGTTCATCTTCACGAGAAAATAACTTATTAACTGCAGATTCAAAAACTCCTTGTTCAGAAGCTCGATATTCTTTTGTATTTGTTGTATTTGTTAAATATTCCGAGCGCTCTTTATTATAGGTCAATAAATAAATTTCGTTTTTACGAAACCCGTTAGCAAAAAACTCTTCAATAAACTTATTTGCCTGACCACTATTTTCTGCTACTTTAATTTCCTTCACTATTTTCTCCTCCTCTATCCCTATAGAATATGTCGTTCTACTAATAGGTGTATCCTTCAGCAGCCAATTAAAACCAATTTATTCGGATATGGGATAAAAGACTATAAAATATCATCTAAATATTGTATAAAATGGGGTAAACTATCTACTTCTAAGAGAATAAAATATAGACTTCTTTTCCTTTGTAGAAATATCAAAAGAGAACTTTTTATGTAACCTTAAAAAAATTCCCCCTCTATTGTCAGAGGGAGAATTTTAGTTAACCTTTCGCTAAATCTAACGCTTTATCTGCCTTTTTTAAATCGTGATTTACTTGTTCTTCTACATCATAGGCGTGATACATTTCATTATCAATCATATATTGAGCAATCTTTTCATGAAGCTCGATGGCTTTATCTAATTGCTTTTTTAATACCTTTCGAACTTCGGGCGTCGCCGTTTCTGTAAGCGCTACCGCATATGTTCGTACACCATTCTTAGCTGATAATAATAAATCAGTCGCAATAGCAAGATCATCTAACGTTTTAGTAAGAGTACTCTTAGTGGCCATTTTTCTACCCCTCCTATTTATTGAGCTTTCTTTAAGATTTTTTTCAATTCTTTAATCGCTTCAGTAGATGTTTGAACATCTTCTTCAAGAATCTTTTTTAATTCCTCATCCTCTACCAATTCCAACATCGCTGTTCCTTTTGTTACACATGATGTTTTAAGCGTTAAGATTTCATGAACTTCTAGCGTTTCGTGCATAGCTAGTCCCTTTGCCATGTTTGCATCCTCCTTGTCATTTTTTTGACTTGTGAATTATATTCCCAAATCATTTCCATTTAAACAAGTATTCGTTATTTTTTAAAAATTCCAGAAAAAGAAACAGGAATACTAAAACTAACAAAAATAATCACCTGTTTTTGCAATTGACCTTCTATTGTATTGCAGAATAAATCCCTTTAGGTGTAATATGTAACCCTTAAATGAACCTTAAATTGTAAGTCTTTCTTTCTAGAACTTTTTAATCGTTTAAAATCGGGTACTATATTTTGTGAAAAGGTGTGATTTTATTAATTTTTTACATATTACCATCAAGGCTGTTGTTCTCTCTTTCGTTGGTGTTATATTCAGGGTAATTTACGGTCAAATAATTGGAGAAAAAGATGTTCAAATAGAAAGTCTTATCGGTCTTTTTATTGGTTTTTTTATTGGGATTTTCTTAATTTCCTGCTTTACTGATTATCAAAAGGCACAAAAATCATAAATAAAATAACCAAGTTCATTTGCGCAGCCATTTCAATTAAAAAGTGCGTTAACCCAGCTTGGATTAACGCACTTGATGGTTACACTTGAATCAACATAACTCACTTTTCTATAAAATCTAAACATGCTTTTAAATATTAAAGCGAGGATCCGTTTGGAAGGAAAGAGTACGGTTAATTGATGAATTCAGGGTGATTATCACACTCGATTACCTTCTAGGCCGATGATTTTTCTGATGACTTATTGCCCGGTGCAAACCAACCTAATAGAGCAATACCAACTAATACTCCATAGAAAATTAGAGTCCAGATGGTGCTATGAGGAAAATGGGGATCTAAGACACCAATATCTTTATGTGCAAAAGTAATAACAGCAAGTTTCACCCCTACCCAGGCAACAATGGCGTATGCTGTCGTTTCTAGGGCAGGTCGCTTTTCAAGGAGTTTTACAAACCAGGTCGCTGCAAACTTGATTAAAATAAGACCTGCAATCCCTCCAAGAACTACAACTGCAAACTGCCCTCCGTCCATACCACCGATTTCTCCAAACTGTGAATCCGGAAGTCCAAGTGCTATAGCAACCGCAGCTAAAATAGAATCAATGGCAAAAGCTAGGTCGGCTAACGCAATTTTGCCCACCGTCGGCCAGAACCCTTTGCCAGCAGACTCCTTTTCATCATCATTATGAATATTCTCATTGTCTTTCCCAAACCGTGCCTTAATGACATGCTTTAAACCTAAATACAGAAGATAAGCTGCTCCTATCGCCTGTATCCACCAAACGTTGGCGATAAATGAAATGACAAAAAGAGCTCCAAATCGAAAAATAAACGCCATAAGAATTCCGTAATTAATCGCTCTTTTCTTCTGATCCTCGGGTAAATGTTTAGCTATAACTGCTAGTACAAGAGCATTATCAGCTGATAATAATCCTTCTAACCCGATTAGAATCAATAATGCCCATACATATTCGAGCCAAATAGATTCCATCCGCTTCTCCCCTTTCCAAAATATAAGCTGTTATGCTAAAGGTTTTGTTTACAATAGAATAACCATATATGCTGCAGTAAACTCTAAAAGATAAAATTTTCATTTTTTTAACACTAATCAACAATTGAACATCTCTTAAGATAAACATAAATACAAATTCCAGTATGTCAGTAAATAGTTTATGTCAACATACTTACATAGGTTAGAAAGTCACCCTATTATTGTTATGCCCTTCCCCTTTTCTCAAGAAGTACCTGTGAACAATAAAAAAACCGGCTGTAACATATTAACCAATATATTACAGCCGGTTTTTATAGTGGAATAAGAAAATTAATTAGGACTAATCCCTACCCAAAAAAGATCTACTAGAGCCTGAGCCGTTTTTTCAGGGCCTCCTAATTCTGCAATTAATTCTTTCTTGTTCCGAATCATTGTTACCGTGGAAAATGTATGCGCAAGCAATCTGGGACTTGCTACGACGATTTCTCCGCTGTTTGCAGCTTGCTTGAATACGTTCTCTAATGCCTCATGTATCGCTTTCTCTGCTTCACGAATTTCATGAATATGACCTTCTGTAAGCGAAGAAGTCGCTTCTTGCAATAATGTTTCAAAATCAATATGCGGTCTTTTTAAATGATCCAAGGTTACCTCATATAATCTGTGTTTCAGTCCTTTGGAGTTTTGTAATAATTTCTCTGTCTGTTTTGTGATACGTTGGAACATACTTGATACCGAAACGGTAAACAAAGTTGCCTTATTTTTAAAATAGTAGTAAACGCTGGCCTTGGTCACATCGCTTGCTTCAGCCACTTGCTCCATTGAAACTTTTTCGTATCCATATGCCATAAAGAGATGGGCAGCTGTTTTTAAAATTTGCTCTCTTGTTATATTATTTTCAGTTGTTATTTTAGGTCTGCCAGGCTTTTTTTTCGGTGTCTGGTTCGTATTCATAAGGGCCCTCCTTCTAGTTCAAGAAATTGGCACATTTAAACTAGTTGATTAATTAACCTTCTGGTATATATAATTATTGAAGGTTCTATATATATTGTAATAGAAACAAACAGATTTGGAAATGAGGGAGAATTAATGAAAGAATCACCTTTAGCAACATTCAGTCGATTGATGACTGGAAAAGTGAGTCGTTGGGTTGTTATTGCAGTATGGATTCTAGCAACTGCAGTTCTAACAATTGCTTGGCCTGCCGTTAATAAAACGGAAGTGAACAATGCACCAAACTTAAGTGAGAATTCACCTTCCGTAGAGGCTGAAAATCTTATAAAGAAAGAATTCCCTAACTCTTCAGGGGTTCCTGCCTTACTTACATGGCATAAAGAATCCGGTTTGAATACCGATGACTTAAAATCTATTCAGCAAGTGGCGGCAGATTTAGAAAAGAAACCATTAGAAAAACAAACGTCTACTCCGCCTTTGCAAAAATTACCGTTAGCAGCTTTACAAAAAATGATTTCAAAGGACGGTACAACGCTTGTACAGCCCATTTTCTTTAAAGAAAACGTTGAAACAGATGTACTAGAAAAAAATCTAGACAAGATTAAAAAACAAGTAAAAGAACAGGTTTCATATGATTCTTTTGCTACAGATATCGATGCAAAAGATAAGCTAAGCACGCGCGTTACCGGACCTGTAGGAATTCAAGTAGATGCAACCAGCTTATTTGAAGGAGCAGACGTTTCCTTACTAATCGCGACAGTTTTATTAGTCTTAATTTTACTTCTTGTCATTTATCGTTCCCCAATTTTAGCGATTATTCCTTTAATCGGTGTGGGTTTTGCCTATGGGGTTCTGAGTCCGATTCTCGGTATTTTGGCAGATAAAGAATGGATTACGGTTGACTCGCAGTCCATATCCATTATGACGGTCTTGTTATTTGGAGCAGGAACAGACTATTGTTTATTTTTAATTTCTCATTATCGTGATGAGCTTCGTAAAGTAAAAGATAAGAGACAAGCCCTTATCAATGCCTTTAAAGGTGCTTCAGGTGCTATAGCTATGAGTGGATTTACAGTTGTCATCTCTCTTCTGGCCTTGATTGTAGCAAAATACGGTGCTTACCACCGTTTTGCAATCCCGTTTAGCTTATCTATTCTAATTATGGGATTAGCAAGTTTAACACTTATTCCCGCCCTGCTTTCGGTTATGGGAAGAGGTTCTTTTTATCCTTTCGTCCCTCGTACTCCTGAAATGGAAGAAGAATTGGCGAAAAAGAAAGGAAAACCGGTGCGTGACCGAAAAGCGAAAAACCGTTTCGGGAATTGGATTGGTAATGTGGTTACGACGAAACCATGGACAATCATTGTAGCTTGTCTAGTCTTTTTTGGAGCTTTATCCATTTACTCTAGTCAAATCAAGTACACATATGATTTATTGTCTTCTTTCCCTGAAGATATGCCTTCTCGTGAAGGATTTACGATTATTTCTGATGCTTACTCTCCTGGTGAACTAGCACCAGCACAAGTAGTCATTGATAAGGAAGGAAAATCGGTTGACCTTGAAAAAGCATTAAAGAAAAATGACCTTATTAGTACTGTTTCTGCACCTCAAAGTGGTACAAATAATGAGGATCTAAAAGTATATGACGTTACGTTTAATGTGAATCCATATAGTATAGAAGCAATGAAAGCTATTCCAGACTTGAGAGATGCAGCTGAAAAGGCGCTGTCACAGTCCGGAGTTTCTGCAGTCAAATCCAAAGTATGGATCGGCGGTCAAACAGCAACACAGTATGACACAATGACCACGAGTGATAAAGACGACAGTATCATTGTCCCATTAATTATTATTTTTATATCGCTCCTGCTATTAGCTTACTTGCGTTCCATTGTAGCCATGCTTTACTTGGTTGGAACGGTTATCTTATCCTACAGTGCAGCCTTAGGATTAGGCTGGCTCATTATTCACAACATCATGGGGGCAGATGCTATCCAAGGAGCGATCCCTTTATACGCATTTGTATTTTTAGTGGCGCTTGGTGAGGATTATAATATCTTTATGATCTCAAGCATCTGGCAGAAAAAGAAGCATATGCCATTAAAGCAAGCAATTAAAGAAGGTGTAAGCGAAACAAGCGGTGTTATTACATCAGCTGGAATCATCTTAGCTGCTACCTTCGCGGTTCTAGCAACACTGCCTATTCAAGTTCTGGTTCAGTTTGGAATTATCACGGCTTTAGGTGTTCTGTTAGATACATTTATTGTGCGACCGTTCCTTGTACCTGCGATTACTACGGTTTTAGGAAGATTTGCTTTTTGGCCAGGTAAAGTTGAAATGGTACCAGAAAAAGAGCAGTAAATATTAAAACCAAGAAAAAAGCAAACCCAGGTCATAACATAGGGTGATACTTCTTACTATTATTAGTGAGAAATACAAAGGTAAGAAGAACAATTCCTCAGCAGAAACATGTGGCTTTCTACACTTCTTTTAATACCAAGTTCATTTAATTTGTTAATCAGTGAGATTGTTCAAAAACTAAATAATGGTGCTACTTATGAAGATATTGCTTCTTCCATTAAAATTAGTGAAGATATATTGAGAAATGATTTAAAAAACTTCGGATTTCACTATGATAATAAAGAAAAAAAGGTGTTATTTACAGGCTATGAATCTGAATATGAGAATACCCTTCGTATTTGTTACACTGATATCAAGAAGCTTTCCACTTAACATTTTTGCGTTAAAATAATGAAGCTTTTGTTATGTAGGATCTCCCCCATCTTAAAAGCGTGGACTGCATTCAGTCCACGCTTTAACTATCTTCATTTCAGTTCTCTTTTTAATACTTTACCGAGCTGATTTTTAGGAAGTTTATCAATAAAATAAACTTCGGGAATTTTGTAGCTTGCTAGACGATCTCTACAATATTTTAAGATATCTTCTTTTGTTAAAGAAGAATGAGGATCTTTTACCACATACGCTCTAGGTTTTTCTTCATAAACTGGGTCTTCTACTCCTACTACAGCAGCTTCTATAACCGTATCTATTTGCTCAATTATTTCTTCTACCTGATCAGGATAGATATTATCACCGCCATATACGATAACATCTTTAAAGCGTCCCATAATATATAAAAAGCCGTCTTGATCTACCTTTCCAGCGTCCCCCATATAGAACCAGCCATCTCTAAGGACTTTGTCAGTCGCCTCTTGATTATGCCAATAGCCTTTAAAACAATAGGGGCTTTTTATGATAATTTCTCCAACTTCTCCTGTTTTCACTTCTTGTCCTGACTCGGGATCAATAATTTTCACTTCTACACCAGAAAGAGGCTTACCTGCTGATTCAATTTTTTCATTTCCCATATTTGGTGTCCATACACTGACTGTCCATGCTTCTGTACTTCCATAACCTTGTATCATGCTGATGTCTAATTTTTCATATTCCTTAATAAGATAAGCAGGAACTTTTGCCCCTCCTGCAATAGCAACCTTTAGTGAAGATTTCTTTGCCCCTTCATTTTTCACCGCTTCGAGCATTTGTATGTACATAGAGGGAAACGCTAATATCATAGTGATCTTATGAGTTTCAATCGTTTCCCAAATGATTTCCGGTGTAGGATCTGACAACAAAAATAACCCCATCCCGTTGGAAACAGATTTCAAAATATTATTAATAGAACTCATATGATAAAAAGGATGCGAGGCAAGAAAACGACCATCCTTTTCATAATCGATTCGTTGACTAGATGGTTGTATATAAGAATACACATGACCATGCTCAATCATACAGCCTTTTGCATTGCCAGTTGTTCCGGAAGTAAAAAGAAGCATAGCTATGTCATCTTGAGAGACCTGTATATTGGGATTTAGTATAGAATACGCAGAAAAAATTTCATTATATTCTTCAACTGTCTCCACACTATTTTTTCTTCCTACTTGTAAAGTAATCACGTCATTTAATATTTCAGAATCAAAAGGAATAACCTCATGAAATTTTTGGTCGTAGAAAATAATTTTAGGTTGTGCACTATCTAAAATATCGATAATTTCATACTTCGTAAGCTGCCAGCTAATAGGAACCGCTACGGCTCCGATTCTTAATGCGGCTAGCAGAATCGTAGGAAACGGATGATTGTTTTGACAGAGAATTGCAATTCGATCCCCTTTTTTAATGTTATGGCTTAACAGGTAATGAGCGAGTTGATTGACACGTTCATTATATTCTTTAAATGTATGGTAAGATGTACTCCAAATTAAAGCCTCCTTTTCAGCAGATTGTGTAGCCCTTTGCTCTAATAGTTCTCCAAGTGTATACATAATAGCTCTCTCCTTTAATGATAATGACCAGTTTGAATCATATTTAAATGGTGCTTCATTCTAATTATTTTTAAATCTATAAACTACATTACCCATAATTAACGTTAACGCAAACGTTAATTATGGGCGTTTGAAAAATTCATATCTTTTTAGCATGTAAAAGATACATATTGGTTATTCAGAGCAGACTATTCAATATACTTTGAAGCTTATCTTGAGGAGTTCATAGCGCCTTATCTTGTACGATTCTTTTCTTTTTTAACTTTACACCAGCTATTATTAAGTATGTTCTCTTTCTATGCGTCGAGTTGATTGCTAGTTGCACTCTCCATGTGAATAACAAAAGTCTTAAGAGTTATATTAATAAAAACGCTAAGATAATATAGAGCTTCTCTTCTTGCTATAGGATCTATAAATGACCATGGAGGAAAATATGAATAAAGTCTTTTTCATTTTTATGATTATTGGTGTACCTCTTTCAATTATTGGCAGCATTTTTAATTGGAATTATATTTTAATGTTCTTTATTTATTGTGTGACATTAATTAGTTTGGCTAATTACATCAGACGTTCTACTGAAAGCCTTAGCGTTGTAGTAGGTCCAACAGCAGGGGGATTACTTAATGCTACGTTTGGCAACGCTGCAGAAATTATTATTTCGTTTTTTGCATTAAGTAAAGGACTAAATACAATCGTCATTTCCTCTATTACTGGAGCAGTTCTCGTTAATCTACTTTTTGCGAGCGGAATATCAATGATTGTTGGAGGAATTCGATTTAAAAAGCAAAAATTTAGTGTGTTTAAAACACGACATAATACCTCTCTCTTAATGTTTGCTATTATCGTAACTTTTGTATTGCCATTTATCTTTGCAAAACGCTTGGATGATAAAGATATGCAGGTTCTATCAACTTCTTTTGCTATTGTGATGCTGACCATTTACCTGCTTGCTCTTCTTTTTAAACTTGTCACGCATAAGGGGATTTTTACTGGAAACGCAGAAGAAAATGGAGAGGAACCAGAATGGGAAAAAAAGAAAGCAATCGTTGTACTTGGACTGGCCACAATTGTACTAGCTTATATTAGTGAAAAACTTGTTGGCACCATTGAGCCAGTAGGTGCTGCCTTAGGATGGAGTCACGTTTTTATTGGAATTATTGTTGTGGCCATAGTCGGAAGTGCTGCAGAGTACGTGTCAGCAATTGCAATGGCCTATAATAACAGAATGGACGTAATGGTGGAGATTTCCATTGGTTCAACCGTCCAAACGGCCATGTTTGTTGCTCCTATACTCGTTCTGTTTTCATACTTGTATGATTTCTTGCCTCTTGTATTTAATACAGCGGAAATGATTGCGATGATCCTTGCCGCTCTCATGACGGTGACCGTTGTGAACGACGGTGATTCCAACTGGTTCGAAGGTGTTTTACTTGTTGGTACCTACATTGCGATAGGCTTTAGTTTTTACCTTTTATAGAATCACTCTCGCAACAAAGCAGAAATTTTTAAACATAATCAAAGTCTTTCTACACCAATGATGCATAAACGAGCCCTTCATAAACAAGAGCTCGTTTTTCAAGTATGTTTTATCTATATATAAGTATTTAAAATATACTAAACTCTTCTATTTATTAAATTGTTTTTAACTTTTTCGTCCAAGATCCTTCCGTATTAATATTCTTTCACCTAGAAAATTCTCTATCTTTTCCTCTTCCCTTCCGTTTGCGGCTTTAGTTTTATTTATAAAGTCTCCGCTACTTTTCGTTTTACACTTCTCTTGACCTGCTAATCACGAGCAAACAAAAGACACAACTAAACCTAAACAGCACCTACATATTTTGAAGCAAATGACATATTAATAGCTCAAGAGACAGTGTTTAATAATAAAAGTTAGAGGGGATGAGAGTGGGAATGAATAATTTTAATTCACAATCATTCACTAGTCATTCAAACCCGCAAGTATGGAATTTTGTTTCAGCTCCTAATTTACATCCCATGAAGGTTACCGTTAATGTTGATAAGCCTGGAACAGCTCCCGGCCTATTATTTGTTGCGCCCTATACGGTATATGAAGCAGCGATGATTGGGCAAACTGGGGCACTAATTATGAATCAGACGGGTAATCCAGTGTGGTTTAGACCGCTTGCTAGTAGGTATATCCAAAACACAGACTTTCGAGTACAAATGTACCATGAAAACCCTGTTCTTACGATGTGGCAAGGAACAGTTTCAGGAACTCAAACTGCAAACCCTAACCTTCCAGTAGGTGAACCTGAGCCTGGTGCTCATTTTCAAATTATCAATCAGCATTATGAGGTCATTAAAAAGTTATTTGCTAAAAAAGGGTTTACCTCTGATTTGCACGAGTTTACAATCACCAAACGGAATACGGCTTTGTTTACAGGGGTAAAACAAGTACCTGCAGATTTATCTAAGTATGGAGGGCCATTACACGGGTATTTTAGTAATTACTCTATTCAAGAAATAGACATTGAGACGGGAGAGCTTCTCTTCTTTTGGGATGTACTTAAACATATTAATCCAGCTGATTCGATGGTACCTGCTTCATCCGCCACAAGCTCTAATAATATATGGGATTGTTACCACGTAAATTCAGTCGAAGAAGGTCCAAACAACACACTTTTAGTGAGCATGCGTAGTATGTGGGCTATTTATAACATTGACAAAGATACGGGAAAGGTAATTTGGCAACTTGGTGGAAAGCAAAGTGATTTTAAGCTTGGGCCGAACGCTACATTTTCTTGGCAGCATGATGCACGATACAGGTCCGAAAACAGGATAAGCTTGTTTGACAATGCCTGCTGTGCTTCTCCTGATTCTCCACCTCAAGAGCAAGCGCGTGGTTTAATTCTTCACTTAGATTATAAACACAAGATCGCCAATGTAGATCGAACGTATTATCATGACCCAGCTTTATATGTTCCAAGTCAAGGAAATGCGCAAAAGCTTTCTAATGGAAATCAACTCATTGGGTGGGGGCAAGAACCGTACCTTTCGGAATTTAGGAACGCTGGCAATACAAGGAGAAACCCTTCATTTAACTTGTTATATGATATGCAGTATCCAAATCAGAATCTTTCGTATCGAGCGTTTAAAAATAAGTGGGTAGGTCTACCACTTTATCCGCCTAGCATAACTGTAGACTTATTGCATGACGGTGAAGCTACAGTTTACGCATCATGGAATGGTTCAACAGAAACGGTCGCTTGGCAGGTACTGGCAGGCCCAACACCTTTTAAATTAGCAGTAGTGGTATTTAGTACCCCTTGTACTGGATTCGAAACAGATATTCATGCTCAGGCAGTTGGCCCCTATTTTCAAGTAAAAGCATTAGACTCCTGCGGGAACGTCATTGGTACATCATCGACTACTTACGTAAAAATAAGACGAAATAGACGAAAGTGAGCATTCATAATCCTCTATTAGATTTTTAAAAATATTCTTATACTGGATTCTCCCTACTTAGCAAGCCTAAGGTGGGGGAATTTTTAATTCTTGAAGAATATATTTAAAACATATTATAAATTGTATTCATAATTAGTACCAGAATCCCCTTTTTCAAATAATAAGCTTATGATGAAAAAGGCAATAAAATTTAAAATTCAGCGTTCTTAAGCATTTTTTTAAGGTTAGATAAGATAATTCACTAGGTAACTTTTGATTTATAGTTTCATAATAATTAAATGGACTTCCTCATAAAATCAATTCAAACTTTCCCTTTAAATATGTATCAATATCATTAATTTACATAAAAAAATTCACTATCTGCATCCCTTTAAAACTATACCTCTAGAGGCGTATATTGCAAAACTATCCTCATCTAATTGAATATAGCAAAAAATGTTAAGAACAACGATTTGTTTGCTGTTATAGTGAACGTAAGGTAGGTGAATGTAAATGAATTATGTAACTTGTATACAAAGAACGCTAGATTACATTGAGGAGAATTTGGAGACACAAATTACTTTAGAAAAGTTAGCAGAAATTGCTTGCTTTTCTCCTTTTCATTATCACCGTGTCTTCCAAGCCATGGTTGGAGAATCGGTGATGGATTATGTGAGGAAACGAAGACTCACACGCGCAGCAGAACGCTTATTTTTCAAAGATGAAAAAGTCATTGATATCGCACTTGATGTTGGTTTCCAATACCAAGAATCATTTAACAGAGCGTTCAAAAAGTTTTATGATGTTTCACCGAAGCAATACCGTAACGCAAGGAGAATATCTGGACCGCTGCGGGGAAAAGCCTACCTAACTATCACACTTTTGTCAGGAGGAAATAAGATGGAACCAAAGCTAGTCACTAAACCTGCTTTTTATGTCATTGGATATGAGCTAAAAACAAAAAACGAAGGTGGCCAGAATAATAAAGACATTCCTGAATTTTGGCAACAGTACATGCAAAATGGATTAGGCTCTAAAATCCCCAATCCCCTAAACGAAAACGCGGAGCTTGGCATTTGCACTGATTTTAATCCTGAAACGGGTGAATTTGTTTATGTAATTGGCATGGAAGTAGAGGAAGGCACTCCAGCGCCTGAAGGAACAGTTTACAGAAGCTTCCCTGAACTAGAATATGCTGTATTTACTACACCAAAATCAAATGAAGAATCTTTTACTTCTTCCATTCAGTCCACATGGAATTATGTTTTTACAGAATGGTTCCCTGAATCAGGTTATGAGCACTACGGATCAATGGAATTTGAATTGTATGACAAAAGATGCTATGGTTCGGAAAACAAAGAGATTGATATCTATATTCCTGTGAAAAAACAGACCGTTAAAGCATAAAAGAGAGTACCCTTTCTTAATAGAGAAGTAATGTGAATAGAAATTTATCTATCATATTAAAAATATTTCTATACAAAAGCCCAATCTCTAAGCAATTAAATTTAGGATAGGGCTTTTTGTTATTTCACATTAGAAATTTTGAAATTCATCAACGTGGATATTTGCTTCCTTTACAATACCGATATAAAAAGCTCCAAGTATACAAAGCAATATGGGCTGCTTTTTATATCGAATTACTTAACTTTTTTTAAAATACCTCCTGATTTGTCACTGAATATAAAGTCATATTAGCTGACTAGCTTTGTCTTTCACCTAAACGCTCTAAAAGATCCTTAGCATTACTTTGATACCCAACTAATGCGAAAAAAGAAGATACTAAAGTTCCTACATGTACATATTTTTCACAAATTATAGAGACAATAACAGTGCTCATTGCATACACAAATATTCATTCATATAAAAGGTGGTAAAAAGTGCGACAAAGACATCTTCTAAGAGAATCTAAGGAAAAAAAGACAATAAATTATTCGGTAACTCCTCTATATGATGATGTAAATAAAAATATAGAGCGGTTATTGAACGAACTAGGAAATAGTTCTGATGTGTCATTTCGAATAGTGGAGTCTCCATACCAAAAAACGGCAAAAGCAGCTGTTGTCCACCTTGATGGATTAGCAGATGAAAACATTATAAATGAGAATATCATGACTCCTCTTATTCAGTGGCTTAAGGAAAGTAATCAAGTAGTAACCGTCAAAGAGATAGAAGAACAAATATCCCAGATATTAACTGTATCTCAATTGACTATAAAAGAGAATTGGCATGAATTTATGTCAGCCGTTTTAACTGGTGATACGGTCATACTACTGAATGGAAGTTCTAAAATTTTTATTGGCAATACAAAAAAACTTCAGTCCCGCGCAGTAACAGAACCAACCAGTCAAACTGTTGTTAGAGGACCTAAAGATAGCTTTACAGAGAATTTAAGAACTAATACTTCTTTAATACGAGCTAGAATTCAGGATTCTAATTTACGTTTAGACAGCATGAAAATTGGAAGCGTAACCCAAACAGATATAGGGATCATGTATATTCAAGGGAATGCAGATGAACGTATTGTAGAGGAACTCAAAGAACGTTTAAAAGAGATTAAGGTAGATGGGGTCCTTGAGTCGAACTATATTGAGGAATTTATCCGGGATGATAGGACCACTATTTTTCCACTTCTATTAAATACGGAACGACCTGATGCCGTTGTAGGAAATTTATTAGAAGGTCGAATTGCTATTATTGTACAAGGAACACCTTTTGTATTAATTGCGCCTGCTATTTTTTCTCAATTTTTCCAGTCTCCCGAAGATTATTATCAAAATGACTATATTTCTTCCTTTTTAAGGATCTTGAGATTTGGTTCTTTTTTTCTTTCTATGTATGCGTCTGCTATCTATTTAGCATTGATTACGCATCATCAGGGACTTATTCCAAACACATTAATGGTCAGCTTAATGGCTCAACGAGAAAGGGTTCCTTTTCCTGCCATTGTAGAAATAGTAGTGATGGAACTAGCCTTTGAGATGTTACGAGAAGCAGGAATTCGAATGCCTAGAGCAATTGGACCAGCAGTCTCCATTGTAGGAGCACTGATTTTAGGACAAGCAGCTGTAGAAGCAGGTTTCGTATCAGCAGCTGTTGTGATCATTGTTGCTATTTCTGCCATCAGCAATTTTACACTGCCATCTACTAGCATTGTCAATGCGGCCCGTGGTTTTCGGTTTATCTTGATTCTAATTTCAGCATTTATTGGCTTATATGGAATTTTGCTTATGACCTTATGTATATGGCTTCATATAAGTAGTCTAAGATCTTTCGGTATCCCCTACTTTTCACCTTTTGCTCCCTTGGATTTTAAAAAGCAACAGGATACTTTAGTTCGATTCTCTTTGCCATCTCTTTTAAAAAAACATCAAAATAAATAGAAGTCATATAAAGATGAATGAGGATAAAAAATGAAAACATACCTTTCACTTTTTTTGATCACGGCCATTTGTTTATGCATTTCAGGATGTTCAAATTATCGAGAATTAAACCAAATAGGAGTTATTATAGGATTGGGAATTGATGAGAACGAAAACTTGGAACAACCTTATAAAGTAACCTATCAGATCATTAATCCAAGTGGTTTATCACAGGGCAGTTCGTCAGGAGGACAGGGTCTTCCTGTCATTAACTACACAGTAACTGCCAAAACACTAGTAGAGGCATTAAAAAAAGCCTCCATCGTCATTCCAAGAGAACATATTACTTCACATCTTTCGCTTATCATTATAGGTGAAAAATTAGCAAGAAATGACCTTAGCTTATTATTTGATGCTTTGGATCGAGGCAAACAAGCTCGTACAAGTATTCCAGTTTTTATTGCACGTGATGGGACTGCTGAGAAATTGCTCGGTGTGATTGAACCTTTTGAGGTTACTCCAGTCAAAAGTATCCTAAGTACCAGTCAGAACAATCAAAAAATGTACGGAATAGTTAGTAATGTACAAGCATATGAAGTTATTTCTATGCTTTTGAGTGAGGGAAAAGATCTATCTCTTCCTGGAATCAGCATTAACAAGCCCTCTCAGAAGGCAGAAGAAGCAGGCAATTTAGAGAATACCAGCCCAAGTGCTATGCAGGTAAAAGGATTAGCCATGTTTAGAAAAGGAAAATTAGTTCGATGGCTAGATGGCGATGAAGCTCGATCTGTCCAGCTTGTTACTTCTGAAGTAAAGAGTACAGCCCTCGTTTTCCCTTGCAGTATAAATGAGAATATCACAGTTACAGCGACCGGAATAAAAAGCCAAATGAAAACAGCAATCCGCCATAGGCAACCTTTCATTCATACAGATTTGAACGTCATGGGAGAAATTACGGAAACAACATGCCAAAAAGATTTAAGCAACCCTAAGGTATTAAAAGAATTGGAAAAAGAAGTACAAAAGGAATTGCAAAAGGAAATCACAAAAACTATTCGCATCGCACAAAAAGAAAAGACAGATATATTTGGCTTTGGTGATAGCTTGTCTCGAACCAACCCTAGTTATTGGCGTCAGCATAAACAGAATTGGGAGAATCTATTTTCAAGCGCTAAAATATCGATGAATGTGAACGTCAGTATTGTAAATACCGGAATGCGGACAAATCCTTATGAGGTAAATTAGATGAGGAGCTGAAAAAGCATTGACTAAAATAAAAATCGATGGGTTTCAATTATTTTGTATGATGTTTATCTTTATATTAGGCAGTACGTTACTTTTAGATATCGGAAAGGCTGCTAGGCAAGATGCATGGATAGTCCCCCTGCTGTCTACTTTTTTTGGATGTGTACTGTATTTAGTCTATATCTCCTTATATAAGAGATACCCTAATATGCCTTTGACTGGCTACCTCATTAAAATCTGGGGTAAATACGTAGGCGGTGCTATCAGCTTTTGTTATATTATATATTTTGTTTATATTGCTTCCAGAGTATTGCGTGATTTTGAAGAATTACTAATTAGCTCTTCTTACTATGTTACATCGATTATTACGCTGGGCATATGCATGACCTTTGTGTTAATTTATAGTGTTCACTTAGGAATAGAAGCATTCGCACGAGTTACATGCTTATGTTTTGTTGTTATTTTACTGACTCTTTTTATATTAAATGTTTTGTATGTAGTAGGAGGCTACATCAAGGTGGAGAATCTTCAACCCGTATTAGCGAATGGATGGGGAAACATAGGAAAAGAGTTAGTCCCCCTTGGCATTACTGTACCTTTCGGGGAATTGATTACCTTTACTATGATTCTTCCTTATTTAAATAAAAAAAGTCAGGCCGCAACAATTGGGTTATCCGCCATCATAATAGGAGGAATGGTCTTAACCATTAATTCAATTATTCTTTTGTGTGTACTCGGACCAGAGACTGTTTTAAGATCCTCTTTCCCGGCTCTTACAGCTGTGAGTTACATTAACATAGCTAGTTTTATTCAAAGACTGGATACCTTTATTCTCATTCTCATGGTCATTTTAGGTTTTGTTAAAATAACCATCTATTTCTTTTGTGCAGTGATTGGCGCGGCTGATTTGTTTCGAATGAAACCTTCTGTTACAAACATTTATTTAATTGGCGGTGTTATTTTTTTCTCCTCACTGATGATTGCTCCTAGTTACCAAGCTCATATAAATGAAGGACTCAAAATTGTTCCTTATTTATTGCACCTCCCTTTTCATATAGCAATTCCCATCCTATTGCTGATTACAGCATATATAAAACAAAAAATAAAGCCTACCCTTTCATGAGAAGGGAGGCTATTGTTTTTTAAAAACAGGAAAAATGCTAACAGTAAGGAATAGTAAAGCAAATAAAATAACCAAAAAATAATCTTCCCCACGGGCAATTACAAAATATTGTTTTAGGTTATAAAACGATTGAAACATATAGCTTCCCTGAAAAACGTCGATGAATACAATAAGAACATAAGCCCCAAGCAAAATGCATAAGGATGGAATTATTTTAGCCATTATATCAGCCTCACCTTTTTCTTTTAAAGTGCGGTAAATAATATAAAAATATACAAGGCGTCCATGAGATTTAATAATATTTATTAAATGATGAAAAATAATTGATTTTCTGCAAAGCAATCTGTTATAAAAATTTAACGCCACAAGAATTGCGGACATTGATCTCCAAAGAGCTTTTTTCATTCTAATGCACGGTTCTATTTTTATAGACTCTTAAGAAATAGTACAAGCCAAGCAGAAGTAATCCTACATTTGTATAAAAATAAAAGATAAATCCATACAAAAAGTTCTTTTGAGCCAATGAATCAAAAACATAATGCAAAGAGTGGTATAGCGCTACATAGATTAAACAAAGATTCCAGAAAATATTTTCTTCTCTAGAGTAAATCTCTCTTAGCAATAAAAGGATAATCCACCAAAGCACAAGTATGGATAATGTACTGAGTAAGTTAATTGGATAAGTCTTATAGTAAAAGAAATACGCGCTGCTATAAAATAAAAGCATCGATAGTAACAACATGAATAGTGGCTTTCTGGAGTGTTTATTGGTGATAAAAAAGTACAAGCCAACTAAAATGGCAACAAAAAAATAAATGTAATTCAACAAATTTCCCATCTCAAACCTCAAAATTTTTATAATTTAATACTATGATATTTAAGTTTCTAATAAAATCTTTTATGTATTGGGTGAAAAATACTGCACCTTATGCTACCTTGCCTTTTTTATGTATATAATACTCAAAGATAGCAATCCCAAAGGAAACTCCAAAAGCGGTTGAAAATGCTGTTAAAAGATCAAAATTAGAGGTAAACAGAATATTAATCATTAAGTTTCCTCCAAAGAAGATTAAAAAATATACAAAGAATTTCAAAATAACTTTTTTCAAGAACTACCCTACTTTCATAGATTTCGTTTAAATTGACTGTTGATTCAACACAGATTTTAAAAATCACGAAATTATAAATATAACCAATATATGATTATATTACCATATATTTTTACTGACCATAAAAAAGAACCTCTTTAAAATAGAGGTTCTTTTTTTATAACAGACAAGATATTTAGTTACAGTAATAAATAACAAGAATTAAAATTTCATTCGCAAGTTTTAATAAAGACAATCCTCTAATCCTCTTACTATCTATAGCTTCTCTACCAATTCATCAACACGGACACAAGTGAATCCTTTTGTTTGCACTGTTTTTAATACATCTTTTAACGCATTAATTGTGTTTCTTGGGGCGTCGGATTCAGCCCCGAGCGTATCTCCGCAGTCGTGCAGCAAAATGACGTCCCCGCCTTTTATGTTGGCCAGGCTTTGTTTAATCTTTTCGCTTCCGCCAGAGGTTCGCCAATCTTCCGCCATGATTGACCATAGAATAATCTTATATTTACCTCTTCTCATAAAATCGAAAAGGTTGAGCATTCCCCAAGGCGGGCGATAATAAATAGGTGTGACTCCAGCGATAGATTTAATCACCTTGGCTGTATTCTTAAGTCCATTTCTAACTTTCCAAGGCGACATAAACCAGTTGGAGTGATGTACATAGTTATGAATTCCGATTAAGTGGCCTTCATTATGCATACGCTGAATGAGTTCAGGGTACTTTTCTGCTTTAGTACCGACCACAAAAAAGGTTGCCTTCACCTCATTTTTCTTCAATAAATCAAGAAGTATCGGCGTATAAACAGGGTTCGGACCATCATCAAACGTAAAAGCAATTTTAGATAAATCCCTTCCTCTTTTAACTACGTTCACTCCTAGACCACGTGATAAGAAATACGGAATAACGGTGTATAATAAAATAAAAAAAATAATAGCAGAAATCATGAACTCCATATTATATGCTCACCTCTATCTCCTTTTGCTTTTGTATCGTTCTACTATCTGTTACGTTACGTAATGGACCGCGTCTTGCTGCTTCAATAATGACATGGAGAGCGTCTATGGATGATGTTTTGGTTTGATATTTTTTCATTCTTTGTTTCATCCATCTTAAAGGTGCTGAATCGTGGACAAGATTTTCAATTTGCGCAATTAACTCTTTTTCTGACTGTGCAGACAGTGCGAATCCCGAACGGCATAAATACTCTGCATTGTCTTCTTCTTGTCCTGGTAACGAATGATAAAGCAGTATTGGTAGATCCATCGCCAGTGCCTCAGAGGTTGTTACTCCCCCCGGCTTGCTGATCATTAAATCTGCAATAGACATTAATTCTTCAACCTTTTCACAGTATCCAAAAATTCTCACGTCATGCTTCGAGTCTTTTAATTCCCACTCTAATTGTGTTTTTAATTTCTTATTTTTACCACATACTATAAAAAGTTGAATCGGTGTGGAAATGGTTTCTAATGCCTTAAAGGTTGAAATCCCTTTTCCAAAAAATCCGTCTCCCCCTCCCATGATGAGCAGGGTGAACATATTTGGATTAATCATATATTTATCTAGGAGAAGGTCTTTTGGAAGAACATCCATAAATCTTTTCCGTACAGGTATTCCAGTGTTTTTAATTTTGTCTGCCTCTACCCCTAACGCAATTAATTGATCACGCAATCGAGCAGACCCTACCACATATTGGTCTGTAGAGGGATGAATCCAATAAGAATGATCCGTATAATCTGTGATGATGGTTACCGCTGGAATATCAATTAACCCTTGCTCTTTTAATCTTGATATAATCCCGGCGGCAAATGGATAGGTACTAACCACTACTTTCGGTTTTATTTCCTGTATGATTTTAAGCACGGTTTGCATGCCCGACAAAAAGATCGAATTTAGCTTAATGGAAAATGAATTTTTTACACGAGTTTTTTTATACAAAAAGCTATACAATTGAGGAAACTTCTTAATGCTTTTTTTATAAATATAGTGGCTGATTGGATAGAGGGTGGGATGAATCCACTCCATGATATCCATGGTAATGGGCTCAGCATCAGCAGCGATCTCATTTACTGCCTCGCTTATCGCATTAGCCACTTGTTTATGTCCCTCTCCAAATGTAGCGGAAAGAATGAGGTATTTATCCTTCTCACGATTATTCATGACTTTCCCTCCTTATAGTTTTTATTCTTTCGTCATATGATGGAACCTGAAATATTCACCACATCTTTTTGTTCTTTTGTTTATGCAAGTAAAGATTTACTCTACTGATAAAAGAGTAAACATGATAAAAAAATTAATACCGGGTATTTAGCCTTTTTAATCAATTTGTGTGGTGTATCTTTTCTTCTTTTTCGTTACATAGATTGTTTAGGAATTTCTTACACTATTTATTAGAAACACATACAGTCTTAAGTTGAGCTTTCAAATAGCACATTTTCAGTCTACGGTTTGTAGTTAAAAATAGGCTAAAAATAACATTAAAAATCAATGAAAAAGAAAGTTTTTTTTATAAATAGTGCTACATTAAAAGAAAAGCAAAGGTGAAATTAACCTTTTCCCTTAGCTTATTTTCAATCAAATTCAAGCATATTTGAGTTATTCACTGTGCTTTAGGCAAATACATATTATGAAAGAAGGACAAACCATGGATTTTATCACATCTTATATAAATCAATACGGATATATCGTGCTGTTTCTAGCATTGATGCTGGAACTGCTCGCTCTTCCTCTTCCAGGGGAGCTGCTCATGGGCTACGCCGGGGTTCTTGCCTTTCAAGGACATTTGAGCTGGATGGGAAGTATCTTGGTGGCTGGTATGGGGAGTATGGTTGGAATGACCATAGCCTACGGAGTTGGTTATAAGTTAGGGACTCCTTTTTTTGATAAATACGGAAAAACCCTTCATATGGGGCCAGAGCGAATTGAAAGAATGTCAAAATGGTTTAGTGTGCATGGAAACAAACTGTTGATTATTGCTTATTTCCTCCCTGTTATTAGACATATTACAGGATATTTTTCAGGAATTACTCGGCTTCCTTTTCGTACGTATGCACTGTACGCCTATAGCGGATCATTTCTTTGGGTCACCACATTTATTACTCTAGGAAAGTTATTAGGACCTCAGTGGGAACAGTTTCATAATTCTATCAAGAAGTACTTTATCATTGGGATGATTGTAGCTGTAAGTTTGTTCGTTGCTATTTACATTTATAAAAAGTTCAAAGTAACGATTAAAAAGATAGCAATTAATTGTCTCAAGTGGATAGTAAATGTGTTTCATACGCGGAAACGGGCAGGGCTTGTTTTTATATTTACAGCATTAGTAACATTAGGGTTTATTCTGCTTATGATTGGAATGACGCAAGACTTTATCGCAAACGAGTTTGGAGATTTTAACAAAATAACGAGTCTATTAATAACAGCCCTTTTTAATAAAGATTGGAATGTACCAATGCGGATATTTTTCATGCTGGGATCCAGGCAAGTTCTGGTGGCATTAATTTCCTTTACACTTGTGTGGATTTTATGGAAAGGCAGAGATAAAAAAATCGAATTATTATCTCTGGTAGCTGTTGCAGGCGGCGGAGAGCTATACGAAGAAAGCCTAAGACGAATTTTCCACCATTTCTCTCCTATTAGAAAATCGTTGATAGAACAGCTTTCATACACCTTTCCAAGCGAGCAGTCTTTGATGGCTTTTGTTATTTATGGGTTTGCTGTATTTATGCTGGTTCGACACTCTAAAAGATTATGGACTCCTACATTAGCACCAATAGCAGCCATTCTTATTTTATTGCTTATTGCGATTAGTCGTTTGTACCTGAGCATACAATATCCCAGCGATATTGCAGCAGGATATGTATTTGGAGGAGTATGGCTAGGGTTAAACGTTTTACTTCTTGAAACCTTCCGCCTTATGAAAGGTATTAGTCTATAGCGGTTCACTAAAAAGAAAGTCAAACTAAACAGGAACTTATCTTGTCCAAATGGCATTTATTATATTTTGAACGACGGGAAAGGAGAAGCTGCATGCAAAACCGTATTTTAATCGTTGAAGATGAAGAAATGATTGCACGAGCTCTTCAAATTGAGCTTGAACATGAAGGATACAAAGTATTCGTAGAGCATGAAGGAAAAAGCGGCCTTGAAGCTGCTTTACATAATAGCATTGATCTAGTTTTATTAGACGTTATGCTTCCAGAACTTAGCGGTATCGAAGTCCTTCGAAGAATTAGAAAAAAGAACGCCTGCCTCCCTGTTATTCTTTTGACAGCCCGTGACACTACGCTAGATAAAGTGATGGGACTAGATCATGGAGCAAATGATTACATCACCAAGCCCTTCGAAATAGAAGAAGTATTAGCTAGGGTGCGCAATAGTCTTCGCCATGGAGCTATCATTCAAGAAGTTACTGAAAAAAAAGATGTTCATTTATCAATAGAAGATTTATCTGTGAATTTAGAGGCCAGAGAAGTGATAAGAAAAAACAAAACGATTATACTAACCCCGAAAGAATATGATTTGCTTGTTTATTTACTAAAAAATCAAAATATCGTACTGAGCAGAGAAAATATCCTCTTGACCGTTTGGGGCTACGATTATGAAGGAGAAACAAACGTAGTAGATGTGTATATTGGACATTTGAGAAAGAAAATAGAAGAAGAGATTAACTCTCCCTTGATTCGCACCGTCAGAGGAGTAGGATATGTGATAAGAAAGGAACCATATGAAAATTACTACCAAGGTTAACTTGTTTATTACAGTTTCTCTGTTAGTCAGCTTGCTCATTGTAAATACGATTGTATTTTTCTTATTTATGAAAACGACCGTTAATATGGAAGCACACTTAGTCTTTAAAAATGCGAGTGAAATGTTGAAAAAATACCCCATTTCCAAATCCTTAACACTAGACAAAAACCTTTTAAACTCTTACATGCCTAGTCACTCTTTTATTCGAATCGTTGGGCCGAACTCTACAACTATTAATCAAGTCACTAACGACAAAGTCCTTGTTCAGAAAATCTCCCCTACTTTTTCAACAGAAAAGAACTTTGAACTTAGACCTTTTCAAGAACATCAAAATTTAGTAGTTCACGTACCGATTCATCAGAATCACAAAGTAATCGGCACGTTAGAAATAAGTGAGCGGTTATCAGGACTAGAAAGCCGCAAAGATATTATTTTGTCCATAATGGGGACTGTTACCATGGTTTCTGTTCTTCTCTCTTTTCTAGCTGGCAGATGGCTATCAGCTATCATTATGAAGCCTATTGTATCAATGATCTCTACAATGGAAGATATTGAACAAAGTGGAACGCTGAAAAAGATTGGTATACAATCTGAAACAAAAGATGAAGTGTACAAAATGGCAGCTACATTTAACCGTATGATTAGTAAACTGAAGGAAAACTCAGAGAAACAAAGGCAATTTATTTCCGATGCCTCTCATGAGTTAAAAACACCTGTGACTGTTATTAGCAGTTTTATTACGATTCTTAGAAGGCATGGAACACAAGACGAAACAATAGCAAAAGAAGCAATTGAGGCTATTTATTTAGAAACAAATAGAATGAAAAATTTGACTAAAACACTATTAAGTTTAGCTGAATTAGAGGACTCCGAACCTGTTGATATAAAATCAGTTGACCTTGTCTCTCTCAGCACAGCCCTTGTAACTCAGTTCATGCAAGTTTATGATCGACCTATTATTCTGCATAAAAATTCCCCCTCCATTTTCATCAAGGGAGATGAATTGAAGCTGAAACAAGTAATCATTATCTTTTTAGATAATGCTATAAAGTATAGTACTGATGTAATTGAGGTCTTTTTGGAAAGTAATCAGCATAAAGCGATTCTCCGAATAAAAGATTATGGCATTGGCATACCAGAAGAAGAACAATCTCATGTTTTTGAAAGGTTTTATCGAGTAGACAAAGCCCGCAAACGGGATTCAAGAGGAAGTGGACTCGGATTAGCTATTGCTAAAAATATTGTGAACCTCCATAAAGGAGAAATTGATATACAAAGCAAAGAACATGCTGGAACAGAGATTAAAGTTACTTTTTCCCTTACACACTGAGTAAGTCGCTTTTATATAAATTAGCTCATGTACCACTAGTGAGGAAGCAACTATCAATATTTAATTTCTAAAAATGCTACCTACTGGATGCATCCAAAACAGAATCCCCAGTTTTTCATGAGAAAAAACACCTCCAAGTGATTACTCGGTACTCCATACCCTGTTATCAGCTTGAAGGTGCTTTTTATTTATATAAAATCAGAGCCTGTCCAAATTATTAGCAACTACGTTTTCTTAATCTGCGAACGCTGATGCTTTCTAAACTAGTCGTATTTCTATTACCTGAATTATCTTCCCATACTAAAAATCCGCCTTCTGCTCGAATAAACGTACCATTTCCATCAAGCTGTCTTCCAGCAGAAAAAACTTGAATTTTATCTCCTCTTCGAAAATTATCTACTATAGAACGAGATTGAGATTGAGATGTACGGCGATCTCCACTACGACGTCCTGGCATAACTTCACCTCCCTATACATTTATAGTACATACTATGAAAAAAACAAAAATTGGCATAAGCAAAACGCGTAAAAGCAAAAAAAATATTTTACAAATTGAAAATTTGGCCATCCCTGTCCATAGTATTTCTGTAATACTTCTTACATTCGCCCCTAGTCAACATGATGCTCTTTCGAGGGCACATATAAAAAGCTAGCTCTTATTGCATAACGATTGTTTTTGTTGCTACAACTTACAAACACCCTGAATCTCTTTCATCTTATATTGCTGTTGTTGCATTGATTTATTGAGTATAAAATACATATATGTTAAAGAGTTTGATATATATAATTAAAAAAGTTATATCTCTTAGACGCAAAAAAAAAGAACCCTCCATAAAAAGAGGATTCAAACAGGGTAAGTAAGAAAAAGAAATATACATGCATGTTCCTGGGGGGCACTACGCTTGTATAATCAATTTATACCCGCTATTCACTGATTGAAACAGTAAAAAACATTTCAAATAAAAATTAATAGTTAATCTATTAAATACAATCTCTGAATATATTCAATAGCTTTATCTTTGTACTATACCTGTTCTCTAATATTAATAATTCGCATAACAAGTGCTCCTCTACCAGGAATAACAGCCATCATTTACATAAAGGATGTTATAGACATGCTTTTTAATAAAAGTGTGTTGCTTCTTCAATTAAAACTTATCCTTAAACCCATTCTTTCCTATGTTCACGAATAAATTTAATATCATTTTGATAATGTTCAAGATGCCCTTGGTGTATCATTTTCTGGAACGCACTGTCGCCTTCGCTGGCTTTTCTTGTAATTGTTTTACATAACCCCTCTAATCTCAGCAATACCAATTCCAAATAACCTTCTTGTACTTCTTCGCCGTAAGATTCAAAAAATAATTTCACTCTTTGGTTTATATGTTGAGCGTGCTGCAATGAATTATAATAAATCCTCTCACCTGTGTCAGAAAGATAAAATCTACTTAAGGGGACGCACGTATAAAGAGTATAAGCAATGTCCCAAATTCTTGGACCAGGCCCAGCAACATCAAAATCAATGACGCCTACTGGTCTTTTGTGCTTAAAAATGATGTTGTATATGGCAAAATCATTATGACATAGTACCTCAAATGGTTTAGGAGTGTTATCTATTGATTTCCAGCTGTCATCAAATGAAAAATCGCTCACTGAATCATGATAAAGACGGAGCATTTTCCCTATTTCTATTAAAACATCGTCAGACCACATATATTTCTTCAAGGGATAATTACCAGCTTCACCTTCAATAAATGACAAGACCTCTCTCCCTTTTTCATCAATGCCTAAAAATTTTGGCGCATAACTAAAACCTTTGTTCTCTAAATGCTTTAATAGTTTATGAAATTTATGACTATCTGATTTTAATTCTCGTCGTACAGTATCTCCCAAGCGATAAACGTTAGAGACATTCCCTCCTGTTAGCACTTCTTCGTCCTCAAAGCTTGACATATAAACATTCCCCCTGAATATATCCTATTTGTCGTCAATAAGTGAAAATGATAAAGCATTCGTCATAAATGAAATATCTCCATTTTACTACTGATTTAGAAAAGCCCGTACTTTTTCTTTTGTAGCCCATCAACAATCCTTTGGGACTGACTAATAAAGTGGAGAAAATCGGTTATCGTCATATTACGTTACATTATAAAAAAGAATCTTCATTCGAAGATCCTTTTAACTGCTCGTTTCATACAAAAATCCGCTAAAAAGTGGAAGACCGCTATTATGTTAAATCACCAAAAGCCTCCATCTGAGTGAATAATTTGTCCAGTAATCCATTCTGATTCTTCACTTGCTAAAAAGATAACTAATTTTGCGGCATCACGGGGCTCACCAAGTCGACCCATTGGGAACTTTGGCAGTAGCTCTTCCTTTAACTCACTGCTCATCCAGCCAGTGTTAGTTGGTCCAGGATCTACAGCATTAACAGTAATTTTAAGAGGTGCTAATTCAATAGAAACTGATTTAGTAAACGTAGAAACAGCCCCTTTTGTTGCAACATAAGCCAAATTCCCAGGCTCAGGTGACTTATCTTGACCTGAAACCATATTAATAATTCGACCGCCATGCTTACCTTCGATTAGACGTGCAAACTCAACAGTCAAAAGACACGTTCCTCTAACATTCACGTTATAATGAGCATCAAGCATATCAGCATCTATAGAACGAAAATCTACGTCCACGGAATGTGTTGCATTATTTACAAGGATTGATGGAGAACCTAGTTTGTTTTGAACTTCACCAAGCAGCTTTCTTGGTGCATCGGGTTGCGATAAATCCAATTCCATTGATTCACATTGCACTCCCAGACTGCGAATCTCTTCCATAAGATGTTTCGACCATTTAAAATCATCCTCATTGCAATAATCCATTAAACGATCATACTTTGACCAATGAGTGAAAAAAATATCTGCGCCTTCTCTAGCTAATTCCCTGCATATTTCAGTACCAATACCTTTTGCCCGACTAGCACCAGTAACAATCGCAATTTTATTTATTAACCGCTTCATAAAGCATCTCCTCATGAGAACGTTGAATTCATATGCTCACCAATAGCACACGAACTCAGCAATCCTGTATATGTATATTAATCTATCAAGTTGTAATAAATGAAAAAATGTAATTAAAGTTTAAAAGGTATTTTCTCCATAGTAATCATTCATTTTTATTTCACCTCACATAAGTATTTTTCCATACATGCATTCAACTTTCCTGCCTTATCAACATGTTTCAGACAGCAAAAGCTGAATCCCCCTAGTCTCCAACAAGTTTAGGCTCTTTCCTTAGTTACATTTTCAAGAACGTTATATTTTACTTTTTAGTAAAAAGGTAAAGAGATAGGTAGAATAATGGATTTCCTAAATAAAATTCTAAAAGGAAATATCCCTATGTTAGAGAACTGAATAAAGGACTGCTTTTCATTTCTCTAACACTTAAAAGGAGGTACACGAATGAATGAAGAGATAATAAAAATTGATAACGTTGAGATTTGTACAGAAAGTTTTGGAAACCCCAAGAATCCTGCTGTACTTTTAATAATGGGAGCAATGTCTTCGTTAGATTGGTGGGATGAAGACTTCTGTCTTCGCCTCGCTGAACATGAGAGATTTGTTATTCGTTACGACCATCGTGATTTAGGGCGATCTACCACTTATCCACCCGGTACGTCTAACTATACAATAACGGATATGGCTGACGATGCAATTGGTGTTTTAGATGCTTACTCTATAGACAAAGCTCATATTGTGGGAATGTCTTTGGGCGGGATGATAGGACAAATCCTTGCTCTTAGATATCCGGATCGCATAGACTCCCTTACTTTAATTGCATCAAGCGTATTTGGAACGGAGGCGGAAAAATTGCCCCCAATGGATCAGCGAATACTTGATTACCACACGAAGAGCGCTTCCATAGACTGGTCAAATCAAGAGGAGACTGTTCCCTACCTTGCAGGTGGATGGAAAATTTTAAGTGGAACAAAACCTTATGAAGAGAAAAGAATGTATAAGCTAGCAGAAAGAGAAGCTGCCCGCGCCAAACAGCTGCCGAGTAGATTTAACCATGCTTTGCTTCAAGGAGGAGGCCAATATTATGACAGATTGAGTGAAATTACTATACCTACACTGATTATTCATGGAACAGAAGATCCGGCACTCCCATACGAACATGGACTTGCTCTTGCAAAAGCTATTGCTCATGCTAATTTAATAGCTCTTGATCGTACGGGACATGAAGTCCATAGTGAAGACTGGGAACAAATCATCAAATCAATTGTAAGGATTAGCTCCTAAAATCAAAACATGAGATATGAAGACTTCAAAGCGTTTTTTTAAGAAAGCTTTGGGGTCTTTTCATGTTTCAAAGTTCCTTCCTTCTACTTACAGTAGACAAAACGTTTCCTATAGCAAAGGGTGTTTTGTACAAAAGTACCTACAACTTTTCAAAACATCACATTTACGATACACTGATAATTCGCTAAATATCCACATAAGGGTATTAAAGTAAGAAAATGGAGGTTATTATGAAATATTTTAAGGTACTTTTCTGTTTAATCTTATTAATCCTTGTAGGTATAACCGGCTGTTCTTCAAAAGAAGAAGTCACAAGCATTAACACTGTTGATGTAAAAGATCTTAAAGACCACAGTGGAACTTATGTTGGAGATAATTCTAACGTAGTAGCTATCGTAAGAGCATTGCCTGGAGGGGAAACATTTAAAGAAATTGATTTACATAATAAAACACCAAAAATAATGTATGGTACTAAAGAGGGATCTTTATCAAAAGATGAAATGTTAAAATATTGGTTTGACGGTAAGAATACATTAGAGAAAAATTTTCTTTACAATGCTATTTATTTAACAATATTAGTACCTAATGCTGAAGGTTACAGCTTTAGAGTAGACAATCAAAAACTTTCAGCGTCTAGAGAAGAAATGAAACAATTCATTTCCAAAAACATTCAAACTTTACCAAGTAGCAATGAGTTATTTGATAAAGAAAACGCACAGCAATTTATAGATAATAATAAAGAGAAGATTAATAAAGCAGTTAAATCGGCAACTATTCGAGAACAATTTTTTAAGAATGTTCCTATCGTAAAAGAATAAGAACAAATAAAGAGCCTTAAATAAGGCTCTTTATTTGTTTTCTATTTACTTAACCAATCTTTCAAATTAAATAAAAGTTCCAGAAAGTCACGAATCAAGGAAGCTTTTCACAGCAGTTAAAAAAGCGGATAAGTTTCCTGCATGCACCTCATGTCCAGCCCCTTCTATCGTTACTAATTTACAATTTGGAATGCGCTTAGAAACTTCTTGCAATTTATCTTGAGGAATATGGCTGGATCCTCCTCCTATGATGAGAGTAGGTGCAATTATCTCTGTAAGACTTCCCCACCATTTAGGACTGGGGTTGTTTAACTGTTGAAGAATTGAAGGTACAACCTCCCAGTCAAATGGTAAAGAACCAGACGGTTTGGGAGGAATTTCGAAATTTTCTCCTGTAAAAGGTGGAGGAGTATCTTCAACAATTAATTGATCTACCCTTTCTGGAAATGTTTCAGAAAAAAGATAGGACACCGTACCGCCCATAGAATGCCCAATTAACGTAAAGCGCTCCAAATTCATCGCATTTACAAACTGAAGTAAATCATCGCACATAAGTTCAAACGTATAGGTTCCGGTTCTCTCACTTCCACCGTGTCCTCGCTGATCTAAAGCTAAAAACCGATATTTCTTTCCTAATACAGCTGCTACTTCATCCCAAGACTCTGCACTCATTCCCAAAGCGTGAAGTGCAATAATAGCGGGTGCCGAAGCTTCGCCTGCCTCTCGATATTGAAATGTTAAACCATTTAGTTCAATTTGATTTACTCGCATTTTCAAATTAGATCAACTCCTAACTCAGATTTCACCAATTAAAATCTAGTTTATTAAGGTTCATCTATATATTAGCGAAGGAATGAAGATTTCCTTCACCTCTTATCTTATTAGGAAAGATATTAGATTATTTTATGTATCCAGTGTAATTCTTTAGTCAGCATAATGCACCTAGAGTTTTTCACTTTCGATACCTATATAATTTAAACCAAAAGTACTGTAAGCCAATTGAATAAAAGATTGTAAAGGAAGAGACATAAATTTATCTTTATGCCAAAACATTTGTGTATAAAGAGGCGTATCAATTTTAGTACAAGCCAATTCTTTTAACACGCCTTTCTCAAGCTCTCCTTTTACTACTACTTCGGGCAATATCGCAATACCTAAATCTAGCATGACGCATTGCTTAATAGCTTCCACGCTTGCAAATTCAAATTTAGTTGATGTACAAATACCCGCCTCGCGAAACAAATTTTCCGATACTACCCGGTATGAACACCCCGACTCAGTATACAAAAGAGTCTCATTTTCAAGCTCTTCTAAGTAGATATCCGTTTTATCAGCTAAAGGATGCTGAGGAGCAGCAATAATTTTCAAGTCTTCTGCAACAAGACATTGTGTATGTAGATTTGCATCATGATGCTGGATAGGCTCCATCGTAAAGGCGATATCAAGAGTGCCGTCTAGTAGCTGCGCTCTTGTTTGTGCTTGAGAGTAAGTGGGCTTAAAGATCATTTTAACCTTTGGAAATTGATCCTTGAACTCTTTTAATATTGGAGGCAATCTATACGTGCACTGGCTTTCAGAAGATCCAATAATAAGTGTACCCGCAGGCTCTTCCACTCCACTTACAGCGTTTTTTGCTTCCTTAGTCAATTGAATCATTTTATCGGCGTACCTTTTAAATTCTCGACCTGCCTCTGTTAAAACCAAGCGCTTTCCGAGACGTTCAAATAAAGGAGTTTCAAGTTCATTTTCAAGAGCTTTTATTTGAGCGGTAACGCTTGATTGAGCAAAGTTCAAAATTTTAGCCGTATAGGTAAAATTTAAATTTTCTGCAGCTGTTTTAAACGTAATCAGTTGTTTTATTTCGATTTTCCTCACCTCTTTATAATCGGATATTTCGATTGATTCAATCGTAATGTTCATCTGTAACGATTGCTAATTTCATTATAAAATATGGTAAATCAAACCACAACATACTAAATATAAAGAGATAAGGGGAAATCATAATGTCTATAAAAAAAGAGAATACAAAGGAACCAACCGTTCTAATGCAAAAAAATACAAGTGACAAAAACTTCAAATACTATTGGAATGAAATTATTCGAGCGCTTATCGTAACCAAATAAGGAAGGCTAATCAATTTTATTTTTTGGAAAAGTAGATCCACATACAAGCGTATAAATATAAAAATAATAGCTCGCTAACGCTGACGATATACAGAGTTAGCGAGCTATTAACCTATTTAAACTTATAATTATGTTTATTGGCTTGAATCTAACCTAAACTTTGCAATATCCTTGTCATCTTGGGAGATAATGAGTGTACCCTTTAACGCATTAGCTTGTAGCTTTTTTAGTTTTTCTTCAGTTGGCAAAAGAGGTAATTCATTATTTTTTTCCTTTGCTCCTAAGGTATAACTAAGAGTAAATTTACTTGTTCCTTTAGATGGAATTTCTCCTATACTCATACCAATACCTAACTTATTGTTATCCATATTATAAATATTTGAACCAATTGATTCCTTTACAGCTGATACCAACTCCTTATCTGGTTCTATGCGAATGTTTGTTTTAGCAAAATCAGAGAGAGCCATAATATTGTTAGACGTATTTTCCATCGTAAATGTATAGCGTAACTCCGTTGGAACGATATGTTTACTTTTATTCTTTTTATCAGGAACTATCATTTCCCCAACGATTTTTTTATCATTTGTTAATAGTACCTCTGCTTTTTGTAATTTTAAGTACTCAACATTGTTTACATATTCGGTTTTTGAACAAGCGGAAATGATAAACATCAAACACATAATAAACAAACCAAGATAAAACTTTTTCATATTTCTCCTCCTTAGACTTTTCCCTGCACCTGATCCTTTATCATAAGTCCAAATATAGCGAAGAAGTTTAATACAACCAGCAATCCATAATAAAAGCCAATCCCTTCAAAAAACAAAGAGAGAATGGGGAATATTATAGATCCAAAGCCAAATAACATAATAATAAGGCCAATCCCTTTAGCGAGCTGTTTTTCATCCTTAGGTGTAAATATCTTTCCATATCCAGCAATGAAATTAGTATTACCTTTTTTCCATACACGTTTCCCAATATAAATAATGAAGCAGCTTACTAAACATATAAATAATACGTTCAACATCAGATATTACCCCTTCTTCGCACACTCTAATTTAACATATATAGTATATTTTACCATAAAATTTTACAAATATTATGTATTAAAGGTGGACTCATAAAATATAACACTATAAAATATATACATACTAATTATGGATATCTTAATTAAACAAGAACTCACTGAAGAATATAATAAAACTGAAGAAGTTGTGAAAAGCGCTTTTTTAAATGAAGAATACAGCGATAAGAAAGAACATTTTGACTTTCCTGAAGAATTCTTTATGACCTTAGAGTTAACAGAGGGATTATTAAAAAATATGCAAGGTGTTGTGCAGTGCTCAAAAGCTTTTTCAGAGTAAGTACTAACTGATTAATTAGGTTTTACCTAAAGGCTGCCTAGAAAAAAATTTTATAGTATTTTCTATGGGCAGCCTCTTTTTTATTTACCTGATATTATTAAAGCGGTGAGTTTTCCACACCTAAATGAACCCAATCTTCTTTTGGAGGCCCATAAACTCCAGGCGGTTTTAGTCCTGCTTGACGCATCAGAATGGTAATTTGACCTCGGTGATGAACAATATGCTTGATTAGTCCCATTAAGATTGTGGCATTTGATTGGGTTCTTCCGAATGCTTCTTGCGTATGTTCTAAAGATTCATCTGTCCATTGCTGTTCAATGATTTTAGCAGCGTGAGAACTTACATTTTTAAAGGTTATAGCGATTTCCTGGGCAGAAGATGGAACGCTTGCTGTACTTTCTATTCTGTCTATGCTCAGTCCAAATTCAGTTAGATAATCTGGAATATTGGTTGTAAAATGCCAAGCAATTCTTCCTAACGTACGTCCTTCAGGGTAAACTTGTTGTTTCAATGAATCATCTGTTAAGCTATCCAAAACTTTTTGAGTTAGCATAGCTTCGTTGTTCCATTCTTTGATAAAATCTGAAATGGTATTATACATGTAAAAGACCTCCCAATATAAATCTAATCTAAATTAACACTTAAATAATATCATAGAAAAAACCAGTTGGCTTATTTACTAAAGAAAGGAGATTCTATGTTATTTAAAGCTACTGCTCAAAAAACTATTATTTTCACTCTATTACCTTTAAATGCTTTATTATGCATTCAAGCAGTTCAATATAAAGCATTTGATTTTTTACTTCTTTTTGCTATCCTTTGTTCGTTTCTTTCCCTGTGCCTCAGATATGAATTTCAAATAGAAAAAGACACTTTAACCTATAGAACATATATATTATGGTTTAAAGTATATGCAAAAACCGTTAAACCAATGGACATTAAAAGAATTGTATTTAAACGGTTAAGTTGGTAAACAAAATTGGCAGTAGTAAAAGTAGAAAACGGGTGGAATATGCGAATAGCATTATTTAATCCACCAAATGTTTTTAAGGAATTAGAAACATTTGCACATGAATATGATGTAGATATTCAAAAAACATCAGATTATAAAATTCTAGAGAAAATGTCTTGAATGTCACCGCGTTTGGAATACATTAACTTTACGTATGGGGGTGCATAATCAGCCGTTATTCATTTCTAATTAAGCAGCTTTTGGACCTCTTTACCGCTACAAAACATTAGTAAAGAGGTGTTTTCCTAAGCACCTTCAAGTTTAAACACTTTGTCCTCCTTCCTCGCATCGACCTCAAGCCCTACTTAAAAATAGGCTTCAAGACCATTCTGTTTAACATTATTTGGATATACAATTCGTATATAACACTTTTTAAGAGGTGATGATTCTGTATATATCGAAAAAGCTTGGCATTTTAAGCTGGTTTGCTACTTGCTTGTATTTTTTAGTTGAACCTTTTTTTATTTTGACTTCAACTGCTCCCTACAGTTTTTTACATCACGCAATGAGTGATCTTGGCGTAACTTCTTGTGGAACCTATACCTATTCAATTGCACCTCATGAAATTTGCTCTCCTCACCATTTCTGGATGAACGTATTGTTTATTATAAACGGATTAACACTTTCAATTGGTGTTCTGTACATTTCACAAAACCTAAAGAAAACAAAAATAACCCAACTAGCAACAGCTTTTATTCTTATATTAGCTTTGGGTAACATTGTTTCAGGCTTTATACCGGCTGATATAAATTTATTTTGGCATTCAATATTCGCTCAACTTGGCATGATCACTGTTTTAGCTGGTCTTTGGATGTATGCGTCATCTTTAACCAGCGGCAAGTATTGGACTTATGGCTGTTTAGTCTCCTTACTAGTCATCCTCATACTCATTATGTTTGTATTTTTTGTTCCTATGCCTACCGGTCTGCTGCAAAGATTATTCTATTTAGTAATCTTTATATGGGGCACCGTGCTTTCCTTTATGTTAAACAAGTAATCCATTATCATTCCGTTTCATATGAGCTTACAAGATTACGTTCAACTACTCGCAATTTTAAATAGCAAAAAGTCCATAGAGACATCCCCTATGGACTTTTTATACGATTTTGTTAGATAAATTCTCTTAATAATTCTTTAGATTTCTTTCCGCTAAAACCAAAATAATTGCCAATAAGCTTGACGTATTCTGTGTAGGTAACTTTTCTATTTAAAGCAGTTTCCCACCATCTCTGTGGATTATAATAGCGACTTCCACTAGAACAATAGGTTAATTGTATTTGGGTATCCTTAAATTCTTTATTAAAGTTTTTTTCTACCCTTTTCATATGATAGTTGGAAGAAACAACGATAGCGGATTGAAAATGATAGTTCATCATTAGCCTTTTTGTGAATTTAGCGTTTTCCGTAGTACTTGTAGCGTGATTTTCTAATATAATTGAATTCTCAGGTATCCCTGATTCCTTGGCTTGATGATAAAAATTATTCTCTTGACCATTCGAAAGGATTAAATGAGCGGCATAGCCTTTTTTATATAATTCAATTCCTTTCTCCAGTCGATCATTATCACCACTTAACACAATAATCACGTCAGATTTTACCGGCTTTTCGTTTACCACAAGCTCTTTCCCGGCAAACAGAAAAAAAACAATCCCTAATCCCAGCATAAATATACTGATTTTTATTCTTTTACCTTTAATTTTTTGCATATAGACCCTCATTTAAAAAGTTCACTTCATATCGTATCATAAAGCTCAATATTCATAAAAATAAAAAGGTGCTTTCAAAAGAACTTTGCATTCTGTAAGCAATCACAGCTTTTATATAAAAGTTAACATTAAAAATTTCAACGAACGTTCTTTCTCAATATTTTTGTGAATCACATGAATTTTATACAAAATTAAATATTTTTTAACTTATTTGTATTAATATTGTTTTTTTCACTTATTTTTCATTTTTCAATGATAAAATTACAAACGATATGAGAAGTGAGCAAAATAACTTATTTATTAACCTTAAAAAACTGACCATAATGGTCAGTTTTTTAGTGTAAAGAGAGTTAGTTACATCATTAGTTTTCTATACTGATTTAACGAAAGTAATTCGGTTTTTAGTTAAATTTTAAGGTTTTTATTAGACAAATATTTTTCCTTAATGTTAAACTGTTTCCCTAAGGAAAAATGAATTAGCATTTAAATATATGAATTGTTAATACCTATAGGCATTTCAGTCTGTTCTAAGTCAAAATTTTATTTCCAAAGGGTTTCTTATGCCCAAAAAGTTTCCTTTAGGCAAATTTATAGTATTTAACAAAAAAAATAAGCTGAAGTCAAGAAAATATCTTTTTCACTAAATTAGGGCTAATACACGTTTTGATTATACAGGCTATCGTATGGTAGACCTTTTATATAAAACATTACGGGTAAAACAGATTGGAGGTTTGTGATAGATCATGAGAAGAAATCTATTTTATTGATATTTTTCTAGCATATATTAGAGAAACTTATATTCAGTAATTGGAATGGAAATTTAATAAAGAAAAGGTGTTTTAAAGATGGAACGCAAGAAGTCAGAAAGCTTTAATTATGGTCTTGCTTTTACAATGCTGCTGTTTTTTATCATTAGCTGTATAGCTATTTATAACGCGCAAAAAACAGGACAGTATTCTACAAACTTCGTAATTAAACAAGTTGAATGGTACGCAGTAGGTATTGGGATTATCTTCATCACCATGAGGCCCGATGAGGAACAATGGGACCGATTCACATGGTTCTTTTATGGGCTAAATATTTTTATCCTTATTTTACTCATCGTTTCTCCCCAAAGTATTGCTCCTGTCAAAAATGGTGCAAAAAGCTGGTTCGTCCTTCCTGGTATTGGATCGATACAGCCGTCAGAGTTCACAAAAATCTCTTTAATCTTAGCATTTAGTAAAGTGATACGAAATCATAACGAAAAATTTCGCGTAAGAGATATAAGAAGCGACGTTTTACTCGTTGGAAAGCTAGGAGCTACGTTAGCGGTCCCTATTCTTCTTATTATGCAGCAGCCCGATTTAGGAACGGCACTTGTGATGATCTTTTTATTCTTTGTCATGATATTCGTTTCAGGAGTAAGTTTTAAGCTCATTCTTCCTACCTTTACTTCAATTATAGGAATCGCTTCAGGTATTTTATATATGGTTTTAAACCACCCAAAAATATTGGAAAAATATTTGCACGTTCAATCCTATCAGTTTGATCGTATCTATGCGTGGTTTGATCCAGAATCTTATGCAGGCAGCTTGTCTTACAACTATATGCAAGTGTTAAAAGCAATAGGTGCCGGATCCATTTCAGGAAGAGATACATCAAAATTTTCAGTATATGTGCCCGAAAAACATTCAGACTTTATTTTTAGTGCAATTGGAGAAAGTTACGGCTTCTTAGGAACTAGCCTTATTCTTTTCTTATTTATGGTGCTGATTCACCAAATTATTACCGTCGCATTTCATACGAAAGATCAATTCTCTACATACATTTGTACCGGCGTTATTTCAATTGTTTTCTTTCATGTTTTAGAAAATGTGGGCATGTGTATAGGACTTCTTCCGATAACGGGAATACCACTGCCGTTTATAAGCTACGGGGGAAGTGCGTTAATGAGTACGATGTTTTTGATGGGACTAGTATTAAATATAAGCTTTCGATCAAAAGCTTATATGTTTGATCAGGATGTGAGGTAATACAATGACTAATAAAAAAATGGCTAAAGAGATAAATTTAGACCTAAAGATTCGTATAAAAGTATTGAAATATATGTGTATTTTTTTATTTTCTCTCTTATATATAGCCGTTATGGTGTATCTGGGGATTATTTTTATAAAAAACAAAAGCTTGCTCTTATAGCAGGCTTTACCCTTTTCACATTAGCAGCTATCGTACCATATAAAATTTATCAAGAAAAAGCAGTATTAAAATTTTTATTAGGTGTCACTATTTCACTCCTTATTTTAGTTTTAGCTTTTGGACATACAGCAGGTAATGCACAAAGTTGGTTTAAAATAGGGCCTATTGCTATTCAGCCGTTAGAAATAACAAAATTAACGCTTATTATCTATTTAGCCGCTGTTTTTGCAAACAAACAAGAGTATATCAATGATTTAAAAAGGTCGATTCTTCCACCTATGGTGGTTGTGCTTTTTATTTGTTTCTTAATTATCTTGCAGCCTGACTATGGCGGAGCCTTGCTTATTTTAGGAACAGTTGCAGCTATTGTGTTATGTTCAGGGATTTCAAAGAAATCTATTTTAAAAATTAGTTTATTAGGCCTAATTGGAACACTTGTTATGTTAACCGTTTTATTAGTAACCGGAAACATGGATCTTTTGTTTTCTCCGGGGCGTTTGGCTCGTTTTACCGGATTCTTGCATCCTTTTGAAAATCAACAAGGCGATGGATATCAACTTGTTAATTCTTATGTGGCTATAGGAAACGGAGGAATATTAGGTATGGGATTAGGACAAGGCGTTCAAAAAACGGGCTACTTGCCTGAATCACATACGGATTTTATTATGGCCATTATTGCAGAAGAGCTGGGATTTTGGGGTGTACTTCTTGTATTGGGGCTACTGTTTTTTATTATTTTTAAAGGGTTAAAAACATCTATTAAGTGTCGTGATCCTTTTGGAGCACTGTTAGCTATCGGTATTTCCGTTATGATTGCTGTTCAAGTATTTGTAAACCTTGGGGCTGTCACGGGCCTTCTTCCTATTACTGGTGTCACCCTTCCTTTTATAAGCTTTGGAGGTTCTTCGCTTACATTGTTAATGCTTGCTGCAGGAATACTTACCAATGTTTCGATGTTTAACACGTACACTCAAACATTCAAAAGCCATTCAATGGAACAAGCTTATATAAGGAGTGTTTAACGTCTGAATGGCTAAATGGTGTATGTTAGCTAGCGTTATTGTTATTAACAAGCTGCTACAGGAGACATACATCTCATTCTTTCAAGCAAGCTCACCCTTTATATTAAGACCATTGTTCGCTGCTATAACAAAAAGTCCTGACTATATATCAGGACTTTTCACTTTATTTACACAAATAATAATAAAACTGCTTAGTTTCAATTGCTATATTTTTTTACTAGTAATCTATTAGAGAATAGATTTACTTCCTAAATAACGAGGTGCCCAGTAAGAATTGCTTAACGATGCAATAGTTACACCAGTTGAACTGCCAGCATGAATAAACTGCCCGTTTCCAATATAAATTCCAGCATGTGAAGGACCTCCAGTAGTATCAAAGAACACAATATCTCCTACATTTGGAGTAGATGTACTTTTTCCTGACTGATACAAGGTAGCTACTGTTCGCGGTACAGTTACTCCACCTCCATTTTTAAATACATAATAAATGAAACCGCTGCAATCGAAACCACTCGGAGATGTTCCTCCCCACACATATGGTACGCCTATGAATTTTTTGGAATAAGCAACAGTATCACTAGCTGTCGCTTGCGTTGAACTATTGACAGTTGAAGAACCAGTGGAGCCGTTAGATGCGTTATTTAAGGCATTTAAAGTAGCCGGACCTACTATTCCATCCACGGCTAAGCCATGATCCCGTTGAAAATTCATAACAGCAGTTTGAGTAACTGTACCAAAATATCCTGTTGGTGTGGCATTAAAGTAACCTTTTCCCTTTAACAATTGCTGTACTTTTTCAACTTCATTGCTAGTCATTCCATATTTTAAAAGTGTACCGTTTGTAACCGTACTTGTTGAATTACCTATTAACGCTTGATATGTATTAGATCCTACAATTCCATCAGCGGTTAAACTATGAGAACGCTGAAAGCTTAAAACTGAATCTTTTGTAATTGAACCAAAATAGCCAGTCGAAGTAGCTGAAAATATCCCCTTCTGTCTTAAAACATCCTGTAATTCTTTTACGTCTGGATCTGTCATACCTTCTTTTAATAGCTTGTCTCCTAAAGCTGCCTGGCTTATTGTTGGTAACACAATCAATGACGAGCATAGAGCTAATGAAGAAATTATCTTTTTCACTAAGTATATCCCCCGATGTTATATTTTTCTTGTTCTTGACTATAAAATTTTAGCAGGGAGAAAGAGAAAAGAAACAACCTATTTGTGAATTTTTTGTGACATTTTCAAAAATCACTTGATTTATTAGGAGGTAACTATTTATTTTGTCATATAAAGTATAAATATACTTATAATGGTTAAATCTGTTGTTCTTGAACCTCATTTTTCTTTTTACTTATGTGACGCTAAATCTTGAATACAATAAAAAACCTTTCTGTAATGGTGGACACCAAAAGGAAAGATAGGATGCCAGCGCGAAGAGATAGGAGGAATAATGTGAGCAAATTAGTGTTTTTGAAGCGCCGGTTTAAATACTTACTTATTAAACTATTAAGATTAAAAGATCATTCACATAAAGTTGCGCTAGGTTTTAGTCTAGGTTCTGTTGTGAACTTTGTTCCTACCTTTGGATTGGGCCTTATAATATCCGTAGGTTTAGCTAAATTATGTAAAGGAAATAGCATAGCAGGCCTTATTGGTGGAATGTTTTTTATGTGGGCCTTTCCGTTGATGTTTTACTTGAATACAGTAGTGGGAGGATATATATTTCCAATCGACCTTAATCAAACTTTGCTTCAGAATGCAGATGAAGATTTGGATAATCGACTAGAACTAGGAGCGAAAGTAGGAAAGAATTTTTTAACAGGAATGGTTCTTAATAGCTTTTTGTTTGGAAGTATACTTTATATTGTTAGTTACTATATTATAAATCAGTACAGAGGCTTCCTCTTACACTACATCTATAAGAAATGGACAGTAAAAAAACACACTAAAAAAACGGATAATTAGCTTAATTTCAACATTTATCTTTAATTGTAAAGCGATATAGCTGAACATTTTTTAAAAAGGCATAGAGATAAATTAGCCCATAATTGATAACCATAGGTATCAATTATGGGCTTACGATCTTTGTTTCTGTTTTAAGATAAATATGGAGGAAATAAAGGACTGCTCTCATTCCTTTGTTGAAGATAATACAGTTTGTTTCACCCATTTTTTTCGATTTCTTTGGTCAATGATCCATTGATATAAACTTTGTATGCCTAGTATCAGAGAAATTATAACACCGCTCGCTGCCAGGATTAATGCAAAATATTCTACAGGATTGTACGCAAGTATATTTCTCCATTTGATTCTTCCAATAAAATCATTTACTACAAGCCCCATTCCAAGCATTTGACCTACTACGGAATAAAGAGTCAAAATCAGTAATAACAGGCTGTCTTTTTTCGCATTAACGTTTTCCTGGTATCTAAATAAACTCTCTAGAGATTGTTTAGCTTCCTTTTAATAATTTAAAAACAGTAAAACAGCTCCACATAAAAATAAGTAGCCATACTACGATAATAATTGAACCCGCAACCCAATTTTTAGGTCGTTCATTTTGAATGAGCTCTTCTGCTTTGATTGTGCAGTCCTCTATAACACTTGCAGGTAGCATTTTCAAAGCAAGCATAATTCCTAAAGGAACAATGATTATATCGTCAATATAGCCTAAAACCGGTATAAAATCAGGAATTAAATCGATTGGACTGAAGGCATATGCAACAACACAAGCAGTAAATAATTTGGTATACCAAGATACTCGTTCATCTTTATAAGCTAAATATAAGATAAATAGCTGCTTTTTTAACTTTTTAGCCCACAGCTTTAATTGATTAAGCATGTTTCCTATTCTCCTTTGCTATATATCTGGACGGTTTGATGTAATATAAAATTACTTTTATTCTTTTTGATACCTACATATTTCTCTTATTAATAAATTTAGAACTATAAAAATAACTGATTAATGCAATCATCTTGATTTACAGCTAGTTTGGGAAGAGCTTGAATAGGAGCCCAATAGTATGAAAAGATTAATCCTGCATCTTCCCCTTTAGAATTAACCTTATATTCCCACCGTTCTGCAGTTTTTTCTTTAATTTCCAAATGAAAAACATGTCGTTCATGATACTGGCTTTTACCTTCATGATGATAAATATATGTTTTCAATTTTGTTACCGATAAAAACTCCATTAATCCAGATTCTTCTTTGACCTCCCTATATAAAGCTTCTTCAATTGTTTCTCCCTGTTCTACAGTACCTGCTGGAACTTGAACTCCTGCTTCTGGATAATCTTTGTGTTTGTAAACTAATAACTCTGTATGATGACCATTAAACCTAGTTATGTAAGCCATAACTTTTGTTATCAACGTTTTACCCTGCATATTCGCTTCCTCCTATATATAGATACTAACCGTACAGATTTTTTCATCAGCAAACAAACTTCTTTAACTCCCAAGCATAAATCAGGCATATTTTATTACATCTATTTTAATTGCAAAAATAATTAGTCTCATTGTTCTCATAATAAGCTGCTTTTACGGAAGGTTAACTGGTATGGGAATTGGAATGGTTAGTTTTGCTATTCTGATAGGATCTATAATCATCATATCAGTAAGTGAAATAATAGGAAAAGGCAAGAATCAAATTGATTCTTGCCTTTTTATCTTTATTTTCTTTCAAGAGAAGGTTGTGATACATTTTCGTATTCTGTAATTTTACAGATACGATTTTCATGACGGCCTCCAACAAATGGGGTTGTTAACCAAGTCTTCACAATTTCGCGGGCTAAACCTGGCCCAATTACTCGTTCCCCCATGGCTAAAATGTTCGTATCGTTGTGTTCACGCGTCATTTTAGCTGAAAAAACGTCATGAACAAGTGCGCAACGAATTCCTTTTACTTTGTTAGCGGCAATACTCATGCCAATTCCCGTACCGCAGATTAAAATTCCAAAATCCGCTTCTTCATTTGCTACTCGTTGGGCAACTGGAATCGCATAGTCCGGATAATCGACTGAACTGCTGCATTCACAGCCTAGATCTTCATATATTATGGACATTTCATCTAATAGATTTATAATCTCTTTACGAATATTTATCCCACCATGATCTGAAGCAATTATAACTTTCATAAGATTACTCTCCTTGTTCAGCTATAGTCTTAATTAAAATTCTAATGATTTTGGGAGTCTCTTTTTACCGATACGTTATTTCCTAGAACAATCTTCAGAACACTTCCCGTACCATGTTTTAACCCCTTCAGAGTTGTCTACATTCTCAATAACTTTCCCACATACTTGACAAACGATAGTTCCCTGTTTAAAACAAATCATTTTTGAAGGGAACAGATGAATTCATCTGTTGTTTTCTCTAAGATTTTTAGGCAAAAAATAAGTACTGCTCCTATTTTAGAAGCAGTACTTATTTTTTATTGATTGATTAGTAAATTGTGTATATAAACAAAAGCTTTATCAAAAAACAACTATGCTTTTGCACTAGAATTATTGCTGCTTATTACATCTTGGCTACTAGATTTAATGCTTCTAGCTACTAGTATACCTACTATCCCCGATATCCCTAAAATAATGAAGATGTAGTTATAACTTGTAACAAGAGCAATAAGCGTGGACGAAATAATACTTCCAAAATAACGAAACGTTGAATAAATGCCAGAGGCTGTACCAGACTGTTCTTTGCTTACGGAGTCCAACGAGGCAACCTGCATGCTTGTTAAACCTATTCCGGTCGAAAAACCTCCAATAATTAAAGCCACTATAAGAAAAAGAATAGATCCAATGTTCTCTAGAGATAGAAAAAGAATATTAGAGACAATAATCATAGCAAAAGAAAAACCAATCACTTTTTTAGAACTAAACTTATTGTTTAATAATCCACCTATCCAGCCGCTTAAAGACATTGAAATCGAAAAAACTGATAAAACAAGCCCTGTTTGCGCTGTAGATAAATGAAATTGAGACTTCATTAACAGAGGCATAATTAATAAAATCACATACATAACAAAGTTGCTAAGCATAATAGATAAATTAGCGCTTGTAAAGGTGGAATTTTTAAATAAAGAAAAATCGATAATCGGGTTTTCTGCCGTATTTTCTCTTTTGATAAACAAAATTGTAGATAAAATAAATAGTATTCCCATTATTAAAGCCTTGGTAAATTCCATACCGTGTGTCAACAAGATCAATAAAGAAATGCTAATTGCTAAATAAATGGAACCTTGAATATCTAAAGTACTTGTTTGCTTTTTAACATTAAATTTAGGAATCATAACTATTCCGCTGATTAAAGCTAAGAAAAGAAAAGGAACGTTGACCCAGAATATAGCTTCCAAATTGAAGTTTTCAAGCAGGACAGACCCTAATAAAGGTCCAATTGCAGCACCCAAACCCATCCCCATTCCAAATATACCTAGAACTTTAGGAAGCCGTTCTTTTGGCACCACATATCTAATGATTGCTATAGTGTTTGGAGTAAGTAAAGCTCCTCCTACTGCCTGCAGTGATCGAAAGATAATAAGGGAAATGAGATTAGTTGAAAATATACAGCCTAAAGATGCTATCAGAAAGAACACCACGCCCCATAAATAGATATTTCTGTTTCCATATAGATCTCCTAGCTTTCCAGCGATAGGCTGAGTGACAGCCATTACAATTAAATAAATAGTTACTACCCAAGAAATACTTGCAAGTGGTTCATTAAAATGAGCCGATATGGTTGTTAGAGCAACGGCAATCATTGTCGAATTTATTGGCACAAGAAATGTCCCAATTAGTAATGAAATAATCAAGATAAGCTCTTTATGTTTACCCAAACATTATTGCCTCCTTTTAATGGAGAGAAATTCCTTTTATAAACGTTTTTATACTGTTTTTTATCATATCTTGATAATCTGCGTGTAAGGCTTTGTCTCCAAAATTTAGTTTATACATAAAATATCCCCAATACGTACTTAGGAAAATCTCCGCTTGTGTACAGCAATCTAATTCTTTGATATATCCTTTCCTTTGCATTTCTTCAAAGTATTCTTTTAGTATTTCTTTCGTATCATTAATTTTTTTCAAAATTTCTTCGTGCGCCTGTGAGAAAATTAAAGGATCTTTTAAAGCAATTGAAATCATGTCTCGGTTATTATCAAAGTCTTTTAGTAACAGGTAACCGAAATTCGTCAAATCTTTTTCAAGCTCCCATTCAATTGATTTATCAAAAATTTCAAGCGAAAAGCTTGTTGTTTTGACAATAGCTTGAATAATGCCTTCTTTATTGCCAAAGTGGCGAAAAACAGTTAATTCATTAACGCCAGCTTGTTCTGCAATTTCTCTAGTGGTAGTACCTTTGTAGCCTTTTTCTTTAAGCAGTTCTATTGTAGCTTTTGTTATCTTCTTTTTTGTTTCATCTTTTTTCATGTTAATCATCCTTTATGCTTCCTGAATGTAAGTATTTACTTTCCATTAGGCAGTATATAAAGGAAAAAGAGCTGTTGTCAAATGGAAGCGAAGAGAACTATTTATTCATTTAGAAGCGTGACAATTCCATTCGTACCATCGACCATGACCATATCGCCATCTTTTAGCTTATCCGTACTTATTTTCGTACCAACCACTGCAGGAATTTCATATTCACGTGCAATTATTGCCGAATGAGAAAGAATACCTCCAGCGTCAGTAATAACAGCCCCCGCAGTTTGAAATAAAGTAGTCCAAAGTGGAGTAGTGGTCTTACATACCAAAACATCACCTTTTTCCAGCTTGGAAAATTCCTTCGTATTTAAAATGACCTTTACTTTTCCGGTATATGTTCCCGAGGAAGAGGCTAACCCTTTAATAGAATGTTCGCTGTTAGCGTCATTTTCCTCAATAGCTCCCATATATTTCTCAGCTTCTTTCAACTGAGCTGGCTCAGGGACTCCGAAGTATCTAGGCAAATTAGACATTTGCTCATGTTCTGCGTGTTCTTTTTTACGCTTCTCAATTAATTCTGTCACGTCTACCGGATTTTCTAAAAGAGACTCTAGCTCATCAAGATATAAAAAGAAAATATCTTCTTTCACTAGAAAAACATGATGATGTACTAGTAAATCACCTAGCTTGATTAGGAATAAACGAGCTTTTGCATCCAACATTGCATCGATATAAAAATGATGGTCATCTCTTATAACAGATGCATCTAATGCCCACTGATAATATTTTTTAAACTCTTCTTTGTGTGTGCTATCCGCTATCTGTTCCAGAAATTCATTATAGTTCTGTTCACGTTTTTTGACCGTCTGTTTGAAATTCTCATCAAAGTTGTAACCGTCATTAACATACCCTTGAATAATCAATAACGCGTGAAGAGGATTCTCTAGCCAAGTTTCCCCTACAAAATCGTGACTTACGACGCTTCGATATCCATACTGTTTTAGAAAAGTATCTACTTCAGCCATAAAGCTTTTTGCTGCTTTATTTTCCTCTAATTTCTTTAATAAAGTTTCTGTACATTCTTCTTCAAAGATCTTAGTAAGTTCCGCATCGTCTTTAACTGTTAAAGCAAGTCTAGAAAGCTGTTGATCCGTTTCCAACGATTTGTTCATTTTCCCGGTCAATAGCTCATAAACATCATGTCCGGATTTTTTATTTGTAAGGTTTTTATAGTATTCTTCAGCCTTAGTATTTAAAGACATTTGAGGCATAACAATGTCAAAATGCAAGTCATATGCCGTTTTATAAAAATCAGTCAAACTTTGAAGAATCTCTTTTCCTCTCTGAAGATTGAGATTTCCTCCGGTAAAGCTATCTAACTTGTTATAGTAAGGCAGGAATTGTTCTTTAATCATTTGATTCATTCGTTTTGTTAGGATTGGATAAATACTTTCCATCAATTCTTTATTTTCTTGGAATCTTTTCTTGGAATCTCCTTTAAAAGGCTCCATTTTTGTATAGATATGACCTTTATAAAGTTTTAAATTAAGTCTATTAAACATAAACTTTAACTTTTTAAAACTAGCAGCTGTTCCTTCAGAAAATGCCGGAATAATAAATGAAGCGTACAAAGGACTAACAGCATGAGAAAAACTTGTGTCATTTAAAATCCAAAACTCTTCCATATCCTCGAAACTTAAAGATATATCTTTTTGGAAGGAAGTTAATTCTTTAGTTTCTGTTAATGTGGTAATCGCTCTTGCCTGTAATAGATATACTTGATTGTCTTGAATACCAAACTCTATGTCTACGGGATGCTGGTAAAGAGCTTCTACTTCTTTTGATATTTCAGCCAGTTCAATAATTGTTTCGTTTGTTAAACAAAACCTTTGCTGCTCATCTTCCGTTGTTTCGATTTCTTCAACGCCTTCATCAAGTGGAATTATTTTTACTTCCTTTAGCCCTTTCTCTTTCTCTATCTCAAAGGTTTGTTTATTAACCAGATAAACATCAGGTGTTACTATGCCCGATACGATTGCTTCTCCTAGTCCATAGCTGGCATTAATCATCATTTCTTTTGTATTATGAGTAACGGGGTTTTGACTGAATATGACTCCCGATACTTCGGACTCAATTAATCCTTGAACAACAACTGCCATTGAAATTTCATCAAAATCAGCATACATATTTTGAGTATATTGTTCGACTCTTTCAGTAAAAAATGAAGCCCAGCACGCTTTTACTTTATTTAAAAAATCCTCAGGGCTTTTCACATTAAGATAGGTTTCATACTGGCCAGCAAACGATGCACCTTCTAAATCTTCAGCACTGGATGATGATCGAACAGCTACTGATGTATAAGAGCACTTTAGATTTCGAAATGCCTCTATGAGATCCGATTCAATTTCAATAGGAATTTCCCCTTGCAAAATTCTCTCGTGGATATTATCCGTTTGACGATTAATCCCATTCCATTCGATATATCGCTTTAAAGCTTCTGTTTGAATAACAAAGCCATCCGGAATCGGTAAATTTTCTTTTTTCATTTTTATAAGGTTTAAAGCTTTTGCTCCAACTTTTTCATTCGCCTCGTCCACCTTTTGAAAACTTAAACTATACATTAAAAATATTCATCCTCCTACAAATTAGTTTTAAAATGTAAGTAACTACTTACTTTATATTTATTTTAATTCTTTTAAATTTTTATGGTCAATAAAAAGTGGTAAAACATTTAAAAAATGCATATTTAGTTGTGCTTTATTTTAATTTCACTTAAATAATATTCCTCTTTTTTATTCCATTTTTTAACTTTTATTAGTCTTTTTTATTATAAAGTCTAAATAGTTAACCAATTAAAACGTTAATAAAAGAAATGCAAAAAACCCCACCTAAATTAAGGTGGAGGTTTCCTTTTTTATAGTTGGGTTAACCATTCATTATCTCTGAGTGCTTACAAGCTTCCACTGGCTGAGTGTCAATTTTATCTTATATCCTCTAATATATAACTGAGCGCTATCAGATTTACGAATCATATGCGAAGTCATAATCAAAAATCTCCTTTCTCATAGAATTATTTTTAATATAAAACTATTTTGGAAATCTTAACCTAAGCATAGCTCAGTATTGTAAACCATTTATTAATGACAAGAAAAGATTATGTAAACATTGGAGAGTTGTAGGGGAACCACTCATTAGTTATGTTTCAACTTCAATAGATTGAGATTTCTATATGTATGAATTCATTGACGAAGCAGAAACTGCAGTGAAGATTCAAAATCAAGTGGATGCCAATGCTGTAAGGTAAATCAAAAGGATAGGCCTTTAAAGACCTATCCTTTTACATAGCATATAAAAAATTTATTCTCTTAATAAAATTGAGACATTAACCATCTATAACGGTTACGTACAAAGATCAGTCTATTAGTCAGTCTATTAGATTGACAAGCTACTATTTATGTTAGATACAATCCTTTTTAACTCCTTCAAATCATCTATTACCACATCAGCCTGCACAAGCTCAGCTTCTTGAGCAAAATCAAAATTACACCCCACTGCCATTAAACCATTATCTCTTGCAGCATTTATATCAGATAGGCGGTCTCCTACTACTGCAGCATGTTTGATACCATATTTCTTTATAATTGTTTTGACTAACTCTCCTTTATCGAGGGTTTGGATTTGTTGAATACTAAATGTCTCTGTCACCCAATTATTCAAATCGTAATGGTCTACAATTGCTTCTAAATATTCTTTTAAACCGTTACTTGCTATGTAAATGGAAAAATTATTTTCTTTTAAATAGCTAAAGACCTCTTTTACATTGGGATATAAAGCACCTTTCCCTTTTTTTATATTCTCCACTAAGCTTTTTAAAAAATAGTCATCTGTATATTTTCTTATTTCATCTGATTGATTAGGTAATAAAGCTTCCCATACTTTTGGTAAAGGTACACCCATAATCTCACGATACTTATCAATAGGAGTGCCAGTATCCCATTGATTGAGTGCACGTAAATGGTTAAAGGTATCGTCAAGCGATAATTCTAAAATTTTATCTGTTTGAAACAGCGTTCCATCCATATCAAAAATCAGTGATTGCAACATTAAGTATCTCCCTCTTTCAACAGTACTGAATACGTATCTACATATAATACCATAAAAAGGAAAATTAGCAGTTATTAAAAACCATAATGAATATTTTTAACTTTACATACTTTGTTTGAAATACTAAATGAAAAAGTCGCTGCTATAATAGAACTTAAAAATGGATAATTAAAAGAAAAAATACTGAGCGTTGAGCTACTCAAATGCTGTGAAGTCTCAGGTACATATGTAAGTGTAAGAAATAGCCCAGAAACAATTTGAAAAGCAAACAGTAACACTATAAAACTACCAATAAACACTGCATAATTTTTCAAAATGAGTCCTCCAGTACTCTTAATTTATAAACCTCACATTATTTTAAAAATAGGGACACAACGATAAAGCCTATAATCAGTACAGTAATAAGTATACCTAGCCCCTTCCATCCTAAGCTGCCTGCTAAACCAGATAGGTTTCCAGCTTCATTTCTGTTAAATGCATCGTTCATATTCCCTGTGGGGTTTCTCTTTACCTCTTCGTGTTTTAATCTCTCTCTTCTTCTTTCAGGTGTTTCTTTATCTTCGCTCATCATCACACCACCATTTTCGAAATATTATAACATATTATGGTTAAAATATAAATTAATGGTTTCTGTTAGATCCCTTTTCTTACACTAAACTGTACACATTTCTTTTTTTAATAAGTATGGAACACTGCTTTGTAATGAAGAAGTATACAGAGCTAGTTAATATAATTACTATTACAAACACCTACACCAAAGAGATCCTCTTTATTTAAGGGGATCTCTTTAATAACCTTATACTAGATACACATTCTTCAAGTTTTTTTGTGTAAGCTTATTTATGTAAAACATCTTCTTTTGTGATTGCTTTTTCATAAATTAATGGTTTAGTTCCTGCTTCTGGCAAAAGATAAATAAAGACAGTAAACGTAAGTTGGAGGGTTGAAACTACAGCCAAAAATAGAAAAAGACGTTCCCTGTCCTTAAACCATATTACTAAACATAAAACTAGAGGTATTAACGACAAAAATAAAAAAAGAAAAAAGCTATATGAATAAGGAACACCATAATGATAAGAAATATCTAAAAAGAAAAATACTATATAGAGAAGTATAAAAGCTGACGGTACTACTTTAGTAAACGTACTCAATAGGAAAAAACCCTTTCTGATTATTTGTTTTAGATTTATAGCTCAAACATACTCAATTTACATAAATAAGTACATATTAAAAGCTGCAGCAAAAATGATTATTACTCATCTTAATTATTTATTTTTTGAACCAAAATGCCTCCAACTTTATCCTTGTCATCTAAAGAAAACTCAATATTGAGTTTATGATTTTTATCAAAATACCCTATTATTGTTGCTCCGGTACCTTCTCTTTCGTGATAATTTTCTCCATACGCCCTAATAACATCTTTTTTGCTGTCACCAGTATGTATTCCCTTTTCCGTACTATACTTGCTGCTAATAAAGTCATACCTGCTGACTTTATTATCTACTATTTCAAATTCAACATCATACTTTTCTGTACTTTTTCCATAAATGTAGGTAGTATACGGAGGCTGCTCAGTAACCTCTATAAATTTTGGTTTCTTCCTCAAACAACTTGCTACGTCATATTTAGAACTTCCTATTGATACTGACTTAACGTTTTCTAATTCAAGATTTGTGGTTTTGGTGCTTGAATAGTATTTTTCTTTAGGTGTAGAAGATGGATCGCAGCTTGCTAATAATAGTAAAATGAGTGGGAAAATAAACAAAAAATAGCTCTTAATGCGCACTGTTGGACTCCTTTATATCGTTTGTTTTTACTCTGACTCTCAGCATTTTCTAATCTATTAACTATTTTTCTTTTGCATATACAAGTCAATCGAATAGAAAATACTAGCTGCAAAGTAATACATGGCAAGTATAGCTAACGTCTCATAGACAGATTCCGCAGCGCTATTTTTCACAAAAGAAAAAACAGTACGCACTACAAAGAAAACGATAGGATAGACTATAAATAGAGAATTAAATTTACGATTCATAACAACATAATGTTCCTTTATTTGGATATTTATGATTATTATAACATATAATTTTCTTTTTTATTTCTTTACTACATATTCTTTAGGTTTTCATTTACATAATTATCAAAGGTACAACATCAAAAGAAATTCTTATTAGTAGGTCTTCTTTTGATTATCCTTTGTTTTCGATTTCTTATCTAAGATGAATTTTAAATGGCTACTAAAGATGAATAAACTGCAGATGACCATCAACCAGCGCGTAACCCCTTGATGTATAGGATCAAAAAGGTTTAATAAAACGATTCCTAATCCTGATAACATAGCTAGATAACGAAAAATCAAGCCCAATCCCCCATTCCAGAAATGAAGAGGATCTCCCCTTCATACTTAAGTTAAAGCTTCTTACCACACCATGGGCAAAATGAAATTCCAATGATGGATGAACCACCATCCTGGATAATTAAACCGTATTCCTTATTTGTTTTATCAAATAAGATAAGATTATCTGGACAATTAAACGGATCACTGTGAATATCACACGTAAAGTTCGCATGATAATTCATATAATCGCAGCAATGCTTTTTCATTCGTTTTCTCCTTAACTATATGGTCACTATTACTTTTCTCGGTAAACTGAACAGTGTTCATCGGAAATACGATAATTTTCCTTACCGGTTGGGGCCGCTACCTCAACTAATTTATGTCCTAGCCGGTCCCATACCGCTACTGTATGCAAAGATACCCATTTCAGATCTCCTCTAGCAAGACGAAAAGAATAGTACCAGTTTTCAGTCCTTACTAATAAACTTCTATAAGAAAGTTCCTTTTTCTTTAAATTTTTGATTTCTAGAATAAAATTTAACATATTTTCTTCCTTAGGCACTTGAATAATTCGCGCTATAAATGTTCCATTAGGATTTTTTTTCGTTTTATAAACTTTTTCCCTTTCTATTTCTAACTCTGGCCGCCCCCTCATATTCCTTCCCCCTGTGTATTAACAAATAATCTCAGTGCTAAGTAGAAATCTATAATTGGTTGAGTAATTCTTCTAACTTTTCTTCAATATCAGCTTCTAAATGATTTTTTGACAAATCATACAAAGTGCCTGTCCCTTTAAAATACCCACTAAAGGAATACCATAATTGGATGTAATGAACGTATGCATCTTCTTCATCTGTAAACCCTTCAAAGTTTATTGCCACTTGGGAACGATATTCTTTTTCTAAACACTGCTCCGAACTTAGATTTGGCAGTTGGTCGCCATCAATATCCCGACACACCCATATTTTTAAGTTCTGCTTATCCTCACGTTCAAATTTATTTCTATATTTGTGCTGAAGACTTTTGCAGTATGCCTCTCCTACTTCTTCCAACTTCACTATATCTCTTTTTAAATTCTCATTTATTTCACTCTCAGGGACTAAAATATATTTGTCATCTGTTTCCTGATCCTGTTTATCCATAAATAGCTTTTTTAATTTATCAAACAAGCTTTTCCCACCTATCTAAAAAAATAATACAAGCATGTTAAATTCGACTAAAGAAACCTCATTTCCTTCTCTGAGCTCTAGTTGTCATAACTAATAGGATATCAGCTACTTCCTTACAAGTAGATTCTTTTACTGGAGTGCTGATTTTCTGACATACTTGTAATTCAATATTTTTTACAGCGAACACATGTGTTAAAGTGTAAGGTAGTGAAGCGAAAGGAGTAAAAACAACATGGCTCAACGAATCGTCAATATGTTTTTATCTGTCTTAGCTGCTTATGGAACGTTGATTTTAACCAAAAACATGAGCATTGCAGATAATATCTTTGTGACACAGATTGTTCGTCTGATCATTTGTGTTGTGGCTGTTATCATTGTGACAGGAATTACTACATATATTTTCAGAAACAAACCTTCTAACAAATAAAAGGGCTGCTATTTAGATAGCTGCCCTTTTTATTTTCCTTAATTCCTATTTTATTTCACCCTAAAGAAAATAGGGATGTCTCAAACAATCATGAGACATCCCTATTAAGGTCATACATACTTTTACGCGTTTAAAGCACGCACAAATTCTTTTGCGAGACTGATTGTAGACTGTGGATTTTGCCCGGTTAAAAGTTTTCCGTCTACTTCAATATGATCGCTCCAATTATCTTTTGCAATAAACTCAGCGCCTAGCTCACGAAGCTTTGTTTCAAGAAGAAACGGCATGTATTTATCTAACGTTGTATCTTTCTCTTCTGAATCAGTAAACGCTGTAATACGTTTACCCTTTACAATCGGCTCACCGTTTTTAAGCTTTCCGCCTACAAGAGCTGCCGGTCCATGGCATACTGCTGCAATCAGCTTGTCGTCTTCAGCAAATTCTGTTAACAAACGGTGTAAGTGCGTATCATCTGGAAAGTCAAACATTGTTCCGTGCCCTCCAGGTACAAACATGCCTGCAAAGTCTTGTGAACTTACTTCAGCTAATGATTTTGTATTCTCTAAAAGTTTTCCTGCTTTTTTGTCTTCGTCCGTCACATCATCTGTTAAGCTGTTAGGATCCACAGGTGATTTTCCGCCTTTTGGACTTGCTACGACTACTTCGTATCCTTCTTTCTTAAATGCTAAATATGCTTCAGAGAATTCTGTAAGCCAAATGCCAGCAAGTTCTCCGTTTTCCATTGTATGTCCATTTGTAACAACCATTAAAATTTTTGAATTTCCTGTCATGATTTACTCATTCCTTTTTCATTTATTATTTATTATTTATTATTTACATACATGTATCTTTAATAATTCATTTATCTCTTTGAATATGTTCCCCGGTATTATTTGATGAAAACATGGTAACTTTTTCTTAATAATAAAAAGAACAGGTAAAAACAATGGTTAAATTATACGAAGAAATAGACGCTTTTTTTATAGTTTGAAGACTATACAGGGCAGATTTTTTTATACGCAGTGTGAAAAGTGATCACTTTAAATATTTTTACTTTTTTGACATATACATCTAATTCGATTATTATCTAATTAGATGTATATCGAATTAGGGAAAGAAGGTAGTACGCTATGCAATTAGATAAGTTGGTGAATTATCATAAAGCCATTGGTGACCCTACCAGGATTAGAATTATTTCACTATTAAAAAAAGGGCCTCTTCACGGGCAAGCCATTGCTTATAAGCTGGGGTTACAGCCTTCAACTATTACTCATCACATTTCAAAGCTAAGAGATGTAGGAATTATTTATCAAAGAAGACAAGGGAACATTATTTATTTTTATCTAGACCTTGAAAGACTCGAATATAACTCGAAGGCTATTTTGAATATTGGAGAGGATTCGATGGAAAATCAAGAAAACCATTTACAGGATAAAGACAAATTATCAATTGTTAAAAACTTTATAAACAGTGACGGAACTTTAAAAATTATTCCAAGTCAAAGAAAGAAAAAGAACGTGATATTAGCTTATTTAATACGTGATTTACAGCATGGAAAAATGTATCAAGAAAAAGAACTGAATGAACATATAAAAAAATATCATGAAGATTACGCAACGATTCGCAGAGAGTTAATTATGCAGCATTTTATGTATAGGCAAAATGGAGAATACGAGTTAAATCCGAAAGAGATGTGGCCCGTTATCTTTTAAAATGGACGTAAAAACGTTCATTTTTTAAGCTTTCTAATTCGATATATATCTAATTAGTCTATGTTATTTCAAATAGAATTAAAGTAAATTGGTAAGCATGTGACATTAATTTCATTCTCCTATATGCTGGCACAGCAGTCATATTAGTTTGCTTACTGCTTACCCTAAAAGCATCTGCTTTGAAAAAAAGCATAAAATCTCTGTATGCAATAAGGATTATCCTCTACCAGTTAAATTAGTGAATAATCCTTATCGTACTTTATTTATCTTTTAAAAAACTATAAAAGTGTTTTAACCATAATGAAGTCTATTTGTTCTTCGTCTCCCATATAAAACGAGTGAGATCCAGTTTGAACAAATCCCTGTTTCTTGTAAAAAGCAATCGCATTTTTATTTCTTCCCCATACACCTAACCAAATTTTCTTTTTATTAAGTGTCGTTGCTATCTCTACTGCTTTATTAAATAAATGTTTACCAAGCCCTTGTTTTTGAAAGCTGTTACCTATATAAATTCTTTCAATTTCAAGCGCTTCTTTCCCCATCTCTTCAGACTGAGCATCATCCGTATTAACCTTTAAATAACCTGCAATTTCATGATTAACATACATAAAAAAGAATTGCGAGGACGTATTTGATAGTTCTTTTTCTAGCTGTTCCACTGTAAATGCTTTTTCTAAATAAGCTTTCATGTTTTCAGGTGAATTTTGATCTTTAAATGTTTCATTAAATGTTTTGTAACTAATATCTTGAAGGTGATTTACATCTTCAAGAGTACACTTTTTTATATCCATCATCACTGACATACGCCTCTCCTTTATATCCTCAATAATTTCTCTTGTTTCCTTTTTTGACAAACTCCCAGTCTGCTTCTATATTTTTTCTTACTCTTTGAACCAGCTTAAGAATGGTATCTGTTTCTTCCTGGGTAAAACCTTCTAATGCCACTTTATCCGAATAATCATTTTCTCTTTTTATAAACGGATATACGTTCTTCCCTTTTTCAGTTGGAAAAAGATTTTTATTTTTTTTATTGTGGGGATCGTCTTTCTTCTCAATAAAACCATTCATTTCAAGCTTTTTTATAGCCCGAGCCGCTGTTGTTCGATCTACTTTTATCATCTCAGCTAACTTTTCTTGAATGATTCCCGGATTTTCACATATTCGCACTAAATACAAATACTGCCCCTTAGTCAGGTCATACTCTTTAAATTCTATATTACTAATCGAATCCAATGCTCTTGCTATCATCCCAATTTCACGCAGAATTTCACTCATAAATATCTCCTTTGCACATATTTTTGTTGCAAATACAATAAAAATAATATACGTTTAATGTATCTTAAAATAGTTGCATTTGCAACAAAAAATAATAAGTAAAGGAGCTGATTACAGTGAAATATGTTGTTTATGTAGGAGGAATTTTACTATTAACTCTGGGAATTTCTTTAACGATCCAATCCAACCTAGGAGCTTCACCTTTTGATGCACTTTTAGTTGGACTCTCCCTAAACGTAGGCCTTAGCGTTGGAAGCTGGGAAATGATACTTGCATGTGTATTAATTTGTGGTAATGCCCTTTTAAGCAAACAAAAGCCGGAAGTACTGGGACTGTTAACCGCGTTCATAACGGGTCTTGGTATTGATGTATGGCTTTTTTTATTACAGAAGTGGGCTCCCTTTGAAATGTGGTACAGTAAATTATGTTGTTTTGGAATTGGTTTAATCATTATAGGTGTAGGAACCTCAGCCTATTTACATACAAATTTTGCACCCATTCCAATTGACCGCTTAACATTAATCATACAAAAACTAGCTAAAACAAACTTATTACTTTCAAGAACATTGATTTACTTCACATTTTTACTATCTGCGATGCTTTTAAACGGACCAGTTGGTGTTGGAACGCTATTAACCGTGTTTTTAGGCGGCGTGCTGCTTAATTTTTTTATGCCCATTACAAAAAAAGCAGTAGACTGCATATTACAAAAATCTCATATCTCACAAAATCATATTCAAGACAACAAGCGTTCCATATAGATACATTTTTATTACTCAACTATCATAATAGATTTGCACCATAGTACTAGATATAATAAGAGCAATGAGGAGGAAACATTTAATGAAGGAAAGGAGTTATTATTAATCAATGATTGTATTGTATGAAGATAAGTATAAAGAAGCAGTTATTCAACTAATATTGCATGTACAAAATGTAGAAGCTGGTGTAGGTATTAGTGTTGAAGAACAGCCGGATATTTTAGACATTAAGTCAAACTATCTCCATACCGGCGGTAACTTTTGGATAGCTTTGAATGATAAGCAAGAAGTAGTAGGATGTATTGGGTTGCAAAAGAAAACCAGTGAAATAGGCATATTAAAGAAATTTTTTGTCTACAAGCACTATAGAGGAAAAGAGTTTGGAATAGGAAAAAATCTTTATGCTTCTTTACTTCTTTTTGTGCAGAAGCACGGGTTTTCTAAAATTATTTTAGATACTCCATCTCAAGCTACTCGATCACATAATTTCTATAAAAAAGCTGGGTTTAAACAAGTGACCAAAAAGGATCTGACCGTTCAATATGATTATCCAGATCGAAATTCTCTTCTTTTTGAGCTAGATTTATCTAGCAAACAATTACATAATTAAACCAGAGAAAGCAGGTCTCCAGTTAGAGATCGGCTTTCTCTGGTTGATTACCTATTTATTTGCCTCAGCTTTAATAATAAAACGATGTTGTTCTACGTCGAAAAAACCTTCAGACTCTATAATTTGATGTATGTTATACAATCCGCCGATATGTGTTTCGATATCAAAATTAGAAACTTGCCAAGGAATTGCCTTTAAATAAAAGACGAGCGCTCCGATATCATAAAATCTCTGTACAGGAAACTCTTCTTTGCAAGAAATGATGTTAAAAGAACTTTGGTTAAGCTCTTCTATTGCTTTCTTTAAGTTCCAATTACAAAACTCTTTATTTATTGGAACCCCTATACATTCATTGATTCGTGAACAGTCTAACCCCCCCACTTGCTGCGTAAAAAACGTGCCTTCCTTTGACAAAATCCTGCTTACTTCTGAAGCACAAAAAGATTCGTGCTGGTTCAAAATCAAATCAAATGTATCATCTTTAAACGGTAAATTTGCGTCTTCAGTTCGTTCAACAACTGTGATACCAAGCGGTTCTAAACGTTTTTTAGCGATTGGAACGTTAGGTTTGTATCCTTCTGTAGCGTACATAACATGAGGAAAAGGCTGTAACAAAGATAAAAATTCTCCTCCTCCTGTTCCCATATCTAAAGCGGCATTAGAGTTTTGAATAAGACGAAAAGCTTCACTTCCGTACGACCACGAAAGCATGTCGCTATCCATACGACCAGTACGAGTAATAATAGAAAAATCCCATCCAGTAAAATCAACATTTGTATTGTCTACAGCGTTTAAAAAATGTTTGTCCGTTATCATATTAAACTCCTCCTTTTTATAGCTAGCATTAATCATCTATCCTAAACTAGTAAAAGGCGGACCACGGACATATAGACAGCGTTGTTATGTTTCATGTGCTAACGTATTCATACTAACCGCTCCTTTATTAAAATTACGTATGCTTCATTTGTTTGTCCATTCATATGTAATATCGGGTAGTTTCTCTTCGTTTTCACATCCTCTTTTTATAATACTGAAGCCGTGTTTCTCGTAAAACCTCTGGGCATTTTTATTTCGTTCAAATGTACGTAATATTAATTTTCCATTTGATTCTGTCTTGGCTCTTTCAAGTAAAAGCTGTCCGATTCCTCCACCTTGATAATCTACATGAACGTACAGTTGGCTAATTTCGTCAGCATGATAAGCAATCATTCCTACTATTTGTTCATCCATTAACGCTAATTCAATTTTATAGTGTGCTGACAATATATGATTTAAAAAATAGACATGACGGTCAAAACTGTGCATTTCCTTTTGTTCAATCGCTTTTTCTTTACTATCTCTCCACATTTTTACCGTTTGCTCGGCAAATTGAGGAAGATAGTGAACAATATCAACATTAAAATGGTCCATACATTTTCCCCTTATCTGTCATTGTGCTATTCGTATTCTTAATAACGATGTCTAGATATTCCCTTCATGTGGTTGAAGCCTGTCAAAATCTTGTTTTAATAAAGAATACATATATAAATCATCAAATTTTCCACACGTAAATTCATAGCTTCTTAATAAGCCTTCTTTTATAAAGCCATGCTTTTTTATTAATTTTTGTGAAGCAGTATTAGCAGGCTCTATTAATGCTTCAATTCTCCGCAAATTAAAATGTGTAAAACCATATTTTATAACAGCGCCCAATGCCTCATTAGCAATCCCATTCCCCCAGTAATCTTTGCTTAGCTCATATCCAATTTCTGCACGGTAATGGTTATGAACTCTATTAAGAAACCCGCAGCTGCCAATAATGTCGTCTTGTTCTTTAAGAGTAATACCCCATCTTATTCCAGATTTTTCGTTTAAGATCGATTTATACCACGCAATCTCATTTGAAGCATCTTCAACCGTTGTAAAAGGCTCTAGACCGTAGTGTTTCATTACTTCTTTATCGGATAGGTATTTTAAAATACTGCCTGCGTCTTCTGCTGTAATCTCCCTTAGGGTAAGCCTTTTTGTTTTAATTATGGGAAAATAATTTGACACCTGTACCTTCCCTCCTCTTATCCATTCACTAAACGGAGCTTTTCTCACAGCTTTATCTAATTTAAATAAGCGTTAGTAAGAAATTTCTTTTATTATTACTGAATTCCTTTTTAATTCTAAATATTTGTCGAGAAATGAGCAAAAAAAGCACGCATAACTTCATTTTTAAATCAGCACTGTCATTTCTTTTATATTTGTTAGTTCTAAAAATTAAAGGAATGAAAGCTAGTAATGAAGAATTCTTTTCTAACTAGTCTAAATGAGAAAATAAGGAGAAAAAGATGAAGCTGTATGGCGATTTTGAAAAAGAAGATTGGCTAAACGTATTAAAGCTACCAGAAAAAGAGCTGCCTAATGCATTTATTATTCATGGTGAGTGGGAATTTCAAGATAATATAAATTTATGGAAGGAGATCTTATCCACTGATGTTCATATGCCTAAATGGAACACGGTAATAGGTAAGTTAAATAACAGAAACATAGGATTTGCGAATGTGTACGGCAGTCCGATGGCGTCAAACATCGTACATCAATTTGCCGGCAGCGGAACCGACTTATTTATTCAAACGGGATATTTTGGAGGCTTATCTTCTACTATACAATATGGAGATATCTTAATCGTATCTGCAGCAAAAATGCAAGATGGCGTATCACACTGGTATTTACCAGAAAAAACGCTTGTAGAAGCTGACCAAGAGTTAGTGGAAGCCGCCTGTAGATATTGTGAACAAAAAGGCTACAGCTATATAAAAGGACACGTGGTCAGTATGGGTGCCATGCTGATCGAGACACTTGACATGGTAAAGGAATGGTCGCTTGCAGGTTTTCTCGGTGTGGATATGGAGACAGCTACCACTTTGGCCATTGCTCATAAATTCAACAAGCGGGCTGTCGGCTTATTAAATTTATCAGACCACCTTCTTCACGGCGATACTCTTTATTCGTATACAAAGGACAGAGAGTTAATAGAAAGTGCAACTGATAAAGCAATTCGCGATGTAGCTCTTTATTTAAGCAGTACATACTAGAATAGAACAAACAAAACAAGATAACTGTGCAGTTATCTTGTTTTGTTTGTTTCGCAGTTTTTAACACCTGTATAGTTTGGGTATGAACAGGATTCTCTGTTATCAGCATTTAAATTTTTATTTGTTTATTGTTTAAACCAGCTTCCAACGTATCGTACAGCGCAAGTTTATAATTAATTCGTTCTAGATGTAGGTAGGTTTGCGACATGTCTGCTTCCACTTTCTTTTTATGCTGAAGCATCATCTTTCTACGTTCGCTGATGGTACTTTCTCCTTTTTTATATGACTCTACATACTGTTTAATCTCGACAAGCGGCATCCCTGTTGCACGTAAGGCTAAAATAAACTTGACCCACTCGATATTCTGGTCATTGTATAGACGGTGATCATGTTCATTTCGTTCCACAAATGGTAAAATGCCTTCCTTTTCGTAGTATCGCAGAGTGGGCGTAGACAGCCCCGTTTTTTCTTGCATGTCTCTCATTGTATAAGACATTAAGAAGCATTCAGCACCTTTTGCTCCTTTTTTCCTTTTTCTTTAATTAGTAAGACACCTAACAACCCCATCATTGAAAACAAAATGGGAATCATAAAAGCATAATGATAACCAACATGCAGCGAACGCTCGGGGAATAAATCCAGGACATTTCCGAAAATACTAGGTAATAATACTGCGCTTAAAAAGCCTCCCATATTGGCAAAACCTGATACAACTCCTACTTCTTTTACTGAGAAGGATTGACGTACTACGGCAAATGTCAAAGCGCTTGCGCCGTTTCCAAAGCCGATGATAAAAAGCAAAATAACGACTAGCATGAATGAAGGTTTCACGCCGGAAAGTAATAACCCAGTCCAGCTAAGCACCACAATAAGATGAATAAGTGAATAAATTTTTTTAATGGAATTTAACCTGCTTGATATCCAGCTGATTAAAGGTCCGCCAATCATAGCGCCAAACAGACCATACATAATAAGCTGACTTGCATCAGCGCGAGATAAATGGAACACATTCATTCCATAAGGAACTCCCCAAGAACCAATAAAACCGATATATGTACCAACTACACCAAAATGACAAAGAAATGTTGCCCAGGCTTGGCGAGTCGTCATCACTCTCCTTAGGATCGCCCATACACTTTCCGGAGTCTTAACAGAGGATTTATTTGCTTTAGCATCATCTTGAAATAATCGTTTAGGTTTTACCACCAAAACGACATAAAGCAGGTAGGATACCGCCATTAAAACTAGACCTATGCTAAGAAAGGGAACCCTCCAGCCTGAAAATGAAATCCACATAGACAAAGGCACGGTAGCTGATAATGAACCTACACTTCCTACCAGCCCAATTAAACCTAATAGCTTTACAAACTCATTTCCCTTAAACCACTGACTTAAAATTAACACTAAATTGACAAAAATCATGGAGTCTCCCGTACCGACTAGTAAACGAGAGAAAATTAACACATATTCGTTAGGAGACGTGCTGTAGATAAGACTTCCTATTCCTGTTAAAAGCGACCCTATAATCAAAAATCGATTGGGACCGTATCGGTCAGAAAGTAAACCAATAGGAATCTGAAGACCTGCATATGCTAAAAATTGTATACTAGTCATTAATCCTATAACAGACGCTGAAACGTGAAAATCTTTCATTAACTGTTCTGTAATAAGTCCAGGGGCTGTTCGTTGACTGACAATCAAATAATACGCTAATAAAGCGGTTCCAAAAACAACCCATCTGTAGCTACTTTCCTGTTTGTTCATTTTGACAGATCCTCTCATGTATAGTTTTTCTGCGTAGAAATGCTGGTGGAAAATGTTTAAGAGATGAAGATATTGATAGAATGAAGGTCTGTTTGATAAATAAGTCGCTATTGCGGACAGCTCTTCTTTTTATCCTTGTTTTTCCTTTCTATTATAATTTTAAGTTTTTAAAGGTGATTTTTCAATGAGGGATGTAATCTTGTAATATACCTTTTGCAATTTCTTTTCACTATTAGATATCCAAGTTAGAGTCGTTCTCGCCATTTTTCGGGTGTAAAAAACCTTAATAATGACCCATAAATAACCTATATTACACATAGAGCTTTTAAAAAAAGCCTTCTTTCACTATTTTGCCGGTGTTCAATAAGTTGGTATAAAACTTGCATGTTCATTTATGAACACTTATTAAAGGAGGAGAACTTTATGAAAAAAGCTGAACGTAAGAAAAGTATTAAAAAGCAGGTCATTACTTGTGCTGTTCTCGCGGCATCTCTTTTACTTCCAATCTCCACTTCCGCTGCTTCTGCACCTTATACGCTTTATCAAATCGGAAGTACTGCAGACAAAGCTACTAGTACAAGCTTCGGACAAGTCTATATGGGCGGAAGCATCGATGTAGATGAAGCATTCAAATGGATGATTCAAAAGGCAAATGGCGGAGATTTCTTGGTTATAAGAGCGACGGGTACTGACGCCTATAATTCATATATCTATGACCTCGCCAAAAGCATAGGTAAGCCCCTTAACTCTGTTAGCACAATTGTTGTTGATGATTTAATAAGAGCAGGTTCAGACTCTTCTTTAATTGACAAAATTAACAAAGCAGAAGGCATCTTTTTTGCTGGAGGCAATCAAGCTGATTACGTAGATTTCTTAGAAGGATCCCCAGCTCTTACAGCCTTAAATAATCGTATTAATCAAGGCATTCCTTTTGGAGGAACAAGTGCCGGCACCATGATTCAAGGTGATCACGTTTATGACTCTATCTCAGCAGGCTCTACAACTTTAGATTCGAAAACAGCGCTAAACAATCCCTATAGTTCTCTTATTTCTTTTACAGATTATTTGATTCAAACCCCGCATAATAATAACATTCAAACAGACACTCATTTTGAACAACGAGATAGAATGGGACGTTTTTTAACATTTCTTGCACGTAATATCCAAGACGGAGAAGAAACTGGAACAAGCGCCAAGGGAATTGCTGTTAATGAACAGTCAGCGCTTCTGGTAGAAAAAGATGGTTCAGCTAAAGTAGTAACACAGCCAGGCTCTACAAATGCAGCTGTTTATCTAGCTAAAACGAATAAGGCGCCTGCTACTTGTATAAGTGGTCAGCCGCTGACGTTTAATAATATTTCTATCTATAAACTATTTAATGGCAGCACTTTTAATCTTTCCACTTGGACGGGTTCTGGAGGGTTAGCTTATACTTTAAACGTAAACGGCGGTGTTATTACTTCCTCTACAGGAAAAGTATACGGAGGAAATCAGCCGTAAACGCCCAGTCTATGACGACACTATTTTATAGAAAAGGGAAACTTGATTAGTGAAGTTTCCCTTTCTTCCGTATATTAAGGATTGATTAAGTGCTGTTTTGTTTTTAAATGATATAGATAATGCAGTCCTTTTTCTGTTATTTTCGTTCCTGCTCTGCCTCTGCGTTTTATAATATACTCTCTTTCTTCTAGTACATCCAAACGATTTCTCACCTGCTGTTCTGTAAGAGTAAAGCCTTTTAAATGCTGTGTAATCCACTTTCTGCTTGCTGCTTTTCCTGTATCATTACACTGCTTTATCGTTTCTAACAGAGCGTGATTTTCTTGAAGTTCGATCAAGTCAACCGATTCATTTTCAATTTCATGTAAAGTATGCTCCTCCTTTTGACTACTAAGCCTATACTCTACGTCTTTTGCTTTCACTTCGTTTTCATCGCAGACAGTAAGCAAATACTCGATGACTCCTTTTAATTCTCTTATGTTTCCTAGCCATTCATATTCGATAAGCAGCTTCATCGCTTCTGGATGGATATGCGTCCACGTTTTTGATTTAGAAATAAAATGATGAATCAGTAAAGGAATATCGGTTCTTCTATATCTTAAAGGAGGAATCGTTAAAGATAATACGTGTAAACGATAGTACAAATCTTCTCGAAACAACCCTTCTTTCATTTTATGTAGTAAATTGTTGTGAGTAGCTGCTATTATTCTTACATTGATCGGAATAACTCTTGTCCCTCCTACCCGTCTAATTTCTTTTTCTTGAAGCACTCTTAAAAGCTGAGTTTGTAAACGCGGACTGATATCACCAATTTCATCCAGGAAGATCGTACCTTTATCAGCGCTCTCAAACAGCCCTTTTTTGCCGCCTTTTTGGGCTCCTGTAAAACTGGCTTCTTCATACCCAAACAGCTCACTTTCTAGCAATGTATCGGTCATGGCACTGCAATTCACGGCAAGAAACGGTCCGTTTTTACGTGTAGAATGATTATGGATAGCCTGAGCAAACAGCTCTTTTCCTGTACCGGTTTCTCCTTGAATTAAAATAGGGTACTCAGTAACCGCCATTTTCCGGGAAATTTCAATCGTTTTAAGCAAAGCTGGGTGTTCTCCGATAATATCTTGATAATTATACTTAGCAGAAAAGCCGTTTTTTCTAAGTTCTGACTGCGCTTTTCCTTCTATTTCAACAGCTTGATTCACACTTTTAAACGTTGCTACCGTAGTATTGCTTTCCTGAATCATAGACTTATAGATAACCATTTCGTATCCGTTTACGTTAAAGTACTGACTTTTCTCGTCGGACGATGTAATAAACTCCACAAGGCCTTCGTTAGAAATGACATGTTGAATTTCACGATTTACAACATCAGAAGAAGATAGCTGAAACAATGATTCTAACCTTTTATTAAATAACGTAATTCTTTTATTGAAATCCACGGCCAGGATCCCATCTTCTACTACATTTACAACACTCTTTACATGGAGGTGAAGTTCTTTCATTTGCCCTTCTGCTTCTATTAGCTTTTTTTGCAGCTCAATAATATTTCGTAAATAGCGATCCCAAATAATTGAATGATTAGACTGATTAAAACCAAATGATTTTATAAGTTCAAAAATGGTCGCCATATCAAAAAGCCTAACGCCTATATCAATTACATGTTTTACATATGGCGGACATAAGTGAATCTCACCTGGAGAAACAGCAACTTCCACACCTTCGTAATAGGTCTTTTGCTTTTTAAAAGGAATAAACTGAACATGATTAATACCTACTTGATAGAGAGATTCTATTAATTTAAGGGTTTCTTTATCGTCATCGTTTACAATTAATACTTTTGTATGGGCGGGGATTTGCAGCAATTCATTTATATGTTTATGGTGAATCGTTCTATTTCCTACAATTTCATGTGCATGCTGAACGTCTAATCTGTCCTTCAGTTCGTGCTTTATACTCTCTGATGAGTAGAGTACAACATCGCCATCAATTTCACCCGGTAATTCTTCGTCAATCGCAAAGCATTCAATAAAAATGTAATCGTCTAGCAGCTCTTTTAATTGATTGTGCAAAATGATTCTAGTTTGCTTGCTTCCTGTTATTAAAACTAATTTCTTTTTCATCGTATGAACACCTTTCTACAGGCCTTTAAATTTGCTTGCCTTCAGAGATTAGTCTTGGAATACTGTACCTATCATTTTATACGTTGCCCTGCATTTCATCTAGCGGACGTTTGTCCCTATTGCAAATAAAAATAAGTAGAAAAAAGTGCCTCCGCTTTAATAGGTGGAGGCACAATATGCTAAAGTGCTAGATGCATTGAATTACTGTCTGTTCTCTTTTTATTTAATAGCTACTTTTATTGGTTTGATATCTAACGCAACTTTCACAATGGAATAATCGTCTTTTTGACCGTCTGTATAAGCCCAATAACCATTGCTTTCAGCACTTTTTCGGAAGGTAAGCTCAAAACCTTTGTTTTGGTTAAATGCATAGCTCTTTATTTCTTTACTCTGAGCGTTATCAACAAGATCGTAAGCTAAGAACTTGCTTAGTACACCGTGCGGAGAGAAAAGACCTGTATTTGGTCCAACTTTTTCACTGTAGTATTCATTTTTTCTAGTAGATGTTTTAGCTGGGTTTATGACGATTTCTTTTGTTGTGAGATTTACTTTGTCGCCTGGAGTGATACAAGAGATAAGAATATTTTTGTAATCACTCGGAAATTTGTCATTTCCCTGTACCTTCGCTAAGTCAACTAGCGTAATACCGCCTCTTCCCACAACTTCTATTTGTTTTGCTTTATTATTTACCACCATAGCAGTATCTTCATCAATTCCGTATGAAAGCTGATTTTTATTTCCTTTTTCATATGCTGTTGCAATAAGACGTCCGAGTCTTGCTTTGTTGTCAAAATGCTGATCAACAAGACCGTATTGGAAAAAGCCAAGACCTTTTTCCAAATAAGCAGGCCCGCCTTCTTGCTGAGTCATATCATTATATGTGTTTGTAAATCCGTAAGAAAGAGCTCCGTAGCTATCTCCGCCTGCGAGCATAGTATTACTCATAATTGCAGCGCCGGCGCTCGTACCGCCAAGTACTGCCCCGTTTTTATACGTATGCCATATAGCTTGTAAAACTTTTGAGTCCGAACCATTTTCATTACGCAAGGAGCCCGTAATCAAGGTTTGATCTCCTCCTACAAACCAAATGCCCGTTAGCCCTTTGACTTTTTGCGCTAGTTTATCACTGTTCATATTTGTTTTCCAAGTCGACTCATTTTCAGAAGTCCCTTTAAAGTCATGGTTCGAAATAGGTAAAATCTCTATATTTTCCGCTTTCACTCCGTATTTAATTAAATCACTTTTAAACTGATTAGAAGAGTCGAACTTAGTACTCGCTGCAGGCACAATTCCTATTTTGGCTTGTTTTCCTCCTGCAAGATTAATAAACTTGTTATACACGCTTGAATTGCTGCTGCCAAGCGCTCCTCCTGCAATTAAGAGATTACCTTTAATCGAATCGTATGCAGAACTTTCAGATGAAGAAAAAGTAGGTTTTTTATACGTTAAACTAGTTTTTCTATCCGATTGGAATTTGAAGGTTTTAGGCGTAATATCCATTCTGACATTTACAATGGAATAGTCGTCTTTTTGTCCGTCAGTATATCTCCAGTAGCCGTTTGTATCATTGTCCTTTTGAAAAGCAATTTCATATCCCGACCCTTTACTGTCATAAACATAGCTTTTCGCAGATTTCATCGATTCATTGTCAACAAGAGAATAGGATAAATAAGCCTTTAATCTTCCATATGGCGTAAAAACACCCGTAGCAGGCAGTGCGTTAAACGAGTAATATTCAAATCTCTTCGTTTCTACTTTCTCTTTTGGAAATTCAAATGACTTTAAATGATAGTTAATTTTATCTCCAGAAGATAAGTAACTAACCTTCATATTCTCTAATCCCGAACGAGCTTTCTGCTTAGATACAAGCTTAGCTTTACTCATATCCAAGACGGCTACTCCGCTTCGTCCAACAACTTCAATCTTTTGATCTTTATTGTTAACGACCATAGCCGTATCTTCGTCCACACCGTATGCAAAGTTTTTTTCTTTGTCACGTTCAGAAATATATGCAGCTACTGCAAGTCGCCCAAGTCGTGCTCGTTCATCCATGTGCTGATCAATTATGCCGTGTTGGAAAAAACCCAGCCCTTTTTGAGTTGATAGAGGCTTGTACTCTTTTTGACTGCGTTTGTTTTTGCTTACATGTTTATTTTCCTTGTTTTCTAAACTGTCTTTTAACGCTCCTAGACTGTCTCCTCCTGTAATCATGACGTCACTCATAATTGCAGCTCCTGCACTTGTGCCTCCGATTACTGCTCCTTTACGATATATATCCCAAATAGCTTTTAACGCTTCAGAATCACTTCCATTATTTTGACGAAGAGAATCCACAATTTTGGTTTGATCTCCTCCAACAAACCAAACTGCCGTTAGTCCTTTAATCTTATGGGATAACTTCTTATCATTTACTTGATTCTTCCAGGTTGATTCGTCCTTTTGTGTATCAGAAAAATCGTGATTTGAAACGGGAAGAATTTTAATAGAATCTGAGTTTGCTCCGTATTTTACGAGGTCTTCCTTAAACTTTTTAGAAGACTGCAGCGTTGTGCTAGCAGCTGGAATAATCCCTACTTTTGCTTTTTCTTTTCCTCCAGCAAGCGAGAGAAACTTTTCATAGATTTCGTGATTAGATGTCCCTATACCTCCGCCTGCAATAACAAGGCTGCCTTTAATGTCTTCAGTATTTTCTTGTGCTTTTGCAAGCAGCGGTGTACTCAAAGAAGAAAGTAATGTAAAGCTGATAAGACATGAAACAAGTTTCTTTTTCATTTGAAAGATCCTTTCCACGCAAATTTTAATATCTTTCTCTGACTAGCTCGTATCCTTCCTCGATACTTTCGTTAAAGGATGTTTAAAACCTGTTATTCAAACGTTCCTTTCACAACAGGGACACCGTCTTTTACCATTACTTTACCTTGAGCAAAAACTGTTTTAATTGTTAGTGTCTCTTTGTCTAAAAGGACTAAATCTGCATCTTTTCCAGGTTGAATATGCCCTTTATTGGACAGTTTTAATACTTTGGCAGGATTAGAAGTAATGACTTGAAGAGCTGTTTCTAACGGCACTGATTCTTCTAATACTGCATCTCGTACTTCTTGAAATAAAGAAGACACTTTTCCAACTTGAAGCCCTTTATAGTCTCCGTTATCATCAAAAAACGGCAGGCTCGCTTGTCCATCGGATGAGAACGTAATGCTCGAGATTGGAACTTCTTCTTCAAGCATGATACGTAACCCTTTGCTGCACTTAACTTCGCCTTCTTCTAAAAAATATGGAATGGTGCTAGTTGTAAAATCTACATAGCCACCTCGTTTTGCAAATTGAATTCCTTCTTTAAACAGTTCTTCATTTCGATTAATATGTGTAGGATGAAACTGACGAATTGGCAGATCTGTTTCATCTGCGATTTGATTTAATAAAGATAATTTCCGTTTTCCATCCCCTACATGAACTTCTAATATTCCGGCTTTCCCTGATAAAATCCCTCCATTGCGGGCAGCAGAAGCCGCCTTTACCAGTTCTTCAAATGTCGGTTCAGAGGAACGGTGGTCAGAAATGGCAATTTCACCTACTCCGATAATTTTATCAATTAAAATAAGATCTTCTTCGATGCTGGTAGTTAACGTTTTTACTGGTATTTGATAAGAACCTGTGTGAATAAAGCAGCTAATTCCTTCTTCTTCTAATCCTCTTGCTTTAGCAAGAAGACTTTCCATTCTTCTTGTTGTACCGTCTGTTCCAAGTACACCTACAATAGTTGTAACACCGGCAGTCGTTGCATCGGTTAACATTAGTTCAGGCGTGCGTGTTTTATATCCGCCTTCTCCTCCTCCGCCAATAATATGAACATGTGAGTCAATAAAGCCTGGAGCTATAACATCATTAGCAGCGTCTACAACATGAATAGGAATGGACGTATTTACATAATCAATACAATCCTCTATAAGGATGATTTTGCTGTCTGCAAGCAATACGTCTTTTTTTCCTAAATACTCTGGTGCATATACTTCTGCGTTTTTGATTAAGGTTAACAACTTCTATTCCTCCTACTAGTAAGCTCAACTTACGAATAACATTTTTCTATATAATTTTAATGCTTAAAATGGTCCGTAATTGATAAAATAAGCAATCACAACGGCAATTAAACCAATCACATATTGAATAAGGACTAACGGCAACACCCATTTGGCCCACTTTGTCCATGAAATTCCCGCAATCGCTAAACCAGCCATTAATGTTCCAGCTGTCGGGAAGATAATATTTCCAATGCCATCTGCAAAAGAAAAAGATAATACTGCTGTTTGCCTTGTAATATCAAGTAAATCTGCAAGAGGCGTCATGATTGGCATCGTCAGCATCGCATGACCTGTTCCAGATGCTAAAATAAGATGAATCAGCGCTTGGAAGTTATAGATTCCGATGACGCTTAAATATCCCGGAATATGCTGAATAGCTCCAGATACTTGATGAAGCATAGGGTCTACAATATGTCCTTCATTTAAAACAACAAGAACAGCACGAGAAACTCCGATAACAAGCGCTCCTCCAACTAGTGCTGCTGCCCCGTTTGTAAATGACTTAACTGTATTTTCAACAGAGAGCCTTCCAATAATCCCAATCACAACAGTCAAAATGACAAATAAAGAGGCAATTTCAGTAATGTACCACTTATACTTAATAACGCCAAAAGCAAGAATTACGTAGTTAACAAGAAATGCTGCCATAATCCATTTATGCTTTCTAGTTAACTTGGCATCCGAGTTTAAAAGTTTATTTGCGCTGGTTATGCTGTATTTTCCGTACGTCCCAATAGAAGGACTTTTTTTCACTTTCATCGCATATCGGTAGACAAACCAAACTGAAACAGCGTAAACAACTACAAACAAGATGAGTCGAAAGCCCATTCCAGAAAACATAGGAAGCTCTGCTACTCCTTGCGCAACACCAACTGTAAATGGATTCATAACTGCCGTAGTAAAACCAGCCGATGCGCCAATTAACACAATAGCAGTCCCTGTTAATGCATCGAATCCAAGAGCAAGTGCCAAGGGAATTAAAAGAGGAATATAGGCTAGCGTTTCTTCCGCCATCCCCATTAAAGAACCGCCTACTGCAAAAAATAACATCATAACAGGAATTAATAATTTTTCTCGGGTAGCAAGTTTTTTAGCCATCGTTGTAATTAATACATCTACTGTCCCCGTAGCGCTTAGTACACCAAAGAAACCGCCGATAATTAATACAAAAAAGATAATGTCGGCTCCTTCTACCATTCCTGTATGTATTGCTTTGACCATTTCAAAGAATCCAACAGGTGTAGAATCAATCCATTTAAACGATTGAGGATCTACCGTTGTTCTCCCGTCTACTTCTACACGCGCATATTCTCCAGCTGGCAAGATATACGTTAAAATGGTAGCAATCACAAGAAAGCCTAACAATAAAGCAAAAACGTTTATTTTCCTCTCTTTTTTCCGTACCTGATTTAATGAACTCATTTCCTTTTGCGGTTCACTCATTCTTCTTCTCCCCTTCATTGTGAAATAATAGCTTTAGACAAACATCTCTTTCTTTAAAAGCAGCTTCCTTATCTGCGACTACATATTGCTCCTTTCTTTTGTATTCCTCATATACAGTACAAGCAATTTTCGTGCCAACGTAGAACCGTTTAATTTTCTGAATTATGATATAATTAAATCGTGTTTTAGGTGTTAATTGGGTGTTTTTAAAAAATTAACAGCGCCAATTAAGATGTTGGTTGATAGAAAATCTGGAGCACGAAGCATTAGCTAGTTCTTTTTTTAAAAAGCTGCAAAAAGAAAGATAAAAGAATTTAATCTATAAACATAAAAAATACTATTTTATTATTGTCTTTTCTTTAAGTAGATTAATACTATAAACCTTCAATCTATTTATAAAAGCATTGCGCATAATGAAAGGGTGTTCAAAACAATGACTGTTTATCGTATCGGGGTATTGGGGGGTGATGGCATCGGGCCGGAGATTGTCGATGCCGCAGTTAAGGTAGTTAAAAATGCTTCTTGCAAAGCAGGAGTAAAAATGGAATGGATTTATCTGCCTATGGGATGGGAAGGAATTAAACAATATAACAATCCTCTTCCAGAAGTAACGATAGATGCTTTAAAACATACGCATGGATGGATACTTGGCCCGCATGATTCTGCGGCTTACCCTCTTGAACACAAAGAAAAGCGTAACCCTAGCGGAGAGCTTCGTCACAGTTTAGATCTTTACGCAAATATTCGCCCTGCTAAAACAATGCCAGGTATTAAAAGCGTCGTGAAAGAAGCTGATTTAGTGATCGTCCGAGAAAATACAGAAGGATTTTATGCCGATCGTAATATGTATTCTGGACATGGGGAATGGCAGATTACAAAAGACGTTGTGGTAACATCGGGCGTATTTACGCGAAAAGCCGTAGAAAGAATTGCGCGTGAAGCTTTTGCATTGGCTATGCAGCGTCGTAAAAAAGTAACAATCGTACATAAAGCAAATGTTTTAAGATTAAGTACCGGACTATTTCTAAATGTTTGTCGAGAAATAGCTGAGCAATATCCTGAAGTAAAAGTGGACGACCACCATATCGATGCCATGGCTGCTCATCTCGTACGTCGTGCAGCCGATTTTGATGTCATTGTGACAGAAAACATGTACGGTGATATTCTTTCAGATTTAGCCGGCGAGCTTGTAGGAAGCTTAGGATTAGCCCCTTCTCTTAATGCAAATGAACATATCGCTATGGCACAAGCAGCTCATGGTTCTGCGCCAGATATCGCAGGTTTGAACATAGCAAACCCAACCGGTATTATTTCTTCAGCAGCCATGCTACTGAAATGGTTGGCTGAAAAACATGCGGATCACAAACTTACAGAAGTGGCTGCTACAGTAGAACACGCACTTTATCAAACGCTCCAAGCTGAAGTGAAAACGAAAGATTTAGGCGGACATGCCTCTACGTCGGAGTTTACAGAAGCTATTTTAGAAAAAATAAAATCCATGTAAAATTAACAGCAATTTATCCATTCTATAGAGGTGATCATAATGAAAAAAAGAAAGATTATTATGGACTGTGATCCAGGTCATGATGATGCTATTGCTATTATTTTGGCTGCCGCACGACCGGAATTAGATATTTTAGCGATTACAACTGTTTCAGGAAATGCAGAAATTGAAAAAACGACGATGAATGCTTTGAAAGTGTGTGATTTAGTATCGTTACATAACGTGATTGTTTCAAAAGGAGCAAGCGAACCAATGATGCGCAGACGTGAAAACGCGCCTAGTATACACGGGGATTCAGGATTAGACGGCCCTGAGTTCCCGGCTCTCTCTCGCAGCTGGAGCGAAGAACACGGAGTAGATACTATTATACGAATGGTCAAAGAGTCAGAAGATCCCGTTACGCTTTTGCCTACCGGTCCTTTAACGAACATTGCTTTAGCTTTAATAAAAGCTCCAGAAATTAAAGAAAACATTGAAGAGATTATCCTTATGGGCGGTGGAACCTTCGGGAACTGGACGCCAACGGCTGAGTTTAACATTTGGGCAGATCCAGAAGCGGCTAAAAAAGTGTTTGATAGCGGTATTCCACTAGTAGTAATGGGGTTAGATATTACGCATCAAGCCGTTGCAACAGATAACGTTATTAACCAAGTGATGAACATTGATAATAACGTAGCAAAAAAGGTGGGTGAATTATTAGCGTTTTTTAAATCTGCCTATAAAGAAACGTTTGGCTTTGATGGTCCGCCTGTTCACGATGTATTAACCGTTGCTTATTGCATAGCTCCAGAACTATTTACGCTCAAAGAAGTTAATATTGTAGTAGAAACACGCGGAGAATACACGGCTGGAACGACTTCAGTTGATTTGCTTGGAGTTACAGGAAGGAAAGCAAATGCGAAGTTTGGTTTAACCCTTGATGTAGATGGTTTTTGGGATTTAATGATTGAGGCTCTTAACACATATTCGGCTTCGTAATGTTCATCTAGAAGATAGGTTTTATAAGATCAGCACCAGAACGTCGAGTTCGCAACTTGCTGGTGCTGACTTACTTTTATTCATACTATCTAGCTGTTTTTTTCGCTTTTTGATTGAGCATTACAGTAATGATTGAAGCAACAATAACACCTGTAATTAAACAGTTTGATATATCTTTATAAATTACTCCCATTACTGTCCCGCCTATAACGCCTACACTAATAAGTGAAATTCGCTCTCTTTGATTCATGATTTATCCCTCCATCTTTTTTAATAAAACATTTAATTTATGAAGAGCGAAGTGCAGGTCTAATTGCTCTTCTTCATTTAACTTCGCAAGATTTGCATGAAAGTTACTATAAATTCCTCTCCATTTTTCCTCTTGAATACTTTTTCCTTTAGACGTTAATGAGACTAAAACCGCACGCTTATCTCGCGGATCAGGCATTTTGATTAAATATCCTTCATTTTCTAATTCACTGATAACATTCGTTAACTGTTGTTTGGCAATATTTAACCCTTGGCTAATTTCCTTAATATTCAAATCTTTTTTTTGCATATACATAAATTCAACTACGTGATTTTGTAAATGTGTTAATTTCACTTCATTTTTATTTAAGTTCTTGAAATTTTCAAATAAAATCGGTATTAAAGCGATATATTCCTTAGCCAGCTTTTCCTTCATGAGATATCCACCTTCTTTAGTAAATATATTATTACTAAATTTGAATAAAAACAATAAAAATAGTTTATTTTAGTAAAAATATATTTACTAAAATCCATACATACTTCTAAAGTTATTTTATCCCAATCTCAACAATCGTTTCTTAATCTTATAAAAAGAGCCATAAAAAAAGTAAGGAAGCACACTTCCTTACTTTCTGTTTGCAACGCCCGTTAAAAAATTCAAAAACACGTGTACGCCTGCTTTCACGGTAATTTCTCCTACATCACGCAGCGGATCTAGACATACAATGTCCATTGCTTGAACAAGCGGATGACTCCCGGCGGTGTATACTGCTTCAAACAACTCATCTGTCCTCATTCCGCCTGTCGTTCCTGCTGGAACTCCCGGTGCGTAAGCGATATCTAACACGTCCATATCAACTGTTAAATAGATCATGTCTACCTCTTTGCTCAGCTGTTTTAATGCTTCTTTCACCGTATGAGTTATTCCTGCTTTTCTTGCTTGCAGTAATGTTACATAATGGACGCCTTTGCTATCTGCATATTCCTTTAACGATTTTGAATTATAAAACCCGTGAAGTCCGATATTCCATACATGAGCTGCATCAATCGTGTTGCTTTCGATTAAATTACGTATAGGGGTTCCGTTAGAAGGACCGTTATCTTCTAAGCTGCGTAAGTCAAAGTGCGTATCAAACTGTAAAATCCCTATTTTCTGTTCGGGATATGACTCTTTCCACCCTTTTACTAACATAGCTGTAATAGAATGATCTCCTCCAAGCATAATAGGAAGCGCATGCGGATGGCATTTCCGCATAGACATCATCGCTTCTTTTATATACTGATGAGACTTCCCTATATCCGTGACGTGCTGCTTGGCGTCTCCTAAATCCAGCACTGACAAGGAAGTCAAATCCGTATCATACTCAATATGATACGGGTTAAAGGATTTCCAGAGCTTCCTCATGGCCATTGGCGTCTCACTGGCTCCAGAAGCGCTAATGGAAGATCTTGAAAGAGGCACGCCTAAGACCGTAATATCTATCGATGTAAAGTCGACGTTGCTCCCATCTTCAACTGTCTGAATCCAATCACTTACTTTTGGGTCAGAAGTACTTTGACGCTGCCAGCAAAAAGGCGGTCGATCAAGCTGTGGGTACGGATAGTTCATGTAAAACACCGCCTTCAACCACAACTTTTCCATCTTTTAATACCGTGTCTACAAGATTTACGGCATAGTTATACTGCAGCGTTTGGTAATTGGGAGCGTCAAATAGCACTAAATCGGCTTTTTTATCTACTTCGATACTTCCGATTTGATCCCCTTTGCAAATGGCATGAGCCGCGTTAATCGTACAGGCGGTTAAAACTTCTGCTGGCGTCATCTTCATCGTTAAACAAGCTAAATTCATAATAAACGGCAGCGATTCCGTAGGAGAAGACCCTGGGTTTCGATCTGTAGACAAAGCAACAGGCACTCCTGCTTCGATCATTTTTCTAGCACGCGCCGGCTCTTCCATTAAAAAGAATGCAGTACCCGGCAATAGGACGGCTATAACTCCGCTTTCAGCCATTTGCTTAATTCCTTGATCCGATGCCTTTAACAAATGATCCGCTGACACAGCTCCCACTTTAGCCGCTAATTCTGCCCCTCCAAAAGACACAATTTCATCGGCGTGGATTTTAGGTTTTAGTCCGTATGCTTTTCCAGCTTGTAAAATACGATCTGACTGTTCAACTGTAAACACGCCTTCTTCACAAAATACATCACAAAACTCCGCTAGCTCTTCTTTTGCAACGATTGGTATCATTTCTTCGATAACGAAACGAACAAACTCATCTTCATTTCCTTTGTACTCAACTGGCACCGCATGAGCTCCCATAAAGGTTGAAACAACATCTACCGGATGCTGTTCATTCAGTTTCTTCGCTACTTTTAATTGTTTGATTTCATCTTTAAGATTTAAACCGTACCCGCTTTTGGCTTCGACAGTTGTAACTCCGTACTGCAGAAATTTATTTAAACGTTTTGTAGATTGCTTGATTAGCTCCTCTTCTGTTGCTTGTCGTGTACTAACGGTTGTTTGTAAAATTCCTCCTCCCGCTTTTAAAATATCAATATACTTTGCCCCGTTTAAGCGCATTTCTAATTCTTTTTCACGACTGCCGCCAAACACAAGGTGAGTGTGTGGATCAATTAACCCAGGCGTTACGATTTTTCCTTCGGCATCAATTATATTAATAGGTTCATGAATATGCTCAAGGTATTCCTGCGCTTTGACGTCAGGCCCAACAAATACAATTCTTCCATTTTTCACGAGTACGCTGCCATTTTCAATGATTCCCAGATCTGACATTTCCTCCGATCGTCTAGGCTGACTTCCTCCCTTAACCGTAATGACTTGTGCAGCGCATTTGATATACGTAATAGTCATACGTATCCCTCCTTTTTTATTCATTTAACCCCGGAATTTGTATTCCTTTTTCTTTTGCAGTTTGAATGGCCTTATCATAGCCGGCATCTACATGACGAACTACACCCATGCCTGGGTCTGTTGTTAAAACACGTTCTAGACGTTTGGCGGCTTCTTCCGTCCCGTCTGCTACTACAACCATTCCAGCGTGAAGAGAATACCCCATGCCTACTCCTCCTCCGTGGTGAACAGATACCCAGCTTGCGCCTGCTGCCGTATTAACTAATGCATTTAAAATCGGCCAGTCTGCTACTGCATCACTGCCGTCTTTCATTGCTTCAGTTTCACGATTTGGCGACGCCACAGAACCGGCATCTAGATGATCTCTGCCAATAACGATAGGTGCTGACAGTTCTCCGTTTGCTACCATATCATTAATAATTTTTCCAAAGCGCGCTCTTTCTCCGTATCCTAGCCAGCAAATGCGAGCCGGCAATCCTTGAAACTCAATTTTTTCTCTCGCCATTTTAATCCAGTTGCAAAGATGCGTATTATCCGAAAACTCACGTAAAATGACTTCATCTGTTTTATAAATATCCTCTGGGTTTCCTGACAAAGCGACCCATCGAAACGGTCCTTTTCCTTCACAGAACTGCGGACGGATATACGCTGGGACAAATCCTGGGAAATCAAATGCATTCTTGATGCCTTCATCAAGCGCCACTTGGCGAATATTATTGCCATAGTCAAAAGCAACCGTGCCTTTTCTTTGCATCTCTAACATGGCTTGAACGTGGATAGCCATACTTGCTTTTGATTGTTTTATATATTCATTTGGATTTGTATTCCGCAATCTTTCTCCTTCTGCTAAGCTGACTCCAATCGGCAAATATCCGTTAAGTGGATCATGTGCCGATGTTTGATCCGTCACAATATCTGGGATAAATCCTCGCTCTATCATTTCAGGAAGAATCTCGGCTGCATTTCCAACTAATCCAATGGAAAGCGCTTTGCCCAATCTTTTTGCATCTTCAGCTAACGTGATTGCATCAGCTACACTTTCGACTACCGTATCGCAATATTTTGTTTCGATACGTTTTTCAATACGCGTGCGATCAACATCAATTCCAATTACAACGCCGCCTGCCATCGTAACGGCTAGCGGCTGTGCACCTCCCATTCCTCCTAATCCGGCTGTTACCGTAATCGTTCCTTTCAAAGTTCCGTTAAAATGCTGGTTGGCACACTCAGCAAATGTTTCATACGTTCCTTGAACAATGCCTTGGCTTCCGATATAAATCCAGCTTCCTGCAGTCATTTGTCCGTACATCATTAACCCTTTTTTATCAAGCTCATGGAACGTCTCCCAATTTGCAAAAGCAGGAACAAGATTCGAATTCGCTAATAAAACACGCGGTGCATCACTGTGGGTTTTAAAAACCGCAACAGGCTTACCGGACTGTATGAGAAGCGTTTCATCTTCTTCTAACTCTTTTAACGCTGCGACAATACGATCGAACGCCTCCCAGTTACGGGCTGCTTTTCCGATTCCTCCGTATACGACTAACTTTTCCGGATGCTCCGCTACTTCAGAATCTAAATTGTTTAGAAGCATGCGAAGAGCAGCTTCTTGTACCCAGCCTTTTGTCGTTAGTTCCGTCCCACGAGGCGCTTTCATTCCACTTTGTTTTGTCTCCATTTTGTTTTCCTCCTCTATAAAAATGAAAAACTGTTAAACGAACATTTTTATTACAGCGCTAGTTCATAATTAGTATCTTGCACAAAGGTTTTGAAATCAGCTGCTAACGCTTCAATATCACGTGAGAAAATTCGATCTTTAGTAATGGTTGGTACGGTTTTTCTAATTCTTGAATAAATTTTTCTTGTTTCCGAAGCAAGTTTATCGACTCCTTGAATATCGGCTGCTTGAGCCGCACAAATTGCTTCAATCGATAGAACTCTTCGTGTATTTTGGATAATTTGATAAGCATGACGTGCAGCAGTCGTTCCCATGCTGACATGATCTTCTTGATTCGCTGAAGATGGGATAGAATCGACACTTGATGGATGCGCCAATACTTTATTTTCGGAAACTAATGAAGCAGCAGCGTATTGAGTAATCATGAGCCCAGACTCTAAACCAGGATCTGCACTTAAAAATGCCGGAAGCCCGCTAAGCTGAGGGTTTACTATTCGTTCAATGCGCCGTTCAGAAATATTCCCAAGCTCCGCCAGTGCAATTCCTAGAAAATCCATAGCAAACGCAATGGGCTGCCCGTGAAAGTTCCCTCCAGAAATTACTTTGCCGCTGTCGGCAAAGATGAGCGGGTTATCGGTTGCTGAATTAATTTCAATTAATATCTTTTCTTTTACATAATTTAAAACTTGATAAATAGCACCATGAACTTGAGGAATGCAGCGCAGTGAATAAGCATCTTGCACTCTTATTTGACCTTGAGAAGTAGTTAATTGACTGCCTTCTAAATACGAAAGAATTCGGGCAGCTGCCTGCTGTTGTTCCGGATAAGGTCTTACTGCATGAGACTCGGGCATAAATGCATCTAAAATGCCTTGCAGACCTTCTAACGTCAGTGCTGCAATCCCGTCAGCAAGATCAGCTAGCTTTTGAGCTTCAAGGTACGAAACTACTCCTACAGCTGTCATTGCCTGAGTGCCGTTGATTAAAGCTAGCCCTTCTTTTGCTTGTAATTGGATAGGCTCAAGCCCCGCTAGCTTTAAAGCTTCTTCTCCCTGCATTCGCTGACCATTATATACAGCTTCTCCTTCTCCAACTAACAGCAGCGCTAGATGTGATAATGGAGCTAAGTCACCGCTAGCTCCAAGTGAACCTTGACTTGGGATAACCGGCACTACATTTTGGTTTAAGCAATCGATAAGCAGCTGCAAGGTTTCCAGTCGTATGCCTGAATACCCTTTAGCTAATGCATTCGCTCGTAACAGCAGCATCACTCTGCTTACCTCTAAAGAGAATGGTTCTCCTAGTCCACAGGCATGACTGCGAATCAAGTTAATCTGCAGATCAGCTAAGTCCGTTTTTGAAATAACCGTATCGCTAAACTTTCCGAATCCAGTATTTACTCCGTAAATTACGTTGTTGTTCGTAATACTTTCTTCAACTAACGTTCTGCTTTTTTGTATATGTTCAACTGCTTGATCGCTAATTTTCACGGAGTATCCTTGGTAAATAACTTTGTAGATTTGGTCAAACGTCAGTGAATTTCCGTCGATTTGAATAAACATCATACCCGCTCCCTTGTTAAACTGTAGACTACCTTTTTTGAACACAAAAAGGGGCTATATCAAAGAGGAAACAAGCTCCTTTTGATATAGCCCCCTATAAACTAACCTACTTACACTATGGGCTTTTATTAATAGTCGGCATTTCAACTTATACATACAAACAATCGCTAAATGACTAAATCACTATACACTTTAAGCTGTACAACTTAAAGCAACTAGAGTACCTACACTAAGTATTACGCTGAATTAATCATTTGTCAATTATTATTTAAGAAAATTTTAAATAATCTGAAATAAACTCATTATTTCTTATAGCAGCAATGGTTCACAGCTGCACATTCTTATTTCTTTAAACGTTATCGGACGTTCATGTCACTTGGGTGAGGACCTTTGCGGCGGTTGCTGTTTAACCCATTAATCTCTGCCATATCATCGGCAGTGAGTTCAAAATCAAACACGTTAAAGTTTTCTTCTATTCTAGACGGTGTAACTGATTTAGGGATGACAATTGTGTTGTTTTGTAAGTGCCAGCGCAATACAACTTGAGCCGGAGTTTTGCTATGTACTTCAGCAATTTTTTGAATGACCTCGTCTTGTAACACTTCTCCTCCTTGATCAAGAGGGCTCCATGCTTCCACAAAAATATTATGTTTGGCGCAAAACTCTTTTAATTCGTTTTGAGCAAGATACGGATGACACTCAATTTGGTTTAAAACCGGTGTTACATCACATTCGTTTAACAAGCGCTCTAAATGCTCAATCTCAAAGTTGCAGACGCCAATTGCTTTTACTTTTCCATCGTGATAAAGCTTTTCTAATGCTTTATACGTCTCCACATACTCATCATATTGAGGCGTAGGCCAGTGAATTAAATATAAATCGACATAATCAAGTCCTAATCGTTCTAAGCTTTCATCAAATGCACGTAATGCATTTTCATAGCCTTGGTCGCTGTTCCAAACTTTTGTTGTAATAAACAGCTGTTCTCGAGGAACAGAAGATTCTTTAATCGCCTGACCTACTCCTTCTTCATTTTTATAAATCATGGCTGTGTCAATAGAGGTATACCCAACCTCAATTGCTTTTGATACTGCAGCTGCTGCTTGGTTATCTTCTACTTGCCATACGCCAAATCCAAGCTGAGGCATTTTTAAACCGTTGTTTAATGTAACAAGATTCATTTTACACGTCTCCTTTTTTGTTAAAAAGTTCAAAGTTTTAATGATGGTGCCAGCCGATCAGCATAGCAACCTGTCCCATTATAATGCCGACTGGGATTCCTATAATCATGGCTCCAAATCGAAATTTAAAAGACCATGCACGCGGCACAAGGGAAAACAAATAAATCATACTCATCGTTGTCATACATGTACTGCTAAAAAAACTGACGACAGTGTGTAAATTTGGCATTACTTCTCCTCATTTCACTAGAACGTTTGCGCCTTTTCAATTTCATCATTTATCTTTCGTTCTAATGCCTATGTTTTCGCAGCCGACATAGTTACATTCGTCAAAGGGTTCCGTAATCCTGCTTTAATCAGTTAAAAATACTTTACCTACGTAACTTTTTTAATTAAAACGAATATGTGCTTTTAACTTCAAAGTTGTGTATAATTTCTGTATATTAAAATAATAAGATTTTTTCACTGTAAAGAACAACTGCACATTCTCTGTAAGGCAATCACACATATTTGCAAGAGTTAACGAAAGGAATGGATATAAAAAATGGCGATTGAAAAAGTAAAAGCATATTTTAAACAATACGGTATGGAGAATCGAATTATCGAAATGGATGAGTCCAGTGCTACTGTAGAACTAGCAGCGCAAGCTTTAAAATGCGAGCCGAAACGGATCGCAAAAAGTCTTTCTTTTAACGCCGAAGGAACTGTTCTATTGATTGTGGCAGCAGGAGATGCGAAAATTGATAACCGAAAATATAAAGAAGAGTTCGGAACCAAAGCAAAAATGCTTGGAGCAAGTGAAGTAGAAACGCTGATTGGTCATGCTGTAGGCGGAGTATGCCCGTTTGCCGTTAATGAAGGTGTTCACGTGTATCTAGATGAATCTCTGAAACGTTTTGTCACCGTTTTTCCTGCCTGTGGAAGTGGAAATAGTGCAATCGAATTAACAATACCCGAACTAGAAGAATTTTCGAAATGCTTAAAGTGGGTTGATGTATGCAAAGGGTGGAATGAATAATTTAGGTAAATTACGGTACAGCTATACATAAAATAAATCAATCAGCACGCCAACAAGCTGAAACAGTTTTTGTTTCAGCTTGTTGGTGTATTTAAACGAATTTATGAAACAGCTTAACCCAACCTAGGTAAGAAACCCCTAAGAGAAATACAAAAAGAAATAGTAAAGGAATGTTCCTAGGGATAAAAAGCCAGCCGTCTAACGTATTCCACAGAAATTCACTTTTATTTGCTTTTCTCATCATTTTCACCTCAAGCAGATTTACTATTTTGTCTTCAAAAATTCTTTTACATAGTTATATACAGTATCTTCAACTTATGACCTTTTTTCAAGAAAAACGTGCACAGAACATTGATTGAATGTGAATCTTTTGAATTCATACCCGCTATGTACTCATTCGTCATCTTAGTTTCATCTGTAAAAAAGAAGAAGCCTACATTTTTAGATGCAGGCTTCTTCTCGTTGATTCAGTCTTTCCTTTGTTTGCCTATTCAGGCCCTTTCGTTACGTATATCGGTTCATAACCAAAGTGCCTTGTGTCAGATACGAATATCTGCTTTCAATTTGCGGTAATACATTTGCTGAAGTCGCTGTTAAGCCTTTCAAAACTAATCAGTCCCTTCATACGCTAAGTATTTAACCTTTGACAACAACCATTTGCATGATAGCTGCTGTACTATATGTGTACCCCGTATTTATATAGTAAAACCTAAAAAAACAATTTTTTATTATATAATTTTCTAGATTTTAAAGCAAAGAAAATTTAGATAGTATAGATGAAAGACACCCGTCACCTATTAGCGCTTCTACTGCTCGTACTCAAGCGTTCAAAGAAAAGTATCCGCAGTGAAATTCATCAAATTTATTTAATGTATGATTTCATCAATTTTTTGAAATGCATCTTCAAGTGAAGCATGTCCATTTGTTTCTCCTTCGTTACCTTGAACAGTCCATTCTTGCTTTTCTACTGCTAGTTTCCCGTCTTTATCTTTTAGATAAGGTCTGTTTAGCATAAACACCTGATCATTCTTTTTTACTGTGTAGCCAAGATAATAGTGATTACCTTCTCCTTCTTCTTCATATACGGAGACGCCTTGAAGGTTATATTTGTTTAAAATGTCATCCATATGATGCGTCAGTTCACTTATAGCCGTTTCTCTTTTTACATATTCCACATTTTATACCCCTTTTCATTTTGATTTATGTTTAGCATTCCCTTGAGCATATTCAATTACACTATCTTTCAAACGTTATCTGAACAAAGCAAATCAATATGATCATCATTGATTGCATAATAAATCAAAAAAGCCACCTCACTATAACACAATAAAAAAACATTGCTAAGTGAAGTAGCTTTTTATTAATTAATGGAATCTATAAAAATAAGAAGACGTGCGAAACTTGATTATAGTTCAGTTAAAATAATCGGTTCACCGTTTGTTACCACAATCGTATGTTCACATTGTGCTACAAGACTATTATCAGGTGTAACAAACGTCCAGCCGTCGTCTCCGCGTTCAATGATATGATCAGCTTTCATAGAGATAAACGGCTCTACAGCAATAACAAGGCCTTTTTTCAAAAGTGCTTTATCCATTGGATCATAATAGTTTAAAATATGGTTAGGAGCGTCATGCAAGCTGCGGCCCACACCGTGACCCGTCAAGTTTTCAATAACAGCATATCCGTTTTGATGTGCAAAGTTAGAGACAGCACGACCAATTTGGTTTTGTTTTGAACCGGCTTTTACTTTTTTCATGGCTGCCCAAAATGCATCTACTGCAGCTTGGCACAGCTTTTCTTTTTCTTCGTCTTGCCCAATAACAAATGAAATACCGGTATCTGAATAATAGCCGTCAAGTACGGCAGATACATCCACATTTACTAAATCGCCATCTTTTAATACTCGATCTCCCGGAATACCGTGAGCCACTTCTTCGTTTACACTAATGCACGTTACACCTGGGAAATTATATTCTTTTTCAGGTGCAGAAATAGCACCGTGTTCATCCAATATTTTTTTACCGATCATATCAAGCTCTTTTGTTGTCATGCCTGCTTTTGCTTGGTTTTTCATCTCTTCGCGCGCAAGTGCAACGATGCGTCCAATTTTGCGTAAACTTTCTAAATCTTGTTCGTTACCAATAATCATAAAAAACACTTTCCTTCCTCGAAATATATATCCTATCCGATTTTATCATATTTTTATGAGGATTTTTCAAAAGACCTTTTAAGAACTAAAATGTACGATTAATTAGACTAGTAAGATATTTATCATATGTCAAAATCCTCTTCATTAACCTATGAAATTCAAAAAAGCATGCTACTTTACCGCAGCATGCTTTTTTATGTTATATAAAAGCTCCCTCAAACAAGCAGAAGCTTTCACAATTCCTTAATCCACTGTTTCAAACTTCACTTCATTAAACAAACTAGTAGAATTCCACACATTCAACCCCGCATAGCCTTCTGAAAAGGTATGGTCCACTGCATCAATCACAAGCTTATCATCGAGATAAACTTGAATGTGTTCTCCTTCAGCCGTTACTTTCAAGCGATAATCCGTATTTGTCTTTAAATCCAGCTTTCCCCCATCATCGTAAATAATGAGATCCTTGCCTATTCCGTCTCTAAACGCAATGAGTTTTACTTGATTATTAAGCACATCTACATTCGCAGCGTAAGCGTTATTTGCCTGTTCATCCGAACGGAATACTAGCGCTCCTGCTCCTGTAGAATTTAAAACAGAATCGTCTAACACCTTTATCTTTGCCTCATATATAAAATTCTTTGCTTTTTCTGATGATAAAGCAAAGGCATCTTCTTTGCTTCGTCCTTGTTTTCCATTAACCGTATCGGCCCATAGTCCGCTAATGCTTTTCCACCCTGATAAGTTTGTCTCAACAGGACTTTTATTCCAAATAGATTTTAATGGATACATCTTCAGGGAATTCAATTTCACAGCTCCTCCTTTGCTATAAAGCCTTATTTTATTGCTTGAAAGCGTTGGAAAGAGCTGATCTGTTATTACTTCCGTGCCGTCATTGCCAAATACTTCTACAGATGACTGGTCTACAAACATATGAAGCTTAACCTTTCCGTCTTTTGGAAGCATGGAAGCAGAGTGTTTGCCTTTCACATTTTCACCAAAATCAAAATTTCCAGAGTTTGTTCGGTCAACAAATAATCGCTGCTTGTTTACGTTATAGCTGACTTTTGTATTTTCACTGCCTTCTTTTTGAATTTGAAAACCAAATTCTTGTGCATCTGTATTAGAAACATCGAATTCTGCCATAATTTCATATTTGTTTTCCTGTATGCCCGAAAGAAGATTTTTATTTTCAACGACCATCAGATTCTTCAACACCTTTTTTTCTTGCTTATTGCGAATTGAATCAATTGAAACAGGTATTTGTTTTAAACGAAGTCCTTTTGCTGTGTTGGTGAGTTCTATTTTTCTTGGAATCGACATAGAGCTTCTCCAAGTAGTAGTTGGGGTATTGTTTGCATATTGCCAGTTGCTCATCCAGCCTAGCCAATACTTTTCTCCGTTATCTCCTTCAACTCCGCTCCAATCTACAGCAGCATAAAAGTCGGCACCATAATCTGTCCAAAGCACTTCCTCTGGCGGGTTTTCATTTTTAAATGTTTTTCCGTCAAAATCACCAACAAAGTACTGCATACCTGAACCTCCAGCTGCCGCTCCATCATTGATGCTTACCTGCAGCACCCATTTTTTCTTTGTGCTGTCTCCATCAACCGGCAGTTCGAGTAAAGTAGGACACTCCCAAATCCCTCCGTTGCTTCCATGAGTTGATTTCACCCATTCTCCTGACACAGTATTCCAATCTGAAAGCTCTCCACTTTCCCTTTGTTTAACTTCCTCCGGTTCTTTTGCTACACTGTCTACTTTATCCGGCATTTTTTCTGTATTAAATACATTAACATCATCTAGATTAATATGCCCCCATCCGCCTACAGCTTGATCAACGGCTTTAATATACAATACTTCTCCTATATACTTAGAAGCATCCCATACGTAGCGCTGATACTTTTCATCTGCAAACTTTGTATTCGCTTGACGAATCAATTCTTTATCGTCAGAGGCCCTGACTAAGGAGACATAGCGGTTTGTGGGATCGTTTCCGCCTCCCATTAACAAATTGATTTCACCTGAGCCGCTCAATTTAAAATAAGATGAATGTAATTCTCCAGTGGCATTATCGCCATCTTGCTTATCGGAAAACCCCCATAAATGATACTTTCCTTTTTGTTCAAAGAGACCGCTCCAATTTGCGGTTGCATCCGTTACATGATCGTTTGTGAATGCATTTCCTTTTATCGTTTTCCAGCCGGTGAGATCGCCTGTTTCAAAACTTTTATTTTTAATTTCCTTTTCATCTGTATCAATAAACTTGGTCATGTTAACATCTTGAAACTGGACTGAAGATTGATGAACATGTAATCCAAACAATCCTTTTGAAAAAGTTTCATCTTTTGCAGTAAGGGTGAAGTTATCGTCTATATACAAATCAAGTTTATTTCCCGATGCAGTTACTTTTACTTGATGTGATTTGCTCGTATCAATTTTTTCGTTTGTTTCGGCAAGGACAGTTGAAATGCCATTTTGAAGCTTTACTAGTTTGATTGTATCTTTAGAAGCGTCCACGCTAGCTATATATCCGTTTTTGGCTTCCGCGTCTGCCCGAAAGAGTAGTGCACCTGAACCAGGATTTTCATCTAAAAATGTCATATTTGACTTAAAAATGAACTGATCTCCCTGTTCTTCACTCATAATATATCCATCGCTGTCAGATTTACCGATTTTTCCATCAGCAGTATCATTCCACGTTCCCGTAACAGGTTTCCAGTTAGATAGATTGGTTATAAAATTAGATTGATTCGTAAATTTAACATGACGAAAGACAGCTGTGGAATTCCATGCTGTTAATCCAAACTGACCATTTTCAAAAGATGCATCACTGCCTTCTAGAACTTGTTTTCCATTTAACAGTACCTTAAAGTAGTGACTGTTTGTTTCTACTTTTACATGATATGCTTGTGATGTATCAAGCCTCATCGACTTTGAAACAACGGCCGTTACGTTTCCTTTCTCTACTTTGTTAAGTGTTAAGAGGTTCTTTTCTGCATCTAAATTGACGGTATATGCGTTTGTTGCGTCTTTATTAGAACGAAAAACAAGACCGCCTGCGCCTGCGCGTCCATTCTTTTCTACAAGCGTAATTTCTCCCTCCAGAGTAAAGGATTGACCTTTTTGTTCGGATAAAGTATATGTGTAGGCACCACTTTGACCGTTTGCTTGGATGCCTCCATCAGGTCCAAACTCACTTGCGTATTTCCAATTTTTTAAGTCAGGTGATGTATAAAACATAATTTTATCTTTAGCAGCTAAAGACATCACCCACTGCTTGGTTTGGTCATGCCAAAACACTTTTGGGTCGCGCCAGTCTGGAACTGGGGGATTGGGCATAACAGGATTTCCTTCATACTTGGTCCACGTTCTTCCGCTGTCCTTGCTGTATGCTAGACTTTGCACTTGTCCTTTTCTGCCCGAGTGTGTAAAGATAGCTACCATTGCTTCTTTTCCAAACCCTGCGGTATTATTCCAATCGATAACGGCACTTCCGGAAAAAATCTCTCCGTTCTCATCTGGAGAAAGAGCAATCGGCAGGTGTTTCCATTTCACTAAATCTGTACTAACTGCATGCCCCCAGTGCATAGGTCCCCAAGTGGTACCGTAAGGATAATACTGATAAAAAAGGTGATACTCTCCGTTATAATAGACCATTCCATTTGGATCGTTCATCCAGTTCGCTTCTGGAGAAAAATGAAATTGATTCCGGTATTTTTCTTGATAATACCCTGTATTATCAGCTAATACAGGGCATGCAGAAAACAAGCTTATGGAACAAGCGACTCCAATCATCAATAACTTTTTAACGGTTCTTTTCATCTTCATTTCCTCCTTTATTTGCATACTGGTTATGTAAAACATTTTCACCAGCAGATGCTAGAAGAATAGATGACTCCTGTTATTTATCATCCTAAAAAGCCTATCCAATAACCCCCTATACCAATTAAGAAAATACCGAAAATAATAAGCAGCGGATTTGTACCTTTTCGAAGCATCCATGCTACTAATAAAGTTAGCGCTAAAGGAAGAAGCCCCGGTAGAATACTATCAAGTACATCTTGCACAGTTTTTACCACAACTTTACCAGAATCATCTTTGATCCTAGAAACAACCACTGGTATATTAATAGTAGTCCATTTCGAAACCAACGCTCCCATTACGAAGAGTCCTAAAATGGATGCACCTTCCGTCAGTTTTTGAATTCGATTCCCTACTAAATCTTTTAAAATTTCTGTTCCTTTTAAGTAGCCATATTTTAATCCATAATATTTTGTGCTTAATCGAATTGCATTAATTAAGATGAAAAACAGCAGTGGTCCGGCAATGTTACCGCCTAACGCAAGCGAGGCGCCTAGGGCTGCGAGAACTGGTCGAAGCGTTCCCCAGAAAATAGGGTCTCCTACACCAGCAAGTGGGCCCATTAATCCAATTTTCATTCCGCTGATAGCTTTTTCATCAAAATCTTTTTTGTTTGCCATTTCTTCTTCCATTGCTGCCGTGACGCCGAATATAGGTGCGGAAATCCATGGGTGTGTATTGAACCATTCTAAATGACGCTTTAATGCTGCATTTCGCTGAGCTCCTGGTCCATATAAGCGTTTGATTGCTGGAATCATAACATAACAGTAGCCCATTGCTTGAACACGCTCAAAGTTAAATGAACCGAGTAAAAAATTCGAACGAATGAACATGCTAAAGATATCTTTTTTCGTTAATCTTTTTTCATTTTCCATCTCTATCCCTCCCTTAAGTTCGCCGTTTAGGCATCTAAATCATCGTCATCATCATATACTTGTTCGCTCCCTGTAGCTGCGGGAACGCCTGCCGGCTGCATTTGATTTCGCTGCTGCATTACTTGCTGATAAAGAAGTGCTAAACAAAGACCCAGCGCTCCAAATCCTACCAGGTTAAACCCTGTAAATGCCGCCAATAAGAACCCGATATAGAAAAAGGGCTTTAAATGAGGAATGTTCATCATATTGATAACCATGGCATATCCTACGACCACGATAATGCCTCCTCCAATTTGCAGGCCTTTTGTAATAACTTCCGGAATATTTCCGAGGAAAGTTTGCACGGCGCTTACGCTGATTAATGTAACAATTAAAGTTGGAATCATAACGCGGAGAGCCTGAAAACCCATAGCAGTAATATGCATAATTTCAATTCCTTTAAAGTTTCCTTCTTCCGCGTACTTATCAGCTCGATGAATTAAAAATACTGTGATGGTACGAACAAAAATGGTGAGTACTTGCCCTGCAGCTGCTAAAGCTATGGCTACCGCAATGCCTTCACCAATCCCCTGACCAGCTGTGATAACTAAAATAGTTGAAATAACAGAAGCAATAGCCGTATCAGGTGCCATCGCCAATCCAACATTCATCCATCCAAGAGCCATTAACTCCAGTGTTCCACCTAAAATAATGCCGGTTTTTAAATCTCCAAGCACCAAGCCTACTAACGTGCAGGCAATGAGAGGACGATGGGATTGCCCTTCGTCCAACACGCTTGCGATGCCAGTTATTGCTGCAATGACTAATAATAAAATAATTTGTATGGAAGACATAAACTCATCTCCTTATTTGATTTTTGTTTCGTTTCTCAGTAGTTGAATAAAATTTTCACTAGAATCTGAAGGTAATTGGCGCAGCTCAAGCTTTACGCCTAGTTCCTGCAGTTTCTCAAAAGCATCGATATCTTTTTCGGTAACGCTTACAGATTTAGTGATTTGTTTTCGGTCATTAGCAAAACGCATGCCCCCTACGTTTACTGTCTCAATAGGTACGCCCGCTTGAACAAGAGCGACAATGTCTGCGGGGTTTTCAAACAGCAGCATGGCTGTTGTATCCTGATAGCGAGGGCTGTGAAATGCTTTTGTCATTTTAGAAATCGAGACAGCGCTCGCTTTTACATTCGAAGGAGCCACAGAAAGAATAAGCGTTTTTCGCATTTCATCCGCTGCCACCTCATCTGAAACAATGATAATTCGATCTGCTGCATTTGTTTTGATCCATCTTGTTAATACCTGCCCGTGAATAAAGCGGTCATCAATTCTTGCTAAAACGATTTTCATAATAATCCATCCTCTCCGATTTGGTTTGCTTGCTGGATTTTCTCCAAATGTTCACTGCACACTTGAAAACTTTCTTCATTCACCTGCTTTAATCTTCCTAGCATCTCTTTTAATGTAACGTGTTCCCTCATGGCTAACACTTCTAATAACATAGGCAAGTTAACTCCGGATACCATATCCGCTGTTTTATTTTTAAGGATATATGGAGTAGCCGCATTGTAGGGTGTACCTCCGAAAATATCTACTAAAAAAAGCACTTCATTTTCTAAAGGCATCTCCTCTAGTGCCTGCTTATATTTTTCTTCAAGGGTTTGGATACCCTCGCCTTTTAGAAAAGGTACGGCTACTACGTGATTCTCTTCACCAAATATCATTTTGGAAGACCCCTCTAACGCTGGCGCGAAATCACCATGTCCACTAATAATGACTGAAATCATGTACACTTGCTCCTCTCTTTTACGTTCTACACTTATTTATTGCAAGTATCGTGCCAACAAAGAGTATTAAGCGCTTTCATTTATTTTTCAATACCTTTTTCTGCGTTGTTGATACAGGTTCCTTAAAATAAACAAACCTGTATCAAAACGTCATGCGTTTTAATACAGGTTTTTCTGTTATTTAAAAAATGGGATAAAAAAAGAAACTAGTGGCATATAAATCAAACTAGTTTCTCAGAATTATAATATGATTTCTACATTTCATCCGCAAAAATGGTGGCAATAAATAATTTTTCATCTCTTGTTAAGGTAAGTTTCAGCTTTTTTTCGACGGCTTGTAATGTTTTTTCCGTTTTTTGATAAATGTTTTCTAACTGGTGAGTGATTTCTTCATCCTCGGGAAAAGTAAGAGGTTCATTTTTTATCATTCTTTCTAAAGCAAAGGCTGTATGCATCACAATTCGAATCATAACAGTGTTGCTTAATTCCATTTCTAACTCATCTTGTACATGACTTAACCATTCTAACAGAATTTCACTTATGAGGTACGGATTAATAAATAGAAGGTACTTTCGCAAGTTTTCTTCGCAAAGTTCACGTACCACAATATTCGCTTCGGTTTTCTCATCATCATAGCTTATCGTTTCTTTTGTAATTGCCTGTTGAAGTATTCGCTCTCCCTGCCCTTCAATGAGGACTTCTAATGATACATGAGGCGCATCAATCCTTGGATTTTTAGTACCTGCCGTTGCAACAATTTCATATTCTTTTTGAATTTCTCGAATGTTTGCTGCTAATTTAATAGAAGAAACGGTTAGAATTTTAATAGGTTCTTGAGATACTTTGCGTGAAATAATCGTTAAGATTTTTTCTAATTGTTTTGCTGTACCGCTTCCTGTTGTACAAATAGAAACAAGTGCTTTCTTTTTTCCAAACACGTGCTGCTGCTTATCTATAAATTCCATAAAGTCTTTTTGCACTGAATCAAATATGGCATATAAATTTAAATCTAAATAATTTACTTTTCTAACGGTGTCTAATACCATAGACGTCGTCACATTGCTGATGGTTTTAATTTTAGTCCCTGTTTTTTGTTCCAACTTGCTTTCTAACATGGCAAGCGAACCCATGTCCACGAGCATTAATACGCCTTCTCCTTCATCTACTTTCTTAATTCCTTGGATTAACCTGTCTACAATTTCAACCGGAGATACCGTCAAAGGCACATCAATAGCTATAATAGGAGTGCTTCCTAAAAGCTCCGTAGCAACTTCAACCATAGAAGTTGCCGTGCTGTTTCCATGGGCAGCAACTACAATCCCTACTCGTTTATTTTCTTCTAACGTTCGAATTGATTGAATAACCATTGTGAGATAAATGACTTCTATTTCTGGCACGCTAATGTTAAACCACTTTTCAATTCGATTTTTAAAAAGCAGTGCTACCGCATATTCTTTTGGATATGTTTCGCGAATTTCATCTATCTCTTTTGTATTTAATACGTCTACTTGTTTTTTTCGTTTTAAAAAGGATTCCATATGCATACTTAAAAAATGAATAAATCTACGATCAAATTTACAGTTCAATTCTTTTTCAGCCAACTGTTTTAATTCTTTTGTAAGCTGAATCACATCGTCTTCTACGAATTTCATTAAATTAGAGCTCTGGCCATTTTTTTGATTAAAAAAGCTTCGAACATTCAAATGAATGTCGGTAAGAATATACTGATTGATGTCTTCTTGAGATAAACCTTCTTTTGTTAAAACATCTACTTTTTCTTCTATTAACTGATATAAATTAAATGATACGTCTTCCTCCATTTTTATTTCTTGGCTCTCCATAGCCGGGGAGATAATCGTTTTAAGGTTTACATATTCAGAAATTTTTTTGCTACGCTCCATATTTTTACTATTTGAAATCCAATCTCGTTTAATATCGTCAGGCAGATCTCGCACTGTAAGTTCCACCATATGTTTACTATCAAGGTTATTTAAAAATCCGTGTGCGCAAACGAGCTGCACATTCGACTTTAACTGCCCTACATTTCCGAATTTTTCAGTGTGGATTAAAGCATTTAATACATCAATGTGAACACTTAGCTTTTTATTAATTCGTTTAGCCTCTTGTTCTAAAAGAAACGTGGTGAGGCGAATTTTTTCTTTTAAAGACCTCTCTTCTAATGAGGGAATATGGATAGTCATCGGAATTCTTCTTAAGAAAGTTTGCAGTAAGGCTGAACCGGGATTTTCAGTTGTAGCACAAATAATTAATACCTTAGACGTTCGCTTATGATCTGTTTCCCCTAGGCGATTGTACGTACCTTGATCAATGAGGTAAAAAAGCATTTCTTGGCCTTCGGGAGGAAGCCGGTGTACTTCATCCATAAAGAGAATCCCTTCATTTGCTTGTTCTACTAAACCTACTTTACTCTCAGTTGCTCCGGTGAAACTCCCTTGCTTATGACCAAATAACTGAGAAAGAAGTAATTGAGGATTATGGTAATAATCAGCGCAGTTAAAGGTAATGAACGGGGCATCTGTTTTTAGCCGCTCTGAATATAAGGCAAATTGATAGATTCGTTTTGCAAAAAGAGATTTTCCCGATCCCGTGGGACCTAATAGCAGCATATGTAATCCATTAGGCGGGTAAAGAACAGCAGCTTTTGCTTGAGAAATCGATTTTTTCAAACTTCCGGTAGCTCCAATCATTAATTCAAAAGGATTAGCAGGAAGAGCTTCTTCTTTTCCTCCATTAGATAGCTGCTCTAGTTTTTCTACTTCCATCTTATTCGTATCCCACTTTTGATGGCAAATGGTTTCAACAACCTCTAGCGGAACGTAGCGAACGGGGAACATTTTAATTTTGATTACTTTTTGCATGCGGACAAGTTTGTTAAGTTCAAGACTTACATTAGATCTCTCTAAATCTAACTGTCCAGCAATTTCAATCGCTGAGCTTCCTTGTTTATGTAAAAGTTCCACTTCTGTAAACTCTTGAAAATTACTCAACAGCTGATTGTATACCTTATCAATTCGTTTCATTAGAAGCACCTTCTTTATTTTCAGTTCACGATTGGAATTTTCTCTTTCAAAGAAATGATCATTCCCTACTACTACAAGCTATTTCATCTACAAGTACCCTCATGTCATACTAATCTATGAAAACGTTTCAAACCATTATATGTAAATATATTAAGTTAGTCAAACCTGCATGTCAACCGGTTTCATTCTTAAAGTTATAGTCTGTCTGAATGTTTCATTTTCTTTAAATAACTATCAATGTATACACTGCTTTTTTATTTTAATCAGCACTGCGTTTACAGCACATTTTTGATTAAATAATAAAACGAAAGAAAACAGCAGCAGTTACCGCCATCTTCTTTCGTTTTTAAAAATTATTTGTCCGTACTCAATTGCCCTTGTGGTAAAATACTGTTTTTCACAACAGCTGTTTTTGATCCTTTAATATTTAACAAGAAGCTAGGAGCAAAAGTAGAATGTTCCTCTGAATAGAAGCCTCTATTTGTCATGTAACTTGTGATTACGACATTGTCTCCTTTCACTTGTGGAACTGCAAAATGTGAATACGTAAACGTTTTGTCATTAGGATCGAGGTCCATATGTAAAACAAGTCCTGTATCATTTAGCGGCTTGTATTTTCCTGTCAGCGTATTTGATACGTACCCTAGCATATATACGTCATCTTGGCCGATACCATCAATAGTCATTTTAGATCCGCGAGAATCTGTGAATAAGTACCATTTCCCATCTTTTTTAAATACATTTGCGCGTTCAATTTCATCTGTCACCGTGTTTGAAGTAATCAGTGGATCCATTACTTTTTTCAAGGTATAATCGTTATTTAGTTCAACAATGCCTAATGCACCGTTTGCTAAAGAGGCTTTCTTTTTATTAGAGCTCTGAAGTAATTTCTCTTTTTCTGATTGGAAAAATGGATTATTTCCACCGTAGTAAGCTCGATTGTAAAGGGAATCTTCACCTTGATAACCATCTTCAGTTCCTGTGTTTGCTTCAAATACAAGGTATTTATGCCCTTTATCCTCTACATAGTGAGGATCTCTCAACGTATGATTATCTCCTGAACCATATGCGCCTTCGTCAATAAACTGCTGAATATTTTGATACTTTTTACCATCACCATCAAAAATGGATTTATGATCTTCAACACCTTCAATTTTTAACGTATCTCCACTTGGCTGGGATACATTTACTTGAGCCGTTGTTAAGGTTTGTTTTCCATAGTTTGTACCTGAAAAGTTAGTATAGAATAAGCGTATTTTTCCGTCTGATGTTAAAGTAGCAGATCCTGACCATTCTTGTGTTTGCTTTTTCAAATGAGCATCATTCGGTACAAACTTGTCACTGTCTTTGAACACTCTTCCTGCATTTTTCCAACTGTCAATCGAATCTTCACCGATTTTTTGATAAAACACATAAATAGATGTATCATCAGCATCTTTCGGATCACCTGCTAGTGCAAATACAACTTGGTAACCATGATAGTTGGCTACTGTTCCGTCAGCATTTTGCAGAGGCCAGCTGTCCCATACGTCTAAATCAATTAAATTGCCCGATTTATCGTACCCTTTTGCAGAGGCAATATTTTTGATTGTTGATTTATCAAAAGCTGGAACTTTAAACTGTTCGCTTTTTTGCTGCTGAGGAATTTTCAGCATGTTATCACGCGTAATATGGGAAACTCCATAATTATTGTTGGTATCTTTATGATTGCTTTCAGCAGCCCATGTTTGAGATCCAGCACCTACTAACAGAGCTGTAGCAAAAGATAAAGCTGTAGTTTGCTTTGCGATTTTCTTAATATTCATCTGTTTTTCTCCCTTTTGTATAATACCTTTTCTTGTGTCACTCACAAGCAATTCATTTTCTATGTATCGAGAAGTCATATCAATCTGGTGAAATAACAGAACCGGTTCCATTACCTTTCCAAGATTACTTGCATAATATTGAAAAGTCAAATAGGCAAAATGGAGTAATCATCTCATTTTTTCTCCCCTTATATTTTTCATTTGGTTATAAAGTCTTAAACCTTCAACTTTTTGATTAAATGGGCAAATTCATCATCATATTTAACCTGATATTTTTTATAAGCTCTTCTACAGCTGTTTAAGTAAGCCATTTTCAAAAAAATATCGTTAATGTATTTTTTGTGAAATAGTGGAATAATTTATTATATAATAGTTCCTATTGGCAATAATAAGAGACAAAAGAATTAGATAATTACTTTTCAATTTGATTCTTTTATCCTGTTAAATTTTATGTAGCTTTTCACGAGAAATCGCTATCATTTTAATGAATCAATAATACATTTTTCAGGAAATCAAAAAGAGCTCTTTATAAAGAGCTCTTTTTGACGTCATTTATGCTGTTTTTAAATAGCAGTTCTTATTTAAGAATCAAGTTCCGCAGTACGTTTGATAAGGCTGATTAGACGGAGCAGACGGTGTACAATACTCTGGCTGAACCGGAGATTCATATGGGCTGGAAAGCACTTCAAGAAGGGTTTCCATGACGCTGTAGTCTTCTTTTTGTGCTGCGTCTAACGCTTCTTCCACTCGGTGATTTCGAGGAATGACAGCCGGATTATTATTTTTCATAAGCTCTTGTGACTCCGCTTTAGATTGTTTTTGTCTACCTAATCTTTTCTGCCATAGCTCATGCCACTGTGCAAATTCTTTGCTTTCAAACAAGTCACTATTTTCTAGCTTATCGAAAGTTAATGCACGAAACGTATTTGTATAGTCAGCTTTATAGGTTTTCATTATTGTAAGAAGGTCTTGGAATAATGCTTCATCTTCTTTTTCTTCGTTAAAAAGCCCAAGTTTAGCCTGCATACCTGCCAGCCAGTTTTCCCGATAGAATTTTGGAAATTCGGTCACAGCGCTTTGCGCTATTTCAACTGCTTTTTCTATATCTTGATCCAATAGCGGTAATAAAGCCTCAGCAAACCTCGCAAGATTCCACCCTGTAATGCCTGGTTGATTTTGATAAGCGTAGCGCCCTTGTACATCAATTGAACTAAATACAGTTTCTGGATCATAGGTATCCATAAATGCACATGGTCCGTAATCAATTGTTTCTCCACTAATTGTCATATTATCCGTATTCATGACGCCGTGAATAAAACCAATAAGCTGCCATTTAGCAACTAGGGTAGCGTGACGCTTAATCACTTCTTGAAGCAATGATAAATATTTTTTTTCGTTCTTTTCTATGTGGGGAAAGTGACGTTCTAATGCATAGTCAGCTAAAGCTTGAAGGTTTTCGACCGTTCCCCATTTTGCAGCGAACTGAAATGTGCCAAAACGAAGGTGACTGGAAGCTGCACGCGTCAAAATCGCCCCCGGCAGTTCTTTTTCACGAACAATGGATTCACCTGTTGTTACGACTGCTAGGCTCCGAGTAGTCGGAATACCAAGAGCATGCATGGCTTCACTAATAATATACTCACGCAGCATAGGTCCTAGAGCTGCCCGGCCGTCTCCTCCTCGGGAATACGGTGTTCGGCCTGAGCCTTTAAGCTGAAGGTCTACTTTCTCACCCGAAGGCGTAACTTGCTCCCCTATCAGCATAGCCCGGCCGTCTCCTAGCATGTTAAAGTGGCCAAATTGATGCCCCCCATAAGCTTGTGCAAGCGGGAAAGCACCTTTTGGAAAACTGTTTCCAGCCAAAATGCTAACTCCTTCTGGGCTTTGCAGCTGTTCTTTTTGTAACCCTAGAGATGCGGCTAAAGAGTCGTTAAATTTAACTATTTTAGGTGAACTCACTGGATTAGGATCAAGAGGGGTAAAAAAGATGTTTGGTAACTCCGCATAGCTATTACGTAAATTCCATCCTGTTTCTTTTTGATTAGTCATCGTATCTCCTTTTCTTTTTGTGTCTTAAAACATAATTCTTTCTTTACTGATCTTTGTTTTATAAGCGCAGTAAGCCTTGCTCTACCCTGCTTTCTTTTGGGCGTCTTAGAGCAGGACAGTTTCTCTTTTATTTATTTTCTCTTTTACTATTATATCGTATTTGCTCGTACTTTTAATCTAAAGTGCCTTATCCATTTATATACCTCCGCTTTGTTGACGAGCTATTAAATGCTCAAAAAAGAAGAAGTATTAATATACTTCTTCCTCTGTATTTTACCCCCAAATATCTTTTAAATTCCAATACGTTAACTCTTTTACGATTACGTTTCCTCCTTCAGTAAATAATTCAATTCCGAGCCTGCTTTCTTTTGGATAAATACGGCTCGTCATGGTCGCTTGTCCTTCGTTTGCAAATACTTCAACGGAAGAACGGTCCACAAATATTCGTAAAGCTAGTGTCTCACCTGCTTGTAACGCTACTTTCCTCACCCCATCTTCTTTTCCCGAGTGAGTACAGTCAAGCAATAGCTTTTGCTCATTAAGGTTGTAACACATAAGCGTTTCTTCGTTGTTTATTCCACGAATTTTTATTCCTACCGATGAAGCTTGGCAGTCTGCTAAATCAAATACAGCTTGTATCTCTAGCAAGTCTTCATTTACTTCTACTACATAACTGTTAGAAAGAGCCTTATTGGTTAGCATATTATACCGAGTTTTCCGAAGTGATGTAAGCTCTTGGACGGGGTTCATTAACACTTTATCCCCTCTTAAAGTTAGTTCTCTCGGAAGCGTTAGCGCACCGCACCATCCATCCTCTTTCGTTGGCATATTAGCTTCCCACATGTCCATCCAGCCAATTGCAATTCGCCGCCCTTTATCATCTAAAAGCGTTTGAACAGCATAAAAATCGTGGCCGTAATCTAATTCAGTAAATGACCCATGATGAAATGTATTGGTTTCATAATTATATTCTCCAACTAAATATCCCGTTTGGAAAAGGTTGTGATAGGAATCACCTTTTGCTTCTATCCCTTGAGGAGAAATCATTAACACATGCTTTCCGTCTAACTCAAAGAAGTCTGGACACTCCCACATGTACCCTAGATCTCCATCGCTTTTAGCAAGGACACCAACATATTCCCATTTTCGTAAATTTGAAGATCGGTATAAGATAACACAGCCCTCTTGTTTCTTTGTTGAGTTTCCTAGAATCATATACCAGAAATCTTCGTGCTTCCATACTTTAGGATCCCGAAAATGATGAGAGCTATCTGCTGGCGGCTCAGCAATAACTGGGTTGGCCTCTGCTTTTTCAAAGGTAATGCCGTCTTTACTAACAGCTATATTTTGGTTTTGAAAAAAAGTATCCAGCTCTTTGTCTATATAATTATGTCCTGTATAAATTAGCGTAAGCTCTCCTTCGTTATCCACGGCACTTCCAGAAAAACATCCATCTTTATCAAATGGATCTCCAGGAGCTAAAGCAATCGGCAAGTGCTGCCAATGAACAAGATCTTTGCTTTTCACATGTCCCCAATGCATCGGTCCCCAGTTCTCGTCATAAGGATGATGTTGATAAAAAACATGATATTCTCCTTTATACTGAACCAACCCATTGGGATCATTAATCCAGTTCGCTGGCGCCATAATATGATACCCTAACCGATATTGATGATTCACCTTTTTCTCTGCTTCATTTAATGAATGTTGAGCTTGCTCGATTTTATTTACCGTTAACATCATCATATCCCCCTATATAATCTGCGTGTTTTCTTGTACATCTTTTCTTATAAATCTATGTTTTTTAGAGTTTAGTAGTGTAAACATTGAAATAACGTTAAATACCAAAACCATACCTCCCATAATTAAATAGGTACGGGAAAAACCTACGCTATCATATAATCCTCCCGCTATGGGTGAAAGAACTGAAGCACCTATTTGTGAAGCGAATTGGAATCCAACCAAATAAAGGATAGAAGATAGGCGCGTGTCAAAGTTAGCTGCCAAATATTTGAAGATGGCAATGAGCATAATAGGAAGTTCTAATGCATGAATAAGCTTCATCGAAGATATTCCAATTGGACCAACAACAAGCCCTGACCCAATAATACGAAATCCCATTAGAAACCCTGCTAAAATTAAACTATTTTTTGCACCGATCTTATTTACAATAAACGGTGCTGCGAACATCATTCCAGCTTCTAAAAATACTTGAAACGAATTTAAGTAGCCAAATACTTGGTTACCTATCGATTCAGTAGGAAACAAAGATGCATAATAGATAGGAAATTGCTGATCATATACCCCATATACGCATGTAACACCAACAACATAAATCATAAAAAACCAAAATTCCTTCAATAAAAATAAACTGCCTACATCTCTTAGCGTGACGGATTCAGCTTTTTCCATTTCATAACTGCTCATTTCTACTTTTACAGAAAAAATAATAGCCACTAGGATAACTGCTGAAACAGATGCCACCCAAAAATTAATGTGAGGATTAATATTAAACAATTGTCCTGCAAAAAACGTAGCTGCAGCCCAGCCTAATGACCCCCACATTCTAGATTTTCCGTACTCAAATTTATATTTCCGGCTGACTTTCTCTATGTATGTTTCAATCGCTCCGATGCCCGCCAAAAACGCTACTCCTAAATATAGGCCTCCAATAATAGCCCCTATCAACACATTGTATTGAAGCAAAGGTCCATAAACAAAAATATAAAATGGTCCTACAAACACTAAAAGACAGCTAATAAAAAATAAAACGTGTTTCTTTAAACCTATCCTGTCAGATATATATCCGTACAAAGGCTGCATACACAAAGCAAAGATAGCGTTTACAGAAAAGATTAAGCCTGTTGCTGATCCATTCAACTTAATCTCTTGCCCTAACCAGATAGAAAATAAAGAGTAGCTTGACGACCACGTAAAAAAGAAGAAGAAAAAATATGCACTCAGCTTCCAATATAAACTTTTTGAACTTTTCATTTTAGTTACCCCTTTAGCTTAAGATATAAAATCTTTTATCTAACAAAATGAAAGCACTTTCAATTTGATTTTATGTCAACCGGTTTCATATGTCAACCGGTTTCATATTTTATATTTAAAAAAAGATTGTATTAGGTGTAAAAGTGGGCTTTGTGGTATGTTTAAATTGTTTAATAAACCGTTTACAATCCTTACATAGATTTTTATCACTCAAAAGAAAACGTAACGACTGAAAGCTATTTGCTTGATTGCAATTTATTTTAAGGCTTTTACATGTCTGATATATACTATAAAAGCAATGTTTTGGAGAAATTAGGAGGAAACTAGATGAAAGCCAAGATTAGTGATGTAGCAAAAATTGCAGGTGTTTCACCGACTACCGTTTCTCGTGTATTAAATAACCGTGGTTACATAAGCAAAGAAACGCGAGAAAATGTTTATAAAGCAATGAAAGAAATTAATTATTTCCCAAATGATATTGCACGTTCATTATTTAATAAGCGAACAAATTTAATCGGTATGATTGTCCCGCAAACGAGCAACCCTTTTTTCGGAGAGTTAGCCTTTCACATTGAAAGTATATGTGCTTCTCTTAACTACAAAGTACTTCTTTGCAACAGTCTTAATCGAATTGATAAAGAAAAAAAATATGTAGAGATGCTTATCAGAAATCAGGTAGATGGTGTGATTGCCGTCACTTATAATAGAGGTATTTTTGATTCAGAAAGTCAAAGTCTTCCTGTGGTAGCAGTGGATCATTATTTATCAACAGATATTCCTACCGTATCTTCTGATAACTATGCTGGAGGAAAACAAGCCACGGAATTGCTCATTTCAAAAGGTTGTAAGCATATTATTCATATTAACGGCCCCCTTAAACTCGAAACTCCAGCTAACTTAAGAAGGAAAGCTTATGAAAACGTGATGAAAAAGTACGAAAAACAGCCTATCACGTATGAAATTTCAAATACCTTCGACCGCAACATCCAGAGAGAAACTATTTCTAAGGTTTTTGAAGAAAATCCGGAAGTAGATGGTATTTTTGCAAGTGATGACTTACTTGCAGCTTTAGTAGTTGCAGAAGCACAAAAAAGAGGAAAAAACATCCCAAGAGATTTAAAAATCGTGGGCTATGACGGAACGGAGGCCAGTCAGACTTTGTTACCTGGTCTAACTACAGTTCAACAGCCCATTGAATCGATTGCTCAAACAGCCATTGATATTTTACTAAAAGAAATTGAAGGAGAATTCACCAATATACCTCGTGAAATCTGCCTTCCCGTTAAGCTTCTAGAAGGACAAACAACGTAAAAATACATTTTTTATAAAATAAATATCAGTTTGTTGCATATTCTTCTTCCTTTATTCACACCTTAACGTTACAGAAAGGAGTTGAATACAATGGCAAACAACAAAAGCAGCAATAATAATGAATTATTAGTATACGGAGCTGAACAAGCAATCGATCAAATGAAATATGAAATCGCTAGCGAGTTCGGAGTAAATTTAGGAGCTGACACTACTGCACGTGCAAACGGATCAGTAGGCGGCGAAATCACAAAACGTCTTGTACAATTAGCTGAGCAACAACTTGGCGGCGGACGTTTCTAAGACAATTTCATACACACCATGACTTAAGGAAGAATGGATATCCATTCTTCCTTTTCATATATTTACTTTCCATTTTTATATAAAAATTATTATTCTTCCTCCTCTTTACTGACTGATTTTGTTTTTCCTTTCTTTAGTACAGCGCTGATTCCTAAACAACAGACGGCTGCTATCCATCCGGAGATGAGAAAATAAACGGAAGTATTTGCAAAGAGTGTGCCTATTAAAATAAACAGGCCTCCAAGAATAATAAAAAAGACGTGACCCTCACCATTTCTTTTCACCTTCATCACCTCTCCTTACCTATACAAACGAATGTTCAGATACAAAAGAAACTTCTTGATAAACAAGAAGTTTTCTTCGTGCGTTCCTTTTTTAATAAAAATTAAAGGTGTTTTCTTTTTATTTATTCAACGAAACCCCTCAATATTCTTCTCAATTACATGCTATTCAATAATTTCTGCGGTTTTATACTCTTTCATAAATACATCAATAACATCTCCTGCTTCTTCGTTCTCCTCCTCCATTTGAACGAGTATTTGGTTTTGTGCATTTACCGAAAGGATTCTGACATCCGACATTCGGTTTATGTCCAGCTGCAATTCCAAATCTCTAGCAACTTCATCAGCTTTTAGTGAATCTTTGATAATATATCTGTGGCTTCTCATAACATTCGCTCCTTTACGTTATATGAACGAATATAGTTTATCCAAACTATCAGCGCACAATAACATTTTTCTTGTATCTTTCATTTAAACAAAACAAAAAAACGGCTGAGAAAAGCCGTTTTTTTGTTTTGCTTTTCATTTATGAAAAAGCATAGTTATTTCTTTAGTTGACCGTTCTCTGTATCAGGTATCATGCGCTTATTTATTCCGAATGCGTAAAAACTGATGACAACAAGAGCGAGGAAAATAACCCCTACAATAAGTGAAATACGCGTTTCATCATTAAACCACATGCCTACAAGCACCATAAGTAAAAAAGCAATAGTTATATAGTTTGTTACAGGCGCAAAAGGCATTTTGAAAGGATGACTGTCCATTTCAGCCCCTTTAGCTTTACGGAAACGAATTTGGCTGATAAGAATAATGAACCAAGGAATCATTCCTGGAAGCACGCTAGCGCTGTATACATAAACAAATACATTCGGTGGAGCGATGTAGTTTAAAATAACTCCAATTACTAACCCAATCATAACAGCGAGTGTGCTGTAAATCGGAACACCGTTACGAGAAATTTTTGTGAAGAATTTAGGTGCTTGACCGTTTACACCAAGCGTATAAAGCATGCGTCCTGCACTAAAAATTCCGCTGTTACAGCCTGACATCGCTGCTGTAATAACTACAAAGTTAATGATACCTGCAGCTGCTGTAACGCCAACTTTAGCAAATGTAGATACGAACGGACTTCCCAAGGAATCCAACTCATTCCACGGATATACCGTCACGATGACAAAAATTGCTCCAATATAAAAAATTAAAATTCGCCAGATGATGCTTTGAATTGCGCTTGTTAACGTTTTTTTAGGATCCTTTGCTTCACCAGCTGTAATACCAATTAGCTCGACTCCTTGATAAGCTGCAATAACAAGAGATAGCGCAAAGAAAAAGCCTGACCATCCGCCTGCAAAGAAACCGCCGTGTGCCCAAAGGTTTGATATCCCAATTGCGTCTCCGCCATTTCCAAATCCAAAGAAAATCAACCCAAGTCCTGCGATAATCATTAAAATAATTGTTACAATCTTAATCATCGCAAACCAAAATTCAAACTCTCCAAATGATTTTACTGAAATTAAGTTTGCTGTGCCTAAAATCAACATGGCGATAATACCAGGCACCCAAGCTGGTAAATGTGGGAACCAATAATGCATATATGCTCCTACCGCTATAATTTCAGACATCCCTACGATTACAAATTGAAACCAGTTGCTCCACGCAGCCATATAACCTGCCAATGGATGAATATATTTGTGGCCAAATGTAGCGAATGAACCTGTGCTTGGTTCCATGTACAGCATTTCGCCCATGGCACGCATAATAAAGAAAATAAACATTCCGCAGATTGCGTAAGCAAGCAATACCGATGGACCTGTCCATTGGATGGTGCTTGCTGATCCCATAAATAATCCAACGCCAATTGTTCCGCCTAGCGCGATCATTTGAATGTGACGGGATTCTAGGCCTCTTTTTAGCTCTTTGTCTGCCATTCCATTTCCTCCTCCTAAACTTGTTATAGCTCTGTTAGGAAAGATACTTTTTGTGTCTGATGGAACAGCTATCGTTTTTAAAACCTTCCATTTTTACCTAGTACCTTTACAACTAAACTACTTTTTCTATTTTTAGCTATCCGACTGTATAATTACTTATTTTATAATAATAAATTTCCCTCAGAAATACAATTGTTTTTTTCAGAAAAACACTCAATTAAACCTTTAACCTTTATTAAATCAATCATTTGAGTGAAATAGTTTTTTATTTCAGTATAATTTAAATTTTATGAACATTCAAAATAAATATAGACGCAGGGTACGGGAACACTCTATTTCTTAAGGCTAACGAAATGAAACCACTACTTAATCGAAAAAATTCCTTTCTTCTCCTTTTACGTTTCTTCTTTCTCTTCTTAGGGAAAGTATCCATAGAAAATAGAGATGAGGAGGGATTTTTCATGTGGCAAGCTGCGATGTGGGGCGGAATTTCAGGATCAGCTGTCCTTCTTGGTGCTTTGGCAGCAGTTTTTTTGCCTATCGGCAAAAAGATAATTGGTTATATTATGGCTTTTGGGACAGGTGTATTAATCGGAGCATCTACCTATGAGCTGCTTGGAGACTCGGTTCATAACGGCGGGTTAAAAGCTACTTCTCTTGGTTTTCTTGCCGGGGCTGTCGTTTTTACTTTTTTAGACTATCTAATTTCACGTCAAGGAGCGAGTAAAAGAAAGAGGTCTACCAAACAAATGGCTGCGAGTAGTTCTGGAATTGCTATATTTATAGGAACCGTAATGGATGCCATCCCAGAGTCCATTATGATTGGGGCTAGCTTAATTGAAAATGCAACCGTTAGCTGGCTTCTTGTTATCGCTATTTTTATAAGTAATATTCCTGAAGGACTGTCCAGTACGACCGGTCTAGTAAAAAGCAGATTCTCTAAAAAGAAAATTTTTTTACTATGGGCAGCTGTTTTGTTCATTTCAGCTTTTAGCTCATGGACAGGTTTTGTTTTTTTAGACCATGCATCTGAGACACTTATGGCTGCTATTGCTGCTTTTGCCGGCGGTGGTATCATTGCTATGGTAGGTTCTACAATGATGCCAGAGGCCTATGAAGAAGGAGGTTCTATTACGGGATTAATTGCTGCACTTGGATTACTTGCTTCGCTGATATTAGATCATTTTTCTTAATTGTCTTCATACTATTTCTATCGTTTCCAAGTAGAAAGCACAAAGCCTTCTACTTGGAGACGTGTTTCCTTATCACATTATTATGAATGTGTCTTCTTAATAAGTAAAATCGTAGTTTTCTTTTATTTCCCGAGTAAAAGCTTTCCAATCCGTAGCTTCAAATTCTGCATTGCGTGCTTTTAACTCTTTTTCCATTCCTTGAATCTCTTGAACAGCTTCTATAGTTCTTTCACTTCCTGGTCCTACTCTCCAAATTAAGTTTTTGTATTCTTTAATCTTATCCATTAGATAACCCGTCTCTAATTCTTTATATTTAGACATATTAGCTGACTCCTTTTACTTCATTCTTTCTTCTAAGATATCATATTTCTCCTTTATGGATAAGCCTCTCGTCTGACGCTTCTTTAACGCTCAAAGATAGAGAATACAACAATAAAAAAGCAAGCACAAGTGCTTGCTTCCGCCTTATTAAGGCAATGGTTCAACCGCTACGTTCCCTACCGTCACAGCTTCTGTATATGCATTCGTACCGCTTTGGCGTAAGCGAAGATTGGCACTCCCCACTGCGCTTGGATTTAATTGGACATTCAAAACCTTTTCTCCATTTCCAGATGCGTCTGTTGTAATTGAAAAATTGCTGCTGTATCCATACGATGACGGCCAGCTTCCATCTGCGTTTTGAACTTTAGCAATTTGAGTTCCCGATCCGTTATATGCACCTAGATTAAACGTGCTGTACGTAGTGTTAGCTGAAAGCCCGCTTACCTTTACGCGTATTTGGAATATGCCGCTCGTTGGTAAAATGGCTTGATGTTCCAACACGTAAGCACTAGCAGCTGGGGGCTGTGTGGTTCCACCTTTATAACCATATGAACCAGATGCAAAAGTTGACGTATCGTACCATTTATAGCCTGCTGTAGGTGCTGACCATGGCTCTGGCTGAGGCTCAGTGGACTGACTTGGCGTTTCCGACGAAAGTAATGCTGTAGCCTGATCTAATTGAAGTCCTGAGACTTGATTCAAAGAGGTATAGCTTTCTTGCTTCGCTAACCAGTTGACCATATTTACAAGCAGTGTAGAATCGTCTTGTTCCTTAAATCCGTCATATGTGGTTTTAGAAGATCCTGTATCTTCTCGTTTATATTTTGGTGTAGCATCTTCAACCGGTGAAGAATCCCCAATAAAAGCAGCTTTACCTGTCCCTACTTTTGAAACAGCAGCAAAAGGTCCTTCGGCTCTTCCTCCTCCATTGTACACTCCTTGATCTACAGCATTTGACCATTTTGTCGTTGTCTTAGGAAGATACACAATTCCTTTTGCTTTGTTTGGGTCCGTAATAGCAACCGTAGAACCTGCATGCATAGCAACGGTGGAAACACCTAGCGTAATACCGAATGCCTGAGAAGGAGCTACAATATCATTGGCTGTCACATCACCAATGGCATTATAGCGAAAGCGAACACCAAAGTTACTCGCTAACCAATCAGAGCTTGTTACGTTTTGCATTGCATCGGAGGTTGTTTCTTCCGTTGTCATGCCTTTTGCGGGGTTTGTCCATGCTCCGCGACGGTATCCGTTAAAAACTTCTGAAGAGTCCCACCGGTTTTTGTTTCGGTCTGCATTGTAATGATCAGCAATAAAAAAGACGCTTCCCCCGTTCTGAACATATTGTAAAAGGGCGGCTTGTTCAGAAGATTTATACGGAATATTCGCTTCTGGCACAACAAACACGCTATAGCCACTGAGGTCACTGTATGTAATCGGCGTAGATTTTCGCAGCTCTTTTACATCAAACCCACTACCTGCCAGTCCTTTCCCAAAATCAGAAAAACCTCCGTCAATAACCCAATCTGCTGTACCCGCAGTTTGACCATGCGTATTATCAAACAAGATTTTTTTACCGTTATTTTCATTTACGACAGAGGCTTTAATTTCTGGTGCAGGGTCAGCAGCGCTTTCTGCTGATGCTGAATGAGTGGTAAAAGGCAGTGAGATAGATAAAGCTGTACACATTGTTAAAACGGCATAACCTACGCGATTATATTTTTTTCGCATATAAAATGCTCCTCTCAAATTTTTGCAATGCTTGTCTTTTCAAGAGGATTATAGCAGGTTCATTTATGATTTTTTTAAATTTATTGTAAATAATATATATTTTTTCAAAAAAGGTTCTTTATACCTTATATTTGTCGATAGGAGCCCTTTGAAATATGCCCATGATTATATGTAAAATTTGTTAACGATAACGACTTGAATATTCAAGAATACTGCGCAGCATTTGACGTGTACTTTTTGATTCGTTCGCGCGTTCTTTATATTCAAGAGGACGACTAGGAGTTGACATATTTTCTTCTTTATATTGAGAACTTTTGTTTTCTGACACGTTTTTTCACTTCCCTATCTCTATTTTATCAAGAGCAGCTCAAAGCTGCTCTTTTGGTTGTCATTCTTTTATTTGCTAGGACGGCTTACTTTTGCTTTTTGAAGCTCATCTGTATGAATATCGTTTGATAAAATACTTTTATTCACATTATCGACAGCAGCTTCACTGCTGCTGAATCCTTGGTTTTTGCTTTTATTTTGTTTACTCACTCCATCCACCTCCACGTGTAACGTCTATATTTTATGGAGTTATAAAAAGAAAATAAGAGGTAGTATTAGGAAAATGACCTTCTTTTCTTTTTGCTTGTATTCCTCCTATTTAAATAAAAATAAAATCTCCATATTTAACAGAATGCACCAGAAATAAATGTTCATACTAAGAGTAGAAATTCTGCATATTCATTTTGAAAATATAGGAGGAAATAAGCGTGAGTACAAATAGCAATACACTATCCATTTTTGCTTTAGGCGGCATTAATGAAATAGGAAAAAATATGTATGCCGTTCAATATGACGATGACATCATTGTGATTGACTGCGGGTCTAAATTTCCTGATGAAAGTTTATTAGGAATTGATTTGATCATACCTGATATTACATACTTACAAGAGAATCGAGAAAAAGTTCGCGCACTGGTTGTGACTCATGGTCATGAAGACCATATTGGAGGTATTCCTTATCTTTTAAAACAGTTAAATCTCCCTATTTATGCAACAAGCCTTACCCTTGGATTAATTGATATTAAACTTCAAGAGCATCAATTATCTGCTGAGACGGAGCTTATTGAAATCAACGAAGAGTCCGAAATTATATTAGGCAATATTCCGCTTTCGTTTTTTAAAACGAATCACAGCATTCCAGATTGTCTCGGCATTGTCTTTCATACCCCTGAAGGAGCTGTTGTGCATACGGGAGATTTTAAGTTTGATTTAACTCCTGTTAACAACCAATATCCAGATCTTCATAAAATGGCGAAAATCGGCAGTGAAGGTGTACTGGCTTTAATATCCGAAAGCACAAATGCTGAACGCCCTGGATTTACGCCTTCAGAAAAGCTAGTTGGCAAACATGTAGAAGAAGCTTTTCGTAAAGCAAAGCGAAAAGTGATTATTTCTACTTTCGCCTCCAACGTTAACCGCGTACAGCAAATTGTAGATGCAGCGATTAAAACGAATAGAAAGCTTGCGCTTCTTGGAAGAAGCATGGTTAACGTTGTATCAGTTGCGTTAGAGAAAGGGTATTTAACTATTCCTGAAGGGATGCTAATTGAACCTTATGAAGTACATTCACTTGCGCCTGAACAAGTCGCTATTCTCTGCACTGGAAGCCAAGGCGAGCCGATGGCCGCTCTATCTAGATTAGCCAGTGGAAATCACCGACAAGTAGAAATTCTTCCTGAAGACACGGTTATTTTATCAGCAGGGCCTATTCCTGGCAATGAACGTAATATCTCTCGTATTGTCGACAGTCTTTTCACACTCGGGGCTCATGTGATTTACGGTTCAGGAAGCGCAACAGGTATGCACGTATCAGGACATGGCTATCAAGAAGAGCTAAAATTAATGGCTACATTGATGAAGCCAAAGTATTTTATTCCCATTCACGGCGAGTTTCGAATGCTTCATCACCACAGCTTATTAGCAGAATCCGTCGGGGTGGAAAAAGAGAACATTTTCATTATAAATAACGGTGATATTGTTGATATCAAGGGCGGAACAGCTGTTCAAACAAGAAAAATCCCTGCAGGCAATGTATATGTAGATGGGTTTGGCATTGGGGATGTTGGAAACGCGGTTTTACGTGACCGCAAACAGCTTTCAGAAGATGGTATGCTGGTTATTGTTATTACTCTGAATAAGGCGGAAGGGAAAATTGTGTCTGGTCCAGATACCATTTCACGAGGATTTGTTTATACAAGAGACTCAGAGCAGTTATTAAAAGATGTTAACCGACAAGTGACTAAAATTGTAAACCAATTACAAAAAGCTCATGTTCACCAATGGAGCATTATGAAAAAAGAAATCAAGACAACGCTTGGCCAATTTTTATATAACCAAACCAAAAGAAGACCTATGATCCTTCCTGTCATTATTGAAGTTTGATTACTCCACTAAAAAACTGCCTTAGTCCCCACTAAGGCAGTTTTTGCTTTATAAATCCGAAGCTTAACCTAAAGTTAGAAGTGGCCTTCTGTAGTTTATGAATAGGCACTGCTTTTATATGTATGGTTAAAAGTGTTAGGTGTATTTCTTCTTTTTTACCCCATTCTATAAGAGAGATATTTCACCGCAAATATCTTGTGAAAGTATCCTATCCTTGAGGTGATTATGATGAATGATAAAAATCATGTAGATCAGCATTCAGAACTATTCCGCCACAACTGGACGAGACCGAAGCGTTCAAAGTCCCAAGTAAATGGACATACAGAGATGTCTCAAACGAACATCATCCTGCGAAGTAATGCAAAAGCTCATCGTTGGTAAGGATACACTTCAACAAAAAAAGACGCGAACGCGTCTTTTTTTGTTATTGGCCGTCTGCCCCGCTTTGAGTTATCTTGCGAATATGACCATCTTCATAATTATTTTCTCGTAGCGCTTTTGCTTTGTCATCTACTACTTGTTTTTGATCTACTTGTGAAGAAGGAGTCTGCTTGTTTTTTGGCATGATCATAACCACCTTTTATTTTTGTAATTGTACAACGTGCATAGTGTCCCTCATAAAGATTAAATATATGTTAGCTAGCGGCTTCTTCTTCTTTCCACTTATGGCGCAATTTCAAAATAACAAGACTTATAACAATTAAAAAGCCTAAGCTTGCAAAGAAACCTGGCCTGCTTGCAGATTCTAACAGCGTACCGCTTACCGCTAGCAGTATTAATAAGAGGCCAACAGCTTGTTTTACTTTATCCCAAACTGTTTGTTTGATTAAGCGATGAAAAGAAATTAAAATAAAGAACCAGTTATAAATCAGCATCAGTCCAGCTGCTGTTGTAATATACTCATAAATTTTCCCGGGCAATAGCAAGGAAAGAACAATAGAAACAACTAATCCCGCTGTTGTTAAAAGTAAAGCCGGTATAGGAAATTGCAGCTTTTTCTTTTTTTGCTTTGAAAACAATGCAGGAGCATCTCCATCTTCTGAAAGAGTGACAATCATCGTTGTTACAGAAAAGAAAGAAGCCGACATTGTTGAAAATCCAGCGATAATCATTGCTCCATTAAAAACATGAGGAAAAAATGGAAGATGGTATGTTTCTAAAGCCGTTATAAATGGACTTTGATTTCCATGAAAATCATGAAATGGCACAATTAAAATAGCTAAACTCAGTGAAGCGATATAAATAATTCCAAGGAGAATAAGCATACTTCTACCTGCTTTCGGTGCGTCTTCTTTTTTTTCCAAACGAACCGTCATGATCCCCATGACTTCGATTCCGCCGAAAGCATAAAAGGCATAAAGCAAAGCGCCCCATAAACCTAAAAACCCGTGGGGAAATACTTCACTTATCGTTCGCGGCATCCCTTGTTTGGCACCTTCGTCTAAAAATCCAAATAAAGCGAGACTAGCTAATACAATAAACATTAAAATGGCAGCCACTTTTGTGACAGCAAATACATTTTCCATTCGTTCAAAGCCTTTTGTTCCTATTAATACAACAGCAATGCCTAAAACAGCGTAAATAGAGGCAAAGACCCACAGTGGAATACCATCAAACCAAAAACGTGTAAAAAGAGATAAAGCAGTGAGCTGACTCCCCATGATCAACATCTCTGAACTCCAGTATACCCATCCGCTGCTAAAGCCTGCCCATCTTCCATAAGCCTTTTTAGCATAAGAGCGAAACGAACCTTTTTGAGGATCTTGAGCACTCATTTTAGCAAGAGCGTCAAATACAATAAATGTACATACTGCTGCTAGTAAAAAAGCAATTAATACAGAGGGACCCGTGGCTTTTATTGCAATACTTGATCCTAAAAAATAGCCTGTACCGATGATGCACCCTACTCCGATTAAAGACAGCTGCCACCATTTTAATTTCCCTTCAACCTGACTTCCGCAGCCTATTTTCTTTTTCATACTATCACTCCTTACACCTCGATGTAGTGTGTGATAGTTTGAAAAATTTATGCGCAAAAAGAGGCAGCTTTCTACTATTTTTCAGCAGATAGAAAACGCTTTAAATTCAATTCTGCTTTCTCTCCTTTTAAATAATGAATTGCTGTACGGCTTGCCAGCCGAAATATATACCAAATCCTATTAGAGAAAGGCCGGATATAACGGAAACTGCAGTCAAAAACGTCGCTGCTAAATACCTGCGAAAAGTGCTTGCTAAAGCTGCCATAGCAATATCCCAGCATAAAATCCCTGTAAAAATAGCACAGCTGTATAAAATAAGCTGTTCTGTTTCGTATGTATTAGCTGTTTTGGCTAAAACAGAGCCATAAATACCGAGCCAAAAAAGAATAGTAAGCGGGTTTGTTAATGAAATTAAAAAACCTGAAAAAAAACACTTTACGACCGAATCTCCTTTTGCGTTCCGATGCTGTGTAATTTTCCCTGCGCTCATTAACCCTTCAATACCGGTATAAATTAATACGAAGCATCCAAACGAAAAAAGAAACGTTTTCATAAAATCGCTGCTTAAAAAATGAACGGACCCAAAATAAACTACAAGCATATAAAGAGCGTCAACCGATGTTGCTCCTATCCCTAAGAACCAAGCATGTAAAAAGCCATTTTTGATTCCTTTATCAAGCTGAGCGGCGTTGATAGGACCGATTGGTGCGGCTAACGATAGCCCTAATAACATATAGCTGAAAAAAGCTCCCACATGCATCCCTCCCTGCTTCTGAGGTTTTATAAATTGAACTATGATAAATGTATGCAGCCTGCTTAGCTTGTACTACGTAATTTTTATTTTTTTCTAAATCCGTTTGTATACCTGCGAAAAACCAGCGCATGTTAACTGTAAATACTATACAGAAGGATGAGAGGCATGAATTCATACACTCATATTAAAGAAGCACTACAATTAGCTGAACAAGCTGTTTATCAAGGACAGATGAATTTGAATGGAGCTAATTTTCAAAATGCTCAAATGCATTTGAACATCGTTCAGCAGCAAATTAATGAACAAAAAGAAGCAACGTCTGACGATAAAGAATTAAGACGAATAGAAGAGCATTTAAGACATTTACGCGAAGCCCAGCAGGCTATTCAGCAAAATTTTTAATGAAAGTTAAAAATAGCTCTTTCTTACTTTTATAAGAAAAAACTAAAAAAGCTCTACGAACTCAGTGAGTTCGTAGAGCTTTTGATCTTCATCTGCAACTTTTAAGACCTGGGTAAAGATTAGAGTTATTTCTTTATTCTTATACATACTTTCCGTAATCCGGACGGGCAATTTTATCAAAGTTTTTAACAAGCTTCAATAAATTAGTTGAAAGCCATTCTCCGGAAACCGGTTTTCCATGTCCGGTCACCGCCACAGACGGATGAAGTGACTGAAGCACTTCAACTGATCTTTTGGCAGATGCCCAGTCCGTAGTTAAATAACGAGGAGGACCGCTAATCTCCAATTCTTGCTCTAGTACATCCAGTAAATATTCTTGCTTAGTGGTAACAAAAGCATCTCCTGCGATAAGTGCAAGATCCTGCTTTCTAAAAAGAGAAATATGTCCTGGAGAATGGCCCGGGGTGTGAATCCATTCCCATTCCGGCATATGAGGTACAGAGCCGTCGGCTGGTAAAGCTTGCACATGAGAGCCTAAATCAATGGCTTCCGTTGGAAATAGCGGAGAAAGCTTTGCCACGAGTCCGCCTTCCACTGTGCCATCTGGTGTAGGATAATTTTTTTCACCCGTCACATATGGAAGTTCAAGTGGATGTGCATATACCGGTATGTTCCACTTCTCCACTAGTTCAATAATAGATCCAATATGATCAAAATGTGCATGTGTCAGAATAATTGCTTTTGGTGTTTTTTCTTTTCCAAACCTTTCTTCTGCCTCTTTGATAATCATAGAAGCCGAATTAGGCATTCCCGCATCCACAAGTACAAAACTATTTTCTTTGTCTGGATTTCCTATAAAACATATGTTAACAATCTGCGTAGTGTAGCTGTAGATATCCGGTGCCACTTCGACTCCTTTTCCACTGGCTATAGAGCTCATGGGAATGAAACTTTCCGTTGATGAACTTCCGTGCATCTCTCTATTCAATTTATAATTCCCTCCTTTAACGTGTCACTTCATATATGTGATACACGTTTATGCTATCCACCTTTGCTTTGGTTATTCTTTTTTAACTGGCTCTATTTTAGGTATCCATAAAAAAAGAAAGGAGAAAAACTCCTTTCTTTTTTTACACCAATTATACTTTTGCCGGAACTTTAACGCCCATGATTGCTTTTGGCTCTAGATATTCTTCAATACCAAATGCTCCCCACTCGCGTCCAATACCAGATTGCTTAAATCCACCGAATGGTGCAGCTCTGTCTTGCTCGGCATCGTTGACGATAATTTGACCAGCTCTAATATTTTTAGCAACATAGTCAAGTGTTTCTTGGTCTTTTCCGACCGCATAGCCTGCAAGTCCATAAATTGTATCATTCGCAATTTCAAGAGCTTGCTCTAAATCCTCATACGTAATAATAGTTGTTACAGGTCCAAAGATTTCTTCTTGTGCAATAACCATATCATTTGAAACGTCGGTAAAGACTGTCGGTTTAACAAAGTATCCTGTCTCTAAGCCGTCTGGTTTACCCGTTCCGCCAGTAAGAAGTGTTGCACCTTCGTCCATTCCTTTTTTAATATAATCCTGTACGCGATCCCACTGTTTTTCTGCTACGAGCGGTCCAGTTACGTTGTCTTTATTTAATGGGTCACCAACTGGGAATGATGGTAGAACCTTCTTCACTGCTTCTTCAAATTTTTCTTTCATAGAGGCAGGAATGATAATGCGCGTTGCTGCCGTACATACTTGCCCTGTATTCATTGCAATGTGTGAAACTGCTATTTTAGCCGCTTCTTCTACATCTGCATCCTCTAATACAACTAGCGGCGATTTCCCGCCTAGCTCAAGCGCTACTTTTTTGATTGTTTTAGCCGCGTTTTGCATAATTTTCTCGCCTACAGCACCTGATCCTGTAAATGATACAAAATCAATGTCCGGGTGAGAACTAATACCGTCACCGATTGTGCTTCCTGTTCCGTTTACAAGGTTAAAGGCACCTTTTGGTACACCAGCTTCATCAATGATCTCTGCTAATATCATCGCTGCATACGGTGTAAGTTCTGATGGTTTTAATACCATTGGACTTCCTGCTGCGATAGCTCCTGCAATTTTAGTAGAGGTCTGATTTGTTGGGAAGTTCCATGGTGTAATAAGTCCGCTTACTCCAATAGACTCTTTCACGACCTTGTAGCTTCCATGATCTTTTTCAAATGTGTAATCTTCAAGTGCATTAGCTGCTTCTTTAAAGTGGCTAAGTCCCATTTCATAGTGAACTTCTTCTGAAATCTTTAAAGGAGCGCCAAGCTCTTCAGTCATAACTTCAATAAGCTCCTGTTTACGCTTTTCATATCCTTTTGCAATATTGCGAAGCATTTTAATTCGCTCTTCTTTTGTTGTTCTTGAAAATGTGGGAAGAGCTGCTTTAGCTGCTGCCACGGCTTTATCTAGATCTTCTTTTGTACCTAAGCTAATTTTACCAATTGATTTTTCAGTAGCAGGATTGATCACATCTGACGTTTCGTTTCCTGTTGATTCAATCCATTCGCCGTTAATAAAGTGTTTTAAATTTGTACGCATTGATTTGATCTCTCCTTTTAGTTTGTTAATTGTTGAACTATGTCATCTAGTTTTTATCTACCCGCCTGTCTGCTTCTCAAACACCGCTTCTATTATTTTTTGTTTCCTTCACTGCCTTACCTCTTTTCCAATCGGCGTTTCGCAGCTGACATTATTTTTCCTCATCGCTTACGCTTCTGCGTGATCTCACTAAATGAAACCTACGTTCACCATAACCACAAAAAAATCCGAACGAGTTTGATTCTCCATCAAGAATCTCGGTTCCTCGTTCGGATCTTCCTTCAACTAAAACACTTTTGTTCCCCTTCTTTTTGTATTAACGTACTTCTTGTAAACGATGTACCGCTCTGCTTTCAATTAACGGTTCTGTTTGCTGTCTGTATTGTTGATAGTGAGGTGTTTCAATGTGAGCTTCAACATCTTCTTGGCTTTTCCATTTCTCATAAAAAACAAATGTGCCTGCTTTGTCTGTATCCTGGTGGAGAGTGTATTGAATACATCCTTTTTCTTCTCTTGATGGTTTAATAACTTTTACTAACTCTGATCGAAGCTCTTCTTCTTTTCCTGGCTTGGCTTGCAAAATGGCGTTAATAATAATTTCTGACATCGTTTTTCCTCATTTCTTTAAAAATATTCTCCATAAAAAGCTTCCCTCTTTTTGAATTTATTACACTGACCATCATATTTTTTGTATGATGATTGATTTCTCTAGTTCAAGACGGCACAACATACATGTTATCCACATCGGTCTTTCTTGATACTGTTCATAAAAAAGCCTGTAGGCTATAAGCCTACAGGCTTTTTTACATCTTATTTCAATAAGTGTTTCACGACTGCTTTAGCTACACTGATTGTTGACTGAGGATTTTGACCTGTTATTAGGTTGCCATCTGCTTGTACATTATCTGCCCAGTTTGGAGCAGTTACTACATTTGCCCCAAGTTCACGCAGACGTGTTTCCAAAAGAAACGGCATGAAGCGGTCCAATGTTGTTTCACGTTCTTCATCATCTGTAAACGCAGCGACATCTTTTCCTTCGACCAACGGCTTTTCATCTGATAATGTAACACCTACTAAGCCTGCGGGTCCGTGGCATACAGCGGCTACTACTTTGTCTCCTTCGTATAGTTCACGAATTAAAGCGTGGAGCGTTTGATTATCTGGCAGATCAAACATTGTGCCGTGACCGCCTGGTAAGAAAACAGCATCGAATTTAGCACTGTCTGTAATGGTATCAAGTTTTTGAGTATTCTCTAGATGCTTAGCTGTATTTAAGATTTCTTGAGAAGTCTCCCCTTCAAGGCTGCGAGCATCCACCGGCGCTTTTCCTCCTACAGGACTTGCTACAGTAATCGTAAATCCAGCTTTTTCGAACTCTACGTACGCTTCACCAAATTCTGAAAGCCAAAGGCCTGTTGGATGATTTTCTTTCATTTTGTCAGCCGTTGTTACGACCATTAATATATGTTTAGACATAGTAACGTCCTCCTGTAAATAAAGATAGTATTTTCTGTTTCTGCCTTACACACCCTATTGTAAGAGAGGAATTACTATAATACAAATTAGAAAATATCTACTTATCCATAAATATTTTTATAGATAATGTGTCTTTGTTAATAAAGCATCTGCGAAAAAACAACCGTATATCTGAATTTATTTTTTATACACTCAAAAAAACCGCCCTTTTGAATAAGCGCGGTTTTTTCCAGAAAAGCATAGAATCTATCTTTTATTTTAAAGAGCAGATTGAGCGTTCATTTGTTTCACTTTCTTTTCTCCCGTTCTTTTAAGACTTACCATAAAAATAAACGAAATACAGTACAGCCCCGCTAAGTACGTCATCGCTACTGTCATATCATAGCTTTGCAAAAGATAGCCGACAAGAATGGGGGATAACCCTCCGAGCGCTCGCCCAAAGTTAAAAATGGTGTTCGTTGCAGTGCTGCGCACTTCTACTGAATAGTGGCTGCTGATCAATGCTCCGTATCCCGCGAACATTCCGTTTGAGAAAAATCCGACCACAGCTCCTCCTATAAGCAGCCCTGCACCTCCTTCGGCATACGAGTATAAAAATACCGCACAAGCTGAAGCAAGAAGAAAGATTCCAAAAGTACGTTTCGATCCAAAACGGTCCATAAATTGACCAAATGTTAGCATGCCTATAATCATTCCAACGGCTGTACTGATTGTCCAAAGAGCTGAACTTGAAACAGAGAGGCCTTGTGATTGCTGAAGCATAGATGGAAGCCATATCATAAGTCCGTTATAGCCTGCAATTTGGACTGTAGCCATCACTGCCAGCGAAATAGTCGTCATCGCCGTCCTAGGCGTAGCGAATAATTGACGAAGCTTACCATTATTTTTAACAACCGCTGTTTTCTCTTTTTGAGCTTGTAGCCACTCAGGAGATTCGTTTAAATTTTTTCGTACGATAAAAGCAAAAATGACGGGGATGATTCCCACAAAAAACAGCGCTCTCCATCCGAAAATCGGCAGGATCAGAGAACTTAAAAGCGCCGCAAGGATCACTCCAAATTGTGCGCCAATACTAACATAGGATGAAGCTCGTCCTTGCTTATGTTTCGGCCACGCTTCTGCTACAAGAGCCATACCGATCCCGTACTCTCCTCCAGCCCCAATTCCGGCAATAAATCGCGAAGCATACACTTGTTCAACATTTGCTGCAAAACCTGTTAATGCCGTTCCGACTGCAAATAGAAGAACCGTGTAGGTAAAAACCCGCACTCTTCCAAATTTATCTGCTAAAATTCCGAAGATGACTCCACCTATCAGCATTCCTATATTCGTAATAGAAGAAATAAGTCCACCTGTTGCTAAATCAATGTGAAATTCAGCAATAATCATTGACATAGCAAACGAGATAAACATAATGTCCATCCCTTCTAACGTCAAACCTGCTACTGATGCTACAACTGTCTTGTTACGATAATTCATGTTGTCCCACCCTCCAGTGTATTCTTTCCGTATCAACGCTCTTTCTTTTTTGAAGGAATGGATAAATAACATATCTCCATTCTCTTTTGAAGCCTCTCTGGACTTCGTTTAAAAGAGGTAAGTAACACATAAAAGCCCTTTTGTCGCAGAGGGCAAAAGGGCACAGATAGGCATAGAAGCAGTAAATGAGTGATCCGTCCTTTTCGGCCTCTCTGGACCGTCTTAAAGGCAGTTATTATATTAATTATTATGTTAACACGCCGCACAGAACCTTTCAATAAGAAAAATATCTTCTTTAAAGCAGCTATGTACATCTTTCACTTTTTACATACACACTATTTCGTTCATTATTTTTTCAAATATGGTTAAAACCAAAGCCTAATGTATCATGTTCAAAGCCTTTTTTAGGCGCACCTATCGTTCCATACACACAAACGCTAATCCATTCGTCGCTTGATCCTGAAAACTCAATTTTTCCGCGCACGATTGAAAATGTGAGTCCTACCGTCCGTAAAATATCACCCAGCTGCAGCGTTCCTCGACTAACTCCTTGAATGGCTTCAAGTATAGCATGATAAAGAGCGTGAACTTCCCGGTACGACTGGGCATTAATAATTTTGTTTGTCTTGGCGCTCGTTTCAATTGCCGCCACGACTTTAGACAGCTCCATCGCTCCGACTTTTCCTACTGTGTAGCTGTATCCTCTCTCATTAATTTCCTTTTCAATACCTTCAGCTAGTTCCGTATTATGTAAAAGAACGAGTAAAGATGTTAATCTTCCCATTGAAAAATCATTAACTTGTTGAAATTTATTGCTCAACTGTCATTCCCTCCCTTCTATCCCCTTATTATTTTAACAGACGGTACCTAAAAAGGTGCTGATTATTCAACGAACGAGCGCTCACTTAAAGGATTAGGAGATCTATGTGTATTGTCCAACACTGTTACGAAGTAGAACTTGCATAAACAAGGAACCCACCTTTTAGTAAGCGCTTACTTTATTTTCAAAGAAGAAATCATTTTTCTCTACTTACGTTAAGACAAGCTGTGATTCAACTTTTAACTTTCCCAGCATCTCTCTCGTCATTTTTTCTAGGTTATATTCTGTTTTAAATCCCCACTCTTCTATCGCACAGCTGGAATCTATATGGTTAGGCCAGCTTTCAGCAATTGCTTGTCGAACAGGATCTACTTGGTAATTCAGAACAAATTCCGGAATCGTTTTTCTGATTTCAGTCGCCATTTGTTCTGGATCAAAACTCATGGCAGAAACGTTAAATGAATTTCGGTGCTTAAGCTTAGAACCATCTGCTTCCATTAGTTGGATAACAGCATTTAATGCATCAGGCATATACATCATATCCATATATGTTCCTTTGTCAATATAGGACGTATATCGCTTATGCTTAACGGCTTCATAATAAATTTCAACAGCGTAGTCCGTTGTTCCTCCACCTGGAGGCGTTACGTATGAAATTAAGCCTGGAAAACGCAGCCCTCGTGTATCTACTCCGAATTTATGGTGGTAGTAATCGCAAAGTAATTCACCCGCTACTTTATTAACACCATACATCGTGGTAGGACGTTGAATTGTATCCTGCGGCGTCCAGTCTTTTGGAGTCGTTGGACCAAATGCACCAATTGAACTTGGAGTGAAAAATTGACACTGCAGCTCGCGTGCTACTTCGAGCGCGTTTACTAATCCGCCCATATTTAGATTCCAAGCTAGAAGCGGTTTTTGCTCGGCTGTCGCTGATAACAGCGCAGCCAAGTGAATAATCGTATCAACTTTATGCTTTTTAGCGATCGTAAATAACGCAGTCTGATCCGTTACATCTAAAATCTCGAATGGACCTGAAGTCACGACATCGCTCGTCGTTTTGCGAATATCGGTGGCAATAATATTTTCTGAACCATATATCTCTCTCATTTTCGTCGTTAACTCAGAACCGATTTGCCCTAAAGAACCCGTTATTAATACTTTTTTCATGTCAATATCCTCCTCGTGTACTGCCTAGATTAAACGTTTAGATTAATTTCATTTCCTTGCCTACTTGTTTGTAGATACGAAGTGCTTCATCTAACATTTCTTTCGTATGAACAGCCGTCGGCATATTGCGAACGCGTCCTGTCCCTCTTGGAACGGTTGGGAAAACAATTGATTTAGCGTATACCCCTTCTTCTATTAATCTCTCACTAAAAATCTGCGTTTGGTTTTCATCTCCTATGATGCACGGAGTGATAGGTGTTTCACTTTCTCCAATGTTAAAGCCTAGTTCTTTTAGTCCTTGCTTTAAATACCGACTGTTTTCCCACATTTGCTGCTGCAGCTCTGTACTTGTGCTTAGGATTTCAATTGCTTTTATACAGGCAGCAGCCGTGCCTGGTGTAATAGCAGTCGAAAACAAAAACGGACGGCTTCTTACTTTTAACCAGTCGATTAAGTCTTTTTTTCCGGCTACGTACCCACCTACAGCTCCAATCGCTTTTGATAATGTTCCAATCTGGAAGTCTACTTTTTCAGATAAGCCAAAATGTTTGACTGTGCCCATGCCGTTCCCTAATACGCCCGACCCGTGAGCATCATCTACGTATGTGATTAAGTCAAATTCCTCTGCGATTTCTACAATTTCCGGAAGCTTAGCAATGTCTCCATCCATTGAGAATACACCATCGGTAATTACCATTATTTTATTATATAAACCGGATTTTTGTGCTTCGCCCGCTTTTGCACGAAGATCTTCCATATCTGAATGCTTAAAAGGAATAATTTTTGCTTTTGATAGCCGGCATCCGTCAATAATTGAAGCGTGATTCAGCTCATCTGATAAAATCGCATCATGTTTATCCATAACCGCGGAGATGGCTGCCATATTACAGTTAAAGCCAGACTGATAAGCTATAGCTGCTTCTGTATGCTTAAACTCGGCTAGCTTTTCCTCCAGCTTAATATGAATATTTAGAGTTCCATTAATCGTTCGGACAGCTCCAGCCCCCACTCCGTATTTTTCAGTGGCTTCGTTGCACGCGTTAATAAGCCTCTCGTCTGTAGCAAGACCCAAATAATTGTTGGATGATAAATTAATTAATTGCTTTCCCTCAATTTGAATCACAGGTCCGTTTGGCCCCTCTACCGGATTAATGACATTGTATAATCCTTTATCTTTTAAATCTTCTAAATTATTATTCAAGAATTCTTTTAAACGTCTGCTTGTCATCTTCCATACCCCCTCATTGTTGTTCAACACGTCTTATAAATTTCTCTTTTCCCCATTAAAAGATTAATCTAAGCACTTACAGTATATGAGTTAAAAATCAAGTGTATTCCTGAGAAAGACAAATGTTTCTTTTGAAAGCGCTTAAAATTCAATGCTTATAGAATTCATAATAATAAACAACTAGGTAAATGTCCATACTAAAAAAACAAAAAATAAAAAATTTTCTGCATTGATAAGAATCCTTCTTATTATGAATGAGTTTACGGGAACGTTATCAGACAATATCTTTTTTATTTTCTTTCTTTGATAATTCTTCTAAGGAAGAGACTGATATATAACGAAATCAATCCACTCAATAGCTAAATATGTGAAAGCTACATTCACCATACCTATAAAAAATCCGAACGAGTTTGATTCATAATCAAACTCGTTCGGATTATCCTTCAACTAAACTGGTTTTGCAACAGCCTCTTTCGTTACTTTTGCATAGATATAGTCTTTATTTTTTTATGTTCGTTTTTTACTAATAAGCATGAAACAGCAAAGCTTAGTAATGCAGCTAAAAACGTTCCACTGTAAATAATGTGCACACCTGATGCAAGAATTTCATGCAGCTTTGACAGTTCTTCTGCTGGTACTCCGCCTGTCTCAAACGAAGCATTTAAATTCTCTTGCCCTAATTTCTTTGCTTGTGAAAGTGTCACTAAATTAAAGATTGTACCAAACACCGCAGAACCTAGCGTTTGACTAAATGTATTTGTAAACGTATTAAGAGCCACCGCTACTCCTCTTTTGCTAGCCGGGACCGATGATTGAATAACTAGCATAAAAATAGGCGTAATAATACCCATTCCTAACCCAAGGACCCCAACGGCTACATAAATTAAAAATACGGGTGAGTGAGTGGAAACTAAAAACAGCATAAAACAAGCCGTACTTACAATTGCCGTGCCCAGCGTAAGGATGGAGTGCGTTTTAAGACGCCCTACTAAATTCCCTGAAAGCAGTGAACCAATCGTCCAGCATACTGGCATAGGCATTAATACAAAACCAGCAGCGGTTGCACTTTTCCCCAGCACTCCTTGACTCCAAATTGGAAGGTAGACCGTAATACTAATAACTACTGATCCCACAAGAAGTGTTAATAAGTTTATAACAGATACACTTCGAATGGAAAACAGTTCAAGCGGGATAAGAGGTTCGGGAGATTTCTTTTCTATATAAATAAAGCCAATGAATGTTAGAACAGCTAGAACAAATAACCCTATAATGGTCGGATCTCCCCAGTTTTGATGCTGACTTCCGGTTAAAAGCGCGTATAAAAACGCAATTGTTCCCACTGAAAACGTCACCGCTCCAATATAATCGATATAGCGTTTTTCTTTTACCACTTCTTCTTTATAGTTTACTAAAAGAACAAAAAAAGCCATTAGTCCAAACGGTATATTTAAAAAGAAAATATAGCGCCAAGACAGCGTATCCACTAAGAATCCTCCAAGAAGAGGCCCGAGAACTCCCGCAACTCCCCAAACTGCGCTAATCCACCCTTGCGCTTTGGCTCTTTCTTTTGCTTCTTCATACAAGTCGCCAATAATAATCATTGTAAGCGGCATAACGACCCCGGCGCCCAGCCCTTGGATCGCTCTATAGACAATTAATTGCTGCATCGAAAAGCTAAGTCCGCAAAGTATCGATCCGATTAAGAAAATAATGATTCCAACAAGCATAACTTTTTTGCGGCCGAATAGATCCGCTAACTTTCCGTATATAGGTGTAGATACAGCAGTTGTCAGCATATAAATGGCATATACCCAGCTAACTAGCTCAATGCCCGACAAATCACTTGTAATTCTTGGAACAGCCGTACTGACAATGGTTCCTTCCATTGCAGCTAAAACAGTGACAAGCAGCAGCGCTGTCATGATTCGTTTCCTCATCTTTCTCTCTCCTTGCAACTGCGGGCATACCATGGTTTTTCTTATAGAAGATAAAAGCGGTTTCAATATACGGATACCCTTTTAGCCTTTATATGTATGTGATGCCCCGCATATAGTTGCTGCCATATGCAGCCAAATAATTATTTTACTATAAATTTTTCCAAAGCGATAGATAATTTCAAAAATATGACTTTCCTCTCATTGATAGAAACATGCGTACATGATGTTTTATTTCCTTTTTAAATTGCAAAAAAGCACCCCGTAACACCTGGTATGGGATGCTTTTATATATTTTGTATGATCAACTTAAGCGGGGATCTTTTAATAAACGTTCCATTTCTTCCATATGATTTGTTTCATCTGCAATCATATCTTCAAGCTTTACAACAAGCTCTGTTAACCCTAACTCTTCCGCTTGTTTTTTACGCTCTTCGTAGCGCTGGATAGTTTCTTTTTCAGCCTTGCTCGCTTCTTTAAGCATTTCCGTTACGTTTGAGACGTGCTTCACCTCAGCTGGCTTTGTTGTTGGCTCACCGCCAAGGTTTTTGATTTTTTCTGATAAATAAAGAGCATGTCCTTGCTCATCAGGAATTTCTCCTTCAAAGAAAGGTTTTAAAATTTGATATTCTAGGCCGGTTACTGTAGACGCATAGTAAGTGTACTGAATAACCGCCGAATATTCACCCGCTAAATCGGTATTAAGTCCCTCTATTAGTTGTCTCATTTTCTCTTCCATTTGAATAAACACCCTTTCATTTGCTGTTAGTAGACATGTACCCTTTCTATCTAGTCCTAAACCACAATAAGGCGATATTCTGCTCCTTCTTTTTAAAATTAGGGAAATTACTGAAGAGGGCGAAGATGTTTGATTTCTATATTTTTAAAGAGAGACGTTCCTCCTTGAGAGAAAAGCGTAATTCCTTGGTCGTTGTGACGCGGAAACACCTCGCTAGAATGCACGGTTTTTCCATCATCAACAAAGACTTCAATGCTTGATTTATCTACCAATATCTTCAAATGAACATTTTTCTTGCCTGCATCAAAGTAATCACGGCTTTCCACATACTTTTTGCTTTGATCAGGCTGATTGCTATAGCTTCTGTTCACATATGAGACGTTATCTTTTGCAAAAATGCCCACATCAATGTGCCGCTTTTGATCTGCGGACTCTCGAAGTCGTAAGCCTACATTTTCTGCATCTGACCATGAAATATCTGTATCAAGCTGATAAGCTTCACCTTTTACCTTTAACTTTTTCTCTCCGTTTACTTCTACTTGTTCAACAGAGTTTGTTGAATCAGTTAGCTGATTTAATTCTTCGACAGGCTTTGATAACAGGCTGTACTGATCGTCTTCTTGTTTTGAAAGCTTAATTTCCCGGGTTACTGAATCGAAGCCGTTAAACCCTTCTTTCATCGTTGGCGTCTTATCTGGATAATCCCAGTTGTTCATCCATGCAAAAGCGTAGCGTTTTTCTAAGGAACCTTTATTTTTACCGTCTTCAAACGTTACTGCTCCGTACCAATCGAAACCATGATCGAGCCATTGCGGCTCGTCCATATCGGGAGTGAATGTTGTTCCATCGTAATTTCCTGTCCAATAAGCATAGGTGTTTGGCTTTCCGCTTTCTTTTCCATTTGCACTTGTCCCGAGAACCCACTTAACTGTCCCGTCATCTGCCTTCATTTGAAAAAGATCTGGACATTCGGTAATGCCAATGTCTTTAGTTACAAATCCTCCCGTATACGTCCAATCCTTTAGATTAGAAGATTCATAAAATCCGATTTTTTCACCTTCTGACATGACGAGAACCCACTTGTCATGTTCATTATCCCATATGACTTTGGGATCTCTAAAATCTTTGGTGCCTGGATTAGGCATGATAGGATTTTTGCTATATGATTTAAAGGTTTTTCCTCTATCGGTACTATACCATAGATACTGTTCTTGCTTTTGTCCATCGGCAGAAGGCTGGGTCATAATGGCTACAATTGCGTCTTTACCAAAGCCTGCTGTGTTATCTTTATCCTCTACAACGGATCCGGACCATATATCGCCATTTTTATTTGTATACTTTGGAATAGCTACTCCTTCATCTTTCCAATGAACCAAATCTTTAGACGTTGCATGTCGCCATTCCGTCCCGTTCCCTTTAGGATAATCATGATTGTATAAGTAATAGTAATGATATTTCCCGTCAAAATAAATGGGCTTTTGAGGATCATTTTTCCATTTATCAGGCGTACTAAAGTGATACACCGGGCGATAAGTGGATTCACTTTTATTCTCTTTTTCTTTTCCTTGGTCTTTTGTATCCTCTTTTTTGGATACGGCTGTTATAATAAGTCCGGCTATTATAACTAAAAGAACGGCAAGCGTTATCCATTTATAAGCACCTTTTTTCTTCAAACAAACCCCAACCTTTCTCTTTTTTGTCTACATCGAATAAAACAAAAGAAAATGGTGATTACAATCACCATTTCCTTTTATTGCTATTGCAAAGCGCTCAGTCTTCATCTACTGTTAACTGACCTTGCTCAAGAACACGATCTTTTACAACAGATGTTTTTGAACCGTCAATGTTCACTAAGAAGCTTGGTGCAAATGTAGAGTGGTTGTCTTCATAAAAGCCTCTATTTGTCATGTAGCTTGTAATAACGACATTATCGCCTTTTGTTTGAGGTACAGCAAAGTGAGAATACGTGAATGTTTTATCATTAGGATCTAAATCCATATGAAGAACTAATCCTGTATCATTTAAAGGCTTATATTTTCCTGTTAACGTATTTGAAACATAGCCTAGCATATACACATCATCTTGTCCGATTCCATCAATCGTCATTTTAGATCCGCGAGAATCGGTGAACAAGTACCATTTTCCATCTTTTTTGAAAATGTTTGCACGTTCAATTTCGTCTGTAACTGTGTTTGATGTAATAAGCGGCTTCATTACTTTTTTGAGCGTATAGTCATCATTTAACTCAATAATGCCCAAAGCCCCGTTTGCTAAAGAAGCTTTTTCTTTATTAGATCCTTCAAGAAGCTTTTTCTTTTCAGATTGGAAGAAAGGATTGTTCCCTCCGTAGTATGCTCTGTTATATAGAGAGTCTTCGCCTTGATAGCCATCTTCTGTTCCTGTGTTAGCTTCGAAAACAAGGTACTTATGTCCGTTGTCTTCTATGTAATGAGGATCTCTTAGCGTATGGTTATCCCCTGTGTCATAACCGCCTTCATCAATAAACTGCTGAACCGTTTGATAAATCTTTCCGTCACCGTCAAAGATTGACTTGTAATCTTCTACTCCATCAACTTTTAACGTATTATCGTTTGGCTGAGACATGTTCACTTGAGCTGTCGTTAACGTTTGTTTTCCGTATTGTTTACCTGAATAATCCGTGTAGAACAAACGAACTTTACCATCTTTTGTTAACGTGGCAGAACCAGACCATTCTTGTGTTTGATTTTTAAGATGCGGGTCATTTGGAACGAATTTATCGCTGTCTTTAAACACTCTTCCAGCGTTTTTCCAGCTATCAATTGATTTGTCTCCAGCTTTTTTATAGAAAAGATAAACAGACGTGTCATTCGAATCTTTTGGATCACCTGCTAGGGCAAAAACAATTTGATATCCATGATAAGTCGCTACTGTTCCATCAGCATTTTGTAATGGCCAGCTGTCCCATACATCTAAGTCAATTGTATTTCCTGATGCATTTTTTCCTTTAGCAGAAGCAATGTTTTTAATAGTTGATTCATCAAAAGCAGGAACTTTAAACTGATCACTGTTTTGCTGCTGTGGAATTTTCACCATATTATCGCGAGTAATATGCGAAATTCCGTAGCTATTATTAAAGTCTTTGCTGTCGTTTCCTTTAGCAAATGTTTGATATCCCCCGCCTACTAGTAGGGCTGCAGCCAATGTAGCAGCAGTTGTATGCTTAGCAACTCGTTTCATTTTCATATGTTTTCTCCTTTTGTGTTAGTAAAGAATATAAATTTATTAATTCAATTAGCTATCAAAAATCCGAAAACAGAACCGGTTCCGTTCAACCAAAAGATTACTTGGATAAATGACGAAAGTCAAACATGCCAAATGTAGCTATTTCTCATTTTTATCTTTTTCCTTGAGCTGTAACTAGGACCAAAGTTTACGTGTAAGGGCCTTTTTTATGTAACCGTTTTTCCAACAAAAGTGTAAGGCTTTTTTTATATTTCAAACCACGATTTCCAGCCGTTGCGTTTTATACTTTCTACATGATTAAACACTTTATCTTTCCAGCATTGAAAGCGCTATTCCGTTTTCTATACTTTCCGACCATTCTGTTTTCATCAATCTCTTGAAAAATCAGTACTTTTTTTTATTAGTCGGACATGAAAACGTTCTATTCTTTTTCCTTTCTAAAGATTAGAATGATAATAATAAAGGTCTAAAGTATGTTTTCAGAAAAAAATATTCCTTCTTTTTACCTACTCATTTTTATCTTTTTTAATGCATTATACGCTCTCCCTTTTGTAAAAAGGGAGAGCGTATAATGCATTTTTTGAATATTAAGAGTCTAAGCCAGTTGCTTTTCCTTCACGGCTGGAATCAGCTGCTCCAAATAAACGGCCGGTTTCTTTATCAATTTGAATACCTTGAACATTTCCGATTGGAAATGGCTCATCTCCAAAATTAAATCCCATGGCTTCTAGCTCTCCTTTGGCATTCATATCCACTCCGGCTTCCCAACCGATAAGTGATCCTGTACTATTAAAAATTCTTGGTTCTTCAATCGCTTCTTTTATATCCATTCCATAGTCTAAGACATTCATAAGCGTTTGAAACACAGAGCCTACAATCGTTGGTCCGCCTGGAGACCCTAAAGTGAGTACCGGTTCGCTGTCTTTAAAAACGATGGTTGGGCTTTTACAGCTAACCGGACGCTTTCCTGCATCCGCTTGATTTAACCCTCCAGGAATAGCATCAAAATCAGTAAGCTCGTTATTGAGTAAAAACCCATGGTCTTTAACCATAATTCCTGTACCAAAAGGATGTTCCACAGTTGATGTACAAGCGACAATATTACCCCAGCGGTCAACTACCGTGAAGTGAGTTGTTTCACTAAGCTCACGTTCAGGTTCATAAGGCTGACGTACAACGTTCAATTTTTGGCCTTTCTCGTAATCCCACGGGTTGCCAAAATCAACTTTTTCATTTTTATGCTTCCAATTAATCAATTTTTGACGTTCCTTTATATATTCATCATTTAAAAGCCCTTTTAATGGAATATCACTGTAGGCTGGATCTCCAGAGAATGCAATTTTATCTGAAAATGCAATACGCATAGCTTCTGCAAACAAATAATACTTTTCCCAAGATTTCACATCGTACTGAGACACATCAAAGTCCTCTAATAGCTTTAAGATTTGCAGCACGGTAGTTCCTCCTGCACTAGGCATGTTGGAAGAAGCAATCCGGTATCCTTTATAATCTCCCCACACGGGCTCATCGATCTTAATCTGGTATTCTTTCAAATCCGACAGTTCCATAAAACCGCCGTGCTCTTTGATCGTTGAAATAATGGCTTCTGCAATTTCACCTTCATAAAAAGCCTCAATACCTTTTTCTTGAAGAATGCGGAAGGTTTTAGCCAGATCTTTTTTATTAATCATATCTCCTTCTTGCATAGGCTTGCCGTTTGGAGAATATAGCTGCTTAGCATGTTCTCCTAGTCGATAGGCATATGTTTTTAAAATATCTCCAAGAACCCAGTTTGTTTCCACACCTGCTTCTGCTGCTTTGGCAGCAGGTTCAATCAATTCAGCAAGGGGTTTTGTTCCATACTCTTTACGAGCTGCTTCCATCGCCTTTAAAATCCCTGGAATTCCAATTGCCGTTGCATGAGTAGAACGCTTTCTAAACGGAATAACTTCTTTATTTTCATCAAGAAACATTTCAGGATAGGCTGCTTTAGGAGCCTGAGAATGCCCGTCAAAAATTTTAGTTGTTTTGCTTTCATTGTGGTATACCATAAAAAAGCCGCTGCCTCCAATACCCGTCATCATCGGCTCTCCAACGTTGAGTCCAAACTGAACGGCAATTGCTGCATCAATTGCATTGCCTCCGGCTTTTAGCACTTGTTCTCCGGCGTCTGTTGCAATTGGATGAGCACTGGCTACCATTCCTGTTTTTCCAACCGCTGTTTCTCTTCTATATGAACTCTTTCCTGAACGAGATAAACTTTTGCCATTAATCATCTTTTACGACCTCCTAGTTACTTACTTTATCTGGGGTATTGGTAAAATACCCTATTGCTTTTGGGATAAAACTGTTTAAATTTGTATTGATTACTTTAACCATCCTATTTATAGACCAATATCCCTAGCGTATTTTAAGCCTTTGAAAGCCGTAAAATAGAAAAAGTGCCAATCCTTTTTGTTCTAAAAAAAGGTTAGCACTTTTTGCGTTTTCTAACGTTTATACACTTTTACACTTGTACCGAAGCTACTTCATTATTTACGTTCAGCAGGTCATAAAGCTCTAGAAGTCTTCCTATTTCATAGGTTGAATTCCAATTTGTATCATTCTTTTTTTTCTGAGGATTAAGCCAGCACGTGTCAATACCCGCCAGCTGCCCGCCTTGAATGTCTGCACTCAAAGAATCTCCAATAATTAATGTTTCATGTACGGACAACTCTGTTATACGTGAAAAAACATAATCAAAATATTCCTTCATAGGCTTTTGAAAGCCCGTACCTTCTGAAACAAATACTTCTTTAAAATAAGGATATAGACCTGAGTCCTGAAGGCGCTTATATTGCGTAGCCGATACGCCATTTGTAACAACATATAACTCATAGTGACAGCTCAGGTTTTTAATTACCTCAAACGCTCCGTCAATGAGCTGATGGCCATTGTTCAAATATGTTCGGTACTCTGTTTCAAGTAGCTTTCCGTCTTTTTCTATTCCATATTCTTTACATAGAGTAGAAAAGCGGGTATTTACAACTTGCTCACGGCTTATTTTATTTTCTTCAAAAGCTGTCCATAATCCCTGGTTGATCAAACTATAACGTTTTTTGCTTTCCTCAGTCAGCGGAATATCGTGGTTAGCAAAAAGAAGCTGTAAAGCCTGCTCTTCGGCTGCGTTAAAATCCAAAAGCGTATTATCAATGTCAAATAGCAGCGTTCGGTATGTTTTCATTCTTCTCTCTCCCCTTCAACTAATCTATTGCTTTTTCTATTCGTATATATTGTCGTTTGCTAGACAGCTCAGTTTTTCCTTATCTTTGAGAATAATGGAGCCTTTCTTTTTTTCAATAACTCCTTGCGCTACAAATTTCTGAAGAACACGATTTAAATGCCGGTAAGTCGTTCCGATTAAATTAGCTATATCTTTTAAGCTTTCTGTTTTTTGATTCATAACCAAATGCGATTCTTCACAAAAAATAGAGAGTAAGTAACTAGCCAGCCGCACTTCAACTGGGTACATTAAATTAAAGCTTAGCGAGTTCGATTTTGCGCAAAACTTTTTTGTGAGCATTTCCAATAAAAACGTCAGCAGCTGTGGATCCTTGCTCGCATGCTGTTTTAATCGTTTGTATGGTATACCAATAACAACTAAAGGTGAAACGGCTTCAACCGTATTCATAATATCAACATCTTGTACGTACTCAATATCACCTATTACTTCCAGGGGCTGTTTAAAAGAAAGAACAAGCGTCTTGCCTTCGGGCGATATGGTATAAACTTTAACCTTGCCTTTCATCAATATGTACAAACAGTGGGACGCATCTCCTTGAGAACAAAGACGTTCCCCTGCGTCGACATCATACAGTGACAAATGCGGTAGTAACTCTTTTTTGAAAACCGACTCTAATTTATAAGTATTTATATACTCCATCAGCTGTTTCTCACTTGTAATTTCCCTCATGTTTTCCTCTCCATCATAACGGTTTCTTTTATTAAACAATAACATTTCCTAAAATAAAAAGGACATATGTCTCAAATAAATTTTTAATTTTTACGTTATGTTCATAGCTCACTTTCAAGATAAATATATACACAAAAAAGACTCCAGCTTGTTCGCTTAGAGTCTTTTTTTGCTAAACGCTCTTTTTATTTCTACCGTATCCAACGTAAATAAAGACGCCAATCAGCATCCAGCCGATTGAATACATCCACGTTTTCATTGATAAGTTGAACATGAGAAAGATACAGCAAAGAATAGCAATAATCGGAATAAATGGTACAAAAGGTACTTTGAAACCGCGCTTTAGGTTAGGCTGAGTTTTTCGCAGAACCAAAATCGAAAATGAAACGGCAGCAAACGTGACAATCGCTAGCATATTCGCTAAATCTGCCAGCTGTTTTAAATCAACAAAACCAGCTACAACAGCGCCTAACGCGCCCACAAGCCATGTGGATATGACAGGTTCGCTGTTTTTTCGGTTTACTTTCGCAAAAAGAGACGGCAATAATCCATCATGGCTCATTGACATCAGTATGCGAGGCACGACAAACAAATAAGCAAATACGACGGCCATAATACCAATAACCGCTCCTATAGATACAATGAGCGCTGCCCATTCTTGTCCTACGCTATTGAGCGCATATGACAACGCATCACCTACGTTTAGCTCTTTATAAGAAACCATTCCTGTTAATACTAATGCAATTACTACGTAAATGACTGCACAAACACTTAGTGCAATCAAAATGCCTAGCGGCAAGTTTCTTTGCGGATTTTTCACTTCTTCTGCCGAAGTAGAAATGGCATCAAATCCGTTATAAGCAAAAAAGACGGAAGCTGCGCCTGCAAAGATTCCTTTCACACCAAAAGGAGTAAATGGGTGCCAGTTATTTGTATGAATAAAAAAGACGCCGACGGCTACAAATAAAAGAACAATACCTATCTTGATTAAAACCATTAAGTTATTTATTTTTTTACTTTCTTTTACCCCTCTTGTTAATAAAAACGACATGCACAGCACAATAAATACCGCAGGAAGATTAATAATACCTCCACCGCTTGGTATGGCCGTGAACGATTCAGGAAGTCTAATACCAAATTCAGTAAGCACATTATTCACATAAGATGACCATCCGCCCGCTACGGAAGCTAAAGATACCGTATAGCATCCCACGATGGACCACCCTATCAAATGCGCTACAAATTTTCCTAGTGAAACATATATGTATGTATATGCGCCTCCTGAACTTGGAATAGCTGAACCAAATTCTGCATAACACAGCGCAACAAGAATACAGGCTACTGCAGAAATAACAAAGGAAATGGAGACCGAGGGCCCTGCATCCCTCGCGGCAACTAACCCTGCTATAACCAGAACTCCTGTCCCAATAGTTGCTCCTACTCCCATCAAAATCACATCAAATAACCCTAGTGTCTTAGTTGATTCTTTTGCCGCATTTTCCTCTAACAGCTTGTTAACATCTTTTTTTGCAAACAGATTACTCATGATGACTAACCTCTCTTCATCTCATTACGAATGACTACTTTTTAGTGGTAGATCTTTCTATATATGTAACAGTGAATCATTTTACTACATTTAATTTTCTGTGTAAAATAATTTAGTTTTTGAACTTTTTAATGATTAAAATAAATTTGCTAGTGATGTTTTTTATAACATCATTATGATGTACCCGAACAGACTAAAAATATGTGTTAATAACTTTCTCAAAATTGGCTTCATTCACGATTGCTTTTGTACTATACTAAAGAAAAACTTCTTAGGAGCTACTTAAAAGATGAACTTATTTTATTTTCTAAAGGGGTTAGTGATCGGCTTTTCCGTTGCTGCACCCGTCGGTCCCATTGGTATTTTATGTATTAATCGCACGTTATCTAAAGGGCGATTACACGGATTTGTATCTGGTCTGGGAGCAGCTACAGCAGATGCTCTTTATGGATGCATCGCTGCGTTTGGCCTAACGTTCATTACAACCTTTTTACTAACCCAAAAGATTTGGCTTCAGCTGATTGGGGGATTATTTTTATGTTATTTAGGTGTACAAACTTTTCGTTCTCGACCTGCAGAGCACGCTGCCGCTGCTAAAGGAGAAGGTTTGCTTCGTTCTTATACATCCGTTCTTTTTTTAACGGGTACGAATCCAATGACGATCTTATTTTTTATTGGCGTATTTTCTGGTGTAGGCATTAGTAAATCAGCATTTGATGCTGCTTCTGCTTTGACAATGGTTGCAGGCGTATTTTTAGGATCGGCCTGCTGGTGGCTTTCGCTCAGTTTTGCTATTAGTCTTGCCCGTTCGAAGTTTACGAATAACAGCTTAATCTGGGTAAATCGTATTTCGGGAGCGGTTGTACTGACTTTCGGGATATTTGCGTTATACAAATTGCTATAAAAAGTCATTTGTCTCCTTTTCTGGGGACGAATGACTTTTTTAATAGAAAAGAATAATCTTAAAAAATACCCTAAACGCTGTCTTTTCTGTATAATAGATAAATAGAAAAACAGAAAAAGTATAAAAATGCTTGAAAACTACATATTCAATCATTAGTCTTCAAACATAATAAGGGGAAATAAAGCATGACCATTCTTCTAGTAGATGACAATCAAGTCAATCTATTTGTGATTGAAAAAATTTTAAAAGGCGCTGGCTACGATAACTGTGTGTCTCTTACGTCTGCCCATGCCCTTTTCGACTATCTTAACCTGGACGATGAGAACTCAAAAACGAATTCGGTCGATTTGATTTTACTTGATATTATGATGCCCGAAATTGATGGAATCGAAGCCTGCAGGCGAATTCAACAGGTAGAACGCTTAAAACATATTCCAATTATCTTTGTCACAGCTCTAGAAGACAGCAGCAAATTAGTAGAAGCTCTAGACGCCGGTGGAACAGATTACGTCACAAAGCCGATCAATAAAGTGGAACTGCTGGCTCGTATGCGGGTAGCTTTACGCCTTAAGGCAGAAATTGACTGGCACACGGAACATGAAAAGAAAATTCAAACTGAGTTAGATTTAGCTACGCACGTACAGCAAAACTTACTCAGTCCCCCTCTACGAGAGAAAGATATTCAAATGGAAGTTTCATATTATCCTTCTTTTAAATTAGCGGGTGATATGTACTATTGGCACAAAATTGACGAGCACCGGTACGGAATTATCCTTTTTGATATGATGGGGCACGGCATCTCTGCCTCGCTTGTTTGTATGTTTATTTCGTCTGTGCTCAGAGAAGCTATCAAGTCTCTCGTAGACCCTGAGCAGGTTATTACAGAGTTGAATCGCTACATGGAATTATTGCACAGCGAAAAAGATGAAATCCCTTACTATTTCACTGCTATTTATTTAGTGATTGATACGGAAGCTAAGACAGTAGAATATGTGAATGCCGGGCATCCAGAAGGTTATATGTTAGTGGATGAACATACGCTTGTTCCTCTTCAACGAGGAAGCTGCCCTGTAGGGTTTTTTGAAGAAATGGACGTTCAGAAATCTGTTGTCAGCTTTGAGAACGATGTGCAAATTTTGCTATTTACAGACGGAGCTCTTGAATCAATGGGCCCTTGCGAAAATGAATCTGCCCTTCGTCTTCAAAAGCTTACTGAACAAAAATGGACAAATCCGCAGACATTTATGAATGAAATTTTTTCAGAAGAACAAAAGTTAAATCAGCCTGATGATATGTGCGTGCTTATGATTCAAGCACAAGCACAATAAAAAAAGACCTCATAAATGAGGTCTTTTTTTATTGCTTTTGATAAATGCGCTCGTTCCCTGCAAACTCGATATAAGAAGCTGCTCCTTCAGCAAAGCGAAGCGTTTCTTTATCACCAAGCCCAAGAAATCCTTTTGCACAAAGGCTTTCTGAAAATAAATTATACACTTGATTTTGCAGCTGAGCTGTAAAATAAATAAGGACGTTTCGGCAAATGATGACGTGAAATTCATTAAATGACTGATCCGTGACTAAATTATGCTGAGCAAAGATAATATTTTTTAACAGCGACGGATGAAAATATGCATAGTGATGATCCGTCTGATAATATTCTGAGAAGGCGTTCTTTCCACCGGCTTGAATATAATTTTTTGTATATGACTTCATTTTACGTAAAGAAAAGGCACCTTGTTTTGCTTTTTCTAATACATCTTCGTTCATATCGGTTGCGTAAATGACCGTTTTATCCATTAACCCTTCTTCTTCTAAAAGAATCGCCATAGAAAATACCTCTTCGCCCGTTGCACAGCCAGCGTGCCAAATGCGAATTTCCGGATAATCCTTTAATACCGGAATCACTTTTGTGCGAAATGCTTTAAAAAAGCTTGGATCGCGAAACATTTCTGTCACATTTATCGAAAAATCATTTAAAAGCTGATTCATAAATTCTTCTTCGTGAATCGCTTTTTCTAGCAATCGAGACACAGTTGGAATACGTTCAATTTTCATTCGATTATAGACCCGGCGACAGATAGAAGATTTAGCGTACTGTCTGAAATCGAATCCTGTTAATCGATAAATAGCCGTCAGCAGTAAATCAATCTCCAAATCTGTTTTTTTATTCATAACTAAGTCTTCACTTAAATCTAGGTGCTTCATATCCATTTATGTTTCATACCCCGCTTAATTTACTAGCCATACACGCATAACGGAGAACAGCTGATTTAAATCTAAAGGTTTGCTGATATAATCTGATGCTCCAGCTTCCAAGCATTTTTCACGATCATTTTTCATCGCTTTAGCGGTTAATGCAATAATAGGCAAATCAACAAGCTTTAGCTCTCCTCTAATTTTCTGCATCGCTTCATATCCGTCCATTTGCGGCATCATAATATCCATTAAAATGAGATCAAATGGTTCACTATTCTTCATCATTTCAAGACACTCTATTCCGTTATGAGCTGTCATAATGGTCATACCTTGTTTAGCTAGCGCAGTTTTTAAGGCAAAGATGTTGCGCTGGTCATCATCTACGATGAGCACTCGCTTATCCTGAAACACATTTTCATCATCTTGCAATGAAGGTTCAACTGGTTGTACAGGATGGTCAATTTCAGTTATTTCTGCTTCAGGTTCAGCTTCTTCTACAGATACTGCTACTTCTTCATATGCAAAATTTACTTTTTCATAGTCAACAAGACCGTTAGAGAGACTAGGAAGATAGAGTGTAAACGTACTTCCTTTTCCTACTTCACTGCTTAGGGAAATCCAGCCGCCCAATAATTTTGCAAACTCACTGCAAATAGATAAGCCAAGTCCCGTTCCTCCGTACTTGCGAACCGTAGCTCCATCCGCCTGCTGAAACGCTTCAAAGATAAGCTGATGCTTTTCTTTTGGTATACCAATTCCCGTATCAGCTACAGCTATTTCTAGCCAGCAATCCGTATCCACTGTACGCATAGCTGTTGTAAGACGATGGTCAGCTACTCGTTGAATGGATACTGTGACAGATCCCGATTCCGTAAATTTAAATGCATTTGATAAAAGATTTTTCACAATTTGCTGGAATCTCTTTTCATCTGTGTGAATGATGTCCGGTACATCTTGTGCTTTATTAATTTTTAATTGTACTTTTTTCTGTTCAGCAACGTGGCCAAAATTACGTTCAATTTGATCTGGAAGCTCACTCATATTCATCTCAGCAAGCAAGACATCTAGTTTTCCAGACTCTACTTTTGATAAATCCAAGATGTCGTTGATTAATGCCAACAAGTCTTTTCCTGAAGAATGAATAATACGAGCATATTCTTCTTCATCTTCAGATAGCGTTTTAGCCGCGTTTTCCTCAAGCATTTCAGACAGAATAAGAATGCTGTTAAGCGGTGTTCGAAGCTCGTGCGACATATTAGCAAGGAATTCGGATTTGTATTGAGAATTCAATTCCAGCTGATGCGCTTTTTCTTCTAAATCTTCTTTTGCAGCCTCTAATTCAAACGATTTTTCTTCTGCATCTTTTGTTCTTTCTTCTAGCTGCTCATTAATCATACGCAGCTCTTCAGACTGCATTTGCAGTTCTTCTGACTGTGTTTGAAGTTCTTCAGACTGAGCCTGGAGCTCTTCTGTCATCGCCTGAGATTCTTTTAATAGACGGGCAATTTCCATACGTCTGATTACACCATTGATAGTGAGACCAAACGTTTCAATCACTTGACTAATAAGTTCTTGCTCTAAAACTGTAAATTCGTGCAGCGATGCCAGCTCGATAACTGCAATTACTTCATCTTCAAACAAGACGGGTACAATAAAAATACTCTTAGGTTTTACGTCTCCTAATCCTGAAGCAATGAGCTGGTACGTGTCAGGTACATCGTTTATGACAAGAGTTCTTTTTTCTAAAGCAGCTTGTCCAATGAGCCCTTCGCCTATCAAAAAGCTCTCTCTTCCCACGTCGCCTTTTCTATCTGCAAAAGCAGCTTGTTTGACGAATAGATCTCCTTTATCATTTTCCTCTCGAACATAAAATGCTCCGAAAGAAGCTCCTGTCATTTCTGAAACCGTAAAGAGAAATTTTTCCGCAAGCTTGTCTACAGATGCTATGCCTTGGTACATCGTTACAGCATGAGCAATGTTCGTTTGCAGCCAGTTTCGCTCTTCAATATTTTCTAACAACGCGTTCGTGGCTATCCCTAAATCTTTAATTTCATCATTAGATCGAACTTTAATTCTTCCTTTTAACTCGCCTTTTGAAGCCGTAATTCGTTTGATCGTTTGCGTAACTTCTTTAATCGTATTCACAATGGAATTGGATAAAACAATAGCGATAGCAAGTGAAATAAGCGTAACAAATAACAGCAAACCGTAAAGTCCAATTTTAATTTTTTGATTTTTCTCGTCTAACTCTGTTGCTCTTGTTTCAGTCGATTTTTTCTCTACATTTCTAAAAGAAGTAAACTGGCTGCGTATATCATCCATATACTGGCGCCCAGGATCTTTCTCAAAAAACTGCTGAAGCTCTTTTGTATTATTTTCTTTTTTTAATGCAATGGTCGGTTCACCAGCGGCTTCAATCCAGTCTTGAATGCTTCCTTTAATCTTCTCCAGTTTCTCCTGCTGATTTGGATTATTATTTAGAAGCTGATACAGTGCATTATAATCTTTTTCCCAACTTGATGCTGCGCTGTTATAAGGTTCTAAGTAACTCGCTTCTCCTGTAATAATATAGCCTCTTTGTCCGGTTTCCATATCGAGCAGGTGTTTTTCAATTCGATTGGTCAGATCATGCACTTCAATATCATGATCAATGATAAAATTTCGTTCTTTTTGCAAAGATGAAATTTGACTGTTTAAAACAATAAATGCAATAAATAAACAGACAATAACAATTAAATATCCAATAATAATTTTGGATTTGATGCCAAACCTCATTTTCTTTTCCATAATGTTCCTACTTTCATTCTAGATATTCTTCTAGAAGCATTCGAAAAACATGTTTATTTTTGCCGCTGGACAATTTTACTTTCAGTACACACTCTCCACTCCATCTTCCTTTGCTTGATAGGGCTTCTCTCTTTTTTCTATCAATTCAACATTCCTATTATACACTCTATTTTTGTACAGAAGAATATTTATTGTACAAGAGGGAAAGATTAATTTTCCAGTTTGGAAATATCTATTTTCAAGCTGTCTATAAAAATAGGCCCATGCTGTTAAAAGCATGAGCCTATCTTACACTATTTTTGTACACAATAAGGTAATGAAAAGTAATTTATGCTTTGGGGAATCACATAAATTATGCCAACATAGGTATAAATAAATACTTACATGCGAAACGTAAAGCATTCATTATTTAAATTGTACTTGGATAGTAGAAAGCAATGCTACTTTTTTTAATTTAAATATATTTTTTCAATTTACATATCAGGTTAAAAAACTTTCATTTATTGAACTTTTACCGACCTTACTCCGTTAGAAAAGCTGCAGATAAAAAGTTCTCCCACAAAAAAACCGTCTCTAAGTTAATAGCTTCACTTATGAGACAGCCTTTTCTTTTCCTTCTATTATTTTGCCCAGCTTTCCGTCACTTTTTTATTTTTAGAAATCCAGTTTTTCACACCTTTTGTTTCGTCTTTTGCACTGTTAATTTCTGATTCTAAAGATGCTAGTTGATCGGCACTAATAGAAAAATCTTTCAGCCACTTTGCTACTTCTGGATAATCTTCTTTAAATGCCTTTTTGCTAATCGACTGTATTTTTTCAGGTCCAGTTGGATTCATCGTATTTTTGGGATCTTTTAAGTATCTGAGATTATACTTTTCAAAAGCCCAGTGCGGGCGCCATAACGTAACAACAATGGGTTCTTTATTAGCAATGGCTTTATCTAATTCCGATAACATGGCGGCTGTGCTGCTTTCTACTAAATTCCAGTCTTTTAACCCATAGCTTGGCATCGCATGATCTTTAGTAAGACCGTTTATTCCAGATCCTGGTTCAATACTAATAATCTTTCCGTTAAACTCATCTTTCTTATTTTTTAAATCAGCTAGTGACTGCGCGTCTACGTAGTCGGGAACGGCCAATCCGCTATCTGCTTGATCATACCAAGTACCGAGCACGTCAACTTGTTTTCCAAATCTTTTCATATAAGAACTATGGGTGGTCGGCATCCATACATCCAAAAATAAATCAATGTTTCCTTGAGCAACTCCTGAGAAAAGCGGAGCTACGTCGCTTTGAACTGCTTTAACTTTATAACCTTTTTCCTCTAATAATTCCTTCCATAGAAACGTAACAGCTACGGCTTCGTCCCATGGTATGTATCCAATTGTAATTTCTTTTTTAGTCGTCGTGCTGCTTGCCGTATTGCTATTGCCACATGCGGAGACAAGCAGCATAATGACGATTGTTAGCATAATTAAAGAAAATTTTTTTGATTGTTTCATATACTCCCACCTTTATTCATTTTATTTACTTGATTGAATACCTTTTCTTTTTTGAGCAGAAAGGTGCGTCAGACGATCTAAAATAACGGCAATAATGACAACTGCAATCCCGCCGATAAATCCTAAGCCTACATCCAACATACTGATGCTTCTTAATACCTCAGCACCCAAGCCCCCTGCACCGACCATTGAAGAAATAACAACCATCGAAAGAGATAGCATAATTACCTGGTTTACACCCGACATAATCATAGGCAAAGCGAGCGGCAGCTGGACTTTAATTAATTTTTGCCATTCCGTCGCTCCAAAAGCTTCTGCTGCTTCTAAAGTGGTTTGGGGAACTTGCTGAAGTCCAAGCAGCGTCAGACGAACGGCAGGCGGCATTGCGAAAATAAAAGTAGCAATAAGAGCTGTAACATTCCCTAATCCAAATAAAAGTACGGACGGAATTAAGTAAACAAAAGCAGGCATTGTTTGCATAATATCAAGAATGGGCTTTATTACTGCTCCAACTTTGTTAAAGCGGTGTGATAATATGCCTAAAGGAACGCCAAATAGAAGTGAGATAATAGTAGAAGCTAAAACGAGAGATAAGGTCAGCATCGATGCTTCCCATAAATTCAAGCTAATAATAAGAAGTAAACCAAAACACGTAAATACAGCTATCTTCCAATCTGTTAACCATAGCGCTAATAGAACAAAAACAATGACCGTTACTAGCGGAGGAGAAGCGGTCAATACCCATTCGAGACTGCTTATTAGGCTGGTCATTATTTGGTTGATTCCAGTAAATACACCTGAAAAACTATCAATCATGTAATCAACAAATGAGTTTGCCCATTTATCTAAAGGAATACGAGGAATCGTCGCGGAATTTACCATCATATTTATCGGACCTCCATTTGATATGACTTAACTTCTTGTTGCTCGGTCACTGCAGTACGTTCAGTGAGATTTGCAATAAGAGTGCTTGGGGAAATCATACCTTGTAGGCGATGATGATTATCAACAATGACTACAGGCGAATGACTGTCTGTAAATAAAGGAATCATTTCTTGTAAAGACATACCGGGATTAACACAATGCGGCTGTGTCATTTCTTTTCCTTTTAAATCATGCTTATGAGCTTCTATCAGCTCCATCACCGTATAAATGCTCATTAAGCCCAATAAGCGGTCAGCACTATCAAGAACAAAAATAGTAGATAAATGATTGGTTCTCATTCTTCTTAATACGACTTGCGGTGATTCATACTCATAGGCAGCCGTTTCTACCGGAACCACCGCGTCTTTAGCAAGGCGAATTTTGCCGTAATTAACGTCTTGAACAAGCAGCTTTACATAACCGGTTGCCGGTTGACTTAAAATATCTTCAGCGGTTCCAAGCTGTACAATTTCCCCGTCTTTCATCACGGCAGCCCGGTGGCCTAAAGTTAATGCTTCATCTAAATCATGCGTCACAAAAATAACTGTTTTTTGTACTTCTCCCTGAATATCAAGAAATAACTTTTGCATATCTCTTCGAATAAGAGGATCTAAAGCTGAAAAAGGCTCATCCATCAGCAAAATCTCCTGTTCAGAAGCAAGAGCTCTCGCTAGTCCAACCCGCTGCTGCATACCTCCTGATAGTTCATAAATTCTTTTATAAGCTTGTCCATTTAAGCCCACCATTTCAAGGGCCTTTTTCCCTCGCTTTTCTCTTTCGTTTGCTGATACACCTTGTATCTCTAGACCGAACGTAATGTTGTCAATCACGGTGCGGTTTGGAAGGAGGCCCACATTTTGAAAGACCATCCCAATTTTATTTCTCCGGACTTCCTGAAGTTGTCTTTTTGGCATATGAGAAATATCTTTGTTTTCTAGATATACCGTCCCTTCTGTCGGTTCTACAAGCCCGTTCAAGCATCGAAGTAAAGTAGATTTCCCGCTTCCTGATAATCCAATTAACACAAAGGTTTCTCCCTTTTTCACTTCGAAATGAGCATTGTAAATAGCAACGGTGGTCTTAGTAGCTTGTTCGACTTCATATTTACTTTCTCCAGCTTCTCGTAGCTTAAGAGCCTGTTCTTTTTGGCGACCAAATACTTTTGAAACATCGGTAACGCGGATAATGGGTTCTGTTAGTTTAGAGCTTGTACTCAATTTATTTCCCCCTTATTTTAAAGTAGATTGTTAGAGGTGGTCTGATACCTCAAGGTAACGTGTCAGACCACCTCCACTTACTATTCGACCTTCATACCGATTGCTTCCAATACATAATTGTAAAAATGAGAAACGTGCTGTTCGATAGGTACTAAAATACCTCCTTCTTTATAAGATTTTGAGCTCATATTTTCTTGACACCACTCACACGCTTCAAAGTCTTGTAAATTAACGCGGTGAAATAATTCCACGGCATCTTTTGGGTCAAAATCAGACTTAGCCATTTCTTCCGGGTCGAATAACCATTCACAAATCACTTTAGACTTTTCCGCACTAATTGGAATAATACGATGAATAATAACGTGATCCGGTGTTAAATTGATAAATACAAGCGGCAGAACGGTAATGCCAAAATACGTGCGGTCATCTTCCGGAAGCAATCCTTTTAGCATAGGACGGCTTCCTTTCCCGCTGATTGAAAAAGCTTCTAATTCATTCCCAAACTTAGCTCCGCCTCCCACGGAACTTTGAGTGCCCACTCCCGAACGAAATTCAGGCAGCGTGGCCGTAAGTTCAGGATGAATAGAGGAACAGTGATAGCACTCTTGAAAGTTTTCTACAATAAGCTTCCAGTTTGCCTCGACTTCATATTCTTCACGATGAGCGGATTTCAAGTTTTGAATTTCATATCTAGCAAACGTATAAAGTTCTCCAAAACGATCAAAAATTTGTGCGTCTAGCTGATATTCAACAGACATAGGATTGTCAGATAAATTAACCCAAACCATACCGTGCCACACTTCAATGTGAACGGATGTTAGTCCGTAATTTTCATTATGCACGAGTTCTTCTCGACAGTGGCTTGTGTTAGGAACACCTACTAAATCACCATCTAAGCTATAACTCCACGAATGATATGGACAGCGAATAACACCTGCTTTACCGGATGCTTGGCTGCACAGCTTAGCTCCTCGATGCCGACATACGTTCAAGAATCCACGCAGCACGTGATCTTTTCCCCTAGTAATTAAAATATTTTCGCCTTCAACTCTCGTCGTAATATATTGTCCTGGCTCTGCTATTTCGTATTCAAATGCAACTAAACTCCATGATCTAGAAAATATATGATCTTTTTCTAACTTAAAAATGTCCGAAGATGTATACAGCTCTCCTTTCAACGTGGGCTCAAGTCTCCCATTATCATTCACTAAACCATGTTCCATAACCATCTACTATTCCTCCTTCGCTTCTTTAGAAACATTTAAATAGAACCATTCGCAAGAGCTGACGACGATTTATACTATTTTATTCGCCGCAAATCGCTGCGGAGTAAACAAATCAATTGGGTGATTGGTTTTTCCCTCTATCACTAAATCTGCTAAAATCTCTCCTACTACGCTTGCAAACTTAAAACCATGTCCAGAAAATCCAGCTGCAATCGCTACTTGAGGATATTCAGGATGCAGTGAAATGACAAAATGCTCATCTGGTGTATTGGTATACATGCACGTTTTCCCTTGTAAAAATCGACCGTTAAGCTGTGGAATACCTTGAGATAGATAGTGCCGCATCATGTTCACTTCGTCTTCATATATATTTCGATCAATCGTTTCCGGCGTACACGCTGTTCCTTTTCGAAAAAACGCCACTTTTGCTCCTTCAGCCTTTAATCCAAAAGAAGGGAAACCATACAACTGTACATAATCATCTGCTTCCCAAATATAAATCGGCTGTTTTCCCACTGAAAAAACATCTATTCCTTGTGTTGGTTCAAAAAACATTTGCACATGACGCTCTACTTGTAAGCTAACACCTAAATCCCGTAATAAATCGGGTGCCCAAGCGCCTGCAGAAATAATGATTTTTCCAGCTTCATATATTCCATTAGCTGTTACAACGCGCACGCCTTCACCAGAAGGATGAGCTTCCCACGACACCACTTCCTCAAAAAAATGAAGCTCAGCTCCGTATTTTTCTGCTTGAAGAAGGTGAGTATATACGCTCGCTTCCGGCCTAACGAATCCAGCTTTTTCTTCATATAGAGCAACCGTAGCAGGTGAAGGTGTAAACGCCGGAAACCGTTTGTAAATATCCTTTGCTTCTAGAATCTCATACGCAAGATTCCACTGTTTAGAGCTTTCGATGCTTCCAGAAACCGTCAAGCTATCAGGAGGTCCCATCATAAGTCCACCGGTAACCGTAAGAATTTCTTGACCGCTTTCTCTTTCAATTTCATTCCATAATTCGTAGGCGCGAAGCAATAATGGAACGTAAGCAGGGTCTTCAAAATACGACTGTCGAATGATTCTAGAACCGCCGTGACTCGATCCTAGGTCATGAGCGGGACCGTATTGTTCTAACCCCAATACCCGCTGACCTTTTTTGGCGAGCTGATAAGCAGCCGTACTCCCCATAGCTCCTAATCCGATAATAATGACATCATAATGTGTTGACATCTGCATTCCTCCTGTCTTTCGATTGATCAATTAAACTACCGCTGGGGAGTGTGTCATCATTGTTGCTTTATAACGCTGACCAAAGTATTCGACTTCTAAAACCATTTCTTCATGTACAGCTCGAGATAATAAAGTGTGTACAATTCCTTTTCCTAAGCTGTATGAATAGCCAGCACTTGTCACAAATCCGAGGGCTGTTTCTCCATAAAAGACCGGTTCATATCCCATTACTAGCGCTGAAGGATCATCTAATATGAGCGTCGCTAATACTGTTTCAGAATCTTTTCGCTGACGATCAAGCAATGCCTCTTTTCCAATAAAAAATGGTTTTGTTAAATCAACCATTTTATGAAGGTTGACTTCATATGGATGATGCTCGCTCCAAAAGTCTTTCCCGCTTTTTAACGAAAAAGATTCAATTCGAAGATTTTCAAGAGCACGGTCTCCCGCGGCAATCAGCTGATAAGGCTGTCCTTGTTCAATTAATAAATCCCATAAATTCAGGCCTTGATCAGAAGTAATAATCAACTCCCAGCTCTCCATTCCCCCGTAGGAATCACGCAGAGCAAGAACTGAACTATTTTCAATAAACAGGGTTTTCGCTTGCCCTTGAATCCAAGCGCTGCTAAGTTCTGAACTTTGAACCATGGACTTCATTACTCCTGTAGCTTTAGGACCAATTAATGCTATACTGCATGTCCCTGACGTTACATCTTGAAAAACAACTTGACCGTTTTGAGGCACGTGTTTTTGAATCCAGCTTGCTTCTACAGCTCCCGTACAAACAATCAAGAAAGTGGATATATTTTTGCGAATAACCGTTATTTGATCTTTTATGCCGCCTCGCTCATGCAACATACACGTACGTATGCTTTGACCTACTGTAATGTCTATATTTCCTGTCGTTAGCTTCTGTAAAAACTGGAGAGCTCCTTCCCCTTTAATTTCCAACCTTTTCTTTGCTGCCGTTGTATCGTAAATCGCTGCGTACTGACGAGTATGCAACTGTTCAGCCTCGATAATCGGTGACCAATATTCAGCGGACCACCCCTTTCTTATTACCATCTTCTTTTCATATGTGGATATAAGCGGATAGTTAGCTTCATACCACTGCGGCTGCTCCCACCCTGCTTTTTCGTTAAAATACGCTTTTAGTTCTTGCTGACGCATATAAAATGGACTTACGCGCATGTTTCGCGATACTTTTCGCTGCATAAATGGATGATGAATGCTATAAACCTCTTCATATTCTTCAATAGACCGCTGTTTGTAATAAACAGGGCTGCATGCATACGTATCGAAACGATTGATATCGCATAGCTCCAAATCCACAGTCGGTGCACCATTCATCAGCCATTCAGCCATTTGCCTAGCGACACCTGCAGAGTGCGTTACCCATATGGCTTCGGCTACCCAAAATCCCCCTACTGCTTGGGATTCGCCAAGCAGCGGCATCCCATCAGGTGTGAAGGAAAAAATGCCGTTCATTCCTTTTTTTATTCCTGCTCGTTTTAAAGCCGGAATTAATTCCATTGCATCTTCCCACGGTTTTTCAAAATCTTTTGGTGTAAAAGGTTTAACAGAAGGCATTTCTTTTGTTTCTCCGTATTTTGTAATGTCACTGAGTTCGACTGGAAATGGCTTATGCTGATATGATCCAATCCCAAGCCCTTTCTCTACCTGACGAAAATAAATTGCATTATCCTGATCTCGAATAAGAGGAGTCGCGGCTTCTTCCGTTTCTCCGTTTAATTCAAGTAAATCATTTGTAAACACATATTGATGAGCCATCGGCTGAAGAGGAATCGTTACACCAACCATTTCTCCGATGCGAGGTCCCCAAAATCCGGCACAGCACACGATTACATCTGCTTCAAATTTTCCAGCGCTCGTGTACACTGCTTTTACTTGACCATTTGTCACTTCGATATTCTTCACTTCTGTATGACCGTAAAATTCTACTCCGCACTCTTTAGAAAAACGAGTCATTTTATCAACGGCATGCAAAGGTTTGGCAATACCGTCTGACGGAACATAGAGACCTCCGCAAATACGCTCAGGACAAATTAGCGAATTTTTTTCCGCGCATTCCTGCGGTGAAAGAAGAAAAGCTTCGATTCCCCATGAGCTGGCAACACCAGCCTTTCTCTTTAGGTCTTCTAATCGCTCTGGTGTACGGGCAACTTCTAAACTGCCGACAGGATAAAACGAGCGCTGTTCATCTGTACTCAACTCTTTAAAGGTCTCGACTGTTTGAGAAGCTAGTGTTGTCAGGATTTTTGAAAAGCTAAGCTGAAATACAAGCCCCGGAGCGTGAGAAGTAGATCCTCCCGTTTCGAACAAAGGGCCTTGCTCAATCACTGTTATGTTTCGTTGCCCCATTTTACTTAAATAATAGGCAATGCTGCACCCGACAATTCCAGCTCCTATCACTACTATCCTCTTATGTTCCATCACTTTATATCTCCCTCCTTTTTTGGTTTGAAGATGTTAAATATTGTCGATAGTTAATTATATTTTTAATATTCATAATTTTCAAAGTGTTTTGTCATAAAGTGTGACATAGATTTTTTCAGACTTTCTTCCGCTAATGTTCGGATAACGCTTTCTTAACTTTAAAATACCAGAAAAACTGCCGTCTTTTTCTTTCGAATAACGAATTTTAAAGAAACTATCTATCTGTCAAAATGACACTTATCAATGAATGGTTATACCAAAAATGACGGAAAGAAGATAGCTAAAATAACTTAGCTATCTTCTTTTTCAACCATTTACCGATTAATTAATTTTGAAGGCTTAAATACTTTTGCTTCTTTTTAGACCAAAGTTGCTTGTTTGACTACTTTTTTCATTTCTTCTGCAACGTTTCTTTTGTCTTTTTCACTTGTAATCCCCCCGCCTACAATCACAAGATCCGGCTGTGACTGCACGACTTCAGGAAGTGTATTCAGTTTAATACCTCCTGCCACCGCTGTTTTTGCATGTTTCACAACTCGTTTAATCGTTTGAAGCTGCTCGAACGGGGTTTCTCCTTCAGCTTGAAGATCATACCCTGTGTGTACACAAATATAGTCAACACCGAGTGCATCGACTTCTTTTGCACGTTGCTCAAGGTTTTTTACATTAATCATATCAACAAGAATTTGTGTTCCTTGTTTTTTGGCCTCTTCTACAGCGCCTTTTATAGTCGAATCATCAGTAGCGCCAAGAATCGTAATAATACTAGCACCCGCTTCAGAAGCTTTCATTACTTCGTAAGCACCTGCATCCATAATTTTTAAATCAGCTAATACCTTTAAAGACGGAAAGGCTTCCTTGATTTCTTTGACTGCTTTTAGCCCTTCGTTAATTACAACTGGAGTTCCAATTTCTACAATATCGATATACTCTTGAACCTCCTGCACTACTTCTTTTGCCTCTGAAATATTTACAAGATCCAATGCTAATTGAAGTTCCATACTTACTTCACTCCTTCATTAAATGGGGTTGTCTAGCATGAATTCATTGTAAAACCGTTACTTTCAAAAAAAAAGTAGGCACTTTTAAAACATATAGTCACTAAAAATATACTATGGACGCTTCAATGCAGCGTATCATTTGTATTTATTTTAGAAAATTCCGAATAATAAGAGTGGATTTATCCTTCTCACCAAAAGATTTTAACCCATATGGCTGGAATTATTCATTTCAGGCTCTATAACGGTTTCCATATAATTTTTTCCCCACTCATCCATGGTCTCAAGGATGGGCATCAAGCTTCTCCCGTGTTCAGTCAAGGAATATTCAACTTTTGGAGGGACAACCGGATAGACTTTTCGGTGAACGATTTGATCTTCTTCCAATTCTCGCAGCTGACTTACTAACATTCGCTGAGTAATTCCCGGCATCATGGACTTTAACTCCCCAAATCGTTTCGTCCCTTCTTTTCCTAGGTGCCACATAATCAGCATTTTCCACTTGCCTCCAATAATCGTTAACGTTAATTCCTTTTCACAGTTAAACGTTTTGCTAAAAAGTCTGCTCAATCCTTTTTCCTCCCTTTTTATGCGTAATAGTATAGTTTTAGACACTATATGAAAATAAAGTGTCTACTTATAAAGGAAAATTGTACCTGCTATACTGTAATCTGTAAAGACGGTAAAAGACTATATTCACTGTAATAGACCGTTAAAATAAAGGAGGAGATCAATTGGGCAGTGTAGCTCGTTCACGTGATAATTGTCTCAAGTCTCATTCACCACAAGCGTTAGAAGTGGATTCCATGACCTTTATCTTATTTGGAGCAACAGGAGATTTAGCTAAAAGAAAAATTTTTCCTGCGTTATATAATTTATTTTTAGATAAAAAACTGCCTTCTTCCTTTTCTATTGTTGGTACGGGTAGAAGCAACTGGTCTAATGATGCCTTTCAAATATATGTAGAAGAATCAGTAAAGACTTTTTCAAGGCGCTTTAGCCAAGGTGAATCCAAGATAAAAGAATTTCTTAAGACAGTTGGCTATCATAAAATGGATGTTACCAATAGTGATGGATATGACCAGTTGCTGCAGGCTATTCAAGAAGGCGAAGCAGAATTAAATATTCCTGAAAATCGTCTTTTCTATTTATCAGTGGCTCCTGAATTTGTAGACGTTATTGCTTCAAATATAAATAGCGGCGGATTGGGATCTACAAAAGGCTGGAAACGTCTTATTATCGAAAAGCCTTTCGGACACGATTTACAATCTGCTCAAGTCTTAAATCAAAAGCTTACTGAAACGTTCAATGAAGAAGAGATTTATCGTATCGACCACTATCTAGGAAAACCAATGATTCAAAATTTGGAGGCTCTAGCATCTGCAAACCCTATTTTACAAGCACTATGGAATCATCACTACGTTGCAAATGTCCAAATTACAGCTAGTGAAACAGTTGGTGTAGAAGAAAGAGCGCCTTACTATGATCAGTCCGGTGCAATTAGGGATATGTTCCAAAACCATATGCTTCAAATGCTGATGATGACTGCCATGCAGCTGCCAAAGACACTTAACATCGCAAAAACTCGCCAACAAAAGATAAAAATTATGAAAAGCCTTCGTCCTCTACAAAAAGAGTTTATTCATTCGAACGTCATAAGAGGTCAATACGAAAAAGGAAAAATCCAAAATCGTTCCGTTATAGGATATAAAGATGAGCCCGGCATCAATGCAGCTTCCGTTAATGACACATTTATAGCAGTCCGGGTATGGATTGATCATGAGCTTTGGAAAGGAGTGCCCTTCTATCTTCGCACAGGAAAACGAATGAGTAAAAAATGCACCCGTATCGTCATTGAATTTAAACATCCTTTAAAAGATGTTTATAAAGATGAAGAAGTTATTCCTAACCTTTTGGTTGTCGAAATCAGCCCAAATGAAGGTATCTCACTGCAATTAAACAGCAAAAATCCTTTGAATGACAATAAAATCGAACCTATTTTTATCAATTTCTCAACAAATCAAAAAGAAGTACCCGAGGCTTATGAACTGCTGTTATCTGATGCTTTACAGGGAGACTCCACATTTTTTGCTCATTGGGAAGAGGTTGAATTATCTTGGAAATGGGTGCAACCTATTTTAGAAGTTTTTAATAATGAACGCTTTCCTCTTCATTTTTATCCTGCGGGTACGATGGGCCCAGCAGCTTCAAATCATTTGTTAGAAGACGACGGGTTTAAGTGGTGGTGATTACTTTTAATCTCGTTAAAAAGAGGCTGGGGTAAAAGCATTTTATTTGAAGAAAGATCCGAACGATGAAGCGAGATTCTTGATGGAGAATCCAACTCGTTCGGATGTTTTCATTGTGGTTGTAAACGCAGGTTTAATGTATGTAGTTGCTTCTACTTGTTGATAGGGCAAGACGAAGACTCCTGCCGCCTGCGGAAAGCGAAGTCTTGTAGGGAAATCAGCTGCCGTATCACAAGCTGTTCAGCTCATGTATATTAGTTGTTCGTATCTTCTTTATTTAATATCAGCCATTTGATTTTTCGATCTCGCTCTTTTCTTTCTTGTTCATCAACCAAATCATATTTCTTCAGCAAATGAAACATCTCGTTTAATATTGTTTGCGAAGGATTTCCTACGAGAAACTCATGAAATAACGAGCGAATATCTTCTGGCAGCCATTGTGACTGCGCGTTAAACTTCTGCTGTACATCTTCTACCGAGTGGTCTAAATTACATTTACCCATACCTTTTCCTCCCTTTTTATGTAACTGTTTTTCATTTTTTAGTCTTCTTTTCGTTTAAACGTACTTGGCATAACAACTGCCACAACTTCTCCGGTCGCAACAATGATGTCGCTTGCGTATACTTCTGTTTTAACTCTCCATTTCTTCGGGTGAATTTCTTCAACCGTTCCTATTGCTTTTAGTACTTCACCCTGCGGCGTTGGTTTTTTAAAATCCACGTGGAGAGAACCGGTAACAAACCGCGGCGGCTCTGCTGAATCTCCTATTTCGTAGCCATTTTTACGGTATAGAGCAAGAGATGCAGAGCCTGTTCCATGGCAATCAATCAGTGAGGCAAGAAGTCCGCCATAAACAAATCCTGGTATAGCTGTATGTTCAGGCTTAGGTGTATAAAGGGTAATGGTTTTTTCTCCTAGCCATCCTGTCCGAAAATGATAGCCTTCTTGATTTAATCGGCCGCAGCCGTAACACCATGCAAAATCATCCGGATATTCGTCTTGAATCGCTTTTACTACTTTTTCCATGGTTCACCACTCCTTTTTCGGAATATTTTAACACATTTTCTCCTACAATCGTTAGAACTAAACGGACTATTTTCAAGCTTAAATAACTATAAATCATAATAGAAGAAAAGCCTCACTTAAAAAATAATCGATTAACTAGGTTTTTATTTATAAATAATGGTGACGAGAAAGCATCTTTCTAATTGAAAGGTGCTTTTTTGTTTCTTATAAAAATATAAAAAAGAGGAGAGTTTTTATGAAGAACATTTTTATGAAATCTTTTATGAAATCAATGACCGTTCTTACCTTATTAATGGTCGCATTATGTGGAGTGAATCAGGTGAAAACAGAAGCAGCAAGTAAGCCTACGAATCAAGATTTGATATTATTAACAAGTACTACAACAAGCTTGCCTATTTTCACAATGGCTATATTGAAATGTTTGATTCAGTAGCAATGGGAAAAACATGGGATAAAACATCTGTTGGCTTCTTTAAAGTGGTAAACAAAATTAAAAACCGCCCTTACTATACATGACATATTCCTGGGGGCGATCGCAACCCATTAGGAAAAAGGTGGTTAGGATTAAATGCAAACGGTACGTATGGGGATACATACGGTATTTACGGCAATAACAATGCTTGTTGTTTCATAATTATTTACTTCTATTACTGAGCGATAGAATGGAAATATCTTTCCATCCATATGCTTCATCTTCTACTATGCACTCTCCAAATTGGCTCTCTCGGTGAGTATAATACTTACCTCCCAAACATTTATAAAATCCACGTCCAGATTTGTTATTTTTCATCACCCATACCATCATAGAAGAAATACCTTCATTCATAAAATGTTCAGCAACAGTTGAAATTAGACTTCTTCCAGTACCTAGTCCTTGAGCAGCAGGTAACAGGTAAAGTGCGTATAATTCTCCTTTAAATTCCTTGTCATTATTAATTTGAGCTGCTGCAAATCCAATAATTTCTTCAGAGTCATTACTAGCAATGTAAATAAATGATTTATGTAGTGAATCACTAAAAAATTTCATCCATTTATTTTTAGCTTCTTCATACGATAGTTCGTTTAGAAAGTTGTCTGGAACTAAACCATTATAAGTTGTCTTCCACGTATCAACATAAATCTTTGATATCACCCTTATATCGTTTATGTTTGCTTTTCTAATTTTCACCTTAAGCACCCCTTCTACATTCTAAACATAATTAACTTTATATACTTACTATATATAAAAAAAGTTTTATTATCTAATATTGAATGCATGTGATATACAGAGGTAGTTACCATAATATAAATTCCTGGAAATTATAGTTCTTCCAGCGTCTTCTCTAAATTTCAGCTTGATACTTAAGGGTGGGAATTCTATAATATAAATTATTAAAATAACTAAAAGCTGTAAAAGTCTGTTTACAGCAGGTGGATTTTTCGTTTGAATTTATTATTTTACTTTTCGCCACCCATCTCATATTTGAGATGGGTGGCTTTATTGTGTTGTATGGAGGATTTAATAATGAAAATTTTAAACTATGCTTTACTTGTTTTTCTGGGTGGTTGTTCTTATGGAGTGGTATCAACGTTTGTTAAATTAGGGTATAGTGAGGGATTTAGACTAAGTGAAGTAACAGGAAGTCAATATTTTTTTGGTGCTATCATGTTGTGGGCTATTGCAATCTTTGTTCCAAAAGACCGTTTGAAATGTAAACAGTGGGTTACTTTGGCCATAGGAGGCATACCGATGGGGCTAACAGGTATTTTTTATAATCAAGCGCTTGGTTATATTAATGCATCATTTGCCATCATTCTTCTACTGCAATTCACATGGATAAGTATGGTTTTGCAATATGTATTTACTAAAGAAGCACCCAGTCGAAAAAGCTTCATCTCAACGATAATTATTCTTCTCGGTTCTGTCCTTGCTTCTGGATTTTTGCAAACTGGCATCATTTTTTCTTTTGCTGGAATCAGTTGGGGTATACTTGCTGCTTGCTCCTTTGCTTTCTTTATTTTTATAAGTGGGAACACAAATATATCTGTGCATCCTATTTATAAAAGCGCTATTATGACAACCGGAGCGTCATTGCTTATATTTATTTCATTACCACCAGTATTTCTTATAAACAGTGCGCTTACAGATGGACTATTCATGTATGGTCTTCTTACTGGATTCTTCGGTTCACTTGTTCCACCTATTTTATTTAATATTGGCATGCCTAAAGTAGGTGGAAGCTTAGGGACCATTCTAAGTGCATCAGAGTTACCAACGGCCGTAATTATGTCTACACTTGTTCTACACGAAACCGTCACCTTCCTTCAATGGATCGGTGTGATCATCATTCTAGGTGGAATTGCGTATCCAAACGTTCAGAGTCATAAGACCACTCGTTTAATAAAGAAAAACGTATAACATTTGCACTCACTATTTCTATAATTGAAAAGTTACCCTGCCAAACAATCTATTTTGGCAAAGGGTAGTTTTTTACTTAATGATATATAATAGCCTATCTATGCCACAATAAGAACCCTCTCCATGTAAATAAGTTACTCCCCGACCTAATTGCTCTGTAATAGCCTCCGCAATCTCAGTATTATTATCACTTATGATATACACGGATTTCATACCTTCCAAACCTTTTTCTACAACGTCAATGGTCTTAAAGGCAATATAATAAGTAAGCATAGAAAATAAAGCATTTTCTAATCCGAACACAAAGACTGCAATTGAGAAGATAATTACATTAACAAACATGATGATCTCCCCAACAGAAAATGGTGCCCTCTTCTCAATTAAAATCGCTAATGTTTCTATACCATCTAAAACGCCACCATTTTTAATTGTCAAACCGACACCGAATCCTAATGCCAAACCTCCAAAAACAACCGCCAGCAACTTATCATGTACAATAGAGTCAACATCATGCATGAAAGAAGTAGCTATAGAAAGAGCGACTATTCCATATAACATACTAAAAGCAAAGATACGTCCAATTTGCTTATATCCCAGGAAAAAGAAAGGTAAGTTTAAAATTATTAGAAAGATACTAAGGTTGATGGGTGTTATATGACTTAATATCATGGACAAGCCCGTTACGCCACCATCAATAATTTGATTTGGAATTAAGATAGTCTCTAACCCGTAAGCCATAATAAGTGAACCAATAGTAATGAAAAAAGCTCTTTTGACAATATTTTTAACTGTTAATTTTTTACGGTTTATTTTCTTTTTTTCTTCCCATGTATTCATAATAATATAGTGGGTTCATGAAGCAATGAACTTTCCTCCCTGAATATATAATAGAGATAAAATTACTAGCAAGATTATAGTGTCATTATTCTCACTTTAACATTCTTCCATTCAACTGAGACGTTAGTTCCGTAAGAAAAAGACTACCACCATTTTTAGAAGTCTCTATTTAAAGAAGCACTGACTTATAAAACATACCTACTTAAGAGTAAATTTGTATTTTATCTCTAGTTTTAAAAGTATGACTAGATGGAAACCTGAGCAAATTACTCAAGATACTGATATGAGTATCAAAATAAAATAGAATCTCAAAAGAGAAAAGCCACTTATATACGCCCGTGGTTTTTCTCTTTTTAAGTTGTATAGAGTATACATATGTCGCTTAGATAAAATGAGGAAGGAATTGATATAAAAAATCACCCACCGAGCAAAATACCTGACGGGTAATTTTTATGAAAAATGATCTGTTAATCAAAGTGTTAAAATGGTTCGTTATCTGCTTCGCTTTATTCTCGCTAATTCTAATGTTTTGATTATAAAAACGACACGCCAGTAAGCTGTTCGCTCAATGTCTAGAGCCTTTTAGCCTCCTCTTTGTCTGCTGCCCATGGACAGACGCCCGGAGTACCCGGTTTGCCGCCATCTGGTGGCACTAGAGGCGCGATGTCAATGTTTTGACAGTATACCCCGCCTTAATCCCATCTAACTGGCTACTAACAGCGCTCCAAACGATTGTAGCGGCACCTTCTTGTGGTGTTTTGCGTTCGTCAGTTAATTCTGCGTATATCATTTCCCCATCGATCTTGACAGCACCAGATGCACTGATTTCTTCGGCAGACATGTGTCTGGATAGGTCTGTCAATATAGTGCCGGGGTGCACCGAATATGCTCTAGTATTATGCTCTTTTTCTTTATACATTTTACTCTTTCTTGACAAGCTGAACAGACTTTTATCGGTCTGTTTTTTTCTTTTTATGAACAAAGAGTTTAAAGTCAAAGCAAATTGGGGAGGTTATTAGGTGAATTGGACTAAAATTACAAATGACTACATATTAATATTTATTTAGAAAAATGAGGGGGTTCAACCAATGAAGACAAAAATAGATTGGATAGGAAAAATGGCATTTTCGACTACAACACCATCCGGGCATGAAATCAAAATGGATGCTGCCGAAGAAGTAGGAGGAACGAATAGTGGGGCAAGACCGACTGAATTACTCCTTAATGCGGTTGCGGGCTGCACGGGAATTGATATTATCTCTATTTTGACAAAAATGCGGTTGAATCCTACTAAATTCTACATAGATGTGCAAGGGCAGCGAGCAGACGACCATCCGAAAAAGTTTACAGAAATCCATATTCATTATGCATTAGAAGGAGATCTTCCTGAAGAGAAGGTCATTCGTGCCATCCAGCTTTCCATGGATAAATATTGTTCAGTATCCCATTCATTAAGCTCCTCCATCCATGCGAGTTATTCGATTAATGACGGAGAAATAAAAGGCATTTAAATGATTTGAAAAGGAAAATGACGTTCACATAGAAACCCAATCTATTCACAAAAAAAATCAAAATTATGTAAAGGTGCCTTCTTGAGAATGTCATAAATCTATTTTCTTTCCCTTGCAATACATTCTCTTATATATAGTTATTTTCCTTCAATCACTACCCTGCATTCATTTAACAAATAAAAACTATACATTTTTACATTAGAAAAAATATTCTTGTTTATTTAAAGAGCTTTTTTGTTCCTGTAAGAGTGATTATGGTAACTAACTTTGTATATTCTATACAACATAAAAACAGAAAAAACTACCTTGGAGTTGTGAACTGCACCCCAATTGTTAGACAAAAACTAATAATTGGAGGTGGACTTGTCAATATTTATTGGACACTAAGTTAAGATACTATGATGAATAGGCTTTTTCGTATTCAATAGGGGAAAGATAATGCAGAGAAGAATGCATTCTTTTGG
>NZ_JBFTKA010000006.1:0-370309 GCF_056395685.1 Priestia sp. 10L35 | reverse complement strand
ACTTGCATGTATTAGGCACGCCGCCAGCGTTCATCCTGAGCCAGGATCAAACTCTCCGAAGAAATGTTTGACTTGCTCAATTAAAAAATAAAATTTAACGTTGACGTTTGTCGCTTTGTTCAGTTTTCAAAGTTCAACCGCCGCTCTTAAGCGACTTTACCATCATAACAAGTTGCAACCTAGTTGTCAACAAGTTTTTTATTTGTTTATCGCTTCGATGTTTGCTTTAGCAGTTCATCTTAGCGACATTTAATAATATACCATGCCTTCTTTTATTGTGCAATAGTTTTTCGATATATTTTTAAAAACTATTTTCTTGCAAACGAAACGTTAGCCAATTAATAGATACTAGCATATCTAGAGCCACACTAGCATAATGTCTATTAAATCATTATCCGCCAAGGAGGCGTTCACTTGGGTACCTTAATTGCAGCTGCACTCTATTTGTCCTTTTGCATGTCTATTCTCTTAATTTCACTTGCTTATTGGGAATCAATTCAAATGTCTAATAAAGAAGGCAAAGTCAACGGCCTTTCATTTATTTCACTTTCAACATTCAGCATGATTTTTTGTTTGTTTACTTCATATTTTTATACCATTCTTTATTAACATGCATTGTCTTCTTATAAAAAGGAGACATTTCTTTATTTTATTACAATATTCGCATTCAGTATACTTACTTATTGAAATCAATGTGATAACTTCAGTCACTTCTCTTCTTCATACGTACGATGGACAGTGAAGGAATTTGTCGAATGATTTTTTGGAACACTTTCTTTAAATTTGATAAACTACTTTTAGAAAACGCTTTCATATATACTTTAACATTATTCAAGGAGGAAACCAAATGAAACCATTGCTTGAATTAACGGTTGGAAAACTTTTAAAAGAAAGTACAAAAAAGTTTGGGCATCAAGAAGCGGTTATCTACTCTGAACAAAATATTCGCTATACGTACGCGGAATTTTATCAAGAAACCTCTCGAGTTGCAAAGGCACTTCTAGCCACTGGTCTCAAAAAAGGCGACCATATCGCTATCTGGGCTACCAATGTGCCGGAATGGTTGCTTCTTCAATTTGCAGCAGCTAGAATAGGCGCTGTTTTGGTTACCCTTAATACAAGTTATCAATCCTCTGAATTAGAGTATGTATTGAGTCATTCTGATACAACAGCGCTATTTTTCATTGATGAATTTAAAAGCACTTCTTATACGTCTATTATCACTAGTATTGAACATAATCTTCCCAAACTAAAACATCTTATAAACTTAAGTGGATCAAGCGAACATACATCTTGGAACGAGTTTTTAATGAGTAGCTTAATGGTATCGGATGAGGTTCTCGATAAGCATGAACAATCCCTACATATCCATGATGTTATCAATATGCAATATACTTCCGGAACAACAGGTTTTCCAAAAGGAGTTATGCTAAGTCACCATAATATAGTAAACAACGGCTTTTTAGTTGCTCAGTCTATGAAACTGACTAACGAAGACCGCTTATGCATTCCAGTTCCTTTCTTTCATTGCTTTGGATGTGTGCTGGGTGTTCTAGCATGCGTATCTGTAGGTGCTACTATGCTACCGATTATTGAATTTCAACCTGCCTCTGTTTTACGCACCGTAGAGAACGAAAAATGTACAGCTCTTCACGGTGTACCAACTATGTTTATTGCGGAATTAAATGCACTTGAGTTTAATCAATATGATTTATCTACTCTTCGCGCAGGAATCATGGCTGGTTCTAATTGTCCAGCAGAAGTAATGAAACGAGTCATACATGACATGGGCATCAATGAAATTACGATCGCGTATGGTCAAACCGAAACATCTCCTGTAATCACCCAAACAACACCAACTGATTCTATCGAGCGGCGAGTACAAACGGTTGGCAAAGTTCATAATCATGTACAGATTCAAATTATTAATCCAGTTACAGGTAAACCAGTTTCTTTCGGAGAACAAGGAGAACTTTGTGCAAAAGGATATTTAACAATGAAAGGGTATTATAAAATGCCGGAAGAAACAGAAAAAACAATTGTAGAAGGTTGGCTACATACAGGAGATTTAGCTACCATCGATAAGGATGGCTATGTAAAAATTACAGGACGTCTAAAAGATATGATTATTAGAGGCGGAGAAAACATTTACCCAAGAGAGATTGAAGAGTTTTTATATAGAATACCCGAGGTAGAAGATGTGCAAATTGTCGGTATTCCTGATCCAAAGTATGGAGAACGAGTTGCTGCATGCATTAAACTCAAGCAACATTCTTTTCTTACCGCTCAAGAAATCAAAGACTTTTGCAAAGGTAAGCTTGCTCATTTCAAAATTCCGGAACATATTTATTTTATAGACGACTTTCCCATGACGGCCTCCGGCAAGATTCAAAAATATAAATTGAAAGAAAAGATCGCAGCGCTTTATAAATAATCAGATTTTTTCGAATTCCACCTGTTATTATGAAGAAAAGTTTACTATACTGATACATATCTGTTTTTCTTCTTTCATACAGATATAAACAACAATGTTTATTGAAATAGGTGAAAATAATGGAAAATGAAATGTTGCTCAAATTAGGTATTTCCGCTGTACTTGGTCTTATTATTGGAATTGAAAGGGAACTAAAACGAAAGCCTGTTGGTTTAAAAACATCTCTCGTAATTTCCATTATTAGCTGTTTACTCACAATTGTTTCGATTGAGTCTTCTCAAATTTTTAATAAAGGTGATCATATCACAATGGACCCGCTTCGTCTGGCCGCTCAAATTGTTTCTGGAATTGGTTTTTTAGGGGCGGGCGTCATTTTACGAAAAGAAAATGACAGCATCTCAGGGCTTACAACAGCGGCTATTATCTGGGGAGCAGCAGGTATAGGCATTGCTGTAGGTGCAGGGTTTTATCCTGAAGCTATTACCGGAGTTGTACTGCTCATTATCAGCGTTGAACTTCTTCCCTTCCTTATTACTATTTTGGGGCCTAGGCAACTGCGCGAGAAAGAGCTTATTCTTCAACTCAAGCTGGCGGATAAGCACAATATCTTTGATACAACTAATAGCATTAGAGAAAAGAATATTACAATTAAAAATATTCGAATCAAAGATTTAGACACCAATGAATTGTATATACGAATGAAAGTGTCAGTTAATAACCAGCGCCCTACTACAGAAGTGTATTACGAAATTCAAAAAATCAGCGGTATTCGAAGCATTGAAGTTGAAAATGTATAAATAAAAAACGGCCAACTGGCCGTTTTTTATTTGTATTTTTTAATCTGTTGTAAAAATTCCCGCTGTTTTACTAGAGACAGCCGGTATTGATCATCGATAATTTCTGTTAATAACTCATGTTTACGGCTCTTTGACACATTTAATCTGTGGATAAGAACTCTGCATTCATACAAAAACTGTGTATACTGTGTGTAACTCTCATCATAATTTGAGGATAAGTCTTCTTTGATTCGCTTTGTCAACAAAGGGCTAGCGCCATCTGTGGATATTGCTAGCGATAATCTCCCTCTAGAAAACTGTGCAGGAATTTGAATATTTCCATCGGAAAAACTGCTGGCCATATTAACCAACTGATCATTTTTAATATGCTGCTTAACAAACTTATTCACAGCTTGATCATTTGTAGCCACAACAATTAAAAAGACATTAAGTAAGTCTTCTTCTCCTACTTTTTTTCTTTTTACACGCAGCTGATCTTTAGCTTCCCATTCATTTATTTCAGCTGAAACAGTTGGAGCAACCACTGTAATGGCTGCTCCTTCTTGTAAAAAACCTTTAATTCTACGAGTTGCGATTGTTCCGCCCCCAACTACTAAGACCGAACGACCCTTTAAATCAAGCATAACGGTATACATCGTATTGATTTCCTTTGCTGGATAATAACGTTTTTACTTGGTGACTTAAAATGTGTGCAAGTCCATCATGATAACCTAGGTAGTTGGCTAAGATAAACTGCTGGGCATCTGTTGATAGCTGCTCCAATTCTTCCTTAATTTCGTTCATTAAAATACCGGTAAACAAAAGGTATGGAAGAACGAATACTTGCTTATACGAAGTTCGTTTAGCAAGGTGCAGGCCTTCTTTTAAATTAGGAGAAGCTGCAGCTAAATAGCATGTGCTCACTTCTTTAAAAGCACCTTTCCCTTTTAGCAGTTGAGCTATTTCGTTAAAATCTTTTTTTACAGCAGGATCACTGCTTCCTCTGCCGACCAACAATACCATCGAATCTTCATGCTTATCCACATTGGTTTCATTGATTCTCTCTACCAAGATATCAACAATTCGTTCGTCTACGCCGAACGGTTCTCCGTACAGCACCTCTACCTGGGGATAACGTTCATATACTTTGTGTATTTCTTCGGGTATATCATGCTTTGCATGCGCAGCTGTTAATAACAGAAGAGGCACAATTGCAATACGAGTAGCACCTTGTTCAATACATGCTTCAAATCCTTGTTCAATAGTGGGGGAAGCTAGTTCTAGGAAACAAACTTCTTGAATCGGTACATCTAGATTTTTTTTACATCTTTCAATAAAAGCAACTGCCTGATCAGCGCCTTCTTTTACGCGGCTGCCATGGCAAACATATAAAACTGCATCCATATAATCAACCTCTTTAGTAAGCTTCTTGTGCAAACGAATAGTAATGCTGTCCAGTCTTCTCAAACCAATTTAATCGGTCATGAAAATTCACAACTTCACCAACGATAATCATACTTGGATTTTCAATTTGTTCTTCTTTAACAATATCAACAATTGTACCAAGAGTTCCAGTTACAGTGCGCTGGTCCGCACATGTTCCCCAGTGAATCAATGCAATTGGCGTAGCTGAGGTTTTTCCGTGTTTCATTAACTGTTGGCAAATGTACGGTAAGTTCCGCACCCCCATATAAATTGCAAGAGTATCTACACCTTTGGCTAGGCTATCCCATTTGATTGCATCATGCTCGCTATCTTTACGATGACCTGCTACAAAAGCAAAGCTTGCGCTGTATTCCCGGTGAGTGACAGGGATTCCTGCATAAGCAGCGGCTGCGATGCCTGATGTAATCCCTGGAACAATTTCAAATGAAATGCCCTGCTGCACGAGAGCTTCTGCTTCTTCCCCTCCGCGTCCAAAAACAAATGGATCTCCGCCTTTTAAGCGCGTTACAATTTTTCCTTTTTTAGCGAATTTCACTAAAAAGTTGTTAATTGTTTCTTGCTTGAGGGTATGGTAGTTCGGAAGCTTTCCGCAGTAAATGATATCTGCATCACTTTTAGCATACTCCAGCAGGTCCTTATTCACTAAACGATCATATAAGATAACATCTGCTTGCTGAATTGCTTTTAACCCTTTTAATGTAATTAAATCTGGATCTCCCGGTCCTGCACCGACTAGATATACTTTCCCCATGAATGCCTTTCACCCTTCCATCATTTCCACGTCTCCGCAGCGCTCCCACATTTTAATTTGAATTAGAACAGCGGACAAAGTCCGCTGTCATTTAGATAAATTTTCGGTTAGCTAAATATTCAATAACAGTTTGTACACATTCTTCTACAGACTGTGTGCTTGTATTAATTGTTAATTCAGGATTAGCCGGTGACTCATACGGAGAATCAATTCCTGTAAAATCACGAATTTCTCCGCTTCTTGCTTTTTTGTAAAGGCCTTTTGGATCTCTTTTTTCACATTCTTCTAACGGGCACTCCACGTATACTTCCAAAAATTCATTCCCCTCTAAGATCTCACGCACTTGAGCTCGGTCCTCTTGGAATGGAGAGATAAATGCTGTTAGTACCACTTGACCGCTGTCTACAAACAGCTTAGAAACCTCACCGATACGGCGAATATTTTCTGTACGATCTTCAGCAGAAAACCCTAGATTCTTATTTAAGCCGAAACGAACATTGTCACCATCTAATACATAGTTGCGAATATTTTTATCAAAAAGCGCTTTTGCCACTGCGTTTGCTACGGTAGATTTACCTGAACCCGAAAGACCTGTAAACCATAGTACAAAACTGTGATGATTATTTTGCTCGCGTCTTTCCTCTTTTGTAATTCCAGCATCATGCCACGTAATGTTTGTTGATTTGCTCACTTCAACCGCTCCTTATTTTGAAGATACTTTTTGTTTTGCTAATCCATTAATTAACACTTCAATTACTTCTTTACGGCTGAATGTGCTTGGTGGCACTTCTCCGTTACGAAGCATTTCACGTACCTTTGTTCCAGATAGAATCATATGATCTTCCTTGCTGTGAGGGCATGTTTTCGTTGATGCCATCGCTTCACATTTCTTGCAATAGAAGCTGTGTTCAAAGAATAAAGGTGTAATTCCTAATTCATCTGCTGTAAAGTTACTGAAGATTTTTTGTGCGTCATATGTTCCATAGTAGTCACCAACACCAGCGTGGTCACGGCCTACAATGAAATGTGTGCATCCAAAGTTTTTGCGAACCATTGCATGGAAAATAGCTTCTCTAGGTCCAGCATAGCGCATCGCAGCAGGGAAAACTGCTAAAGCTACACGATCGCTAGGATAATAGTTCTCTAAAAGTACTTCATAACTTTCCATACGGATATCTGCTGGGATATCATCTGACTTTGTTTCTCCTACAAGTGGATTTAAAAACAGGCCGTCTACAATTTCTAATGCCGTTTTTTGAATATATTCGTGCGCACGGTGAACAGGGTTACGAGTTTGGAATCCAACAACCGTTTTCCAACCGCGTTCTTCAAATGCTGCTCTTGTTTCAGTAGGATCTAGGTAATACTTTTCAAAACGCGTTTTAGGTGTACGTTCTACAAGTACGATTGGACCTGCTACATATACATTTGGGCGTTCCATCATTTTTTTCACGCCAGGATGAGCAAGTTCTGCCGTGCGGTACACGTTCTCCGCTTCTTTTTCTTTATTTGGGGTATATACTTCAGAAACTTCTAAAACACCATACGTTACGCCGTTTTGAACAAGTTTTACTTTGTCGCCAATGTTTAATTCTTTAGCTTGCTCTTCTGTTACAGGAAGAGTGATAGGAATACTCCATACTGTTCCATCTGCTAAACGCATATTTTCAACAACTGATTGATAATCTTTTTCTCCTAAAAATCCTGTAATTGGGCTGTAAGCACCAATTCCAATTAGTTCTAAATCACTTAGGGCCATGTTATCTACTTCGATTTCTTTTGTTAGTGACGTGTAGTCATATGTTGGTTGATATAAATTAATTAATTCTCCACCGTGTGCTTGAATTGTTGTCATTTTGTAAAATCCTCCTTAAATAATTAACACAATATAATAAAAAGCACTTGAATCACGCAGTCATTTTTTCTTTTTCCGACTGCAAGCTTGCTCTTTTTCTTCTAGTCGCTCTAGCTAAGCTTAGAACACCTGCTGTGGCAATACATCCGCTAGCTAGCACCACAAATGAATATAAGTCGCTTTCAAGTACTAATTTCACAAGAACATATGAGATTACGAGTGAAAATACAGGGGAGACCACCCAAACCTTTAACATTTGAATGACAACTTCGCGCTGTTCTTTCGTGAATCCCGTTTTCGCTGCTCCTATTCCAATAATAGAAGACGTAGTGACCTGTGTAAGGGGTACTGGCAAACCAAACAGTGAAGCGACTGTGACAAGAGAAGCACCAGTACCCGAGATAATGCACCCTTCCCCTACAGAATAGCGAGTAATTTTTTTCCCGTTTGTTTCAATAACTCGGCCTCCTAGTAAAAGAGCTCCGAGCGCCACTGCCAATCCTCCTGCTATGACACCCGTTGTGGCATCCATTAATCCAGCTCCTACTAGAGGACCGACAGCATTTGCCACGTTATTCATTCCAGCTGAGAAGGCTTCAAAGAATCCCGTCGCTATAACTAAAATCGTTAAAACTCTTTTCCACGTTCCCTTTGCTTCTTTTTTATGCGCTCCGCGTTTTATCACTTTTCCAATCAAAAAAGCAATAACAAATGAAACCAGCGGAACAATAATCCAAAAAGACATGACAACTAAAAGTTTTTCCACATACAGAGATTGATAAGCTACGCCTACTCCAACAACTGAACCAACCGTTACTTCACTTGTTGATAGAGGAATACCAATTAAATTCGCGAAAAAGAGTGACAGCGTTGCAGCAGCCAGAATGATAATAACTAATTCTACTGACAGCAATTTTTCAGGTATGATACCTGAACTGATGGTTTTTACCACCTCGCCGCCTCCGATAATGGCTCCGAGCACAATACCTACAGCACAGATGAACAGGGCTACTCTTTTCTTTTTAATCGCACCGGAGCCGTATGAAACGCCCATAGCTGCTGCTGCACCGCTTGCCCCAATGTTCATTGCAAAAAAAAGCGCAATGATAAAGGCAACATATAAAAGCATCATTTATTCAGCTCTTTCGTATTTAAGATTCGTGTAATCCGCATTCAACTTTTTGTGTACCTGCCCATCTTCCTGAACGTAAATCGTCTACATTGTAGGCAGGTGCGGTACAGGGCTCACAGCCAATACTTGGGTAGCCTTGATCATGAAGTTTGTTATATGGTAAATCATGCTTATACACATAGCGCCAAACTTCTTTCCAGGACCAATGAATTAACGGGCAGACTTTCACTTTCTTGAATTTCTCATCTTTATTAAAATAATTCGTGTTGGCACGAGACTCAGACTGCTCGCGTCTCAAACCAGAAATCCACGCATCATAAGGAGCAAGAGATTCCCTTAGCGGGATGATTTTTCGAATTTGACAGCATAGGTTAGGCTGACTCTTCCAAAGTTCATCTCCATGTTTCTCAGCTTGTTCTGCAAGCGTTAAATCCGGTTTTTTCATATGAATACGCAAATCAGGAAAGCGTTCTTTAATTGCATCAATTACTTCATATGTTTCTTTAAAATGAACGCCTGTATCTAAAAAGACAATTTCAGCATCTTTTTTCACTTTTGAAATTAAATCAATTAACACGATTCCTTCGATACCAAAGCTTGATGCGTAAATAATTGAATCTCCGTAGGTATCATACGCCCACTGCAATGCTGAAAGAGCTCCTTTTGTTTCATCTTCACTGTCGAACTCTGGAAATGTATCACTCCAGTTTTCGTACGTATATAAGTCTGCCATTTTCTTCACTCCAATTCTTAGTTATCCGCGTTATCCAATAAAAAAAGACGGTTTTACCCACTAGAATTGGATAAAACCGCCTCTAGTGTGTCTAGTCAGCGAAACTATTTAATTCTTACTTTGCTTCGACATGCTCAAAAATTTGTTTTAAGTCGGGGGTTACAGTCATTGGTGTCCCTCCTCAAATTATCGCTTGCGCTATATCAAAATAAAAAGTCTTCCATATTGAAAGACTGGGTAGGCAATAAATTTTCACCTTATCTTTCAAAATGATACACACTTTGCTGGAATTAGCACCTTGCTAAGCAGGTTGCCGGGGTTCAGCGGGCCAGATCCCTCCACCACTCTTGATAAGCATTTTTTAAAAATTTTAGCATATTTAGAATATTTGTCAACATTAAAAATCATATATCCGATAAGAAAACTATACTTTAAATTCACAGAAATATCTATACTTTTATTTAAAACAACATATGTAAATTTAACCCAAATGTGAACATATCAATTTATAAAACGCTTTCTTTTTTCTCCAACTTTTTATATTCTCTTGCTAAATAAAACACAAAACCTCTCTATAAAATTAATAAGGGATTTATAAGCTTTACGGATAATTCACCCACATTAGCACACATTACAGATAACACTGACTGACAGATAGGAGCTATATAAGATGGAGAGACAACCTTTTCAATTAGACGATACAATTAAAAATAATGTGCGAACATATTTACAGCAGATTTCAACTGAAGCCTCTAATTTAATTAAACATTTAGACACGAGTGATCATTGTATCCTATGTGATTTTGAGGAGATGAGAAGGTTATTTCAAGATGTTCAAGCTACGGCTGCCTCTTATTACTTGCGCCATTATTTATCGCCTTATACATTTGAATATGCTGCTCTGTCTTTAGCTATTCATAACCTTTCGGAGAAACGTCACGGCGCTTTAATTGTCATTGAACGGGAACAAAATGTAGACCCTCTTATTCAAAAAGGAATGCCTATTCAAGCTCCTGTCAGCGCTACGCTAGTTGAGACACTGTTCTATCCAGGGACACCCTTACATGACGGAGCCGTCCTAATTAGAAATAATCAGCTTATTTCAGCTGCTAATGTTTTACCTCTTTCGTCTATTATTTTAACGAACAAAAAATTGGGAACACGTCACCGTGCAGCCATTGGAATGTCGGAAAAATCGGATGCATTAATTTTAGTTGTATCTGAAGAAACAGGCAAAATTTCGTTTGCTCTTGATGGAAGCCTCTACCCTATTCACTCCAGCAAAAATATGATTTAAGAGCCCTTTCCTGATAAGCAGCCCTATCTTGACTTCTATATCCTTTCTCTTTAATATATTTCATAGTTTTTACATACTATAGATACGGGTGATGCATATGACAATTTTAAAATTTGAACATGTAGGCGTTCAAGTAAAGGATATAGAAGAATCGATTGAGTTCTATACGCAAAAAGTGGGATTAGAGCTCATCGAAAAACTACCACATACCGATCCGTCTTTGAAGCTAGCTTTTCTAGGTTTAGAAGGCAATGTAATCGTAGAGTTAATTCAAGGGTATAACTCAAGCTTACCTAACGAAGGTAAAGTTCATCATTTTGCGCTGGCAGTAGACGGAATTGAAGAGGAGTTTGAGCGTTTAAAATCAGCAGGCGTTTCATTTGTGGAAGAAAACATTGTAACTTTGCCAAATGGAGCAAGATACTTATTTTTCTACGGTCCAGACAAAGAATGGATTGAATATTACGAAGTAAAAAGATAAAGATATCTTATACCTTCAGTGAAAAATGGTCATACTGTGGCTATGACTAATCACTGGAGGTTTTTTTATGATGGAATGGCTATTATTTCGACTTTTTCGTCGTTCTATTTTAGTGCGGCTTCTTTTTATTATCGGCTGCCTTGTTCTGCTTTTCGGCATGCTTATACATTTCTTAGAGCCGCAAACGTTTGGGAATGTGTTTGAAGGAATTTGGTGGGTTATTATTACAATCTCTACTATAGGGTACGGTGATTTTGCTCCGACCACTACGATTGGAAGGTTAGCTGCAATTATTTTAGTTCTGATCGGAACGGGATTTATTACTACTTATTTTGTCACGCTTTCTAAAATTGCTGTTTCCGCTGAGAGCGCTTATTTGGAAGGGAATTTAAAATTTTATGGAAAAGATCACTTCATCGTTGTTGGGTGGAATGAGCGCGCCAAACTCGTGTTAGAGTATTATCGCGACGCATTTCATAAAGAAGACATTGTGCTTATCGACGACTCTCTGACTAAAAATCCCATGATTTGTGATCGCGTTCATTTTATTAAAGGAAGTCCCTCTCATTATGAAGTATTAGAACTTGCCAACGCTCGGTACGCAAAAAAAGTGCTGATTACTGCCGATCAGCATAAGACAGAAGAATATGCAGACATGAATACTATTGTTACGTTAGTCGCTCTGCAAGGATTGAACCCTTCTATTTACAGCATCGTTGAACTTTTAACAAAAAAGCATATTCAAAATGCACAAAACTTGGGGGTGAATGAAATGATTAAAACAAACGAGTTGATTAGTCAAGTCATGTACGAACATATTTTTGTGAAAAAATTAGAGAGTTTAAAAAAAGATTAGAGAGTTTAAAAAAAGAATAGTTCCTTCAATTACTGAAGCAGCGCATTTTCTGCCTCTCTAATTAGCTCTTCTCCTAAGCTGATATACTTTTCTGGAAATGAAGCGTCTGCGTCTTGGGGCTCTGCAAACTGATTAAATGAAGCACTAACATTTCCATTGTGAACATCGTCATCTAGACCAATTTGATATTTATGTGAAAGTAAAAATGGCGTGCCAATCTGTACGGTTGTTCCTTTAGAATCCAGCTCTCCATTCGTAGCTGTAAACGGGATACGTAAAAACTGATAGCCGACTTCATCGTTCATCTTATAGTCAAATGAACCATGGTCGTAATCCCAATTTCCTCCAATGTTATACCCAAGCGGCTTAAGCGTTTTTTCTAATTCGTAAAGCTTGAATAATGTTCCCTCTAATCTTGAAGATAATTCAATCATGTTATCCCTCCTCTGTTTTAACATGTCCTTTTTCCAGCGTTTTATCCTTTATCTCAAAAGCAAAAAAGAGGGTGAGACATAACTAAATGAATCCAACCTAAAGACGAACAAACTGGATAAAGCAGCTCATATAAATCGCTTGCGACACCGCAGTTGATGTCTGTGCGAGGCTTCACTTTCCGCGGGCGGGCGCTGAGCCTCCTCGTCACTTGCGCTCCAATCAACTGTTAGAAGGACCTAAACAGATGAAACTATATTCACCATAACAAAAAAAACGAACCACTAATCAAACATGTTGATCAATGGTTCGTTTTTCACTTGGGCTAAAATACTTTTTTACCGCCCTCTTTTTATTTATTTCAAACGCTTTTCTAATTCTGCTTTTTTCTCTTCAAAACCAGGTTTTCCAAGCAGAGCAAACATATTTACTTTGTATGCTTCTACTCCCGGCTGATCGAATGGGTTTACGCCTAATAAATAGCCGCTGATTGCACATGCTTTTTCAAAGAAATATACAACATATCCGAACGTATACTCATCTAGCGCAGGAATGTTCACAACTAAGTTTGGAACGCCCCCATCTGTGTGAGCAAGCATTGTACCTTGGAAGGCTTTTTTATTTACAAAGTCAACTGTTTCACCAGCTAAGTAATTTAATCCATCTAAGTCCGCTGCATCTTCTTCAATTGTTAGCTCATGACGAGAATCTTGAACTTGTACAATTGTTTCAAAAATATCACGACGACCTTCTTGTACATATTGACCTAAAGAATGAAGATCCGTTGAGAAGTTAGCAGATGAAGGGTAAATACCTTTTTGGTCTTTTCCTTCACTTTCGCCAAATAACTGTTTCCACCACTCAGCAAAGTATTGAAGAGCTGGCTCATAGTTAATCAGCATTTCAATTGTTTTTCCTTTATTATAAAGAACATTACGAGCTACAGCATATTGATAAGCTGGGTTCTCTTCTAGCTCTGATGATGAGAATGCTTCTTGAGCATCAGCTGCCCCTTTCATCATTTGTTCGATATCAAGACCCGCAGCGGCAATTGGCAATAAGCCAACCGCTGTTAATACTGAATAACGGCCGCCTACATCATCTGGAATAACAAATGTTTCATAGCCTTCTTCGTCCGCTAATGTTTTTAATGCGCCACGCGCTTTATCTGTTGTTGCATAAATACGCTTGCGTGCTTCTTCTTTGCCATATTTCTCTTCTAATAATTTACGGAAGATACGGAAAGCAATCGCCGGTTCTGTTGTTGTACCAGATTTTGAAATAACATTAATAGAGAAATCTTTATCTTGTAAAACATCCATTAAGTCTTTCATGTACGTTGAGCTGATGTTGTTACCAGCAAAAATAACTTGCGGAGTTTTACGCTGTTCTTTTGATAATGTGTTATAGAATGAATGCTGAAGCATTTCAATAGCAGCACGAGCACCTAAGTAAGATCCTCCAATACCGATAACAATTAATACATCTGAATCAGATTTAATTTTTTCTGCACTTTTTTGAATGCGTGCAAATTCTTCTTTGTCATACTCCGTAGGAAGGTCGACCCATCCTAAAAAGTCGTTTCCAGCACCTGTTTTCTCATGAATTGAATGGTGAGCTACTTTCACGGCATCACGTAAGTATGTAAGTTCATGTTCACCAAAAAATGATAACGCGTTTGAATAATCAAAACGAACATGTGTCATAGTCTGTTCCTCCATTAAAATATCTTTATTTTTCACTTTATCGAAACTGTTAGCTGAATTCAAGTGAATCCACTTACAATTTGACACAATCATTATAGTTTGTTGAAACTGCAATCATTGTATGTACCTTTTTATTTAACGATAAATTCAGTTGTGAAGTCAACTAATGTTCTTTGATTACAGGACGTAATTCATGCACGATTACGCAAATAATAAGCAAATAAAAAACGACTAAAGATTGGTCTTCAATCGTTTTTTATTTGCTTATCGGATGGTGCAATATAGTTCATTTCACCTATCTTCACATATTGTCTCGGTTTATAAGAGGCTTTTAAAAGGGAAGAGTCTATTGAAATGGAATTTTCAGCTTGGTTTTTAGAAGTGAGGAACATCCTGTTTTCTTCTTTCATTTCCAAGTGATTATTCAGCACAAATCCGCCCATACATAATGCGGTAAAAATGAGAAAACTGATGGCTATTTGTTTCCTATACATTTCCATCACCTCACTCTTAGAGTGACAATTTTGAGTGATTTTTATACGTCCAAAAAAATTTTTTTATGTTTTTTTTATGGATTTTGTGACGAGTTTCTATTTATTTAATAAGGTTTGAAAAATCTGCTGATACTAAGAAATAGCATGGATGCATGCATAATTAAATTATTATATAATCGGTTACAGAATTGAATATCACAAGGAGGTTTGTCTTTTGTCGTGGTTGCACTTGGTGATTTTATCGCCTTTTTTATTAGCCTTTTTTGTCCCCCTTCTGTATAGGAAATTCCAGCGTATTCATACAGGGTGGTTCGTTTTACCTCTTCCACTTGTGTTGTTCATTTATTTCACACAATATATCAGTGGTGTTTCTAAGGGGGGAACATATCTACATTCAATGAAATGGATACCTAGTCTGGGCATTAACTTTGATGCCTATGTGGATGGACTTGGTCTTCTGTTTTCTCTATTAATCACCGGAATTGGGACACTTGTTATTCTTTACTCCATTTATTATCTTTCTAAGACAAAAGAAGCACTGCATTCGTTTTATGTCTATTTGCTTCTTTTTATGGGGTCGATGCTAGGAGTTGTATTATCAGACAACCTAATGAGCCTTTACAGCTTTTGGGAATTAACAAGCCTTTCATCTTTTTTATTGATTGGTTATTGGTACAAACGAGAGAAATCTCAATACGGAGCCTTAAAATCTATGCTCATTACCGTATTCGGAGGACTTTCCCTTTTAGCAGGAATTGTGCTTTTATACGTTATGACAGGTACTTTCAGCATACGCGAAATTATCTCAAACGTAGATGTAGTCACATCAAGTCATCTATTCATTCCAGCTCTAGTCCTCATTTTATTAGGGGCCTTTACAAAATCTGCTCAGTTTCCTTTTCATATTTGGCTGCCAGATGCAATGGAAGCTCCAACCCCAGTGAGTGCATACCTTCATTCAGCCACAATGGTAAAAGCGGGAATTTATCTTTTAGCAAGACTCAGCCCTGTTTTTGCTATAAGCGCCACTTGGTTTTTTGCTATTTCAATTATAGGACTAATTACACTGTTTTGGGGCTCATTTTCAGCAGTAAAGCAACAAGACCTGAAAGGGATTTTAGCTTTTTCAACTATTAGTCAGCTGGGGATGATTATGTCACTTATAGGAGTAGGTAGCGCAGCTATTCACTATGATTTTTTAGACGATAATATCTACTTAGTAGCTCTTACTGCAGCGGTTTTCCATTTGATTAACCACGCTACCTTCAAAGGCAGCTTGTTTATGGTAGTAGGTATTGTCGATCATGAAACAGGCACGCGTGACATTAGAAAGTTAGGCGGGTTAATGAGCGTTATGCCTGTGACATTTACCATTGCTCTCATCGGGGGATTTTCAATGGCGGGTCTTCCTCCTTTTAATGGATTCTTAAGTAAAGAGATGTTTTTTACAGGCATGGTAAACGTGACAAAAATGGATATGTATAGCATGCAGACGTGGGGAATTTTGCTGCCTATCATCGCTTGGTTAGGAAGTATCTTCACTTTCATCTATAGTATGATTCTTGTCTTTAAAACCTTTACAGGCAAATACCAGCCCGAAAAGTTAGAGAAGAAACCTCATGAAGCACCAGTAGGCATGCTTATTTCACCTGTTATTTTAGCATCACTGGTTGTTATTTTTGGCTTTGCTCCTAATTTATTAGAATCGACCCTTATTGAGCCAACAATGGCCTCTATCGCACCTAGCCTGCTAGCTGAAGGTAAAGAATATCAAGTGCATATTAAATTTTGGCATGGCTTTACGCCAGAATTATTTATGACGCTAGGGGTCATCATATTTGGTATTTTGTTATTTATGACGGTTCAAAAATGGTCAAAAATTTATACACGATTCCCTTCTTCTTTAACGCTTAATAACGGCTATAATTATGGAATTAAAGGGATAGAAAAAGGGTCAACACGTATCATGAAAACATTAATGACAGGATTTATTAGAGACTATCTTTTAATCATTTTTACTTTCATAGGCATCTTACTTCTCTTGACGCTCTTTTCTCAGAATGCCTTTGCGATTGATTTAAAAGATACTTCTTCTATAGGCGTTTATGAAGCCATATTAGCAGTCGTAATGGTTGCAGCTACTATTACAACTTTATTGGCAAAATCACGCCTCACAGCCATTATTTCGCTCGGAGTTGTCGGGTATACACTCTCTTTATTTTTCGTATTATTCCGAGCTCCTGACTTAGCTTTGACTCAATTAGTGATTGAAACTGTATCGGTATCACTGTTTTTACTATGTTTCTACTACTTGCCGGAGTTTCGGAAGCGAAAAGTAAGGGTGAAGTTTCAGCTGCCAAACTTACTGGTCGCTCTTCTTGTAGGAACGACTGTTACACTGCTTGGCATATCAGCAAACAGTACGAAACTATTTGAATCGATTTCACATTACTTTATTGAAAACAGCTATGAAAAAGCAGGCGGCGAAAACATGGTGAACGTAATCCTTGTGGACTTCCGCGGATTTGATACATTATTTGAAATTACCGTACTTTGTATAGCAGCTCTTGCTATCTATGGCATGATTCGTCTTCGGTTAACAAAGGAGGAAGAAGAGTGAAAAAAAATGATTTGATACTACAAACCACAACGAAAGTAGTCACGTTTATTATTATCATTTTTGCCATTCATCTTTTCTTTGCAGGTCATTATACACCGGGGGGAGGATTTGTTGGGGGACTTACTACCTCAGCAGCTCTTGTATTATTACTGCTGGCTTTCGATATAAAAACCGTATCGAAAGTCATCCCATTTGATTATAAGAAGGTCGCGGCTTCTGGACTGCTGCTAGCTATTTTAACGGGGCTTGGGTCATTTATTTTCAAAGTCCCATTTCTAACTCACACATATAGCTACTTTAACCTTCCCCTTCTCGGGAAAACATCTTTAGCTACCGTTGTACTGTTTGATTTAGGTGTATATCTAGTAGTTGTTGGTGTTACGATGACCATTATTCAAACGATTGGAGAGAGTGAATAGTGGAAATATTAATGTCCATAGTGGCAGGGATTCTATTCACTGCCGCTGTATATCTCATGTTATCCCGCAGTTTACTGCGAATTATTATTGGAACAGGCTTATTAAGCCACGGTGTTCACCTGTTAATTTTAACGATGGGCGGATTAAAAGGGGGGAGTGTTCCCCTTCTGGGAGAAAAGGCTTCTTCTTATACAGATCCTTTACCTCAAGCTCTAATTTTAACTGCCATTGTCATAAGCTTTGGCGTCACTTCTTTTTTCCTTGTACTAGCGTACAGGGCTTATCAGGAACTCGGAACAGACGATATGGACAAGTTAAGGGGAAATGAACATGACGAGTAATTTTGTAATCATCCCACTGCTTATCCCGTTTGTTGTAGGTGTTGTGCTCATTTTTTTCAAAGACAATATTAAACTTCAAAGGATAATCAGTGTTTTATCATTAATCACCACCACTGCTTTTGCTGCCTATTTAGTACAACTGGTTCAATCAAAAGGTGTTTTAACTCACGAGCTTGGGAACTGGAAACCTCCTTTTGGAATTATTCTAGTAGCGGACATGTTCGCGTCCCTTCTCGTACTTACTGCTAGTGTGGTAACACTATGCTGCGTTCTTTTTGCTTTTCATACAATTGGGGAAAAGCGTGAACGCTTTTACTTTTATTCGTTTGTGCAGTTTTTATTAGTAGGCGTATTCGGCGCCTTCTTAACAGGTGATATCTTTAACTTATTTGTCTTTTTTGAAGTCATGCTTATGTCTTCGTACGCTCTTATTGTAATTGGCGGTACAAAAGCACAGCTTCGAGAGTCACTTAAGTATATTTTAGTCAATGTCATTTCATCCGCTTTGTTTGTCATTGCCGTTGCTTATTTATATGCTGTAACAGGAACTCTCAACATGGCGGACCTTTCACAGCGAATTGCTGAGGCGAACCAGCCGGGAATTTTAACAACCATTGGCATGCTTTTATTTATCGTCTTTGCCTTAAAAGCAGCTTTATTTCCAATGTATTTCTGGCTTCCAGGTTCATATAGTGCGCCTCCACCCGTTATTATCGGGTTGTTTGGTGCCTTGCTCACAAAAGTAGGCGTTTATTCGATTTTCAGGACTTTCACTTTACTGTTTTACCATCATCCTGAATTTACTCATCAAATTATCGGCTACGTTGCGCTTTTGACTATCGTTGTTGGTGCAGTAGGCGCCATTGCTTATTCGGATGTAAATAAAATCTTAATTTATAACATTATTATTGCTGTCGGAGTCATTGTCTACGGGGTGACCTTGACAACAAACGCAGGTTTTGAAGGAGCTATTTATTATTTAATTCACGACATGATTATTAAAGCAGCTCTATTCCTTCTTGCTGGAAGCATCGTTCGAATAACTGGAACAACAAAATTAAAGAAAATGGGTGGGTTAATTAAAGACTATCCGCTGCTTGGCTGGATGTTTTTTATCGCTACTATTTCTTTGGCAGGAATTCCTCCCCTAAGCGGCTTTATTGGAAAATTCCTTTTAGTTCAGGGCGGCTTAGAATCAGAGAGCTACACGTTTGTAGGAGTTTTACTAGTTTCAAGCCTGCTTGTTTTATATTCTGCCATTAAGATTTTCATGAGCTGCTTCTGGGGTGAACCTAAGCTTTCTTCTGAGCATGAAAAAGTATCCCTTAAAGGTATTCTATACCCATCCGCTATCTTACTTGCTGTTTCTGTCTTTTTAGGACTAGGTGCAGAAGCTGTTATCCCTTATGTGTCAACAGCCGCTCAAACGCTTATGGATCCTTCAATTTATATCCAATCAGTGTTAAAGGAGTAGATCTGCATGTCATTTCAACTATTATTAAACGTAATCATTGCATTCACATGGATGTTTTTGAGAGGGATTTGGACACTCCCTTCCTTTATTATAGGTTTTTTCTGGGGAGCGGTACTGCTGTTTGTTTTCCGCCGTTTTTTTCACAGACGTTTTTATTTGCATAAAGTGTATGCGATCATTAAACTGCTGTTTATTTTTATACGAGAATTATTCAAAGCCAATATTGCAGTGACTAAGGACGTATTGCGCCCTAAATTAAATATTCAGCCAGCCATCTTTGCAATGCCAACCCGTCTGGAGAGTGAATGGGAAATTACCATTCTTTCTCTTTTAATTACGCTAACGCCAGGTACACTGGTGATGGATGTGTCAGATGATAATTCTACTATCTATATTCATGCAATCAATACAGACGATATTGATGACATTATTACAGATATTCAGCAAACATTCGAAAAAGCCATTATGGAGGTGAGTCGTTAAATGCTCGATATTTTTTTAAACGTTTCGCTCATTCTCATTTCTGCTTCAACTATTGGGTTTGTTTATCGAGTGGTGAAAGGTCCGTCAACTGCTGATCGAGCAATGGCCCTTGACGCTATTGGAATTAACATCATTGCCATTACGGCCATCATCTCGATTATTTTTCGAACCCAGGCTTTTTTCGAAGTCATTTTACTGCTAGGCATCATAGCCTTTGTAGGTACCGTTGCTTTTTCTAAGTTTTTAGAGAAAGGAGAAGTGATCGAATATGAACGTGATCAGTGAAATCATTGTAGGAGCTTTAGTACTAATAGGGTCTCTTCTGACAGTTGTGACCATGATTGGGCTTATTCGCTTGCCTGATACGTACACAAGAAGTCACGCTGCCTCCAAAAGTGCCACCTTAGGCGTCCTGTTTATATTAGTGGGCTGCTTACTCTACTTTTGGATTGACACCGGCCATATTAGTGCACGGTTAATTTTAGCGATTGTCTTTGTGTTTATCACCTCTCCTATTGCTGGGCATTTACTAGGAAGAGCGGCTTATTACAGCGGAGTTCCTCTTTCTGATAAAACCGTTCGGGATGATTTGAAAACCAAACAGCAGAAAAAACTTACCCATCATGAATAGAAAAAAACGCCGTGCGGTTTGCACGGCGTTTTTTATCGAAAATCTTATAAAGAAGCGCGTAGGATTGCTAGTACATCTTCTTTGTTTAATTTTTTAAATTTGCCAAATTCACCTTTAGCCATTGCACGATCAGCCATAAGATCTAATTTGTCTTCACCAATATCATAATCAGCTAAGCGAGTTGGTGCACCTAGGCTTGACCAGAATTCACGAAGCTTATCAACACCTTCAAGTGCTACTTCTTTATCCGTCTTGCCTTCCGTATCTACGTTAAATACGCGTACAGCTACTTGCTTGAAGCGATCTACGTTCTCATCCATTACGTGTTTCATCCAGTTCGGGAATAAAATTGCCAATCCACCTGCATGTGGAATGTCATATACAGCTGATACCGCATGCTCAATATTGTGAGTAGCCCAATCGCCTTGGTGTCCCATTTGTAACATACCGTTTAATGCGATTGTCCCATTGTATAAAATCGTTTCACGTAACTCGTAGTTCTCTAGGTCGTTTAATAATTTTGGTCCCGTTTCAATAACCGTTTGCAGTACTCCTTCACACATGCGATCTTGAAGCGGCGTATTTGTTGCAGCATGGAAATATTGTTCAAATACGTGGCTCATCATGTCGACCATGCCATAAACTGTTTGATTTTTTGGTACAGTAAATGTATTAACAGGATCTAAAATAGAGAATTGAGGGAATGTTGCCGGACTGCCCCAGCCGTATTTTTCTTGTGTTTCCCAATTTGTAATAACAGAACCAGCATTCATTTCTGAACCTGTTGCTGCTAATGTCAGCACTGTTCCAAATGGAAGAGCTTCAGCTGCGAATACGTCGCGGTTAATGATGTCCCATACGTCTCCATCATATTTTGCGCCTGCTGCGATTGCTTTTGTACAATCGATTACGCTTCCTCCACCAACTGCAAGTAAAAATTCAATACCGTTTTCTTTACAAATATCGATTCCTTTGCGAACAGTTGTCAGACGAGGATTCGGCTCTACTCCCGCTAACTCATGTACTTCTGCATTCATGTCATTCAGTACATCCATTACTTGATCGTATAAACCGCTGCGTTTTACGCTTCCTCCGCCGTATACTAATAATATCTTTTTGCCAAAGCGCCCTGCTTCTGTTTTTAACTGCTCTAATTGACCTTTACCAAAAATTAATTTTGTAGGATTATAAAATGTAAAATTGTTCACTATAAACTCCTCCTTACGAGCTTGATTACATGCATCATTATGAAGAACAACTTTTTGATTGTAAAGAAAATTGACTTCCTAAAGATTATTCCCTGTTGGCTAGATGCTCACCCCATCCAAATGAACGTTTATTTGTCTGTATCTTCCAAAAGCAAATATGCATATTTCCCTCTAAAAAAAGCAGGCTAATAAGTGAACTACAAAACAAGGAGGGTTCATCATGAGTGGTATTCAACGTATTGCGCTCGTATTAACGATTATTGGAGCAATTAACTGGGGACTTATTGGCTTTTTTCAATTTGATTTAGTAGCAGCAATCTTCGGCGGTCAAACATCTGCTTTCTCCCGCATTATCTATGGATTGGTTGGAATCGCAGGACTGATTAACCTAGGTCTATTATTTAAACCTTCTGCTGAAGTAGAGCGTACAGAACCTAGAACGGAACATTAAAAAAAGAAGGATAGCTAAGCTATCCTTCTTTTTTTCTTATTTCTTAATTAGATCTTCGCGGTTTGATTGCTCAATCCACTCTTCTAATTTTTCTTTTAATGTGTTGAATCCTTGAGTAGATTCAGTATGAACTGTTGCTTGACCTTGACGCTTTTTAGCAGGTTTTTTAGGTGCAGAAGCTTCAGTTTTTTCTGGAGCTGGCTCAGTAGCACGAATAGATAAACCAATTTTACCAGTTGACTCATCAACAGATAAAACTTTAACGTTTACTTCGTCTCCTACTGATAAATGTTCGTTAATATCTTTAACGAAGCCATGTTTTACTTCTGAGATATGAACTAATCCTTGAGTTTCTTCATTTAATGCAACGAATGCACCGTATGGTTGAATTCCTGTTACTTTACCTTTTGTAACAGTACCGATTTCAAATTTTGACATATAAACACTCCTAGATACCTTATTATTTTCACCATTATAGCCAATTTAAAATTATAGCACAGTTCATAGATTGAATCAAAAAGTAGTTATACTATATTTATTATTTACCAATTTCGTCACAAATATAAACTAACACTACATTTCATCATAGCAAAAAAGATATTATATCAAACCGTCTATAGGATATGACATAATATCTTATTTTTATTATAACTTATTTTCAACAAAACGGCTAATCCGTTTTATGGATTCTTCTAATGATTCCATTGAAGAGGCGTATGAACAGCGAATATGTCCCTCTCCGCCTTTTCCAAATACATTGCCTGGCACCACGGCTACTCGCTCTTCAAGCAAAAGCTGCTCAGCGAATTCTTCCGATGACAATCCAGTTTTCTCGATAGAAGGGAACACATAAAACGCTCCTCCGGGAGAATGGCATTCCAGACCAATTTGATTTAATGACTTCACCATATAGTTCCGTCTTCTGCGATAGCTTTTTCTCATCTCTTCTACGTCATGCTGCCCATTTTGTAGTGCTTCAATTGCTCCATATTGTGCCATGGTAGGCGCACACATCATTGTATACTGATGAATTTTCAGCATTGCTTTAGCAATCTCAGTTGGTGCACATATGTATCCAAGACGCCATCCAGTCATGGCAAACCCTTTAGAAAAGCCAGAAATAATAATAGTGCGTTCTTTCATCCCTTCTAAAGAAGCAATAGATGTAAATTCTTCATCATATGTTAATTCTGCATATATTTCATCCGTGATAACAAGCAAGTCATACTTTATGACAATATCCGCAATAGCCTGCAGCTCTTCTTTAGAGAGTGAGCTTCCTGTTGGATTATTAGGAGAGCATAAAAGAAGAGCTTTTGTGTTGCTTGTAATCACTTCTTCAATCTGCTTAGGCTGCAGCTTAAACTCTGTTTCTGCTGTTGTTTCAATTGCCACAGGAACTCCTCCTGCTAGCGAAATTAACGGGCTGTAGGACACAAAGTTTGGCTCTACGACAATAATCTCATCTTCAGGGTTAATCAAAGCCCTCATTGTAATGTCTAAAGCCTGACTTCCTCCAACGGTCACAATAATATCATCTTTATAATCATACGAGACGTTAAAATTTCTTTTCATATACTTCATAATTTCAAAGCGAAGCTCTAAAAGCCCCGCATTTGCTGTATAAGAGGTATATCCTCTTTCCAACGATAAAATACTCGCTTCTCGAACAGCCCAAGATGTGACAAAATCAGGTTCACCTACTCCAAGAGAGATGACGTTATCCATACTTGCTGCTAAATCAAAAAAGCGGCGAATACCTGAAGGTTTCAGCTGTTGTACAGTTGTTGACAAGCGCTCTTTCATTACGGAGACACCACGATTCTGCGATCTTCATCGCCTTGGTCGTAGATGGTACCATCGTGCTTGTATTTTTTCATAATAAAGTGAGTCGTTGTAGATAAAACAGAGTCTAGCGTAGAAAGCTTTTCAGAAACAAAAAATGCTACTTCAGACATTGATTTTTCTTCAATAATAACAGACAAATCATATGCTCCTGACATTAGGTACACGGATTTCACTTCTTGAAAACGATAGATGCGCTCCGCAATCTCATCAAAGCCTACTCCTCGCTTTGGTGCAACTTTTACATCTATCATAGCTGTGACGCCCTCATGTCCATCTACTCGTCTCCAGTTAATATCAGCTGAATATTGCACAATTACTTTTTCTCTCTCTAGCTTTTTAACAATATTAGAGGTTTCTTCAAACGTTAAATCCACCATTTTTGAAATACTATCTATCGAAATACGGCTATTTTTTTCTAGAATTTCTAAAATTTCTAACTCTTTTTCTTCTAAGAACACCGCGTTCCCCTCCTACAACGATTAAATTTTTTCACTTTTTCCATTATATCAAATTTAAACACATCTTTAATGTGAAATCTATACCGGTAATTGAGTTTCATTTTATAGATTGCTGGAAATTAGGACAGACTAGAAAGAAAAAGATGGAGTGAAACAAATTGACTGAATCTAAAATTACTTGCCACCAGCGTACTTTTAATGGAGTCAATGTTTACTACGAATGCCATAACTATCACCCTGATAAACCCGCCATTGTATTTATTCACGGCTTTTTATCATCGAGTTTTAGCTTTCGACGTTTAATTCCTTTATTTGAAGATACGTTTTCTATCATTACGCTGGACCTTCCGCCATTTGGGCGAAGTGAAAAATCGTTAACCTTTCAATACTCGTATAAAAATTTAGCCAGAATTGTCATCGAGTTGATTGAATATTTAAAGTTGAAAGATGTTGTACTATCGGGACACTCAATGGGAGGACAAGTTTGTTTAAACGTAGCAAAGTTAAAGCCTTCTTGCGTATCGAAACTAGTTCTTCTGTGCAGCTCAGCTTATTTAGGCCCCTCACATTATGGATTGGTTATGTCTTCTTATGTTCCCTTCTTTTATCTGTGGGTAAAAACGTGGCTTTCTCGCAAAGGTGTATTAGGTAACTTGCAAAATGTCGTATTTGATCATAAGTTAATCGACGAAGAAATGATTGATGGCTATACTGAACCATTTTTGGATGACCGTACGTTTATGGCTTTAACAAGAATGATTCGCGATCGAGAAGGAGACCTATCCTCAAAGGATTTGCAGCACATAAAAAAACCAAGTTTACTCATTTGGGGAGAAGAAGACCGGGTTGTTCCTTTGCATCTCGGACGTAAGTTAAAAGATGATTTAACAGACTCTACCTTTGTCTCTTTAAAGGAAATTGGGCACCTTTTACCAGAAGAGTGTCCTGACATTGTGCAATCTCATATGGTCGATTTCTTGTACGGTGAAAAAGCCCTGTCTCAATAATGACGGGGCGGGTTCGTATATTGCACACGAGGCGCTAACTTTAATAAAAAATTCATTAGTCGTGCTTCAGCAATTTTTTCACTTTCTTTATTGACTTCACAAGTTAACTTCGTTGACAAACGTATTAAAAATAAGCAAACTATTATATTAAAAAAGGGGGTACTTTTATTGTCTACTTATTCTTTTGATCAATTAATTAACCGTACAGGTACGCAGTCCGTAAAGTGGGACAAAACTGATCTTGTTTTTGGAGCAAAAGATGTTCTGCCTTTTTGGGTAGCTGATATGGATTTCCAAGCGCCGCCTAATGTTCTTCAAACCATTAATGAGCGTGTCAAACACGGTATTTTCGGCTACACTTCCCCTACTGAATCTACGGCAAATGCTTTATCATCCTGGATAGAAAAAAAGCATCAGTGGACCATTGATCATGAATGGATTACATACAGTCCAGGAGTTGTATTTGCCCTGAGTATGGCTATTCAAGCATTTACGGAACCCGGAGATTCAATTTTAATTCAGCCTCCAGTCTATACTCCATTTTTTAACATGATAAAGGTAAATGATCGAGAAGTTGTTGAAAATCCGTTGAAACTTGCAGGCGATAAATACGAAATTGATTTTGCAGATTTAGAGCAAAAATTTGCAGAAGGTGTAAAATTAATGATTCTTTGCAGCCCTCATAATCCAGTAGGACGCGTGTGGACAAAAGAAGAACTGAAGAAGCTTGCCGATCTTTGTGAAAAATACAATGTATTAATTGTTTCAGATGAAATCCATTCTGATCTAATTTACCAGCCTTATAAACACATTCCCATTAGCATGGTGAGTGAAGATGCGGCCAATCGAACCATTACGTGTATGGCCCCTAGCAAAACATTTAATATACCGGGACTTCAGGCTTCAGCTGTTATTATTCCAAATGAGAAACTGCGCACACAGTATGTTCAGCAGCAGCAAAAGCAAGGGTTTTCTAATTTAAACACATTCGGAATAATTGGATTAGAGGCGGCTTACAGTGAAGGTGAAGAGTGGCTAGAAGCACTGCTTGTGTATCTGAAGAAAAATGTAGATCTCGTGACGCGTTTTATAAGTGAGAACTTGCCTGAACTGCGAGTTGTTCAGCCAGAAGGAACTTATTTACTATGGATTGACTGCAACAAGCTGCATTTGTCAGAAGAAGAATTACATGAACGCTTATTAAAAAAAGGTAAAATCGCCGTAGAAAAAGGTGAAAAATACAGCTCCACATATGGAAAAGGCTTTATCCGCTTGAACATTGGCTGTTCACATGAACAACTTCAAGAAGGATTGAATCGCTTAAAAGTAGCTTTAACGTAAAAAACAGCGTTCTTTCTCACGAAAGAACGCTGTTTTTAATGTTTTTTTGAAATAACCCCGCAGGCGATTCTCTTTCCAGAATTACCTGATGGCTCTGTCATTCCGTCATCCCCTTGTTCGGTAATAACAAGGGATGAACCATCCATACGCTTAACGAGCGATGTCTTTCCTTCTTTTAACGTGACTTGAGGAACCATATCTGTTCCTGTATACGTCTGATCGTCTTCTACCACAATATTTTTCATATCGCCTAAATGCGGTCCTTTTGGATTTAACAGTCCGTGTTTCTTTTTATCAGGATCAAGGTGATTGCCCGCACTTTTAAAGTTAGGAGCTTTGCAAATTCCCATTTCATGAATATGTACGCCGTGTTCGCCAGGTGGAAGTCCACTTAAATTGTACGTAAACTCAATTCCATCGGCCTGTTCTTTCAACTTGACTGTACCGATGCTATCTCCATCTGCGTTATAGACTTTGACTTCTTTATTGGATATTTCTTTTTCCATACACCCCGTTAACAAGAAAAAAGGCACGGTTCCAATGAGTAGTAGTTTTTTCATGTTGCCCTCCAATCGCATATGCACTAGCGAAAGTTTTAGATATCTTTCCATAGATTGTCCAGCAACATATTATTTTAAACGCTTACATTTTATTTGCATTTCATTACAGTGATTTCTTATTATCCTGTTCTTTTAGCTTTGCTTCTAACTCCTTCGTTTTTTCTTCTTCTTTTTTCGAAATCTTAATGATTAAACGCCATACTGCAACTGCTGCTAGTACAAAAATCGCCATAGTAGCAAAAGCAGGAATATATTCTCTTTTATCTTCCGGAAAATAAAGCAAAAACATTAAATACATCATGTACAACATCCTTTCATAGAAACGGTAGAGGGTTTTGATTTATACTGGTGATAACAAACAATTTACTTAAAGGAGATCTGGCAATATGACATTTACAATTGGTCAAACCGTTACGGCACTTTATAAAACTGGGAAATACATCGGTGAAATTACACAAGTTCGAGACCTGCATTATGTTGTGCGGATTCAAGCTGTGTTAAAGCATCCAGAACAAGGTGACTTACATAACCCTGGACAAGTGGACGTACCTTTTTTTCATGAGCGAAAAGCACTTGCATTTCGAGAGCAGGCCAATATTCCTCAAAAAATGGTTCATCTCTATGAAGACAGCGTTCCCGATTATAAAAATTCACTAAAAAAAGCGCTTGAATTAAAGATAGCTGAGCAACAAGCCAAAGATAGCCCTTTTGCTCAAGCAAGTATTGCCTGTTTAGAAGAGTTAAAAAAAGAGTACGGTATTCATTAAGTAAAAAGCCAAATTCACGTAGAAGTGATTTGGCTTTTATAATGCAAATTTATTTAATACTTTTGAAAAATCGATTCGATCTCCTATGGTCGTTGGCTCTGGTTTTTGAAGGTACCGCTTATCTTTTTCTACAAGCTTAAAGATGTTGAGTGTCGTCATCGCATCATCAAGCGCGCAGTGGTGCTTTCCAGTTCCTTCTTTACCGTACTCTTGCACAGCTTTCCAAAGGCCAGTTTGATTTTGATCTCCAAAAAAGCGCTTATACTCCATTGAAAGATCAATTTCTTTACCTGCAAAAGGAAATGGCACCTTATTTTTTTGACAGCACTGCCTTAATACTTTCATATCCATGTTCCCCCATGTAATGATCGTGCTGTGTTTATACATGCCCAGTCGCTGTACAAGCTGCTCTAGCGTAATGCCTTCATTTACTTGATTTTGTTCGATATGGAGAAATGATTTACAGCGCTCAGTTAATTTTGTAAAGTGTGTAGGCTGTACGTAAGAGGAGAAACGATCAATGATTTCTTGATTTTTAACAAACACCAAACCAACTTCAATGATTTCCGGAAAAAAGCCTTTTGGAAAACCCTTATACTCTGGCATTGTAAATTCAAAATCAATGAATAAATACTGAGAGTTCTTATCCAATATTATCACCCCTTTGTAAAATAAACCGCCCTACTATATTAATGCTATTATAGCACGATTGAACAATCGGAAGGTCTATTTTCTGTTCTTATTTTTAATATTATGAATATTCTAGTTGCTGAATAAAAAGAATACTTTACTACTACTATATTCTAGAGCATGTCTCTATGCGCAGGGTAACTGTCACGAATAGACATAATTTCGCTTATTTTTTTACCTATTTTTTCACTTTTTTACGTATCCGCTCTTCCAAATTCTCTTTAAACTCTAACTCGAGTGTGTGAGGTGGCTCCTCCTGGCTCTAAAAGCATACCTCACACCTTCTAGACTAAGCATTCTTATGTTTAAGCTTTAGGCAGAATAGCAAGCGTACATCTGGATATACAGATTAAATTCTCTTCTTCATCTTGAATTTTCACTTCCCAAACCGCTGTTTTTTTTCCTTTATGTAAAGGAACGCCTATAGCTGTAACGATTCCGTCTTTTTTCCCTTTGATATGATTGGCATTAATTTCTAAACCTACGCAGATTTCTTTTTCGAGATCTACACTTTTAATGGCACCTAGACTAGCCACAGTTTCAGCTAACGCCACCGATGCTCCTCCGTGTAAAAGCCCGAATGGCTGACGCGTTCGTTCATCAACAGGCATCGTCGCCTCCACTCTTTGTTCACTCGCACTAATAATCTCAATTCCTAATGCTTCTAACAGCGTATCTTTTGTTTTCATATCCATACCTCCCTTTGTATCTAGTATACAATAACGGTTTTGCTACAACATATACGAACCCTCTACATATACATAATAAAAATCCGTTTTCTAGGAGGGTTCTTATATGAAATCATTTGCTCCCTTGTCTTACTATTGGCCATCGTACTACATGCCTCACCCTTATACATACAGGGTACCTAACTTACCTGAGGCGGACATCGCGACATTTCAGCAATCTCTTAAAGTTATTCCCTCTACGATGCAAAGCGCTACTATATTTATTCAAAGAGCTAATACTTCGCCAAAGTTAATAAAAAAAATAAAAGCTGCTGCTCAAGAATCCAAAATGAGTGAAGTAAAAAGACTCATTCTTTCCACTGGTGTTAAGACAAAAATCGATGTTTTTTATACTCCAGACTATATTAAAATTACGTTTATTCATCCCGATAACCAATTTGACTGCTGTCACGTATCGTTAAATATTAGATGGTAAAATACAAGGAAAAAAGTCTTATTTTCTTCAAAAAAAGATGTACATGTTGTTTCGTTTCGAATATTATAATATATGCCATTTTTGTATGTAAAAACAAATTACACGATAATTGTATTTAGGATACAAATATGATATTGTATTTGGAAATATATTTTTTCTTTAGGAGGGATGACATGATGAGACATGTTACGCTAGTAGAAATTTTCACGCATCCTATCGCTCAAAAATATTTAACTCGATCTGGCGTTGCGCATGCTGTATCCGTCGCCTATCATGCGTTTCGTCTATCCGTACAGCATAATGTAAACCCGGATTTAGCTACAAAAGCAGCGCTGCTTCATGATATTGGCCACTACGAATGGTACACAAATGGTCAGTGGGATTATGAGAAGTATCGTCAAAATGATATTCACGCTATTAAAGGGGCTGAACGTGCACATAAATTACTCATTCGTTTGGGTGAGGAACCTAAGGCGGCAAAAGAAATTGCTTTAGCTATTTTACTACACACAGACTCATATTTGCCTGAAGGAACAATTCAACAACGCCCTCTTCAAAAAGTAGTCAAACTAGCTGACGAAGCTGATGAAGAGCCAGGCGGCAAACACCATTACCGTGAATTGGAATATAATCTGGCTGTAAAGAAAATTAAGGAGCTTGATAAGAAAGTGCTTGAACTTCTACATTCCAACCAATTTAAACAGTTAGGCTGACAGGGTTAACTCCTTTCATAAGAGTTAATCCTTTTTATTATTTCTCCTCATAATTCCCTGCAAACTACTCATACTACTTATTGATTCTCATTTTTGGTTAGTTAGGAGGAAGAAGAATGTCTAAAAACGCTAGAGGTTACGTGCAAGATTCTTGCACATCATTAAATCAGGCAAAAGCAAGCCTTGAACAAGCTCTTCAAACAGTAGAGAAAGATTCAAATCGTGAACGTATTGAACAATCTCTTCAGGCTGTAGAGCAAGCATTAGGAGCTTGTGACAGTACTGCTTCTACTCTTTCTCAAGCATGAAAAAAGCAGCCGGTTTTGATCGGCTGCTTTTTTTCATTATCGGGCCTCTATTTACAAGATAACCGAGGCAATCCACCCAAAAATAATAAGTGGAATGTTATAGTGAAGAAAAGTTGGTACACACGTATCCCAAATATGATCATGCTGACGATCGACTGCTAATCCAGATGTGGGTCCAAGCGTACTGTCTGAAGCTGGTGAACCAGCGTCTCCAAGCGCTCCTGCTGTACCAACAATACAAATCGTTGCCATTGGACTCATACCAAGTTCTAAGCAAAGAGGAACAAAAATCGTCGCGATAATTGGAATAGTAGAGAAAGAAGAACCAATGCCCATTGTCACTAAAAGCCCGATGACAAGCATAAGAAATGCCCCCAGCATTTGATTCCCTCCAATAAGAGCAACAGAATCTTTTACAAGCGCTTCTACATCTCCAGTTTCTTGAAGAACTTTTGCAAAACCAGAGGCTGACAGCATAACGAATCCAATGAAAGCCATCATTCTCATTCCGTTTGTTAATACTGGATCTGCTTCACTCCACTTCAAAGCTCCGCTGAAGTAAAGTACAACAATTCCTGCCAGCGCGCCAAAAATCATAGAATCTACTAAGAGCTGCACAGTTAAAGCTGCTACAATCGCAACCAAACCTATAATAATGCCTCTTGTTGTATAACCTGTACTCTCTTCTGCACCTTGATCAATATCAATGTCTTCATACCGACGTGGTTTGCGGTATGAAATAAAAACAGCAAACAATAAGCCCGCTATCATTCCTAAAGCTGGCAGAGCCATCGCTGCGGTAATATCTCCTTTATCAATCGTTAGTCCACTTTCTTTAATGTTAGTAAATAAAATGTCGTGATAAATCTTACCGAATCCTGCCGGCAAATACATATAAGGTGTAACCAGTCCAAACGTAATAACGGTTGCGACTAATCGGCGATCGATTTTTAACTGATTAAATACTTTTAATAGAGGTGGAATTAAAAGCGGAATAAATGCAATGTGAACCGGAATAACGTTTTGAGAAAAACATGAAATAATAAGAATGATCAATAAGATCAGTACTTTTGACAGTGACTTCTTTTTCGTTTCTCCTTCTTTCCCTACTATTTTTAACGCTAGTTGAACAACGGCATCAGGCAGCCCTGTCCGCGAAACAGCCATTGCAAATCCTCCAAGCAAAGCATAGCTTAATGCAACAGAAGCACTATTTCCAAGACCATCTGTGTATATACTTACTGTATCTGTGAGGCTGATACCGCCAACAAGTCCTCCAATTAGCGCTCCTACTGCTAAAGAAAAGACAACGTTGATGCGCATTAAGCTCAAAATCAGCATCACGAGCACAGCTATTAATACTGCATTCATTTTGAAACCTCCATTTTTCTTTTTACTTTATCTCATTAAAACATTAGAGAGATAAACAACATATTCATTATATTAGGTATAGAAAAAAAGTCAATCATCTTACTAAATAAACGTTTGTTTAACTTCTCTACACCCTTAACGATATAAGGATTTTTCTAAATAATCTTTTCTTACTAAAAAGAAAAAACATTATGTAAACATATTAAAAAAGAAGCATCGTCGATGCTTCTTTTTACGTTTCTTTCTATCACTGCTATACTTTTTTCATTAATTGGCTTCAAATAAACAAACCATTGCAGCTAGTGTTCGCACCATCACGCCTGTTGCACCTGAAGGTCCTAACTCATGAGAAGCAGCGGATGTTGCAGTTCCAGCAATATCCAAGTGAACCCATGGTGTTTGCTCTGCAAACTCACCAATAAAAGTTCCTGCCATAATTGCGTGCCCCTCTCGTCCAGGAGAGTTATTTAAATCTGCTACCTTACTTCCCCGAACACGCTTTTTGTCTCGTTCTGTAATAGGCAGCTCCCAAATCGGTTCGCCTGTCTCAATGCTCGCTTTTTCTATTTGCTGCAATAAAGCAGAATCATTCGTCATTGCCCCCGTTGTATGTGTACCAAGAGCTACAATTACACCACCCGTTAATGTCGCCACGTCTACTAAATAATTTGCTCCGTGGTGTTTGGCATAGGAGATACCATCAGCTAACGCTAAACGCCCTTCAGCGTCTGTATTCAGTACTTCTATTGTCTTTCCATTCATTGCTGTAATTACGTCATCTGGCTTAAAAGCACGCGCGCTAATAACGTTGTCAGTTGATGGAATGACAGCTACTACGTTTTGATGAGGTTTTAATTCTCCAATCGCTTCCATTGCACCAAGAACAGATGCAGCTCCTCCCATATCTGTTTTCATACCTACAATCCCGTCTTTAGATTTAATAGAGTAACCACCTGTGTCAAAGGTAATCCCTTTTCCTACTAACCCAATAACGTCTTCCCATTTTTCTTTTCCTTGATATTTCAGGACAATCATTTTAGGAGGCTCTGCGGAACCTTGATTAACTGCTAACAGTGCGCCCATTCCCAATGTTTCCATCTCTTCTTTTTCTAAAATTTCATATTCAAAACCATATGTATGTGCCATTTCTACTGCATAATTAGCTAAATCTGTAGCCGTTAGCATGTTGCTTGGTAAGTTAACAAGGGTGCGCGCTGAGTTTGTTGCTTTTCCATACGTATATCCAACCAAAGCAGATTGTACCACGTCTTTATAAAAAGAAAACAGTTCAATTTTCTCAAGCTGCTTGTCAGGTTCGTTTGATTTCTTTTTGTAGTTTTCAAACTCGTACATAGCAAGCTGTTGAGCTTCTCCTAATAAAGCTGCAGTTTCTTGCTCTGACCACGCTCCTGTATCAAATGTAGAAAGGGCAACCGATGCGTTTGAAATCTTCGCTTCTTTTAACTTTTTAAATAACAGCCCAAAGCTCTCTTTGAGCCCATTTTTAGTTAGCGCTTGCTTTCGTCCGAGTCCCACAAAATAAAGACGTTTTGCTCCTAATTTTCCTAGTGTATGAATCGTTGATATACGTTTTTCTTGTACACGTATATCCCCTTCTTTAATCAAATGAATGAGCTGTCCACCTAAAGCTTCATCAATTTCTTTTAGAAGGCCTTCAAATTGTTGATTTTGATTAAATAACCCGATTACGAGCGCTTCTGTTTGATGATCAGCACCAAATGTTTCTACATGCGAAAACATAAAATTCCTCCCTTTTACGTATAGAGATTTTATTTTTATTTATCATCTGCTTTGTTTAATCTATTCAGCAAGTGGAATATATATCATATTCACCACTGTTTTCATCTATATACATATGATAGCAGAAATACAATTTTTAATCACAGTTCAAAAACCTTAGTTTCACACATATACTTTCATCTACCGCTTTTTTCATCATACGGGTTTAGCTTTTCAGACATTTTAAGTTGAGGGAGGACGTCTCAATGGATTTATTCTCAAATTTTCCACTTTGGAGTTCATTAATCGCTATTTTCTTTGCTCAATTTATTAAGATTCCCCTTTCTTTTGTAGCTACTAAGAAAATAGACGGCAGCTTATTTTTTAGTACGGGAGGCATGCCAAGCTCCCACTCCGCAGCAGTAACTTCCTTAGCAACTGCCATTGGGCTAGCAGAAGGTCTTAAATCCCCTATTTTTGCTCTCTCCGCTATTTTTGCCATTATTGTCATGTTCGATGCTAAAGGAGTAAGAAGACATGCAGGAGAGCAAGCAACGGTTTTAAATCGTTTGGTTGAAGACTTTCAGCGCGCAGTAAAAGAGGCAAAGCTGTGGACGACCAATGAAGAAGACGAAAAACAAGTGAAGCTAAAAGAGCTACTTGGACATAAGCCTATTGAAGTTTTCTTTGGGGCCTTAACCGGGATAGCAGTTGCTTTTGTAACGTATTATGTATGGCCATAAAACATAAGAAAACACATGAAGAGTTCTTCATGTGTTTCTCGTTTATTTTACCTGCTGGCGAAAAACTTGCATCGACTTTTTTTCATTCAGCATTGTTAATTCTTCTTCAGTTAAGCGGCCGTCCCCTGATTTTACTACATAGACGTTTAATTCTTTTTTACCCCATATGTTGTACACATCGGAAACAGTCTCAAAATATAAATCAAGATGATTGCCTTTAATAGCCCCACCTTTATCTGCTACCACTCCATAGCCATAGCCCGGAATAAACAAGATCGTGCCAATTGGAAATATGGTTAAATCAGCAGCGATGGTTGAATACAAGTCACGTTTTACTTTAACGCCCGAATATGTAATACCATACCCTGGATGATTGGGATTTTTCCCAGTTGATTCGTAACCAGCTGTGTAACCCGTAGCCAATACATTCTTAGTTGGATAACGCGACCAATCAAATGCTTCTTCAATCGTCAAACGCTCTTTGTCATTGCTAGCCGCTTCAGCTCTTAGTGGTTTTAGAAATGATGGCAAGAGCCTTTTATTCATTAGAGGATGCCCTGTACTGTTTATAAAAGGCATATATTTGATGACTGTGGTTATTGGGACGCCGGTAATTGCTTCATATGTTGTAAACAGCGCTCCGACCAGTAGTAGGCACATAATGAATCGCTTTGCTATTTTTCCAATCATTGTGATTTCCACAACTCCTCTCACGAATCTATTTGTTTCCAACATAAAAACAAATTATTCGTTTGCGAGAAGAATTTACATTTAAAACATTTGGTACCCTCTTGTTCGTAAAGATTTAATGGTAATGCCTGAAGCTAGTGCACCTATAAAACCAGCCATTAAAATCACAATGTCAGCTGTGGCTAAAGACAGCACTTTTGTCCCTAGCTGCTGAAAGGAGTGAGCGGGATGTTGAATGTAATCCACCGCTCTTACATCATCAATAATAAAAATAAAAATCACGGGATAAATAATGGCCATAATCCAAGACATGCGAAGCAGCATATTCAATAAGAAACCGATTCCAAAAAACAAAACAAAAAACAACAAGATGGAGATAATTAGTACAGGCACACTCATTTCCATTGCTTTTCGCCTCCGTTACTCTTTATACTCTCAGTTTACTTAAGAGTAATGAAAGCGTCAATCACAGAAAAGTAAGTTAATACCAAAAAAGCAAAAGGCTTAAAGACCTTTTGCTTTTTGTTTTAAAAGAAATTAAATTTTCCTTTTTTCAATACAAGACCTGCTCCGCCTTGAAGGAAAAGCGAGCGATTATCAACAACTTTTTTCATAAAAGATGCGCTTGAACCAAATAGTTTTCGACCGTATACAACGCCAATTGCGTCATCATGCCCTAACGAACATACCGTTCCTTTAATATCTGGTTTGAACTCGCTTAATTCTTTTTGACCTTTCATCAAACGGCTAATATTTTCAGCGCAGGTACCGCCTTGCTGCATAGCAATTTGAGCTGTTGGCGGATAAGGACGTTCTGTTTCAGGGTTAATCATTAGCGAACAATCTCCAATAACAAACACATCTTCATGCCCTGGTGCCAGCAAGCTATTGCTTACTTTTACACGTCCGCGCATGTTCTCAAATCCAGCTTTTTCAATCACATGACTGCCTCGAACACCCGCAGCCCATACAACTGTTGCTGATTTGATTTCTTCTACTTGGTCATCTTTTGATACAATAATTCCTTCTTCTGTACACTCTTTAATCGCTGTTCCGATCTTGAACTCGATTCCTTTTCGTTCTAGTTGTGTTACCGCATATTCTACAAGTTCTGGATCAAAACCTGGCAAAGCCGTAGGCGCTGCTTCTACACAAATAACGCGTACTTTTTCACGAGGAATATCAAACTCTTTGCAAAGCTGTGGGACTCGATTTGCTAATTCTCCCACAAATTCAATGCCGGTAAAGCCAGCGCCCCCAACAATAATGGTCAGAAGTTCGTCTCTTTTTTCCACTTCATTGTTGTACGTCGCAAACACATAATCAATATGCTCACGAATTTGACGTGCTGCATTAATGCTCGTAATGGTAAATGCATGTTCTTTTAAACCTTTAATTCCGAAAGTTTCTGCTTCATACCCTAAAGCAACAACTAAATAATCGTACGTTAGCTCACTGTTTTCAAGAAGAACACGCTTTTCATCTAACTTAATATCTACGACCGTGTCTTTGATAAATGTAACCTTATTTGTGTTAATTAAATTTTTAACAGGAACACGAGAGCGATCTTGATGAATTGTACCTGCTGATACTTCATGAAGCCATGTCGTTTCGTAATGGTAATCGTTTTTATTTACCAAAACAATTTCCGCATCACTAGCACCCAGTTTTTTTTGTAAATTAACAATTGTCATAATGCCGCCATACCCGGCACCCAAAATGACGATTTTAGGCTTTTTCATAGGAATGTCATCCACCTTTTTTAGTTATAGTCACAAGTATGTCTTACAAATATAATGATAAGAGCAATTTTATTTGGTTTGCTTTTTTATGTTAGTTTGAGCAAGAACGATCATCGCTATCCATTTATTATTCACATAAGAAAAATAATGTGAATCACTTCACGTTCTTTTTCAAAAAAATGTAAGCGTAAGTCCTAGCTTGATTTACACAAACATCTTATGCTTTTTTAATCGGTTTTTCAACCCTTCACTTTGTATTTACAAGCTTTTTAATTTTCAATTACTTTCCTGTATACCCAGTTTTATATTTGACCAAAACGTGTGGTTATGTTAATGATTACAAATACTGATCTTTAAGTTGAGAAAGTTTCTCAAACATTCCAGCGTGTTTTAATGATATTTTATAATTTACTATGCTATCATAAAGTAGAATATGCATTGGCACAGAACAATCTAGAGGTGATTATAAATGAAAGAAGATAAACAAGTATATGATATTACCATCATCGGAGGCGGCCCTACAGGCTTATTTACAGCATTTTATGGCGGTATGCGTCAAGCGAGCGTAAAAATTATTGAAAGCTTACCACAGCTTGGTGGACAGCTTTCTGCTTTATATCCTGAAAAATATATTTATGATGTAGCTGGTTTTCCAAAAGTACGCGCTCAAGAATTAGTCAATAACCTAAAAGAGCAAATGGATCAATTTAAACCTGCAGTTGCGCTAGAGCAAGCCGTAGAAAAGGTAGAAAAACAAGCGGACGGCGTATTTCGATTAACTACTAATTCTGAAGTTCACTATTCAAAAACAATTATTATTACGGCTGGAAACGGTGCATTTAAGCCCCGTAAAATCGAGCTAGAAAACGCAGAACAGTTCGAGCAAACGAACCTTCATTATTTTGTGGATGATATGAATAAATTCAAAGGCCGCAAAGTATTAGTATGCGGGGGCGGGGATTCTGCTGTAGACTGGTCTCTTATGTTAGAGCCGATCGCAGAAAAAGTAACGTTAACGCATCGTCGAGACAAGTTCCGCGCTCATGAACACAGCGTAGAAAACTTGCATAATTCATCAGTTGATATTAAAACACCGTATGTACCGGTTGAATTTGTTGGAGATGACCGTATTACACAAGTTGTGTTAGAAAACACAAAAGGTGAAGAAAAGACAGTAGTAGACGTAGATGATGTTATTGTAAACTTTGGATTTGTTTCTTCTCTAGGTCCAATTAAAGAATGGGACTTAGATTTAGAGAAAAATGCAATTGTTGTTAACTCAAAGCAAGAAACAAACATTCCTGGCATCTATGCAGCAGGTGATGTCTGCACATATGATGGAAAAGTAAAACTCATCGTGGCAGGATTTGGCGAAGGTCCGACTGCCGTTAATAACGCTAAGGCATACATTGATCCAAAGGCTCGCTTACAGCCTATGCACAGTACGTCAATGTTCTCATAAAAAAAGCAGGCTCTCGCCTGCTTTTTTTCATTGCTGGATTGGTGTAACCATTCGATGAATGATTTCACTCATCATTTCCGCATCACTGCTTATTAAACAGATTTCATAAAAGGAATGGTTTCCTTCTTGACTAGTTACGCTCATCCTGTAGGTCTTCAAACCTTCGAGCTTGCTTAAATATTTTACTACCTCTGATTGACCGGCAATACGTTCAATCAGCAGAATATGCTCTCCTTCAACTGCTCCGTAGCTTTCAGCCAGAGATGCGTTAGCATTTTCATAATAGCGAATGTAAGGTTCAGAATGGTTAAGAGGCGCAGAGGACGAGTTTTGATGACAGGCTTTACCTGAGGAAAAAGGCAAATGCTGAACAAATAAATGCGATTCACTGAAGTGAATACTTTTTACATCCTTAGACTCCATTTTCCCATTTTCAAGTTTTAACCAGTTTATAAACCCCTTCCATAGAATAGGCAGGGTGTTTTTTTTGCGAAAACTTCCGTAACCTCCTACTTGTTCCGCGTCGTAACGAGTCGCATCTATCAAATCCGTTCATCTCCTCTTTTTTATTGAGTATAAAAAAGACTGATTATTCAGTCAACAAGTTTGACAGATGATGTAACATACAAAAATTCCTCACTAAAAAAGCTTTCTTCACCAGATCAGATGAAGAAAGCTTTTTTATAAAAATATATTTAGCACTCTTCAGGAGCACCTGCGTTGCTTGCTGTACGGAAAGAAGAGCCGCAGCCGCATGCTGCAATGGCGTTCGGGTTATCAATTGTAAACCCTCCGCCTAGCATAGATTGCTTGTAATCAATTTTTACATCTTTTAAAATTGGAGCACTTTCGCTATCTACAAGAATCTTAATGCCATGTTGTTCAAACAGCGTATCGTTTTCATTTACTTCGTGAGCAAAACCCATGCCGTAAGAAAGACCTGAACAGCCTCCTCCATTTACATTAACACGTAAATAAGCATTTTCTTCTTCATGTTCTTTCATCATATCTTTTATTTGAAAGCTTGCAGCTTCTGTAATTGTTAGGATATCTTGACTCATTTTTAAACAGACCTCCTTTTTTGTTTAGTATACGACGAAATGTCTGCGACGACAAATCGTCTGCTTCTTCGTTTCTAATAATAATACGCGCCGTCACAAATCACATTGGCTGGACCTGTCATTAATACATTGCCTTTATTTTGCCAAACAATCGTTAAATCTCCTCCAGCGAGGTGTACGACAGTAGGAACATCTTTTTTCGTCTTCTCATTTAATACAGACGAAACAACAGCAGCACATGCTCCTGTTCCACATGCTTGAGTGATACCCGAACCTCTTTCCCATACACGAAAATTCAGCTCTCTTTCGTTCACTACCTCGACAAATTCAACGTTCACTCCTTCTGGAAAACGCGAATCTTTTTCAACCACAGGCCCTAATGTAGTAAGAGGCGCTTGTTCAATATTATTTACGTAAAAGACAACGTGAGGATTTCCCATTGATACAGCCGTCCCTTTTAACCGTTCTTTTCCAAATTCCATCTCTTCATTAACGACTTGGTCTTGGCTTGCTCCCGTCATTGGAATTTGTTCTCTAGCTAAAAGAGGCGCTCCCATATCGATTGTCACTTCTGGAACTTCATTTCCCTGCGGATGCACCGTTGCTTCTACAACTCCAGAAAGCGTTTCGATAAAAAATCTTTCGCTTGTTACTAAATTATGTTCATATGCATATTTAGCTACACATCTTAAACCGTTTCCGCAGTTTTTTGCTTCCGAGCCGTCATTATTAAATACGCGCATTTTCACATCTGCACGTTCAGATGGACAAATAAGAATCATCCCATCCGATCCAATTCCCGTATAAACATTTGAGACTTTTACAGCAAGCGGTGCTAACTCTTGCTCTTCTATATGTTCTTCAAACATATTTACGTAGATATAGTTGTTGCCAAGTGCATGCATTTTTGTAAACTGAAATTTTTTCATATTATCACCCATTATTTTTTTATGTAGCTCTAGTATAAAGTGATTCTCTTTTGTACACAATAATATCATCCCCCGTTTTTTTAGCTCCTTAATCATAAAGATTAAGGGGTTTTTTATTTTGTCCTCATTTGGAGTATTAAAAAACACAAGAAGCATTATGATTGCAAAGAGAATGATTAAAGCGCAGATATTTGGGCAAAAACGCATAAAAAAGCACGGCAAGACTAGCCATGCTTACATCATCTATTCTATTAGCCTCATGTCCCTCTCCTGATAAAAAGAGATACGACAGCGGGGATAGTTTAAAACATTGGATTTTCTTCTAAATGAATGTAAATATTATCCACTAACTGTTCAGGTGTTTCCGCTGTAACAATCTCTCCATTTACCAAGGCAAATAAAGATTGTGAACATTTCCCGCAATAACCTAAACATCCGTATTCAATGATATCTAGATTTGGATCTTTTTCAAGCTTTGCTAAAGCTGCTTGAGAACCACTGGCTAAATTACTAACGCAAAATTCAATAATTGGCTGTATCACGTTTTTCACCTCTCTACTATTAGTTTATCCTATCTTCTTTCATTTTCAACGTCAACTTTGGAAATTCACGTTCATTTTGCGCACGCTTTTTAGCTTCACAGACTTTTTCAAAAAAACGTATAAATAAAGCTTTATTATAGGGATAGCTTGAAATTATGTTGAAACATATTGTGGTTTTTTATTAATTTAGTTATACTTTTATGTATAGAAAACCAAACGAGGTTATATTAAATTATTATTTAAGTAAAATATGTTATCTTATATAGCCTTTCATATCTTTTTGGCAACCATCCTTATTAACGGTAATTTGTACTCTCCTATTCTTAAAAGCAAGAATAATAGAGAGAAAACAAAAATGCATGAAGCTAAAGGGGAAATTCACATGAAGAACCTTGTCATACTGGGCGGCGGATACGGTGGTATGCGCGTTTTGCAGCGCCTTTTTCCGAATCAATTGCCTAACGATGTAGAAGTAACACTTATTGACAAAGCACCTTATCACTCACTAAAAACTGAATTCTATGCACTTGCAGCTGGAACAATTTCTGATCAGCATGTTCGTGTTGCTTTTCCTGAACACCCTCGCTTAAAGATTCACTACGGCTGTGTAAAACGCATAGACCTAAAAGAGAAATGTGTCTATGTGGATGATCAAATGATCGCTTATGATGACCTGATTGTAGGACTCGGATGCGAAGATAAATATCATGGAGTTCCCGGAGCTCTTGAGCATACATACAGCATTCAATCCATTGATGCTTCACGAGCAACTTATCAGACATTAAACAACTTGCCAGCCCACGCTACTGTTTCAATTGTAGGAGCTGGATTAAGCGGAGTAGAACTAGCAAGCGAGCTAAGAGAAAGCCGCCCGGATTTAAAAATCATCTTATTTGACCGCGGTAAATTAATTTTGTCTGCTTTCCCAGAACGTTTAAGTAATTACGTTCAAACTTGGTTTACTTCAAACGGTGTTGAAATCGTAAATAGTGCTAATATTACAAAAGTAGAACCGAACATTCTTTATAATCATGATGAGCCCATTCAAAGCGATGCAATCGTGTGGACAGCAGGTATCCAGCCAAATAAAGTGGTACGCGATTTAGACGTAGAAAAAGACCCTCAAGGCCGCGTCGTCTTAACGAAATACCATAACTTGCCTGACGACGAAAATGTCTACATTTTAGGTGATTGTGCAAGCCTACCGCATGCACCAAGCGCTCAGCTGGCAGAAGGTCAAGCTGAACAAATCGTGCAAGTACTTCTTCACCGCTGGAAAGGCGAAGCGCTTCCGGATGAATTGCCAACTATTAAATTAAAAGGCATACTTGGTTCATTAGGCAAAAAGCATGGATTTGGCTTAGTTGCCGAACGTCCAATTACAGGACGCGTAGCTCGATTATTAAAATCAGGTATTCTTTGGATGTATAAACACCATAGTGGATAAAATAAAAGCCGTTAGATGACTGACAATCTAACGGCTTTTTTCATTATGATGCGCAGAAACCATACTTCTCCATTTCCTCAAATACGCGCTTTAATTTCGGGTTGCCTTCCCCAACAATTTCTCCGTTAATGACCACTACAGGATAGAATAAATCTTCTTCAATCACACGCTTGGCAAAAGCTGTTTTTTCCGGATCCGTATGCGGCTCGTTTATATCTACATACGTGATAGCAAACGGCTGATTCGGATATTTACGAGAAATAGCTGCCTCTAGCCAATCATAGGTGTCTTTTGAAGACGGCAGGTTAACGCAGCTTGCACAAACAATTTCAGCTCCATAAATACACACTTCTACCTCAGTTGATTGCATAGCACATCCCCCTTAAATCTTTACATTCAAACTGTACGATTATTCACACTTTTACTTCATTATGAATACTATTTTACACAAAACTGATTCATTGCACATCTTTTTCTTTTAAGGTAACATTACGATGTATACTCCAATAGATTTTTCATGAAAGACCGTTTATAATAAGAGTAGAAGAAAGGAGTCGATAGTTATGTCAGAAATGCACGAGCAAGTTCAAGAAGTATTAGAAAAACTTCGTCCGTTTTTACTTCGCGACGGTGGAGACTGTGAGCTAGTAGACGTAGAGGATGGTATTGTAAAGTTACGTCTTTTAGGCGCTTGCGGAAGCTGCCCAAGTTCAACAATCACGCTAAAAGCTGGTATCGAACGTGCCCTTTTAGAAGAAGTACCTGGTGTAGTTGAAGTAGAACAAGTATTCTAATCTCTTTGATTTTATTATAAAAGCAACCTCCCATTTTATTGGGGCTTGCGAATGAAAAATCCTCATTCAAATGAATGAGGATTTTTTTATTAACTCGTTGTGACTTCAGCTTCTACAAATACACCTTTGCGGTCAATTTGTAAAACATCTATTTCGCAGTTCGGCAGTAAAGCATACATACGTTCGGCAATCGCTTTGCCTTTTCCTTTTGGTGCTAAACATAATACACTCGGACCGGCTCCACTTAGTGACACACCGTATGCGCCGAGAGCTTTTGCTTCTTTTCGCACAAGAGAAAGCTCTGGCACGAGTCTCATACGATAAGGTTCGTGATATAAATCTTTCTCCATAAATTCGCCTACCAGAGATAAATCTTTATTTAAAAGGGCTGCTACTAGCATGTTCCCGATTGCCCCAGCTTCTACTGCGTGGCGATAATTAATATCCAAAGGCAGCACATCACGAGCATCGGTTGTTTTTAATTCATATTCTGGAATGGCCATCACGATATCGACATCAAATTCAGGTATTTGAGCAATATATGTTTCATTTTCATGATGGTAACCAACAACGATGCCGCCGTAAATAGACGGGCTGACGTTATCAGGATGTCCTTCCATTAAGCTGCTGATGCGAAGCTTTTCTCTTTTTGATAAACGCAAGTCACACAGTACATTAGCCAGCTCGATTCCAGCTACGATAGCCGATGCGCTGCTTCCAAGTCCCCTTGCTAATGGAATGTTGCTCCAAACATTGACCTTCGCACTTGGAAGGTCAATGTTAAATTGACGAGCCACGTCTTGTGCCACTTCATACATTAAGTTATCTGTACCTGTAGGAATACTTTGCACTTCTTTCGTTTCAGGGATAAAAATCCATTCCTCATGACACTCTACTGTTAATCTTAAGTAGCGAGATAAAGCCACTCCAATGGAATCAAATCCTGGCCCTAAATTAGCAGAGCTAGCTGGGACCGTAATGACAAAACGCTCATTTTCTAGCATGAAGCAACGACACCTTGGATATACTCAAATACCTTTTCTTCATCATTTGGTAAAACCACTGGCTTTACGTTATGAGCATCGATTGCTACGTTTGGATCTTTTAATCCGTTACCTGTTAGTACAGCTACAACCGTTGAACCTTTTGCAATTTTACCAGAAGCTACATCTTTAAACACCCCAGCTATTGAAGCGCAAGAACCTGGCTCTGCAAATACACCTTCTTTGCGTGCAATTGTACGATATGCTTCTAAGATTTGTTCATCTGTTACTTCATCAATTTTCCCGTTTGATTCTTTTGCTGCGTTTACAGCATAATCCCAGCTTGCTGGATTTCCGATTCGAATAGCCGTTGCAATTGTTTCTGGATTTTCGATAACTTGATTACGCACGATCGCCGCTGCACCTTCTGCTTCAAACCCGTGCATGTGAGGAAGAGACGTTTGGTGACGCTCACTGTATTCTTTGAAGCCTTTCCAGTAAGCTGTAATATTTCCTGCATTCCCCACTGGGATAGCTAAAACGTCAGGCGCTTTTCCAAGCTGTTCACAAATCTCGAAAGAAGCTGTTTTTTGCCCTTCAATACGGTATGGGTTTACAGAGTTTACAAGTGCAACCGGTGATGTTTCACTCAGCTTACGAACCATAGAAAGTGCTTGGTCAAAGTTTCCTTCAATTGCTACAATTTCTGCACCATACATAACAGCTTGAGCTAATTTCCCCATCGCAATTTTTCCATTTGGAATAACAACGATACAGCGCATGCCAGCGCGTGATGCATAAGCTGCTGCAGCTGCGGATGTGTTACCTGTAGATGCACAAATAACCGTATTGCTTCCTTCTTCTTTGGCTTTTGCTACAGCCATTACCATTCCGCGGTCTTTAAATGACCCCGTTGGATTTAACCCTTCTACTTTCACATGTAAATCAATGCCTAGCTCTTTTGATAAATGAGCAAGATGAATTAAAGGTGTATTTCCTTCATGTAGTGTAAGCATAGGTGTTTTCTCTGTTACAGGTAAAAACTCTTTATATTCAGCTAATAGACCTTTCCACATCATACTGTGCCAACTCCCTCTACGCGGTAACTGCTTTTTACATTTTCTACAATTGGTAAATCCCGAAGCTGCTGAAGGATTTCCTCATAATCTTTTTGAGATGTTTTGTGTGTAACAACAACAATCTCAGCTAATTCGCTTCCTTTCACAGGAAGTTGAATAATTTTTTCGAAGCTCACGCCACGCTCTGAAAATAGCGTTGTTAATTTTGCAAATGCTCCAACTTGATCTTTAACATGAATACGTAAGAAATGCTTCGAGAACATTTCATCTTCTGCTTTTAACTGTTTTGGATACTGAGGCGTTACCGCACTTTTACCATTCACACCTAAACGCATGTTTTTCATAACACCTACTAAATCTGATACGACAGCAGTGGCAGTTGGCAGGCTTCCTGCCCCCGGTCCATAAAACATCGTTTCTCCAACAGCTTCTCCGTATACATATACAGCATTGTACTCATCGCTTACTGAAGCAAGAGGATGTGTGTCTGCTAAAAGAGTTGGCTGAACACTCACTTCTACATTGTCGCCGTCACGATGTGCATATCCAATCAGTTTCATCGTATAGCCTAATTGTTTACTATATTGCAAGTCTTCTTCCGTTACTTCTGTAATACCTTGAACACGAACATCGTCCAAGTCAATTTTCATTGAAAATCCTAGTGTAGCCAAGATTGCCATTTTGCGAGCAGCATCTAAACCACCTACGTCAGAAGTTGGATCCGCTTCAGCATATCCTAAATCCTGCGCTTCTTTTAACACTTCATCATAAGCGCTTCCTTCTTTTGTCATTTTCGTTAAAATGAAGTTTGTTGTACCATTTACAATTCCCATCATTTTGGTAATACGATCAGATGCTAATCCATCTGCTAATCCACGAAGAATTGGAATACCGCCTGCTACACTTGCTTCATAAAATAAATCACAGTTATTTTCAGAAGCTACTGTTAACAATTCTGAGCCGTAAACTGCCATCAAATCTTTGTTTGCCGTTACAACATGCTTTTTATTACGAAGGGCTGTTAAGATATAGTCTCTTGTTTCTTCAACGCCACCCATTACTTCAATGACAACGTCAATCTCCGCGTTATGTAAAACGTCTTCAACATTCGTTGTTAATTTATCTTCGCTGATTTCCACGTCACGTTTCTTATCAATATCTTTAACTACTACTTTTTTAACTTCTACAGGACACCCGACTTGATGACTTAATTTATCCTGATGATTTTCAATAATTTTGACTACTCCGCTTCCTACCGTTCCTAACCCTAATAATCCTACTGAAATACTTTTTGTCATATTCCTCACCTCTGTGTTCTTTCTACGTATACATTTGTTCTCTTATAGAGGACATTATAGACCTTATTTTTCTTTTTTACAAGGTTTACTTGCCATCTTTTCTCGTAAACTCGTTAAAAAAATTGGTATATAAAGATAAATGTAAATTTTTAAAATATTTCATTTTATTATCATAACATGGCTCCCACTGTTTTTTAACAAAAAAAAGACAATTTCACGGAAATGAAATTGCCTTTTTCTGTTATGATTTTTTCGCAAACGCTTCTTTATTTACAATTGTAATAGGAGACTCGTTTATAAGTACTGCTTTAATGTTTTTAACACATAAAGAAATCATTTCCGTGCGCGTTTCGATACTCGCACTGCCGATATGAGGAAGAGCTACAACATTAGGCAACTGAAGAAGAGGGTGAGAAGCAGAAATAGGCTCTTGATCGAATACATCCAAGCCAGCTCCAGCAATTTCACCGGATTGAACCGCATGTAACAATGCTTGCTCATCAACCACTGCTCCTCTTGAAGCATTAATAAAAATCGCAGTTGTTTTCATTTGTTCAAATGCTGAAACATTAAATAAATGTTTGGTTTCGTCCGTTAACGGTGTCAAACAAACAACAAAATCAGATCGTTCAAGCAGCTCATTTAACTCACAGTAAACTGCATTGAGCTTTTTTTCTGCTTGAAGGTTGCGGCTTCGATTGTGGTACAAGATTTCCATATCAAAACCTGTAGCACGTTTCGCAAGCGTCTCTCCAATTTTCCCCATTCCAACAATACCTAATGTTTTATGATGAATATCTCTACCCGCTAACAAAAATGGACTCCAGCTTTTCCACTGATTTTCTTTCACATATCCAGCAGCTTCTACTAAACGTCTAGCTACACTCATTAATAAACCAAACGTTAAATCTGCTGTTGTATCAGATAAAACATCGGGGGTATTAGAAACGATAATTCCTCGTTCAGTTGCCGTTTCTACATCAATATTATCGAATCCGACCGCCAAGTTAGCTACAAGCTTTAAATGAGGAGCTTGCGTAAGCAATTCACTGTCAATACGATCTGAAAGCATTGTTAATAGAGCATGTGCGCGCTTAGCTTTTTCACAAAGCAGCTCATGAGGGACTGCCTCATCTTCTTTATCCCACATTTCCACATTCGCTACTGCCTTTAAAGGTTCGATTAATTCATTCGGTATTTTTCTCGTAATAAATACAAACGGCTTGTCCATATGTACGCCACCTCTTTATCCTTTTTAAACTGCATGCACAAAAACAAAATAGAAAAACAGGTTTGGATTATCCAACACCTATTTTTCTATTTTATCATATTCTATAGTAATCGCTTTTTAATGAATCCATGTTAATTCAGGAATGTGATAACGAGACGTTGAAATACCCACCGACTGGTAAAAGCGCTTCAGAAAAGCTTCGTAGTGAGAAGAATGAGCTAATACTCCTTCCAGCTTCTCATAATACTTTTGTTTTTGCCTCTCATCTTGTACACTGTAATACCCTTCAATGACCTCAAAATAATGAACGGGAAAAAGAAGTCTAGCATATAACAGTCTCCATGAAAAAGAAGAAAGCGGATTTACCTTTTCATATTCACTTAAAAACTGATGCATGTGCCTTTCATCGACAGCGTATGTTAATAAATATTGTTCCCTTATATATTCAGCTATATCTCTGCTCGGATGATCGAAGACCCAATCTGCTGGGAGCTTGTAAACGTAGTCTTCCCCCCATGTTTTTTGCCCGAACCGATGATGACAAATCGTCGCAGCGTCAACTGAACGAGGCAAATCGTCAATTTCCGTGTCTACTAGGTATTGAATAGCATTTTCCGTTAATCCTAGGTAATAAGGAAAAGTTTCTAAAAAACGTTTTTCCATCTCTTGATTAGGCAAAGCACGTAATCTTCCATACCAAAATTGCTCCATCTGGTCGAGACGCTTCTCCCACATGGACTTCCATTGCCCTAGCCGGTTTGCTTTTTCCACTTCATAAGGAAACAGTCTCCCTTTTTGATGAAAAACAGCTAGCTCGTGCCCAGGTGAAAAGTTGGGGTTTTTCTCTTCCGCAAGACAGCGGCAAATGATAAATTTTTCAGTTTCAGTTTCTGTAATCATTTCACCATTCAAATTAGGCATAAATGTTGCCACATGGCGATCACCTTGGCCCATCAGAAATTGACTCATTTGATATAGTTCATTTAACTCGTCTTGTTCCATTTGTTTTACATTAATGATTGTATATAAAATATCTCGATACTGAAAACCTTCAAATTTACCTACGGGCATAAATTCATTTGGACGTAATCCGTAATGCTCATAAATGGTTTGTATCATTTTAATCCCTCTCTTCATTCATTCAAGAAATTATATGATGGAAAACAACATTACTTGTCATAATATTTACGGAGGAATGAATAGATTAGAAATACACCATTTATAGTTATTTACTCCGGGTTAGTAGTATGAAACAACTTTAGACTTAAAAATATATAGAAAACAGGTGATGATACTTGGAGAAAAAACATACACAAAGTGAGTTAGAAAAAAAAGCAAGAGAATGGTTAATAGAACGCGGCGTGGCTCTTACAGACATTGCTGAACTGGTCTATTACTTGCAAAAAAAGTATCACCCAAACTTAACAATCGAAGACTGTTTATATAACGTTGAGCGCGTCATTTCTAAACGAGAAGTTCAAAATGCTATTTTAACGGGTATTCAACTAGACGTCCTCACAGAAAAAAAAGTGATTGAGCCGCCTCTGTTGGATATTCTTGAGAAAGACGAAGGTTTATACGGTATCGACGAGATTTTAGCATTATCGATTGTAAATGTGTACGGATCAATCGGCTTTACCAATTACGGGTATATTGATAAACAAAAGCCGGGTATTCTAGAACGATTAAACGATAAATCGACTGGAGAGTGCCACACTTTCTTAGATGATTTAGTAGGCGCAATTGCCGCCGCTGCTTCTAGCCGGTTAGCGCATCGGGCTGCCAGTCAAGAATAGGTTAAAAAACAAAAAAAGCTGTCAATTGACAGCTTTTTAAATTCGCTCCATCCACTCTTTTAGTGAATCTACCGTATATGTTGGCTTTTTCTCATATCCTTCTAGTAACTCTCTTGTTGTTACACCTGTATGGACTAATAATGTATCTAAGCCTGCATTCATCCCTGCTAAAATATCTGTATCATAGTAATCACCAATCATGATTGTTTCTTCTTTTGGCGTACCGATGACTTCAAGGGCTTGCTCCATAATAATACTTTCTGGTTTGCCAATAAATACTGGATTTTTTTGAGTAGAAACCGTAATAACAGACGTGATAGATCCATTACCAGGCAGTAAGCCTCTTTCAGTAGGAATCGCAATATCTCCGTTCGTTGAAACAAAAAAGGCGCCGTTTCGAACGTTTAAACATGCTTTTGCTAATTTTTCATATGTAATTTCTTGATCTAAACCAACAACTACAAAATCCGTATCTTCCTCTTCAATGGTAAATCCTTTTTCAAGCAACGCATGTCGGATTCCTTCTCCACCAATTACATAAGCTGAAGCGTTTGCTTTGCGTTCGTGTAAATAATTAGCTGTTGCCTGGCTCGTTGTAAAAACTTGCTCTTCTGTTGCAGGAATGCCAAATGCCTCTAGCTTTTCAGCTACTTTATCAGGCGTTTTTGTGGAGTTGTTTGTTACAAATAAATAAGGAATTCCTTTTTCCTTTAACTTAATAACAAAATCACGCGCCTCGGCAATTAGCTCTGTTCCTTTGTACATTGTTCCGTCTAAATCAATCAAATATCCTTTATATTCCTTCATGTTGTGTGATCTCCTTTCAAGTCTCATACTTGAAATCATAGCTTATTTTTTATACAACTACAACTTGCTTGCCTTTAGTTACGAAAAGCAGACACAGGTCCTAACTCTGTCTCTAGATATGTCCTTACGCGCTCTGAAAATGCTGCCAGTACGTCTTTATGCTGCATCACTTTTTGATAAATATCCTGATGATTAACATCCACATATTCTTGAACAACGCTTTTACGCAATTGAACGATCTCTTTTAATGGCGTTTCTTCCTCTTTTTTAACCACTTTCTCGTCAACTAAAATGTCAATGATATCGTCGTAACTGCCTGGATCTCTCATAATAAACCCATCAATCATTGCATTTCCTACATCTAAAACGTTTTCAATTAAAAGGTGTACAATTCTCTCTAATGCTTTTTTCTCTATTTCTGTGTTCCAGCTCGAATGCTCAGCAAACAAGCGAACATGTTCATCAAAAAAAACAAGCGTGGCTTCTATTTTTTCACGATCTACAAAGTACATATTATTTCCTCCCTAGTTGTCAGCTCTCTATAAATCTTTTTTCATAAACAAACGGGGTTCCTGTTCTATTTTATCATGACCCATTATCCATTTGATAAATTCATTTTTGTTTTTGACCTTATTTGATATGATACACATACAACCTATGAAAGGAGTATACCTATGAGCGAACGCTTTTATCTATATGACGATGTTGTATCTACAAAGACCCGGTTTGTCAGCTTTATGGGCGAAAATCAACGATTTGATTTAGCTATTATCCAAACCGACCGTTATTATGGCAAACAAGTTGTTCTTGATATTCAAGGAGGACGCTTTGCCATCATTGGACAAGATGACCTTGAAGAACCAAACTATCTTGAAGAAGTATTTAAATTAAACAGTGAAGACGGTCAGGAACTTCGCGAATTTTTATATGAAATCATCTAAAAAAAAAGGCAGCGTGAAGGACAATTAGTGTCTTCGGCTTGCCTTTTTTTACTTATGGACTTTTTTTAAGACAAAATACGCACAGCCAAAATTACAATATTCATGTAAATAGTCTTGAAGCGTACTAATCTTCGTATCATACGTTGCCTTTTGATTTCGGTCATCAAAAAAGCCTCGCAGTCGAAGCTGATTGTATCCCCAATCTCCCACAATATAGTCATAGCGGCTCAGCACATCAATAAAGCGACCTCTAAATGCCTCTTCATTAAATGCCTCACGCTCATCTTTTAATACTTCATAACAAATATTATTGATACAGACCATTGCTCACACCTCTTCTCTTAAAATTTACCATACCATAATTATGATGATGAAACCATCAATTAACATGAAATTTTTCACGTATAAGCAGCACTCTAATCCTGTAGGAGTTTTATCGGTATACCTACTGATCTTTTATGCTCCACATGAAGGTTCGCCGGTTTACCTGGCGTACGATATTTAACTACAGGAGGTGGAAATGGTGAAGAAATCTATTCTTGGAATCGCTTTGATAACAAGTATTTTAACCATTGGCTGTCAAAATAAAAACACAGCTGAAAATGAAAATTTATCACCAAACAACCCAGATGCCATTAATGTAAACGAGCCTAATCATTATTATAATCCAAATAATAATAGCGGCACAAATTATGGATATGTCCGATACACTAAAAACACAAATGAGCAAAATTCCAATATGAACCAAGTAGGAACATTTAATCGAGAAGAAGCAGCCGACAATATTAGTAAACTGAGCACCGCTATACCAAATATTAAGCAAGCCGCTACGCTAGTAACCGATAAAGATGTACTTGTTGCTTATAAAACAGATGCTAAAAATCGGAATAACGCAGCCGATCAGGTAAAACGTACAGCTATGTCTGTAGTTCCTCGGTATTATCATGTGTACGTCTCAGATAATCCGAAACAGATGGACCAAATCGAAAATATCAGTGAAATGAATACGCAAACGAATGATGCTAGAAAACGAATCGATGCCGTTATTCAACAAATGCTGAAATCTCCCCAAGGGCGTAACATGAACGGCGGAGAAGATGCAAATGGAAGAGAAAAAAACGAATTGAATGAACCGATGACGGACAAAGATATGGTGGAATAAACAAAAAAGGTGATGAGCATATCATCACCTTTTTTACCTTATTTACTTTCTTGTGCTTTGTTTTTTGCAGCAGCGTTAACTTGCTCATCTGCATGGTAAGAAGAACGTACAAGAGGACCTGCTTCGACATGGCTGAATCCTTTTGATAATGCAATTTCTTTTAGCTCTTCAAACTCATTTGGATGGTAATATTTTTGAACTTTTATGTGCTTTTTAGTTGGCTGTAGATATTGGCCTAGCGTCATAATATCTACATTGTTCGCACGCAAATCATCCATCGTTTCAATAATTTCTTCTTTTGTTTCTCCTAGACCAAGCATGATACTTGATTTTGTAGGGATATCCGGCTGCATTTCTTTTGCACGGCGAAGGAACTCAAGAGAACGCTCATATTTAGCACGAGCACGAACACGAGGCGTAAGGCTGCGTACTGTTTCAATATTATGGTTTAAAATATCAGGACGTGCGTCCATTACAATACGTAAGTTCTCTTCTACACCGCCCATATCAGAAGGCAATACTTCAATTGTTGTGAATGGATTTTTACGACGAATCGCACGAATTGTTTCAGCTAATACGCTTGCTCCTCCGTCTTTTAAATCATCGCGAGCTACTACTGTAATAACCGCATGTTTTAAGTTCATTAGCTGAACAGAATCCGCTACGCGTTCTGGCTCTTCTAAATCTAATTCTGTTGGTAAACCTGTCTTAACCGCGCAAAAACGACAGGCACGTGTACATACTTCTCCCAAAATCATAAAAGTTGCCGTACGACGAACAGCCCAACACTCATGAATATTCGGACATCTTGCTTCTTCACAAACTGTATGAAGGTTTTTTTCACGCATCATTTTCTTTAAGCCTGTGTAATTTTCGTTTGTGTTTAGCTTAATCTTCAGCCACTCGGGTTTGCGGACATGCTCTTCTTTTGTTGCCATATTATCAACTCCACCAATCTAGAAAATGTCTATAACCTATATGCTTAATTTTAACTACATATTAAAAACATAACTATATGTCACTTTATCATAAAAAAGTGAGATTCGACAAGTTGTCTGCTCTTTATTTTCCTGAGTTTTCTTCTATTTTCCATCCGAATGTGTGCGTTTTCATCCTCCGTATAATTTCCATTTATCTTCTGAATAAAATTCTTTAAAAAAGTTTTGGAGCGATTTCCATTAATTAATATTTATGAAATCTTTTTTCTCGCTGCAAACTAGTGTTACACACTATTTTTAGAAAGGGGGAAACACGATGCGCAAAACGATTATCTTACTTTTTATGTTCATGTCTATATTCACAGGATGGCACCACGTAACAGCTGAATCTTCAGCAGATCAAGAAAAAATGCTTATTCAAAAGAGATTAGAGCTATATAAACAAATGGAAGCCGCTACTACAATTCCTTGGTATTACTTTGCTGGGATTGATCAGTATGAACGAAATATTCGACGCTCTCATAAAGATATTCCAAGAGAAAAAGGTGCGATCGCCATTTATTATCCTCCAGAAAAATGGTCAGGTTCTCTAAATCCAAATTTGGAAGATACAAACCCACTCACTATTTCTCTCCTCGGGGGAATAGGTAAAGATGGGAATGGAGACAAAAAAGCAGACCAATTTAATGATGAAGATATGCTTTTTACCATGGCAGATTATATTCGGACGTTCGGGGTATCCGAAGACTATATTAAAATTGCGCTTTGGAACTATTATCACCGGGCTAAAGCGGTTGATATTATTTTAGGGAATGCTAAAATTTTTCGCCATTACGGTCGCATTGATTTAAAAGGTTCTTCATTTCCTGTGCCTCTCCGTGCGAACTACAGTTATCGCAGTACATGGGGAGATGCGCGCGGCTGGGGTGGAAAACGAATCCATGAAGGAACAGACATTTTTGCAGATTACGGAGTTCCAGTAAAATCCCCTTGCTATGGCATTATTGAGCTTAAAGGATGGAATAAATATGGAGGCTGGCGAATCGGTATTCGTGACCTTCATAATAACTATCATTATTTAGCCCATTTAAGCGGGTTTGCAAAAAATTTAAAAGTAGGGCAAATTGTAGAACCAGGAACACTCATTGGCGGAGTAGGAAGTTCCGGTTATGGACCTCCTGGAACTTCTGGGAAATTCCCTCCTCACTTGCATTATGGAATGTATAAAGATAACGGCAAAAATGAGTGGTCGTTTGACCCATATCCTCAGTTAAGAACGTGGGAAAGAAATGATCGTTTAGAACTAAAGAAAAAATAAAAAAACAGGAAGCCGACGCTTCCTGTTTTTTTATCCTGACGCTTTGCTTTCTTTTGCTTTTTTCACAGCATGAGCAATACTCGCGGCCAAGCCGCCCCATATGATGACCATTCCTACAACCATCATTGTAATTGAACTTCCATCCATTATTTAGAAACCCCCTTCTCTTTAACTGACAAACGGATCGTCTCATCTTTCCATCGTGCAAAAGAGAAAACAATTCCTAAAATAACAGCCAGAGCTGCCACGCCCCAACCAAAAGGACCTACAAAAGTCGTTGCATACTGCTCGTAATTTTCCGAAATATTTTTCCGGAAGTTATCAAACATCATATACCCAAGTACAAGTGGTGTAACGACTCCTAAACATATCTTCCACCATGATCCGATTCGGATATCAGAGACTTCATTTGCATGCTGCTGAAGGCTGCTCAACTTTTTAAATACCCAAGCAACTAATACAACTTCTACTAAGCCTGCTAAAGCAACTCCGAAGTTATTAATGAAATAGTCGACCACATCTAAGAAATAAAGTCCGCCTTGTGTTGCAAATAACAGCGAGCAAATTGAAGCGATTCCTCCGCCTATTAATACAGCTTTTGTACGTGAGATAGTAAATTTATCTTGAATGCCTGCTACAAAGGTTTCAATAATTGAAATAAGCGACGTTAATCCTGCTAATGTTAAGGAAGCAAAGAATAACATTCCAAACAGCTGTTTAAAGGCCGGAAATTCATTAATAATTTGCGGGAAAACAACAAAGGCTAGTCCTACCCCTCCCTGAACCACCTTATCGATTGGGATACCTTGCTGAGTAGCCATAAAACCAAGTGCGCTAAACACACCGATTCCTGCTAGTAATTCAAAAGCGGAATTACCGAATCCAGTAATAAACGCATTATTAGTTAAATCAGATTTTTTTGGAAGGTAACTGGAATAAGTGATCATAATAGCAAAACCAACAGATAAACTAAAGAAAATCTGACCATATGCCGCAATCCAAACCTTTCCATCTCCAATTGCGCTCCAGTTTGGTTTAAAGAAAGCGTGCAGACCTTCCATTGCTCCGTCCAATGTTACTGCTCGAATAACGATGATTAAAAATAGAACAATTAGTGTTGGTAAAAAGATTTTGTTTGCCGCTTCAATTCCTTTTTTGATTCCTTTTAATAACACACCTAACGTGACAATCCATACAAGTACAAGCGGAATTAAAACATGTAATACGATGCTTCCTGTTTGTCCTGGTGCTTCAGCTAATTTTAAGTAATCTCCATATAAAAACGCTTCCGTATCCTTTCCCCAGCTTAACTTAAATGAAAAGATAAAATACGACATCGCCCACGCGATAATAACGGAATAGTAAACTGAAATAAAAAAGGAAATAGCTACTTGCCACCAGCCTAGCCACTCAGCCTTTGGACTTAGTCTCGCTAATGATAAAGGAGAAGAACCTTTATATTTATGACCTATAGCAAACTCCATGATTAAAATAGGAATTCCTGCCGTCAACAAAGCAAATAAATAGGGAAGAAAAAATGCTCCTCCTCCGTTTTCATATGCAGTAGCTGGAAACCTCCATATATTCCCTAGTCCAATTGCTGAACCTGCTGCTGCTAAAATAAACCCTGCTCTTGATCCCCACTGCGGCCTATTTTCCACTGTAATTCCCCCTCTTGTTCTCTCCCTACTCTCTTTTTATCGTAGATCAGCGAGAATTTTTATAATTTTTAGATTATTCTTTCTATAACTTCCTATCTCAAATTATAGAAGGGAGAAGATAGTATGTCAAAATATTTTTTATAGAAAATTCAGACAAATGTTCTAATGAATAAAAGCAAGTATGAAAGTCTTTTTGAACTTCCGCACCTGCTTTTTTAATAATACTTTATCACGTTAATATAATATTGTTAATTTTTCTTCGGAAGTTCAATCGCCGGAGAAGACGAGTTTCCACCGTTAAAATAGTCAGGAACGTTTCCAGGAATAACGGTGCCTCCGACCGGGATTGTAGCCGTAACGGTTGTTTTTTTAGTTGCAAATGGGATAATGATTTGCATGTTTACTTTTACTTTGATAGATACTTCAAGAAACGCATTATTTATTCCATACTCTTCGATTTTTCGCACTACGTCTGTTTGAACGTCACCAATAGCATGAAATTTAACCGGAATCAGCGGACCTAGATTTCCAAGCAGCGCATTATTAGTCGCTTGCCCAAGCGGAACTTGGTATACAATTCCTTGATTCCGCAACTTTTCACTTTTTTCAATACGAATATCTGTTGGAAGTTCAAGTGCATCTAAATTCCCTTTCTCTGCTTCTTTTAAGTTAGCCTGGACAAATGACGTAGTTTGAGCTCTGACCCGATTTACAAGCGCTGTGTCAATTTTGGCTACTTGACCGTTAGGTGTGGATTCCACTTTAATGACATCTACGTCCAGTTGATCAAGTACCTGTTTATTCACCGCTTTATTAATAACTAAAGTTGCAATCTCTTTTGTTTGTGCTTCAGCATATTTCATTAACGTCGGTTCAATCCCTCTATTAATTAGCCATAATCCTACCCCTGTGGAAAGCATAAAAAAAAGAAAGGTGAGCAACAGAACGTAGCGAAAAGGAAGCGGGCCTTTTCTTGTTAATTTCCGACGAAGTTTAACCAAAAAAAATCCCTCCTTACAAGCTATATGTATGCATGTATAAGGAGGTTCACGCTTCTTTTAAAAGTTTTATCTTAAATTTTCCACTATATTAAAGCATTTTCAATAAAGCATCTTTACCAATTGTCCCTTTAAAAATCCCCCTTTTTTCAGCTTCAAGCGTTACAGATTCAAGAGGCGCTTCAAGAAGCTGCTCAATTGTACGTACACCTACAGCTCTTCCAGCTATTATTTGACGATCAGCTAATTTATCATTTAATAGACCTACGTCTAGTGCTCCGCACATAATGTACCCTTTATCTGATGAGATTGTTAACAGAGTTGTTTTTGGCAGCAATACGGTAACTGCATTAAACGTATGACCTTCAATTACGATAGGCGCTAAGGTAATCATAGTAACTCACTCCTTTCTTAATCAATTTATGATTTTGAAAGAAAAAAGTGAGGTTTTACATATACTTTTCTACCTATTTGACGTTTATATTCCTTCTTCCTTATTTATATAAACTTTTATAGGACTCAGTTCTAAAATTCATTAAAAAAATCTAATTGTTTAGGAGCTAAATTCTCATATTCAATATTTAATAAACTCATGAGCTGTTTGGCATTATGTACAGCATCTCCGCCCGAGTTATTATTAAATAACAGGTAAATGTCCTTCGTTTGTTTTTGTAGCTTTTCAAGCCGTTCTTTCCACTCTAGGAGCTCTTTTTCATTGTAACGATACAAAAACCTTACTGCTCGCCAATTGCCTTCTGCGGGCTTATTCCAACCGTGTACGTTTCGTCCGTGAAAACGGATAAGTGTTTTCTGTTTATCTGTAGCATGAATCACAATAGGAATAGAGCCTTCTCCTGCCTGCGGTTCATCACAAATACCGTGAATCCACTTCTCTTGTTCCATAAACGTTAGCGTTTTATCGTAGAAAAATGGCTTAAACCAAGATTGATTTCGAAACTCAAGCGCTACTGGCAAATCGCCAAACTTCTCGCGGCTATATCTCAAATAGGCTACATTTTCTTTTGTACAGTCAAACCAGGGCGGCATTTGAAATAAAATCATACCAAGCTTATTCGATGTTACGTAAGGCTTCACTGATTCTAAAAACGCATGAAACATTTCTTCTTTGCTATCAAACGGATTTCCTTCTCTCATATGGCCTGTCATACCTTGATAGGCTTTTACCACAAAACGAAAAGATTCCGGTGTATCGTTCACCCATTTTTCTACATTTGATGTTGGTTGAATTGCATAAAAAGATGAATCGACTTCAACAATTGGAAAATGGCCTGCATATACGGCAAGCTTGTCTCTTGATGAAACCCCCGCTTCATATAATGAATCATGATCTCCCCAGCCTGTAACTCCAATATAAATCATGCCACTCCTCCTCTATGTTCTTAGCTTCGCTTTTCTTTATTTTAATACAAACGATACAAAAAAACTCGTTTGCATAAACAGCAAACGAGTTTTGATCTATTATTAACCGATTGAACCTTCCATTTCAAATTTGATTAGACGGTTCATTTCTACTGCATATTCCATTGGAAGCTCTTTTGTAAATGGCTCAATAAAGCCCATTACAATCATTTCTGTTGCTTCTTCTTCAGAAATACCGCGGCTCATTAGATAGAATAATTGTTCTTCAGATACTTTCGATACCTTCGCTTCATGCTCAAGTGAGATGTTGTCATTTAAAATCTCATTGTACGGAATTGTATCAGAAGTTGATTGATTATCCATAATCAGCGTATCACACTCAATGTTCGCACGTGCACCTTCTGCTTTACGGCCGAAGTGTACGATACCGCGGTATGTTACTTTACCGCCTTGTTTTGAAATTGATTTTGATACGATCGTTGAAGATGTGTTCGGTGCTAAGTGAATCATTTTTGCACCAGCATCTTGGTGCTGTCCTTTACCAGCAAGGGCAATAGATAATGTCATACCACGTGCACCTTCACCTTTTAAGATAACAGCTGGATATTTCATTGTTAACTTAGAACCGATGTTTCCATCAATCCATTCCATTGTTGCGTTTGCTTCACAAACCGCGCGTTTTGTTACAAGGTTGTATACGTTGTTCGCCCAGTTTTGAATTGTTGTATAGCGGCAATACGCATCTTTTTTGATGATGATCTCTACAACGGCACTGTGAAGAGAGTTTGTTGTATAAACAGGTGCTGTACAGCCCTCTACATAGTGAACGTGTGAGCCTTCATCAGCAATAATTAACGTACGCTCAAACTGTCCCATATTTTCAGAGTTAATACGGAAATAAGCTTGTAATGGTGTATCTACTTTTACGCCTTTTGGTACGTAAATGAATGATCCACCAGACCAAACCGCCGAGTTAAGTGCAGAGAATTTGTTATCCGTTGGCGGGATAACTTTTCCAAAATGCTCACGGAAAATATCTTCGTTTTCTTTTAGCGCCGTATCCGTATCTTTAAATACGATACCTTGTGCTTCAAGATCTTCTTTCATATTGTGATAAACAACTTCAGATTCGTACTGAGCTGATACACCCGCAAGATACTTTTGCTCTGCTTCAGGAATACCTAGTTTATCAAACGTTTGTTTAATTTCTTCAGGAACTTCATCCCAAGAGCGTTCAGACTTCTCAGATGGTTTTACGTAGTACGTAATTTCATCAAAGTCTAAGCTTGCCATGTCTCCGCCCCACTGTGGCATTGGCATGTTGTAGAAGTGCTCTAGAGATTTCAAACGGAAGTCAAGCATCCATTGTGGTTCCTCTTTCATACGAGAAATTTCTTCTACGATTTCTTTCGTTAAACCGCGTTTTGAGCGGAAAATTGATACGTCTTTATCGGAAAATCCATATTTATAATCGCCGATTTCTGGCATTTTTTTAGCCATCTTTTATTACCCCCTACTTGATAGGATTGGGAATGAATGAAGGTCTTATTTTTGTTCGTTAAGACCTTTTTCCATCGCTTTCCACGCTAGTGTTGCACATTTAATACGCGCAGGAAATTTTGCTACACCTTGAAGTGCTTCAATATCTCCTAAATCTATACTATCATCATACTCTTTACCTTGCATCATGTCAGAGAAGATATGGGCCATTTTAAACGCTTTGTCTACTTCTTGACCTTTAATTGCTTGTGTCATCATTGAAGCTGATGACATTGAAATTGAACATCCTTCGCCTTCGAACTTTGCATCCACCACTTTGCCGTCCTCTACTTTTAAAGAAAGTTCAATGCGGTCTCCACAAGTCGGGTTATTCATATGAATGTTCACAGTATCTTCATTCAACGTTCCACGATTACGCGGATTTTTATAATGGTCCATAATTACTTGACGATAGAGAGTATCTAAATTATTAAAAGCCATTTGTAAAATACTCCTTCGTTTTTATTAATGATGACACCAATTTATCTACTTCTTCTTCCGTGTTATACAAATAGAAGCTTGCACGTGCAGTAGAAGATACGTTTAAATATTTCATCAGCGGCTGCGCACAGTGATGACCTGCACGAATCGCAATTCCATCAGCGTCTACTACTGTTGCAACGTCGTGCGGATGCACATCTTCAATATTAAACGTCACAACACCCGCTCGCTCTTTCGGTCCGTAAATCGTAATTCCATCTACTTGCGATAAGCGATCCAGTGCATACTGCGCTAACTTGTGCTCATGTGCTTGAATATTATCTAAACCAACTTCTTCTAAGAAATCAATCGCTGCACCTAAACCAATTGCACCTGCAATGATTGGCGTACCTCCTTCAAATTTCCAAGGAAGCTCTTTCCACGTTGATTCGTATAGGTTTACAAAGTCAATCATTTCGCCGCCAAACTCGATTGGTTCCATTTTTTCAAGAAGCTCTTTCTTTCCATAAAGAGCGCCAATTCCAGTCGGTCCGCCCATTTTATGTCCAGAGAAAGCAAAGAAATCACAGTCTAAATCTTGTACATCCACCTTCATATGAGGCGTACTTTGCGCACCATCCACAACCATTACTGCACCGTTAGCATGTGCAATTTCTGCAATCTCTTTTACTGGGTTAATCGTGCCCAATACGTTAGATACTTGCATAATCGATACAATTTTGGTGTTGGATGTAATCGTGCTTTTTACCTCTTCTAGTGAAAGTGCATGATCTTCTGTTAATGAAATATATTTTAACGTTGCACCTGTTTCCTTGGCAACTTGCTGCCAAGGAATGATGTTGCTGTGATGCTCCATATAAGTAATCACAATTTCATCACCAGGTTTGAGATTAGCACGGCCATAGCTTGCAGCTACTGTATTAAGAGCTGTCGTTGTACCGCGCGTAAAGATAATCTCTTCCGTTGATTTTGCATTAATAAACTTACGAACCTTTTCACGAGCGCCTTCGTATCCGTCTGTTGCTCTTGTACCAAGCGTGTGAACACCTCGGTGTACGTTTGAGTTATATTCTTTATAATACTTCTCAATTGCTTCAATTACAGCAAGCGGCTTTTGTGAAGTTGCTGCACTGTCTAAATAAACGAGCGGGCTGCCATTTACCTCTTGGTCTAAAATAGGAAATTGTTTACGAATATCAGAGATATTCATTATCGAACTTTCCTTTCAATTAAATCTGTTAATTGCTTTTTAACCGTTTCGATTGGCAACTCGTTTACAACTGGTGCTAAGAACCCGTGGATAACTAGACGTTCTGCTTCTGTTTGCGGAATACCGCGGCTCATTAAGTAGTAAAGCTGAATTGGATCTACGCGTCCAACAGATGCAGCGTGTCCTGCTGTTACATCGTCTTCATCAATTAGAAGAATTGGGTTTGCGTCTCCACGTGCTTTTTCACTTAACATTAACACACGAGATTCTTGCTCAGCGTTTGATTTAGACGCACCGTGTTCAATTTTACCGATACCGTTAAAGATTGAAGACGCGCTTTCTTTCATAACGCCGTGTTTTAAAATGTAGCCTTCAGAATGTTTTCCAAAATGTACGATACTTGTTGTTAAGTTTTGAGACTGTTCTCCACGTCCAACTGTTACCGTTTTTGTATCTCCATAAGAACCGTCGCCCATTAGATACGTTGTATTTTCTGAAACTGTATTTCCTTCACTCATTAAGCCTAAAGCCCACTCAATGCGACCATCTTTTCCCGCTACGCCGCGGCGGTTCACATAAGTAGTTGTGCCTTTAGCTAAGTAGTCAACAGCCCCAAATGTTACTTTTGCATTGCTGTTAGCAAATACTTCCGTCACGATATTGACAACACCTTTTGACTCTTCAGCAGTAGCAATGTAGTTTTCTACATATGTTACTGAGCTGTTGTCTTCAGCTACAACAATCACATGGTTGAATAAAGCAGCTTCTTCATCTTCACGGACAAATACAGCTTGAAGCGGCTCTTGTACTTCTACATTTTTAGGAACGTACACGAATACACCGCCGTTTAATAACGCTGCGTTTAATGCAGTTAAACGGTGCTCATCTACTTTAACTCCGTCTTTCATGAAGTACTTCTCGACAAGGTCGCTATGCTCTTTAGCAGCTGTTTGAATATCTGTAAAGATAACGCCTTGAGACTTTAGCTCTTCTGTTAATGTTGAATATGCAGCTGTTTGGTCACGCTGAACATATAGATTTTTAACAGCTTCTGTATCAATCAATGCTTTAACCACTTCTGGAAGCTCGTCTACAGATGAGATTGTGCTTGCCTGTGAAGTGTGCTTGTCAAATGCAGTAAAGTTCCATTTCGAAATGTTTGTTTTATCTGGCTTTGGAAGTGCAAGATCTTCTGCTTTCGCAAGAGCTTGTAAGCGAAGATCTAGCAGCCAACTTGGTTCATTAGCTTCTTTTGAAAAGCTGCTGATGTACTCTTGATCAAATGGTAATTTCGTATCAATAGTCATAGAGATCCTCCTAACTCTTAAGCTTCTTGCTCTACAGTTTCGTCTTCAATACCTAATTCTTGTTTGATCCAGTCATAACCTTCTGCCTCTAGACGCTGTGCTAATTCTGGTCCGCCTGATTTTACAACGCGACCTTGCATCATAACGTGAACTTTATCTGGTGTAATGTAGTTTAGTAAACGTTGATAGTGAGTAATCATTAAGCAACCAAACTCGCTGCCGCGCAGTTCATTAATACCTTTTGATACAACTTTTAACGCATCGATATCTAAACCAGAGTCGATTTCATCTAAAATTGCAATTCCTGGTTGAAGCATCATTAATTGCAGAATTTCATTACGTTTCTTCTCACCGCCAGAGAAACCTTCGTTTAGGTAACGCTGAGCCATGTCTTGATCCATCTCTAAGAAATCCATGTTTTTGTCTAATTGACGGATGAATTTCATTAGTGAAATTTCTTCGCCTTCTTCACGACGAGCATTAATTGCTGAACGTAAGAAGTCAGCATTTGTTACCCCGCTGATTTCACTTGGATATTGCATAGCTAGGAATAGACCTGCACGAGCGCGCTCATCTACTTCCATCTCAAGTACATCTTCGCCGTCTAGCGTGATGCTTCCTTGTGTAACCTCGTATTTAGGATGTCCCATGATTGCTGAAGATAATGTTGATTTACCAGTACCGTTTGGTCCCATGATTGCATGGATTTCGCCGCCCTTAACTTCTAAATTAACACCTTTTAAAATTTCTTTACCTTCAATTGCAACATGAAGATCTTTAATTGTTAAAGTTGACCCTGCCATATTAAAACCTCCAGTTATAGACGTATATAGTAAAAAACGATATACCTATATCTTTTTAATTATTCTCATTTTATTCTCATTACAATCTTATAACAAATGAAAACTTATAGCAACCTTTTGACCCAAAAGGTTTTAAACCATTATGTACATTTTTCAAGACTAAATCCACTCATAAAAAAGTTGCCTTAAAAGACTCCATAGAGCCTTCTAAGACAAGCTTTTTTACCCTCTTTATTTACTTAGTGCGTGTGGCTAGTCAGTTCTGAAATACACTCTTGGACAAGCGTAACGGACTGACTCATCGCTGCGCCTCCGCCAAATGCTGCTGACACTCCGCATGCTTCTAAAATTTCTTGTTCAGTTGCACCTTGATCAATGCAGCCTTTTGTATGATAAATCATACAGTACTCGTCTTGAGCTACTACGCTGATTCCTAACGCGATTAACTGCTTTTCTTTTTTAGAAAGAGAACCTTCTCCAAAACATGCTTCAGTAAACGCATTAAACGTTTTTGTTACTTCCGGCAATTTTCCGCTAAATTTCCCAACACCCATTTTATAATCATGAAGTGCTTGCTCAGTTGAATGACGTGCTTCTTGCTGCATAACGTCAGCTCCCATCATCAGTAAAGTTTTCACGGTTAGTATGCGTGAGAAAAATAAGAGTTATTCGTTTTCCCGCATACAAAAAAAGCACTTGCCCAGAGTGGACAAGCGCTTTTCTTCTATTATTTATTTACCGGCAGTACTCCGCCTTTGTATTTTTCTTTAATGTAGTCTTGAATTTCTTTAGAGTGAAGAACTTTCACTAAAGCTTTCACTGTATCTTTATTTTCGTCGCCTTTGTGAACCGTAATGATGTTTGCATAAGGGTTATTTTCTTTGCTTTCCACTGCGATTGGATCTTTTACTGGATCTAAACCAGCATCGATAGCATAGTTAGCATTGATAACAACAGCGTCACCTTCATTATTTTTGTACATTTGAGGTAGCAATCCACCTTCAACATCGGCTTTAAATTTTAAATTCTTCGGGTTTTCTACGATATCTTTAATTTGTGCATCTGTTTTCTTTACGCCTGGTTTTAATTTGATTACGCCGGCTTTTTCAAAAATCGATAAAATACGTCCTTGCTCTGCTACTGCATCACGCATAATAACTGTGCCGTTTTTCGGAAGATCTTTTAAGCTTTTGTATTTTTTAGAGTAGATACCGATTGGTTCAATGTGAATGGCACCGGCACTTACAAAATCATACCCTTTTTCACCCTTGTGATCTTTCAGCACTGAATTCATATAAGGAACGTGCTGGAAGTAGTTTGCATCAATTTCATTGTTTGCAAGAGCTGTGTTCGGTAAGATGTAATCTTGGAATTTTTTAATTTCTAAGTCGATTCCTTGTTTTTCTAAAATCGGTTTTGCTTGTTCTAAAATTTCAGCATGAGGCGTATTAGATGCACCCACAACAATTTTCTTTTCATCTTTTGATCCATTGTTAGATCCACATGCAGCTAATCCTACTACTAGCGCAGATGTTAGTGCTAAAGCCGAAAGCCATTTTTTCATAATAAATAATCCTCCCTTTATCTTTTATCAATTTTTGCAGTAATCGCATCTCCAATAAGTTGGATAATAAATACAATAATCAAAATTAAGATCGTAGCAGCTAGCGTTACATCATTATGACTGCGCTGGAATCCTTCTAAATATGCAAGATTCCCAAGACCTCCAGCTCCAATCACACCCGCCATTGCCGTATAGCCGACTAGCGCAATCGTCGTTACCGTCAAACCAGAAATTAAAGCTGGCAGCGATTCAGGTAACAGCACTTTAAAGATAATAGTGCTTGTTGTTGCTCCCATTGATTTAGCAGCTTCAATAACACCTTTATCAATTTCACGCAGACCAATTTCTACAAGACGCGCATAAAATGGTGCTGCTCCCACAATTAAAGCAGGTAACGCTGCATTAGCGCCTAAAATACTTCCTACCAATGCTTTGGTAAATGGAATCAGTAAAACAATTAAAATAATGAATGGAATGGAACGAAAGATATTTACAACTGCTGACACAATGGCATATAAAGGTTTGTTTTGCCAGAGCTGTCCTTTGGACGTTAAAAATAAAAGCAAGCCCAATAAAATACCTAGAACAAACGTGGCTATAACTGAAATAGCCGTCATATATAGTGTTTCATTTGTCGCTTGAATAAAATCATCTAAAATAACGTTCGGAAATAGTTTCTCAAGCATTTGTCATTACCTCCACTTCTACCTGCTGCTCATGAATGTATGCAATGACTTTTTCAACTTCTGTTAATTCTCCGTCTAAATGAACGAACAACGTCCCGTATGAACCTGTTTGTGTATGAGAAATCTTTCCTTGCAAAATATTAATCGTTACATCAAACTGTTTTAAAATCGTTGTAATGAGCGGTTGCTCTGCTTTTCCGCCAACAAACGTCAGCTGAATAATTTGCCCGCTTGGATATAACCCCTGTACTTGTTCAATTGTTTCAAACGTTTCTTCTGGTTCAGAAATCTGTTGAACGAATCGTTTTGTAATCGGCTGCTTAGGTTTTCTGAATACTTCTAGCACTTGTCCTTCTTCTACCACTGCCCCATTTTCCATAACGGCTACCCGATGACAAATTTTACGAATAACGTGCATTTCATGAGTAATCAATACAATGGTTAACCCTAGCTTCTCATTAATATCTACTAACAGATCTAAAATGGAATCTGTCGTTTGAGGATCAAGCGCTGATGTTGCTTCATCACACAGCAATACTTTTGGGTTATTGGCTAGCGCTCGAGCAATACCAACACGCTGCTTTTGTCCACCGCTAAGCTGTGATGGATAAGCATTTTCACGCCCTTCAAGCCCGACTAACTTGATAAGCTCGTCTACTCGTTTCATTCTTTTTTCTTTTGAGATCCCTGCTATTTCTAACGGAAAAGCAATATTTTCTCGCACCGTACGCGACCACAAGATATTAAAGTGCTGAAATACCATACTAATTTCTTGTCTAGCTTTTCTGAGTTTTCCGCCTTTAATTTTTCCAATATCATTACCTGCTACTTCTACCGTTCCTGTCGTTGGTGTTTCTAACCCGTTTAGCAAGCGAATTAAAGAACTTTTCCCCGCTCCGCTATAACCAATAATTCCGTAAATTTCACCTTGGTTAACGGTTAGATTCACATTATCAACAGCTGTTATTTGACCACTTTTGGCCTGATAAATTTTTGTAACGTCTGTTAATGTAATCATATTTCTTCACCTTCTTTAGTAAAAACTTAATTATGTTAGGTTGCCCTATAGGATGAAAAAGCCGTAAAACAATTTTCCCCATCAAAAAAGCCTCTCTGCGCATGACAGAAAGGCTCGATATTTAATCCTTTCTCTCATCTTTCAAAGCGCATAGCTTTGCAGGAATTGGCACCATTTCAGTTAGTCTGACGGTTGCCGGGTTTCACAGGGCTCAGTCCCTCCACCTCTCTTGATAAGAGTTCGCAACAATTATTTTGTTTTTGGGAAATATTCATTCATTTATGAACATTCATGAGTGTGATTTTAGCATGTGTCAGATAGGCTGTCAACAGATTTTGTTCTTGGGATAATATCCCAAGATTCCAACAGCCCCAACGGTTCACTCTCTTTCAATTTCTTCATTTTAAACAAACGTTTGATTATCGAAGCTCTTCAAGTACGTGCTCGATGGAATGAAACGCATAGAGTTTTTTTACCATTTCGCCATTTTTCACTTCAATCAAACAAGGTACACTTTCAATTGAAAATATTTCTGCTTTTGAAGGCATATAATTTAAATTGCTCATTCCGATGGTCACACCGGGCAGCATCGCTTCTGCTACGGTTAACATTTTTTTTGCCAGCTGACATGTCCCGCAAAAAGGTGTATGGAAAAAGATAAACGTTCTTTGTCCTTCTTTTAACTGATCGTCAAGCTGTTTTTCGCTCCATTCTTGCATGTTGCTCATTCCTTTTATGTTAAAAATTCTGCATTAACATCGATATTGGCACTCAGTAATACTGTTGCTATGTGATGTCTAGGGGCGGCAGCAACCTCTCGGTACATTTTATCAATATATAGATGCTCTGCTTCCGGAAGCTCTCGTTTAAATTGTTTTCTTAGCTTATTCCCTGAATCATCAGAGTCAACAAGTATGTATACCTCTTTGTTAAACGTACAGTCAATAATTTCATCCAGCTTTGATAAACTAATCGTACCGTTTGTACAGATAATTTCAATTGGTTCTCGAATGATATCTTGGATACGCTTTTTATCTGATTTTCCTTCGACAATAATTACTTTTTCAATTTCAATTAGCCCCATTTTCATCACCCATAATCGTCAGTTGTATAGTAACATCATTTCTTTATGCTATACAATATTCGTTAATGTATCACAGTTCACCTGTTTTTTAAAAGAAATTTGCAAGAAAGAACTGTTTTAAAAAGCAGCTTAGGCCATATTGTTTCCATAAGACAAGAAAAACAGTGGCAGTTGCCACTGTTTAGCACCATCCTGCTTCTTCGTCGCAGTCTGTATATTTTTGCGTTTCACCTTGTTTTTGTACATCCGTATATTGATAGAACTTATTATTTTCTTGCGAATAACCTTCTTCAAAGCGGTATTCATTGCCGCTTGTTCCGTAACTAACTTCACCAATTGGCTGCTTATCAACATATAATTTCATACCGCCGTCATGAAATTTAGCTGTAACGCGATCTGTAACGTCCATTTTTTGTTTTTCAAACATAAAAAGACACTCCTTTAGCTTGTTTACTAATAGAGTGTCCAGTCAAAAACTTTTCATAAAGACAATTTATGGAGGAATATTATCCTTCGTTTGTCATTTCTTCGTATTGCTCTGCTGTCATTAGCTTATCTACTTGAGAAGCATCAGACGGTTTGATTGTAATCATCCATGCTTCTTCGTATGGAGATTCATTAACAAGTTCAGGGCTATCGCTTAAGTTGTCGTTTACTGCTACAACTTCACCGCTAATTGGTGCGTAAAGCTCAGAAACTGTTTTTACTGATTCAACGCTGCCAAACGGCTCGTCAGCTTCTACTGTTGCTCCTACTTCTGGCAGTTCAACGAATACGATGTCGCCAAGCTCAGCTTGAGCGAAATGCGTAATACCTACGCGGACAACGTCCCCTTCTGTTTTTACCCATTCATGCTCTTCAGAATAACGCAAATCTTTTGGTGTACTCATCTTAATCCCTCCAAAATATGTATCGTAATTTGTTTATATAAAAAGCGCCTTCAACGTGGAGAACACTTTCTACAACCTAAAATAACTTCCTATTAACAGTGTAACGTAAAAGGTAAAAATTTTCTATTTGAAAACTTACTTCCACACGTCCTCAAACTGCTCTTCTTTGAAGCCAAGCGTTACTTTTTGTCCATCTGTTAGCAGCGGACGCTTAATTAACATGCCATCTGACGCAAGAATCGACAGAAGTTCATCTTCACTCGCACTGCTTACTTTATCTTTAAGTCCTAATTCGCGATATTTTTTACCGCTTGTATTAAAGAATTTTTTTAATTCTAAGCCGCTGTTCTGATAATAAGATTGCAGCTGCTCTTTTGTTGGCGGGTTTTCTACAATATGGATTTCTTCATACGCTACTCCGTTATCATCCAGCCACTTCTTGGCTTTTCGGCACGTACCACACTTTGGATATGAATAAAAAAATAATGACATTTCGTCAACCACCCTTTATTTTAAGCTTTTTTCGTATTTTAACACATCCTTTATCATTTACCTAGATAGAGGCTTCTTAAACAAAAAGGAGCTCGTAAAACGAGCTCCTTTTCCCTTAAACTGTGAACTTCTCTACTTCTAGAAGCGTTTTTGCAATCTCGCGCTTTACACTAATTACATTAATTGGTGTATAGCGAGTTAACTTGCGAAGAGACGAAAGCATGACTCTAAGCGTATCACCTTGTTCAACGCCAATTAACGTTTCCTTTGCATCTGCTTCAATTCGATTAAATGCTTCTTGGCAAAATACTTGCGTATATTTTACCTTCAAGCTGTTTTGATCTGCACCTGTTTTGGAAATCGCTTTTTCAGTACGTAAAACAGTGGATTCCATTGCATATACGTTACTAATCATATCGGAAATATTAACGAGAATTTCTTGTTCTTTCTCTAATTCTTTCCCATACTTCTGTGCAGCTAGACCTAAAAGCAAGAGCGCAATTTTCTTTCCATTTTGCACAAGCATTTTTTCTTGATCTAACGGCTCATTTCCTACTTCCTGCGGCATAAGCATCATCAATTCTTCTTGAAGCGTTTGTGCTTTTTGAAGCAGCGGAAGCTCTCCTTTTAGCGCTTTGCGTAAATATGTGCCTGGTACTAAGAGTCGATTAATTTCATTTGTTCCTTCAAAAATACGGTTAATGCGGGAATCACGATACAGGCGCTCAATTTCATACTCACTCATAAAACCATAGCCTCCGTGAAGCTGCACCCCTTCATCTACGATGTAGTCAAGAGATTCCGTGGCAAACACTTTGTTTAATGAGCATTCAATGGCATATTCAGCAATGGAAGCGGCAATTTGCTTTCCGTCTTTTTGCTGTTCTTCTGAAAGCTGGCCCATATGGTCTTCAAAAAGTCCTACCGTACGATAGACGGAGCTTTCAGTTGCATATAATTTAGAAGCCATTGTTGCTAATTTTTCTTGGGTTAATGAAAATTTAGCGATTGGCGTTTTAAACTGCTGACGCTGGTTAACATATTGAGACGTGATTTCTAACGCACGTTTCCCTGCTCCAACTGCTCCAACTCCAAGCTTGTAGCGCCCAATATTTAAAATGTTAAAGGCAATCACATGACCTTTTCCCACTTCACCTAACACGTTCTCTTTTGGAACAAGTGCATCTTCAAGAATCAACGTTCTTGTTGATGAACTCTTGATTCCCATCTTCTTCTCTTCCGGTCCAACCGATACGCCTGGAAATTCGCGTTCAACGATAAAAGCAGAAAATTTATCGCCGTCGATTTTCGCGTACACGACGAACACATCAGCAAATCCGGCATTTGTAATCCACTGCTTTTCTCCATTTAACACATAGTGTGTGCCTTCTGCGTTAAGGCGAGCTGTTGTGCGAGCACCGAGGGCATCGGAACCAGAACCAGGTTCTGTTAACGCATATGCTGCTATTTTTTCCCCAACTGCTAAAGCAGGTAAATATGCTTGTTTTTGCTCTTCTGTTCCAAATAAGACGATTGGCAATGACCCAATTCCTACGTGAGCACCATGAGTGATGGAAAATCCGCCTGCTCGAGACATTTTTTCAGCAATTAAAGCCGAGGTAATCTTATCTAAACCGAGTCCACCGTATTCTTCTGGTACATCTGCACCAAGCAAACCTAATTCACCAGCTTGTTTTAATAACTTTACAGAACGGTCAAACTCATGCTTTTCTAAATATTCCACTTGTGGAAGGACTTCATTTTCTACAAATTCATCTGTCGTCTTGGCAATCATCTTTTGTTCAGATGTATAATCCTCCGGCGTGTAGACGCGGCTTGCATCGCCTTCTTCAATTAAAAAGCTTCCACCTTTAATCATTTGTTTTGTTTTATTTGACATGTTCATATCCCCCTTTGAAATGATTATGCTAACAATTCAAATACACCAGCAGCTCCCATTCCTCCGCCAATACACATCGTGACAATTCCAAACTGCTCATTTCGACGCTGCATTTCGTGCATTAAGCTAATAGTCAGCTTAGCTCCGGTACAGCCTAATGGATGACCTAAGGCAATAGCGCCTCCGTTTACATTTACTTTATCTTCATTAATATTTAATTCACGAATAACGCCAAGTGCTTGAGAAGCAAATGCTTCATTTAATTCAAACAATCCGATATCAGAAAGCTCCAGCCCTGCTAGTTTAAGAGCTTTAGGAATGGCAGCTATCGGGCCAATCCCCATTACTTCAGGCGGAACTCCTCCAACTGCAAATGAGCGAAACTTAAGCAAAGGCTTTAACCCTTCTGCTTCAGCTTGCTCTTTATCCATTAGAAAAACGGATGCAGCTCCGTCACTTGTCTGCGAAGAGTTTCCAGCTGTTACGGATCCTTTAACCGAAAAAGCTGGACGAAGTTTTCCTAATACATCCGCAGTTGTGCCAGGACGAACTCCTTCATCTTGAGAGAACATCAGCTTTTGTTCACGGAGCTTATTGTTTTCATCCACTTTTCGAAGCGTCACTTCCACCGGAACAATTTCGTCGTTAAACTTCCCTTCTTGAAGTGCTTTTGCTGCTTTTTGATGGCTGCGTACAGCAAACGCATCCTGGTCTTCACGTGAAATGCCGTATTTCATCGCTACTTGTTCTGCTGTATGTCCCATGCCCATATAATATTCCGGCGCATTTTCAACCAGCTGAACATTTGGACGCGCTACGTTTCCAAACATCGGAACAAAACTCATTGATTCTGCTCCTCCAGCTAACACTGCTTTGGCTTGCCCTAGCATAATTCGTTCTGCACCGTAGGCAATACTTTGCAAACCTGATGAACAATAACGATTAATCGTTATTGCTGGCACCGTATAAGGCAAACCCGCAAGAGCGCCAATATTTCGAGCCATATTCAAACCTTGTTCTGCTTCAGGCATCGCACAACCAATAATTAAATCATCAATTGGTCCTTCGTATCCGCCTGCTCGGCGAAGAGTTTCTTTAACCGCAATGGCTCCCAAATCATCAGGCCTAACACTTGCCAGTGAACCTTTTTTTGCTTTTCCAACCGGTGTCCTAGCACCTGCTACAATAACTGCTTCTCTCATTTTTTCTCCCCCTTAATTACGCAGTGGTTTTCCTTTAACTAACATGTGCTGCATACGTTCTTGAGACTTCGCTTCTCCAACAAGGCTTAAAAACGCTTCTCTCTCTAAGTCCAGCAAATACTCTTCATCAACTTCCGAACCAAACGCTACACGTCCTCCAGCTAACACAAATGCTAACTTACTAGCAATTTTATAATCATGTTCTGATATATATCCTGAATACTTCATGGATTGAGCTCCTAGCAGCAACGTTGCATATCCTGTTTCTCCAACCACAGGAATTTTAGTTCTTACAGGTGGTTTATAGCCCGTGTCATGTAAAGCAAGGACTGAGTTCTTCGCATCATTCAGCAAGTGATCTCCGTTTACGCTGATGCCATCATGGCGATTTAAAAAGTTTAGCTGTCTAGCTTCTGCAGCAGAAGCAGATACTTTTGCAGTAGCAATTGTTTCAAATGTTTTATTGGCAATTTGCTGAAGATCGAGCGTTACACCGTTAGGTAAACCATTTAGCTGTTTGATATAAAGCTCCTTATTACCTCCTCCACCAGGAATGAGTCCGACTCCTACTTCTACAAGGCCCATGTAAGTTTCAGCAGAAGCTTGAATTTTAGCTGACGGTAAGCAAATTTCTGCTCCGCCTCCAAGAGTCATCGCAAATGGAGCTGCAACAACCGGCTTTTCATTGTATTTCACCTTCATCATTGCCTGTTGAAATTGTTTAATGACAAATTCAATTTCAAAATAATTGTCATCTTGTGCTTCCATTAAAATCATAGCTAAGTTAGCGCCAACGCAGAAATTTTTCCCTTGATTTCCTATGACCAGCCCTTTATAGTTCTTATTCACTTCTTCAAGAGACTGATTTAATAAACTAATAATATCTAGCCCGATTGCATTGCTAGGAGAGGTGAACTGCAGGCACGCCACATCATCTCCTAAATCAATTAAACTCGCTCCGCTGTTTTCTAAAATGAGATTATTTTGAGAACGTAAAGATGACAGGTGAATCACCTTTTTATTTTCTTTTACCGCTTTATACTCTTCATCTTCGTAGTAAAGCGTTTGACCTTCCATTTCTTTATAGAAGCTTGTAAATCCATTTTCCTGCATTTGTTTTACCCACTGCGGAACTGCTAAACCAGACTGCTCCATCTTCTCAATTGACTTTTCTAAACCAATTGCATCCCACGTCTCAAAAGGACCCATTTTCCAGCCAAATCCCCACTTCATAGCTTGATCAACGGCCACGATATCGTCGGCGATTTCATTTTTTAACTGTGCTGCATATACAAGAACGGGACTGATCACATTCCAAAGAAGCTGTCCGGCACGATCATCAGAATATATAAGCGCTTTCATTTTATTTTGCAGCCCTTTTGCCTGCTTGCTTAATTCGGTAGAAGCTGTTTTTAACTTCTTTCTCTCGACGTATTGAAGTGTACTAGGATCAAGTTCCAAAATTTCCTTTCCTTTCTTCAAAAAGAAGCCTTGCCCTGACTTGCTTCCCAGCCAGCCATTTTCCTGCATTTGTTTCATAAATAAAGGGACATCGAACACTTCTTTTTCTTTGCCTTCTACTTTGTCAAATACATTATTAGCCACATGAATAAATGTGTCTAGACCCACTACGTCTAGTGTTCGAAACGTTGCGCTTTTTGGTCTTCCAATTAAGGGGCCCGTCACAGAGTCAACTTCTCCCACGCTGTAATTGCCTTTTAACATTTCTTGAACGGTCACAAGTAAACCGTACGTACCGATACGGTTGGCGATAAAGTTAGGCGTATCTTTTGCAATAACTACTCCTTTACCTAATACATCTTCACCAAACGTTTTCATATATTCAACAATTTCTGATTTTGTGTCATGAGTTGGAATGATTTCTAATAACTTTAAATAACGCGGTGGATTAAAAAAGTGCGTTCCTAAAAAATGCGCTTTAAAATCTTCTGAGCGTCCTTTAGCCATTTCGTGGATCGATATTCCTGAAGTATTTGAACTTACGATACTTCCTTTTTTTCGTACACTGTCAATTCTTTCAAACAACTGCTGTTTAATATCAAGACGTTCCACTACTACTTCAATAATCCAATCACACTCGCTTAACTGCTGTAAATGATCTTCAAGATTTCCTGGCGTAATTAACGATAGTGATGACTTCGACGTTAAAGGTGCCGGTTTTTGCTTCGTTAATTTAGCTAGAGCAGTTGTACTCAACCGATTTCTCACTTGTCTATCTTCAAGCGTTAGCTGTTTTTTTTCCTCGTCTGCTGTTAATGAAGTTGGAACCACGTCTAGCAAAAGTGTTGGAATTCCTACATTTGCTAAATGAGCTGCAATTCCAGAGCCCATAACTCCTGAACCTAAAACGGCGGCTTTTTTTATGTTCATAATTATCCCCACATCCCCTTTAATATATTGAATGAATGATCATTCATTTTATGCGTAAAAAAAGAGAGTCACTGTTAATCTCTGTTTTTACTATAAAACATTTTTTAAATTTTCGCAATATATTCACAATATTATCTCTAACTATTTTTAATGTGTTTGGTTATCTTAATACACAGGAGGTGATTTTGTGAGCAAATTAAAGAAGGATCCATCGTCAGCAGGCGTAAGCGCAGCAAGCGTTAAAGGAAATGCTGGACCGGTCAATGAACCGCACGGACGCGGCAAAAAGACATCTCAAAACCAACAGTACACAAAGCATAACACTCAAGGACATTAACCTCAAAATCGAACATGAGTAATCGAATCATGTTCGATTTTTGATTATTTCTTACTTTGTCATCACGACCATTTCATTATTATTTTTTTACAATTCCTTTTAAGACAAATGCGACATTTGCAGGTCTTTCTGCAAGGCGCCTCATAAAGTACCCATACCAGTCCGTTCCATAAGGAACGTACACTCTCATTTTATATTGTTCTGCTACGAGCTGAACTTGCCTTTCTGATCGAATCCCGTATAGCATCTGAAACTCAAACTGATTCATTGAAATTCCATGCTTTTTAACAAACTCTTTTGTATACTGAATGATTCGTTCATCGTGAGTAGCAACTGCTGTGTAGTGACCGTTTAATAAGTGAAGTCCAATGATGTTTTGAAAGTTTTCGTCCACGTCTTCTTTATCAGGAAACGCCACGTCTGCTGCTTCTTTGTACGCCCCTTTCACTAACCTTAATTTAGGAGCATAAGCATCTAATTCACGGATGTCACTTTCTGTTCGATATAAGTATGCTTGAAGCACCGTCCCTACGTGTTCATACTCATTTTTTAATTGTTTAAATAGCTTAATCGTCTTGCTGCATCGCTTATAGTCCTCCATATCAATCGTCACAAATACGCTATGTTTTTCCGCTTCTTCAAGAATACGCCGCATATGATGAAGCGCCAAATCTTCTGAAATATCTAGTCCCATAGACGTTAATTTTAAAGAAATTTCTGAATCTAATCTTTCTTTGTGTATAAGGTGAATGGCCTTTATGCATTGAGCTGCAGCATGATCCACTTCAACTTCACTTTCCACAAACTCGCCAAGATAATCAATCGTTACTTTTAATCCCTGTTCATTTAGCTTTTTTATCACACTAACAGCTTCATCGATGGTTTCCCCTGCAACAAAACGTGCTGCTCCAAAACGTAAGCCATAGCGCTTAGCCAGCTTTGTTAACTTTTTGCTTTTTGATAACAATAAAAAAAAGTTTCTTATCGTTTGTTCCAAAGCAACCCCCCGCCTTCACTTGTCATACGCCTCACAAAATTTATTTAATTATCATTAATTTTACCATTTTTCAAACTAGATAGGCACCCTTTATTAACGTATGCACACAAAACCAAAAAGCGACCGAGAGCTTTTGGATAAAAAAACATCCATCAGCTTTGTGATGAATGTTTTTATTCTGGTTTTCGCTGTGACGCTCGATGCGCTTCATTCAGCTCTTTTATTTCCTTCACAATCTCGACCATTTCCGCTTTTGCTTCTGGATATAATTGATTCCAATGCTTGGTTAAAGGCGGCATGGATTTTGAGATATGGTTGTAAAGTGCCCACATTTTTACTTTTTCTTGTAGCTGCTCGTCACTTTGACCAACCATTAGTTCCGTATACTTTTCAATTAAACCGTCGAATTGCTCTTGAAAGGTTTTACTCATGCACAATCACTCCTTTCTTTGGTTTACAAATAACCGGACACGTTCGACAATAAGTCTTTTTATCTCCTGTTTGGTAAGACAAACAGCACGTTTGCCGACCTCTTATCTCCTGCTTTTGCTTCTCTACTTGAAGAGGTGAACTGTACCTAGCAAACGGATTATGATGGTATGAACCAAAGTGATGACCCTCAGCTTCTTCCAACACATATCGTAAATTCTTTTGTACTTGCACATTTTCTATTTCTTCATTTGCTAAAAGCAAATCACAAAGCCAGTGGATATAAACAGCTACGTTTTCCCACAGCGTCAGCTTCGAGATTTTTGTCACTTTACGCAGTGATGACCATATCCGCTCAATGTGATGAGCAAACAATTCATCAAGAAGTTCATCAAGAAGAATTTTCCGATTGTCCTCTGTTACTTCTTTCGTCTCAGTTTCTGAGATGAACACTTTTGGGAGCCACATCGTTTCAGCGTCTTCTGTATGCAACGAAACATTTTTAGTCGATGCATTTATCTTTTTTTGAAACACAATAAATGAATACAAAGCCGCCACCACAACAAAGCTATACCGCTTAGCTAACATGGAGGCAGCTGCTCTCAAGTTATCAGCCTCCATCGTCTGTTGAATCCATAGCAGCTGCATCCGCAGCGTGCTTTCATCCATGCAGCTGGAGGGAGACAACCTATACAGCGAGTTATCTTTAAACGTACAGCGGAATTTTTCTGCTAACTCGCTTTGCTCTTTCTTATTGAGCATGCTGCGTTTCAACGCGCAGCTTATTCACAATACATCGTCCGCGCCCATGAGGAATACAAAGAGGCGTTCCAAATAACGGATCCACCGTCACTTCACAGTTCATATTAAAGACTCGCTGTACTAAATCGCAGTTAATGACTTCTTCTGGTCTTCCCTGTGCATAGATTTTTTTATCTTGAAGCGCCACAATATGATGAGCATAGCGGCAGGCTAAGTTTAAATCATGCAGCACCATTACGATGGTACGATTTTCTTTTTCATTCAGTTCAAACAACAAGTCCAAGATCTCAATTTGATGCGTCATATCTAAATACGTTGTCGGTTCATCAAGTAAAATAATATCCGTATCTTGTGCTAATGTCATAGCAATCCATGCGCGCTGACGCTGTCCTCCAGAAAGCGAATCAACTTGACGATCAGCCAAGTCTGCTAACCCTGTTGCTTCGAGTGCATTTTGTACTTTTTCTTCATCTTCTTGAGACCACTGACGGAACCAATTTTGATACGGATAGCGCCCTTGTTTAACAAGCTGAAGCACTGTCAGCCCTTCAGGTGCAACAGGACCTTGCGGAAGAATTGCTAGCTGCTTTGCAATTTCCTTGGTCGGAAGAGAGGAAATTTTAGAGCCTTCTAGTAAAATAGAGCCTGCATGTGGCTTTAATAGTCTTGCTAGTGAACGCAGCAGCGTAGATTTTCCGCATCCATTACTGCCGATAAAAACCGTAATCTCACCCTTTGGGATGGTAACGTCAAGCTCATCTATAATCATCGCTTCTCCATATGATAATGTTAGCGATTTTGTTTCTAACGAATGCATGCGAATCGCTCCTTCTACAAAGAATGCTATACGTTTCTTTGTTTGTATAGTAAATAAATGAAGTACGGTGCGCCAATTGCAGCTGTAAATACACCTGCTGGCACTTCGATTGGCAAGAAAAATGTTCGGCCAATTAAATCTGCTGCTGTGATTAAAATCGCTCCGATTAGTGCCGATAGCGGTATTAAAGCTCCGAACGAAGAACCTACCAGCTTTCGGGCAATATGTGGAGCAAGCAATCCTACAAAGCTAATCCCGCCGGCAAATGCAACGGCGCTTCCTGTTAAAGCTGTACTCATCAGTAATAGTGCCAATCGATTTTTTTGAACGCGACTTCCAACGTTAGTCGCAATTTCTTCACCTAATTCTTGAACATTTAAATTTCGAATCATTAAAATCGTGATTATAACCAGCCCTATTGTAACAGGAACTAGTACGGAAACACTGGCCCAGTTTGAGCCATACACCGTTCCTGTAATCCAAATATTTGCCTGGCTTGCGCGATAGATAGGACCCATAATCATAAACAGCGTGGTCATAGCTTTCGTTAACGCTGTTAATCCAATTCCTATTAATACTAGTGTAATAGGAGAGACGCCATTTTTCCAGGCAAACACATAAAGTAAAAGCGCCACTGCCAATGCACCTAAAAATGCGCTAACAGGCATCCAATTAATACTTACGGTTAACGAGTTGCTTTTATCACTAAATAGTGTCAAAAATAACACTACACCGACTGACGCTCCCCCTGTTAATCCAATTAAGTCTGGTGAAGCAAGCGGATTTCGCACAAGCCCCTGCAAGATAGCACCTGCAATGGCTAAACAAATACCGGCACAAATGGCAACGATAATGCGCGGAAGTCTAAAGGAGGTAACAACTAACCGTTCAAACTCCAGTCCATGACCCGCTAAAATGTTAATCACACGAAAGGGATTGATAAATAAGTCACCCGTACCTGCACTTAATAAAAAAAGAGCAATAAGTGCAGCTGAAAAACCAGTGATAATCAAAGCTGCTTTTATGTTAATTAAAAATGAAATTCGCTTTAAGCGAAGAGATAAGTATGTTTTCATGACGCCTTGGCCCCTTTCCTTGCCATGTAGATAAAGAAAGGTGTACCAATAACAGCAGTCATGACTCCAACAGGGATTTCTTGAGGCATAATGACATATCTAGCCGCAACATCAGCTAATAAAATTAAAATCCCGCCGGCAACCGCACTATAGGGAAATACCCAGCGATAATCTTGTCCTACAATTGCTCTTACAACATGAGGAACAATGATTCCAACAAAGCTAATCGGACCGGCTACTGCAACGGCTCCACCAGCTAAAATGGCAATAATGATCCCGCTTATAATTTTCACAAGAGCCGTTCTTTGACCTAATCCTTTAGCTACATCTTCACCAATCGTTAAAATATTAATTTTTGAAGCAATAAAAAACGTGACAATAATTGCTAGCACTACATAAGGCAGTATGTCATACAGCATTTCCACCTTGCGCCCTTGAACAGACCCAGCCAGCCAAAAGAGAACTTGATCAAGTGAAGATTCATCGACAGCCAGCAGACCTTGTGTTAAAGAAGAGAAAAAGGCTGCAATAGCCGCTCCTGCGAGCGTCAATTTAATAGGCGTTAATCCTTCTTTTCCGATGGACCCAAGAAAATAGACAACCACTACGGTTAATGCCGCTCCTAAAAATGCAATCCATGTAAAAGCTTGAAGTGAATTGACCGAAAAAATCATCACTGCAACAACAATAAAAAAGCTGGCCCCAGCGTTCACACCAATAATATCTGGTGAAGCAAGTGGGTTTTTCGTTAACGCCTGCATCATTGCTCCTGCAATTCCTAAACAAATACCTACCACAGCACCGATTATAGCGCGCGGCAATCGAATATTTTGAATAACTATGTGCTCATTCGAACCGTTAAACGCTTGAAAAGCTTCAAATGCTGTCTTGATACTTGTATCTGTGTATCCGAGTACGATACTTAATCCAATACAGATTAAAAGCAGCATGATTCCAATGATGAGCCCCATTACTTTCATTTGAACACTGCGTAGCATCATTTTCATTGCTCTCCTCTAAGATGATTCCTATATATATCTAACCTTTAGTTTAGGAAACATTGAAAAAAGTGTCAATGATTTTGAGAATCATTTTCAATTTTTAATTGACACCGCTTAAAAGTTAGAATATTATCTTAATTGTTAATGAAAATCATTATCACTTAAGAGGAGGAAGAGATGTGAATACATATTCTAAAGGCAAGTTGTCATATTTGTTATCTATTCTTACCATTATGACACTGCTTGTGCTGGCAGCCTGCGGTAATTCAAACAGCGCTGACGATAATAAAAAAGAAAAAACTGAGGGTTCTGGCGAAACTTATACAGTAAAACACGCAATGGATAAAACAGAGATTAAAGGAACACCTAAACGAGTGGTCGTTTTAACAAACGAAGGTACTGAAGCTCTTCTTGCAATGGGTGTAAAGCCTGTGGGTGCTGTTCAATCATGGTTAGGGAATCCGTGGTATGACCATATTAAAGGTCAGATGAAAGGCGTTAAAAGTGTAGGTACAGAAAGCGAACCAAGCTTAGAAGCAATCGCAGCTTTAAAACCTGACTTGATTATCGGAAATAAGATGCGCCAAGAAAAAGTATACGATCAGCTGAGTCAAATTGCTCCGACTGTATTTTCTGAAGAGCTGCGCGGAGACTGGAAATCAAACTTTAAGTTATATGCAAAAGCTGTGAATAAAGAAGAAAAAGGTAAAAAAGTATTAGCTGACTATGACAATCGCGTAGCAGATTTAAAGAAACGTCTTGGTGATCAGTTAAAACAAAAAATCTCAGTTGTACGCTTTACAGCTGGAGACGTTCGTATCTATCATAAAGATTCGTTCTCAGGCGTTATTTTAGATCAGCTTGGTTTTGCTCGCCCTGAATCTCAAAACAAAAATGATTTTGCTGAAATGAATGCAACAAAAGAACGCATTCCGGCAATGGACGGCGATCAGCTATTCTACTTCTCTTATGAAACGGGAGACGGCGAAGCAACAAAGCTTGAAAAAGAATGGATAAACGATCCGCTTTTCAAAAAGTTAAAAGTAGCTCAAGAAGACCATGTTCATAAAGTAGATGATGCTACTTGGAATACAGCAGGCGGTGTGTTAGCAGCTAATATCGTACTTGATGATATTGAAAAAATCTTCTTAGATAAAAAACAATAATAATATGAAAGAAAGAGCTTCGACGAACCGAAGCTCTTTTTGCATGTATAATGTATTTCCTTTCATCGCACACTAACCGTGGTCTCACTTTATTAAATAGGAGTGGTGAAAATGAATTCAAAAAAACAGCCTAAAAAGCAGCCTGATACAAATGAAATGGCTGACCGTCAGTTCGAAACAGAAGATTATAACCGACAAGATGCACTCTCACAAGGCCTAGCAGAAACACATGAGCAAGTAAGCGACGCCTATCAAGAAGGATCATTTGAAGATACAGATCGTTAATAAAAAAAGAGCTGACTCTAAGTCAGCTCTTTTTTATTTTGAATGCTGCCATGCCGTTTTAGGCAATGACATGGACATCCACTGCTGGCGCTTTGATTTATCAATCGTTACTTTCTTTGCTTTAATTCCTTGTTGAATCAGCTGTTTCATTAGTTTATCAATTGACTTCATCGCTATTCACCTCAAAAGCGGAAATTTGTTTTGCTTCTACTTTTTTACTTTTTTGCGCTTAAACTTCATAAAAAACTCATAGACAATTGGAACGATAATGAGCGTAAGCAGCGTAGAACTTGTTAGTCCTCCGATTACCGTAACCCCTAGCCCTTTTGAAATAAGGCCTCCACCTTCAAATCCAAACGCTAATGGAAGCAGTGCACCAATCGTTGCAATAGCTGTCATTAAGATCGGGCGAAGACGGGTCATTCCAGCTTCTAGTAACGCTTCACGCGTCGACAGACCCTCTTGCTCTTTATGAATCACGCGGTCAATCAGAACAATTGCATTGGTTACCACAATTCCAATCAGCATAAGAGCTCCAATCATCGAAGAAATGCTGATTGTTTCTCCAGATATTAACAGCGCCACTAGTGCACCAATAAGTGTAAATGGAAGTGAGAATAAGATAGCAAACGGTGCTAGCCCTCCACCAAATGTCAGTACTAGTACGAAGTACACGATACCGATGGCTGCGAGCATAGCAATTCCTAATTGACTAAATGAGTCATTAATTTGCTCTGATGCTCCGCCAAAGTTAATATCCATATCACTTGGCAAATCAATTTTCTTCACTTCTTTTTGAACGTTAGAAGAAACGCCGCCTACATCGTCACTCTTAATATCGGCACTTACCTCTGCATAAATTTTATTATCACGGCGAGTTACCGTATTCGATGTTTTACCTTTTTTAATATCGACAACTTCATTTAATGTAACTTCCTGTCCAGTTTGAGAGGTCACTTTTGTGCTTGAAAGTTCGGCAAAAGTAGAGAAATCCTCTTTTTCTTTTGGAAGGTATACGTTAATTTCGTTTCCATCTTTTTGGATAGTCGTTAATACTTCACGCTGGCCAAGGTTCGAAATTTGCATGCCGATTTGACTAGCAGACAAGCCCAGTTTAGCGGCTTTCTTTTGATTCGGTACTAGCGTATATTCATCAAACGTATCTGAAAGCGTAGAATCGACATTTTTCAGTTCTTTATGCTTGTCTAAAACATGCTGAACTTTATCAGCATAAGGTTTGATTTCATCTAAGCTATCTCCGTAAATAAGGACGTTTAATGAATTATTGCTACCGCTAGACGCCGTATTCATTGAGCCCCATTCACCTTGATTCGCTTGTTTATTAAGAGCTTTTAATACTTTATCCTGCTCTTTATCAAAGTTTTGTGTATCCTCGTCATATTGCACAAATGTTAAAACGTTATTTTTGCTTCCCGGATTAAAAGAGTTACCTTCACCGAACGAATACTGAACCGTTTTGACACCATCTCGCTTCATCAAGTACGCTTCTGCGCGATTTGCTGCTTTTTCTACGTCGCTTTGAGACTGTCCGGCTTTCGGTGTATACGTAAGCGTCAGCGTTTTTTCTTGATCGGATGATAAGAAGCTCACGCCAATAGAAGGAACTAAGAATAAACTTCCTACTAACAGTAGTACGGCTAACCCAAAGGAAATAAGCTTATGGTTTAGCGTCCAGTTCAAAATTCGCTTATATCCGTGCGCTAGTTTGCTTGGTTTTTCTTCTTTTACTTTTACATTTGTTTTAAATAACGAATGAGCAAGCATCGGCACGAGTGTTACCGCTACTAGCAGTGATGCTAACAGTGCAAAAACAACGGTTAACGCAAACGGTAAGAATAGCTCTCCTACCGGTCCTTCTACTAGACCTAACGGTAAGAATACGGCCACGGTTACGATTGTAGAAGAGAAAATTGGAACAAACATCTCTTTCGTTGCCGCGACAATTAAATCTTTTCCTTTAAGCTTTTCTTCCTGATAAGCCATGCGGCGGTAAATATTTTCAATAACGACAATGGAATCATCTACAACCCTTCCAATGGCTACAGTCATCGCTCCGAGCGTCATAATATTTAAAGAGATATCCATTGATTTGAGCGCTAAAATGGCGATTAATAACGAAAGCGGAATCGAAATAACGGCAATAATCGTTGAACGAATATCACGTAAAAATAAAAGAATAATAATAACCGCAAAGACCGCACCGATAATAGCTTTATTTAGCATCGTATGAACAGAATCTTCAATCGGTTTACCTTGATCAAAAATATTGTCAACGTGAAGGTCTTTGTTTTTCTTTTCTAGGCTATTCATTTTTTCTTTAATATCATTTACAACATTTACTGTGTTCGCATCCTTCGCTTTGACAACTTGTACAGCAATTGAAGGTTTTCCATTCGTGCGAGAAATAGATTCTGCTTTCCCCGTCACTTTAATATCCGCAATTTCTTTTAATTTCACAGTGGGAATAGAAGCTGCGGACGGCGCCTGCTGAACGGCTCCTTGTGTCTGCTGCTGGCTCATTCCTTGTTGCTGATCTCGAGCAGCTCCTTGACTAGGCACAGCTGGAATCTCTAAGTTTTCCAAATCTTTTTCTGTTGTCATCTTTCCGTCTACCACAACAGATTTTTGAGATCCATCCATCGTATACGTACCAGCCGGCACTTTTGCATCAGATGCTTGGATAAGCTTTTTCACCGTATCTTCATCGAGTCCCAGCTGCTTGAGCTTATCTTGTTTGAATACAAGTTCTGCTTCTTCAACTTGTTCTCCTGACACGCTGACCGAAGAAATCCCCTGCACTTTTTCAACTTGTGGAACAACAGTATTTTTTACATACTTCGTTAATTCTTCTAATGATTTTTTATCATCTGAAACGCTTAATGAAATAATCGGAAAATCACTAATGCTTTGTCTTGAAACATTTGGTTCCTCTACATCATCTGGCAGATCTACGTTTGAAAGAGCTCGTCTAACTTCGTCTTCTGCCTTCTCCATATCTTTACTAAAGCTATATTCAACTTGAATAGTAGCCATATTTTCATAAGAAGATGAGCTAACTGTGTCAACGCCGCTCAGTCCCTGAAGCTTTTGTTCAATCGGCTTACTCACCTTATCTGCCACTTGTTCCGGAGTGGCTCCCGGATAAGTTGCACTGACTGTTACAACAGGCGTTGAAATATCAGGAATGGTCTCTAGCTTCATATTAAACCCTGAATACAGCCCTGCAATAATGACAAATAGTGTTAACAGCCATACTGCAAATTTATTTTTCAATGAAAATTTAATAAACTTCCCCAATGCATATCCTCCTTCAAATATATGTATACTAATAAAATTGACTGATCGGTCACAACAACTTAAAATATAAATGACTAACCGGTCAGTGTCAACCCTAAGCAGGCTCTCTCCTAACATGTTCATAATAAAGACATATTTACGATAAATCGTTTTTTAAAGGAACTGACTCCCGGTTTTAACTTTGATATATACCTTTATCTTTTTTAGTGTATGATACTATTATCTAACGAAATGAATGGCTAAATTGTTCAATAAAGGAGGTAGAATACATGAAAGAAAAAGAAAAGAGAATAATTGAAGCTTCGATTAAGCTTTTTGCAAAAAAAGGATTTAATGCTACCTCTGTGCAAGAAATTGTAGATGAATGCAACATTTCAAAAGGTGCATTTTACCTGCACTTCAAATCTAAGGATGCACTTTTATTATCAATTCTAAACTTTTACTATGAAAAGCTGTTTAGCTCTGTTTATGCTCTCGACGAGGAAGTAAACGATGCCCGCAGCCGCTATATGAATCAGCTCATCTATTTCTATGAATTTATTACGGAGCACAGAGATTTTATTATCATGCAAATTCGTGAAAAATCTATTCCATTTAACAAAGAAGTGGAGACCTTTGTTCATAAAATGCAGCGAGAAACGTTTTACTTTCATCGCAAAAGCCTCGTTAGCGTATACGGAGAAGACGTAACTCCTTATATCTCGGATTTAACGAAAATGATTGAAGGTATTCATCATTCCTTTTTAGAAATTATTATCTTCAATCAATTCGAACTTACATTTAAAGAAGTAGCACAGTACATAATGGATCGAGTTGATGTATTAGTAGAAGATTTATTAGCTAGAAAACCTCGTCCCCTTATTCCTGCTTCTTTTGGTGAAGATATATATGGAAAGGAAAGAACGACTTTTCTCAGTAAAAATGAGCAGGTAAAACAAGCTCTTGAGGAAATTAAACATCTGCTAGACACCAGCGATCATATTTCTGATGAGCACGCAGACAGCTTTCACATTTTACAAACGGAGCTAAAAAAAGATAAGCCTACCGCTGCTATTGTAAAAGGCATGGTTGGAAATTTAACGGAACTTAAACCGTTGGAAGAACCGCTTAATCTTTTAACAGCCTTACTCCAACAAAAATAACAGAAGGCTTCAACAAGCCTTCTGTTATTTTTCTGCTTTTGAACTAGATACTCCCCCAGATAACACGAACTTCATTGCTTCTTCCGGCTTAATATCTAACCATTCAATTTCTTCTTTTGGAATCAAAAAAGTAAAACCAGCTACTTGAAAAGTTTGCGGAACATAGACGGCTACGTGGTCTTTTAACGAGTGAATCACCTCTTCTACTTCTTCGGAGGTCACAAACCCTATGACTTTCATTGACGTGCCGGGCATCATCACTAAAACTACTTTTGAAAAGGACTTTTTTTCTCCAAGAAAAGATTGAAGCGTATCTTTAATGACGATATATAGCGTTTTAACAAGCGGTATTCTTTCTAACAACCGGTCAATTAAGTTAATGATTTTCCCTGCAAAAAAACGAGTGGATAACCATCCTAAGAACGTAATTAAGACAAGAGTCGCTAAGATCCCAACCCCCGGTATATAATCCTGCTTCATGTAGGGCTTCAATACGTTTCCTAAAATGCTGTCTAAAAAATTAAACACTCTTACCAAAATATAAATAACGAGGATAATAGGAACAATCGTTAAGAGCCCATTAATAAAACTTTTTATGATTGCTTTCATGCAAACACCTCATTTTTTCTAACATACTGCTGTTCATTATACAATGGATTTATTTTCGCTGCCCCTCTTTATTCTTATTCACATACGTATAAACTAGCGACGTTTTATCAAAATAATAGATGGGTACATGAACATACATACTTATATATTTATTTTTTCGGAGGGATACAATTGGGACGTTTAGAATCAAAAATTGCTGTTATTACAGGGTCAAGCTCTGGCATAGGAAAAGCAACCGCTGAGCGCTTCGCGAAAGAAGGCGCGGTTGTTATTTGTGCCGATATTAATTTAGACGGTGTGAAAAAAGTAGCACAAGAAATTAAAGATGCTGGCGGTGAAGCCTACGCCTACTATATCGATGTAGCTGAAGAAGAAAAAGTAAAAGAATTCACAGCAGAAATTGAAAAGAAATTTGGTAAAGTGGACATTCTTTTTAATAATGCCGGTACAGACACAGAAGGCGGCAAGCTTCACGAATATCCAGTAGAACTTTGGGATCGCTTAATGTCGGTAGATTTACGCGGAACGTTTCTTGTAAGCAAATACGTTATTCCGCTGATGTTAGAAAATGGCGGATCGATTATTAATAATTCATCTGTGTCCGGACTGGCAGCAGACTTAGATCGTTCTGGCTATAACGCGGCGAAAGGTGCTATTACCAACCTAACAAGAACCATGGCAATTGACTACGCTCGTGAAGGTATTCGCGTTAACTCAATTGCTCCTGGAACAATCGAAACACCTCTTCTTGATGATTTATCAGGCGCTGAAGAAGGAAAAAAATTCAGAAAAGCATATGAATGGGTCGATCCGATGGGGCGTCTAGGAAAACCGGAAGAAGTAGCCGGTGCTGTATTATTTTTAGCATCTGATGACAGCTCATATGTGACAGGTGATTGCATTACTGTAGACGGCGGTCATATGGCGTATACGTGGCCTGGAAAAATGCTTTACGATAAAATGTGAGAATAAAATTAGCTCTATACCAGTAGGTATAGAGCTTTTCCGTTTGAATTTTTTCTTTAAAATAGACGTGACATTATGTCAAGACAGGTGTAAACTTAAAGCAAAATTCTTTGCTTCTAGGAGGAAGACATGAAAACAAAACAATTATCAGAACGTCAGCTTCTTGGCATCGCAGGGCTCGGGTGGCTCTTCGATGCAATGGATGTTGGCATTTTGTCTTTTATCATTGCAGCTCTTCACGCTGAATGGGGACTTTCCCCTACTGAAATGAGTTGGATAGGCAGTGTTAACTCGATCGGAATGGCGGTTGGAGCTTTGGTGTTTGGGTTACTGGCTGATCGAATTGGGCGAAAAACTGTTTTTATTGTAACTCTTGTTCTTTTTTCAGTGGCAAGCGGCCTTTCGGCTCTTACTACTACCCTTGCTGCTTTTTTAGTATTTCGATTTTTAATTGGAATGGGTTTAGGAGGAGAGCTGCCTGTTGCTTCTACACTTGTTTCTGAGACCGTGGCGCCGGAAAAACGCGGTAAAGTGGTCGTGCTGTTAGAAAGTTTTTGGGCGTTCGGTTGGCTACTGGCAGCGCTTATTTCTTATTTTGTAATCCCAGCTTACGGGTGGCAGCTAGCGCTTATCCTAACGGCTATTCCAGCGTTTTATGCCATTTATTTGCGCATTAAACTGCCCGATTCTCCTCAGTTTGTGGAAGCGACAAAAGAAAAGAAACCGTCGATTGCGGACAATGTAAGAAGCGTGTGGTCTAAGCCTTATCGTAAATCTACCATTATGCTCTGGGTTCTGTGGTTTTGCGTTGTATTTTCATATTACGGCATGTTTTTATGGCTACCTAGCGTCATGGTCATTAAAGGTTTTAGCTTGATCAAAAGCTTTGAATACGTATTGATTATGACATTAGCTCAACTGCCTGGCTATTATACGGCTGCTTGGTTTATTGAACGCATGGGCCGAAAATTCGTATTGGTCACATATCTGTTAGGTACGGCTGCCAGCGCATATATCTTCGGAAATGCGGAGTCACTTTGGCTGCTGCTAACAGCAGGTATGCTGTTGTCTTTCTTCAACTTAGGTGCTTGGGGTGCTTTATACGCGTATACACCTGAGCAATATCCGACATCTATCCGAGGCACAGGAGCTGGAATGGCTGCTTCTTTTGGACGAATTGGAGGAATTTTAGGGCCGCTGTTAGTTGGATATATGTCAACGCAAGGTACGTCTTTAACCGTTACGTTCTCAATCTTTTGTGGAGCTATTTTAATCGGTGTTGGTTCGGTTGTTTTTCTAGGAAAAGAAACCAAACAAAAGCAGCTCGCATAAACAAAGACGCTCTTTTAGAGCGTCTTTGTTGTGCTTATTATTTATTTTCTACCAGCTCTTTTTCATCTGCCTCTACTTCCACGTCACGCTGAGCGAATACTTTCTTGGCTACGCTTAAAGCATTTAACACGCGAGGGAAGCCTGTGTATGGGATTAATTGAATAATGCTCTCCACAATCTCCTTCGGCTCTAGTCCAGCTGTTAAACCTGTATTTAAATGCAGCTCAAGCTGAGGCTCTGTACCCTGAGTGACTAATGATGAAATGGTAACTAATGCTCGTTGCTTATTGGTTAGACCCGGTCGTGAATAAATGTCTCCATAGGCAAATTCAATAATATATTTCCCAACGTCAGGAGCTAGGTCTTTTAAGTCTTCTGTAATTTTTAAATGAGTTGAAATATCATCGTTACTCGTTAATGTATATTCCATTAATTTATCTAAACCTTTTTGATAACTATCTTGTGCCATGTAAAATCAACCTCCGTATTTTTCACTGACACCGCGCGGAATCAATGTTTGTTTTCTTGTATGTTTTCTACACTATCTACTTTAACGCACGTTCTCTCTTTCGTAAAATACATATATTCAATACAACATATGCATTTTATCTATATAAAGCAGAATGCTGTTCATTCATATAGTGAAGAAATTGCTTAGAGGCATATGAAATATATTTATCTTTTTTTAAAATCAATCCTAAATCCCATGAAATTGAAGGGTTAGTAATAGGAACTGCTTTTACAATAGAGGAATCTACTTTTGCCGCAATGGACTGTGGAAAGATAGATACTCCTAAGTTTTCGGCAATCATTTCACCAATAAAATCCCATTGAGAGCTCTCGTAAGCTACGTTAGGTTCAAATCCTGCTTGTTGACATGCATGAATAAGCCGGTCGTGAAGCGTAAAATCTTCATTAAATAAAATAAATTTCTCTTGGGCCAATTCATTAATTTCCACATGAGTTTTAGAGGCTAAAAGATGGGAATGGTGAACATATAAAAGCATTTTTTCAGAGATAAAAGGATTAATATCAAAAAGATGTTCATTTACCGGAAGCACCGCTACACCTAAGTCTAACTCTCCTTTTTCTACTGCTTTTTGAACACGATTGGCTCCGTATTCAATAAGTTTAATCGTAATATCTGGATAGAGCTGCTGAAACCCTTTGATAATCTTTGGAAAGAACAGAACTCCAATCAATGGAGGAATTCCAATTTTAATCATCCCTTTCTTCAGATTCATCACATCATATAAATAAGTCGATAGCTCATCAATGGATGCCATGACTTTTTGTCCTTGCGCATACACCACTTCCCCGGCATCCGTTAAATCAATCTGTCGTGCGGACCGATCAATTAATTCTACTTCCAATTCTTCTTCTAAGTTTTTCACCATTTTGCTCAAGGTCGGCTGTGAAATATGGAGGCTTTGAGATGCTTTAGTAAAGCTCCTTAATTTAGCGACTTCTAAAAAATAATTAAGCTGACGAATATCCATCTCTGCTCCTCCTATAGATAAGGCGAATATCTTTTATATTTTTTATTCATTTTACCTATTATTTTTTAGGATATATAGTAAAAATATAAAGAGAAGATGGACACATAATAAATCAATTTAATCTAAATAAGGACAATTGGGATAAAGGCGCTGGTATGGACCGCTTGTGACACCGCTGTTGCTTTCCGCGGGCGACCGCTGAGCCTCCTCTTCACTTGCGCTCCTGCGGTGTCTCACCTGTTCCGCTTTTCCGGCAGGAGTCTTCGCCTTGCCCTCCAATCAACATCTAGAAGCTACTACATGCATGAAACCTACGCTTACCATAACATCAAAAAATCCGAACGATTCATCGTTCGGATATACCTTCACCTAAAATACTTTTGTCCCGTCTTCTTTTACGAATATGATTTAAAATGTTTTGGCTGCTTGTGCTGCTTGTTCTAGACCACTTTCAATAATTTCTTGCCCACGATCTGGAAACTGATTATGTCCCTCAATAATAACAGAGTTCACATCCGTGATTCCAAAGAATTGAAGTACGCTGCTGACATATTTAACGGCCATTTCGACCTCAGCTGCTGGACCTTCTGAATACACTCCGCCTCGCGCGTTTAATAACATCACTTTTTTATCGCCTAGTAATCCCACCGGACCTTCGGGCGTATACTTAAACGTTTTGCCTGCTTGATTTAAATAATCAAGGTACGTATGAAGCACGGCTGGCACAGTAAAATTCCAAAGCGGAAAGGCAATAACAATTTTATCTGCTCTCACAAATTGTTCTAAGTAGGAATTAGCAGTTTCTGCTGCTTTGTTTTCCGCTGCCGTCACTTCTAGCCCTCTTGCTAATTTAAACTGACCGTTTATCATGTCGGCATCTAAATAAGGAAGTTCTTCTTTAAACAAATTTAGCTCTATTATTTCTTCATCTTGATGCGATTGTTGATAGCTTTTTAAAAATGCATCATATAATTTCATGCTAACCGCTTCACTTGCCGATCTGTCATTTGCTTTTATAAAAAGAGTATAACTCATACTAAAACCTCCACTGATTGTTCATACTCTTATTTTATTCGCTTTTTTCGTGCATTTCGAACGACTTTATAATGAAATACCTTCATACTTTAGTCTGAAAAATCCTATATTAGATTTTTATTAAAGAGCAAAAAAACAAATTGACAACGATAATCATTATCATTAAAATTAGAGAGAATTTAATTATTACTATCATTTAAAGTAAGGGGAGCTTTTTATGTGGTCGAGTTTGGCTTTGTCGCTTCGTGAAGGTTTAGAAGCGTCACTTATTATTGGAATTATTTTAGCTCATGTTACAAAAATTGGCCGAAAAGACTTAAAGTATTCCGTCTTCATTGGCGCTGCTGCTGGCCTTATTTTCAGCTTAGTATTTGGCTTTATTGGCTTTAATGAGGCGAGAGAGTTAGAAGAAGAGTCAGAAGAAATTTTTGAAGGAGTCATGATGCTTTTAGCTGCAGGTCTTATCGCTTACTTTATTCTGTGGTTGCATCGGAGCAAAGAAATGACATCTTCGGTTACATCAAAAATTTCCAGAAGCTCTTCCAAATGGGGATTAATCGTTTTAGCCTTTTTATCTGTCTTTCGTGAAGGAACAGAACTAATTATTTTTAATCTGACACAAGTGAATCAACACGCCTCTTCTATTGTATTCGGCAGTATAAGTGGCATTTTGCTGGCCATCGTTATTACATACATTCTGTTCAAAACAGCTATTAAGCTGAACCTGTGGATTATTTTTAAAGCGCTTGGTGTTTTCCTTATTTTTATTGGAGGAGAGTTATGCGGTGAAGGTTTGGTTAAGCTATTTGAAGCTGGTGGAGAACCCCTTGAAATAATTGGATTTAGTGTATTTACAGTTGCATCACTGTATCTATTCTTCCAAACGGAGTTAAAAAAATTAAGAGTAAGAAAACAAAAATCAGCATCATAATCACACAAAAGCCGCCTAACGGCGGCTTTCTCAGTTTGTAGATGAAACGGGAAGGTGAATCACAACTTCCGTCCCTTGTTCTTCTTCACTTTTAATAAAAATCTCGCCTTTATGCTGACGGACAATAGTTTGTGCAATCGACAGTCCAAGCCCCGTTCCTCCCGTAGCTCTGCTTCTGGCTTTATCGACTCGATAGAAACGTTCAAAAATATGTGCAAGATCTTCTTTTGGAATGCCAATTCCATAGTCTTTTACTTTGATAATGACATCTTCCTGCTTTTTTTCAACGGTCACTTCAATTTTATCCGTACTGTATTTAATTGCATTATCAAGCAAAATAATCAATACTTGCTTCATTTTTAGTTCATCCACTTCAATCATAATGGGCGTTTGATCATAATGAAGAACTAATTCTCTTTTGTATACCTGCTGCAGCTGCTTAACGATTTGTTCAAAAATAAGAACAAGATCTGTTTGCTTCAGATCAAGCGTTTGTTCTTTTTCCACACTTGCCAGATCAAGCAGCGTTTCAATCATTTTTTGCATTTTGGTTGCTTCGGCATAGATAGTGTCGATCGCATCGAGCGTAATTTCTTCATTTTTAATCCCTCTTCTTCTTAATAAATTAGAATAACTGCGAATAACGGTTAGAGGGGTTTTTAATTCATGAGAAGCATCGGAAACAAACTGATTTTGCTTTTCAATATTTTCTCGCAAGCGGTCAATCATATGATTAAAGGTAACGGTCATCCCCTGCAGTTCATCTCTCGTTTCGGTTTGAATGAGGACTTTTTTAGGAACACCGCTCTCTTCGATCTCTTTCATCGTTGTGACCATATTTTTAATAGGATGCATAATGACGCGTGATAACCATCTTCCTCCTAAAAGAGACAGTAAAATGGACACAAGCGAACAAAAAATCAAAATTGATAGCAAAATATCTTTACGGGTTTCAAAACCAGTCAGGAGCTCACCAATCTCAAGCGTTTCAACGACTTGATTATTGACTTTGACAGGCATGCGAATAACCAATACTTGCTTTTCTCTGATTTTGCGAAGTTTCACCTTTTTTTTCTTTGAAAATTCGGGCTTAATTTTCACCAGATGAGGATCATTTGATACCTGGTTAATGACCGTAGAATTTTCTGAGACTGTTCGTATAAATGAATGGTTGGTCAAATAAAATTTTAGTAACTCCGGCGAGAGCTCCACGGAATGATCTTGCTGACCTTTTTGAATAATCTCGCGTGCTTTTTCGAATAAAATGTCCTGTTCCATATTCACGGTAGATTTAGTAAAGGAGAAAAAAACAACGATGTTCATGATTAATAAAATAACCACTAGCCATGCTGTTGTCAGTAAATTAATCTTCGTCGTGATCTTCATGTTTCTCCTCTTTCATCATATATCCTACGCCCCGCACCGTATGAATGAGAGAAGTAGAAAAACCTTCATCTACTTTTTTTCTTAAGTGGCGAATATACACATCAATTACGTTCGTTTCTCCTTCATATTCATAGCCCCAAACGTTTGTGAGAATTCCTTCTCTCGTGACAATTTTATTTTTATTCGTAAGCAAATACACGACTAAATCATACTCTTTCGGTGTCAACGTAATGGATTCATTGTTTCTTAGGACTTCCCTTGTTTCAAGATTAATGGTCAAATCACTTATCGTTAAGAGCTCCGCTTCAGCTTCTTTCGTTCCTGATGCTTCTACGAGCGAACGATAGCGAATACAAGAGCGAACCCGTGCTAACAGTTCTTCAATTTCAAACGGTTTTGTAACATAATCATTAGCCCCTTGGTCTAAGCCCATTACCTTATCCAGCGTCGTATTTCTGGCAGTTAATAAAATAACTGGCGTAAATACTTCCGCTTTCCGAAGTCTTCTTAACACCTCAATACCACTCAGACTTGGAAGCATCACGTCTAGCAAAATGAGGTCATATTGAGCGGATGTTGCCGTCTCTAACCCCGCTTTCCCGTCGTACTCAACATCTACTTCATAATCTTCAAATTCCAATTCAATCTTTAACACTTTCGCAATTTGCGCTTCATCTTCCACAATTAAAATTTTCTCTTTCATGTTATACACCTCTCACCACATGTCTTAAGTGAAAGAATAGCTTCTTTAGATAAAAAAACAACACCTTTTTCAAAAGATGTTTGTTTTTTTATCTAAACCCTACTTTTTCAACATACTTGTCTTTTAGCTTATCCTTATTGTTTGTAAACATGAATGTTTTACGCATGAAGACCAATCGTTTGCTTTTCGCCTAAAATCCAATTGACTACTGCTAAAAGTTCTTCAGGCGTTTGTGCTTCGATTTCTTTATGGTAAGCAGCAATCGCGTTATATAATGTGCTCATTTTATCAGCATCCTGCAGCACTGCCTGCAGCTGACTTTCTAACGATTGATCCGCCTTTAGTTCTTGAACTAAGTTTCGTTCTGTTAAATAGCGTAAATTCACTTCTTCTTGACCTGGTAAAGCAGAATGAACAAAAATCGGTAAATTCTTGCGAAGAGCTTCACTGACCGTGATACCACCTGGCTTTGTTACAATAGCATCCACTTGTTCATACAGTTCATTCATTTCTGTGCGTGATGAAATGTACGGAATCGGTGTAACGTGCTGTAATTCCCATCCCTTGATTTCTTCATATAGCTTTTGATTTTTGCCGCATAAGACAAAGTAATGAAAATGGCTCGCATCTTTTAAATCATTGTAGAAATCCATAATATTGCCTAAACCGCTGCTGCCTCCAGCAATTAAAATATTTCGATTACCAGGATGCTTAAATGTTCTTGTTTTTGTTATTTCTTCATGTACCGGTATTCCTGTGACCATCATATTTTGAAGTGGAATTTCACTTTGAGCACGAAGTCCTTTTTTTACTTCTTCACTAGGGAGAAAGTGAAAATCAATCTCTTCTTTTCCCCATAAATTATTAATAAAGAAATCCGTGTAGACATTTATAATAGGTACATCGCACTTGCCTTTTGCTTTTAATTGACTGAGCAAATAAGAAGGAAAACCATGTGTGCATATAATTAAATCCGGATTTTCTTCTTTAACTAAGTGCTCCATTTTTTTTGCAAATACGTGATGATACCATTTGAATGAATGAACAGGCGGTTCATAAAAGAGATGTTTGTATGCCATATTGTACGTTTCTGGAGCATAACGAATCCATTTCAAATATGTGCCTGTGACCACTTTTTCTAATAGTTCGTTTGTATAGCTTAATAAATCTATTTTTTTATAACAAATATTTGTTGTTCTTCTTTCCAATATATCCATTAACGCCTCTGCCACTTGATGATGGCCAGAAGGCATTTTTAGAAGAGGTAAAAATAAAACCTTTTTCAACTGTTTCATCTCCTATTCTAAAAGCAGTTTCTTCCTCTCCTTTTTATATCATTAAATGCCCTTAAATTTCGGATTTTAATTGATTTTTAATGTGAAATTCATCGTTTTTTTAGAGTGTCAATCTAAACTAAGAGTGAAAAGTACTGTATAAGGAGAAAACAAATGAACCTCAATTACGAAGTATTTCAATGGATTAACTCGTTTGCTGGTGAATCCAGCGCAATGGATTCTGTAATGATTATCATCACGAATAGCGTTCCTTATTTTATAATGGCTTGTTTGCTTTTGCTTTGGTTTAGCGGAAAAACAGAAAGAACAATTTATCACCGTTATACGGCTTTATACATGTTGTTTACAATTGTACTTTCTCTATGTATCAATGAGGTCATTCACCTGGTGTATTACCACCCGCGTCCGTTTGTGACTCATCACGTTCATAAGCTGATTCCGCACCCGGCTAATTCATCTTTTGTGAGTGATCATTCGATTTTAGTCTTTTCTGCTGCTTGGATCATGTGGTTACGAAAAAACAAATGGAGAAGCATCATTTTTATATGGGCTGTCATTTCTGGCCTTTCACGTATTTACGTAGGCGTTCACTATCCAGCAGATGTACTTGGAGGCATGGTGATTGCGGGAGCTATCGGATGCTTTATTATATACGTTTCAGCTAAAACAACTCCTCTTATTCAGCGATTATTCTGGATTCACGATTTGATTATCAAGCGTATTCCGTTTCTATCTTCCTATACGCATGAACAAATTAGCAAAAAAAATCATTCAGCTTAAAGAGGCTGAGGCAAAAATAGTTTAGCTGAAATGAAAAACGAACCACTAATCAAACAGTTTGATTAGTGGTTCGTTTTTTTTGTTATGGTGAACGTAGATTTTATCTGTTTCGTTCCTTCCAGCAGTTGATTGGAGGGCAAGGCGAAGACTCTTGCGGGAACAGTGGAACAGGTGAGAACCCCGCAGGAGCGCAAGCGACGAGGAGGCTCAGCGGCCGCTCGCGGAAAGCGAAGCCTTGCACGGAAATCAACTGCGGTCGAGCAAGCAGTCCAGATTACATATCCAGATTGTTCACCTTTGAATGGGATTCATTTCGTTACGTCTCAGCCTCTTTTTTATTATTTTAAAAAAACAAAGTTCACTTTCTTGACTTTCACTTTTATTTATTTTATATTAGTTGATGTATCAAACATTGATGTATCAAATATTGATTCATCAATAAATATCATAGAAAAAGGGAGCGACTTTCTTGTCACATTCATGTTCTGAAAAAGCAAATGTTCTGTATGCTCTGCAAGAAGTTAATAAACAAATTAATCAAAAGTTTGAGCATTGTACCGGTGTTAGCCAATCACGTCTTGATATTTTACATCAGCTTTATGAAACAGGTGAAATGAGTCAAAAGGCGCTTCAACAGCAAGTAAACATTGACAATGCTGCAATTACAAGGCATTTAAAGCAGCTCGAAGAAAGAGATGTTGTATCACGCCGTAAAAACCCTGATGACAACCGCGTAACATTTGTAAAGCTTACGAAAAGCGGACATGAAAAAATCGGTGCATTTCGAAACGAAAAAGCTCGCTTTATTGATGAAGCATTTAAAGATTTCAGCGAAGAAGAACAGCTGCTGCTTTCCAAAATGCTTGAGCGTTTAAAAGTAAACATTTCGGCCATTGAACGGTCATAACATTTTTAACATAAAGGAGAGTTCATCATGACGCAAACAAAAACACTAAACAATGATTTCCAAGATATTATTACAGGGCGCAGATCTATTCGTTATTACGACCCATCTGTCAAAATCAGCCGTGAAGAAATGAAAGAAATTTTAACCGAAGCGACGCTAGCTCCATCTTCTGTTAATGCACAGCCTTGGCGCTTTCTAGTAATTGATAGCCCTGAAGGAAAGGCAACATTAGCTCCGCTTGCTAAATTTAATCAATCACAAGTAGAAACATCAGCAGCTGTTATTGCGATTTTCGGCGATTTAAAAAGTGAAGAAAATTTAGATGAAATTTACGATAAAGCTGTTGAACTAGGCTATATGCCACAAGAAATTAGAGATATGCAAATTCCTAAAATCAAAGCGCACTACGCAGCTGCTTCTGAAGAATTAAATAAAGAAACAGTATTAATTGACGGCGGTTTAGTATCTATGCAGTTAATGCTTGCTGCACGTGCTCACGGTTATGATACAAACGCTATTGGCGGTTATGAAAAAGATCAAATTGCCGAAGCATTCGGTTTAGACAAAGAGCGCTATGCGCCGGTTATGTTACTTTCAATCGGCAAAGCAGCAAATAGCGGTTACCCGTCTGTACGTTTACCAATCGAAAAAGTAGCTCAATTTAGATAATAAAAAAAGGTGCTGAATATACAGCACCTTTTTTTATCCTCCACTAACGGGCGGAATAAATGCGACGGTATCTCCCGTTCCAATGGTTTCTTCATCTGTTACAAACTCTTCGTTGACTGCGGTCATCGTTTGCTTCAGAGAGGACAACTTATACGTTTTTTGCACATATTCCTTTAATTCCTTCACTGTTATATCTTGCTTATCAACTGTTACTTGTTCCACTCCAGCCTCTTCACGTATAGCAGCGAAAAATAAGACGTTAATCATTTTTACATCTCCTTCATTGGCTTTCCTTCAGGATATTCTTTCGTTTCTAACTGATCTCCAATCCATTTTGTTCCGTCTTCCCAAAATTCCTTTTTCCAAATTGGCACAATTTGCTTAATACGTTCAATAGCATACTCGTTTGCTTCATAAGCTGTTTTGCGATGAAGAGAAGAAACGGCAATAACTACTGCGACTTCTGTTATATCAAGCTTCCCGATTCGATGAGTAATAGCTGTCAAAGCATCGGGCCACTTTTCCTGAATTTCGTCACCAATTTGGCTAAGCATTTTCACTGCCATTGGCACATAGGCTTGATATTCAAGAGAGAGCGTCTTCTTGCCTTTTGTAAATTCTCTTACCGTTCCAATAAATGTCGTAATAGCTCCCGCGTTTCTTCTAGAAACTTTTTTAATTATTTCATCTACGGCAATTGGCTGATTTACTACTTCAAATAAGTGCTGGTTCATCTTCTTTCCCCCACTTCTTTCAATAAAAAATTAAGATAAAGCTCGTCTTCTTGTAAGTGAAATATTGGATATGCTCGCTGCAATTCTTTTTTAAGCGGAACGTGACTGATCACGCATATAATATTGGTTAGAGAGGAAAGCAGAACAAGATCTTCTTCACTTCGAATCAAGACTGCTTTTGGATAGGATTCTTTTTTATATCCTTCAACAAAAATGACATCTGGCGAGAAAAATCGATAAAAATCAATCAGCTTTTTTAGGCTCCAGTCTTTACTAGCTGCCGTAAGCTGAAAGATTCCACCTCCCTCTACACCTGCCACATCGGCACCTGCTTGCTGGTGGCGATGACTGTCTTTTAGCTCACTGCTGCTATCTGGAGGTCCGCCGTGTCCATGGTGCTTAATAGAACCTACACATAGATTGAATTGTTTCGCTCTTTTAATGAGCTTTTCCACTAAAGTAGTTTTTCCGCTGTTTTGAAATCCAACTACTTGTAAAACGGTACAACAAGCTACCAAGGCCATTCACTTCCTCGCACGTCATCTAGCAATAAGACGTCAACCAGCATTCCTTCTTTGTATCCTCTCGTCCCTCCAGGAAATATAATTAATGTATCCGCATGAGCTAAAGAAGAAACCGCACTAGATTTTGTAAAGCTTAATGGAGAAGCAATCAGCTGTCCTTCCCTGTATGAAAGCCTGCCAGATACAAATCGCATAAAAGGATTTGGCTTTAAGAAGTCCTTTCCTAACAAAGCTTTTTCTTTCCGAAGATGAGGGGTTCTTTTACCCGCATATGTACTGATTACCGGACGAGCCAGAAGTTCAAAACCGACATAGCACGCTGTAGGATTTCCCGAGAGGCCAAATAAAAGCTTTTCTTCCATACGAGCAACCGTTGTTACACTGCCTGGTCTCATTGCTATTTTATTAAAAAGAACTTCGGCTTGTAATTGTTTATAAACATCTGGTAGATAATCATAGTCTCCTACTGAAACGCCGCCCGTTGTAATCAGCATGTCCACTTCTGATAGTGCAGCTTTTACCGCATTGTAGCACTGACTTAAATCATCAGGCATAATACCAAAATAGTTCACTTCGCCTCCAGCTTTTTCAATTTGCGCACGCAGCATATGAGCATTGCTATTACGAATTTTGCCCCGTTCAACAGGATCACTCACTTCCACTAGTTCACTTCCAGTTGCAAGTAATCCAACTACAGGTTTTTTGAAGACAGCTACGTCACTATAGCCAAATGTGGCTAAAAGAGCTGCTACTCCCGGAGTGATATACGTTCCTTTTGAAGCTAACACAGTGTCTTTTGTTGTTTCTTCTCCTTGAAAAGAAATGTTATCTCCGCTGTTAAACGAACGCTTGATTTGAACGATCGGCTGATTGTCTTTCGTATATTCTTTTGTTACTTCAAGCATTGCAACCGCATCGCAGCCTTTAGGAATAGGAGCTCCTGTCATAATACGCACAGCCTGCATCGCGCTGACTGTATGTTCAAAAACAGAACCCGCTCCTATTTCTCCTCGAACAGCCAGTTCTACTGGATGAAGTGATGATGCTTCTTTCGTATCTTGCGACCGAACGGCAAAACCATCATATGGAGAACGATCAAAAGCAGGAATATCATGATCTGCTATTAAATCTTCAGCTAAAAATCTGCCGTGAGCTTCTTCAAGCGCAATGATTTCTTGCTTTCTGTTTTTTGCATACTGCATCACTCGTCCAACGCATTCTCCGACAGGGATAGGAGTTCGCTTTTCTCTCATTCTTTTCACTCCTTTACTCATCCTAGTAAACGATAATATAAGCTTCTCGCAAATTGAATATCATTCGTTCCATGAATAAATACACGGCCATCTTGAAAAATTACAAAGCGCTGCTCTGGAAGCTGACATGACAGAAGATATGGATTGCGGTCCACTTTCCCCTGTTTTTTTAACCGTTTTTCCAATTCATCGAAGTTGTACAAATGGCGCTGCGAGGGCCTGATTTGAACCGTCTCTCTGCCGCACAGAACTTCTGTTTTAAGCTGATTTTCATACGCTAAGTACGGATATGTTTGGGTTGATCCGCAAGAAGAACATTTATCACTTTTCATTTTGCCCGTCTTAAATTCAGCATGCTGATTATTCCAGGCGTCAAAGGTTAGAAATGTGTGGCGCAAAGCTTCAACATCTTCGACTAAAATTTTTAATGCTTCGGTTATTTGATAGGCTGCCACAATTTGAACAGCGGGACTAATAATTCCTGCTGTCTCACAGGTTGCTCCTCCGACAGGCACTTTTTTCAATATGCAGTGCAGACAAGGGGTTACATTTGGGATAACAGTATAAGTGGCGCCATAACTCCCTACACATGAGCCGTATATCCAAGGAACTTCATACTTATGTGACAAATCATTTAAAATAAAACGGATGTCGAAGTTGTCTGTCGCATCGATGATCACATCGGCTGTTTGGACGATACTTTCTAAATTAGCAGGCTGAGCATCCATCACCAGCGCTTCAATCTTCACTTCCGTGTTTATTTGACGCAAACGATTTTTTGCTGCTACAGCTTTAGGTAGTTTGTTTTGCGCATCTTGTTCTGTATAAAGCTGCTGACGCTGTAGATTACTCCATTCTACATAATCACGATCTACAAGAGTCAATTTTCCAATTCCAGCACGCACGAGGGCTTCTGCGCTAGCGCTGCCTAGAGCCCCTGCACCTACAACTAAAACATGCTTACTTCTAATTTGCTGCTGCCCTTTGTTTCCAATGGGCTGGAAAAGCTGCTGACGTGAATAACGTTCTGTCACTCTTTTCTCTCCCTTTCTCGTTCAATCTCTGACTTCACTATCTATTCCTTCGTCAAAGATATTTCTTTAGAAACATGCTATTATACACATAAAGCTACGCTGCTTTACGGAGACTTTTTTGCATAAATATACAAATATATTTTGATGGAGGTATTTAATAAATGTCCATTGCAGGCATTGTATTAGCAGGAGGAAAATCTTCTCGCTACGGTAAACCAAAAATGTTTGAAACCTATAACAAGAAATCATTTTACGAATATAGTATAGATGCATTAAAAGAAAATCACGTCACACCTATACTTGTGTCTACCAACCAAGATTTACTCCCTTATTTTCAAAGAAAGGATGTTGCATTTGCAGTTGAAAAATGCCCGTATCAAGGTCCTTTGTATGCAATTCATCACGCTTTAACTGCGATCGATTGCTGCGCTGAATGGTTCTTTATTCTTTCTTGCGATATTCCTTTTATTAATGCTGAGTTTGTTCATCACATGATCACACTGACCCAAACGGACTCACCTGACATTGTTCTTCCTGTTCAGCCTGATCACATTCACCCGCTTCTAGCACTCTATCACCGTAGAACGCTTCCTCTTATTGAACAACTCGTTACACAAGGTGAAAGAAGGCTTACGCAATTGTTGAATCAGACAAACGTCCTTCGCGTGCCTTTTTCAGCGGAAGATCCCACTTTTATAAATGTGAATCATCGCAGTGATTGGGATGTATAAAGCTTCTTTGAATTATCCACCAATATGAGACATTTCCACTTTTTCAGCGCCTTGGACCTGTCTTCCATTAGCTCGTTCGTCTGAGTAACGATCTTTCCGATGATTCCAGATATCAGAAATGGTGTCACAAACAGTATGATCAGAGGCTTCTGACCGTATCAGTGTGCGGAGGTCATATCCTTTTGACGCGAACAAACAGGTATAGAGCTTTCCTTCAGCCGATACTCTTGCGCGTGAACAAGTGGAACAGAATGAATCTGTGACAGATGAAATGATACCAATTTCCTCTTCTGTCCCGACGTATCGATACCTGGTGGCTACTTCTCCCGTATAATGAGGTGTAATTTCTTCAAGAGGCATTTCTTGTCCAACTATATCAAGAATTTGTTTCTTTGTTATAACCTCATCCATTTTCCATCCGTTTGAATTTCCAACATCCATATATTCAATAAAACGCAGCGTATGTTTTTTGTCTTTAAAATAGTGGGCCATCGGAAGAATATCCTGCTCATTCTTGCCTTTTTGGACAACCATGTTTATTTTGACTGAAATCCCCGCAAGAGCTGCTGCTTCTATTCCTTCTAATACTCGTTTTACGCTTCCTCGGTTTCCATTCAACTCTTGAAATCTCACTTCATCAAGCGAGTCTAAGCTAACGGTTACTCTTGATAATCCCGCTTTTGATAAGGCTTCTGCATGCTTCTTTAACAGTGAGCCGTTTGTTGTTATGGCAATATCATCTATACCCTCAATTTGCTTCAGACGATTGATTAGATCTGGCAAGCCTTTTCTTAGCAGCGGCTCTCCTCCCGTTATACGCACTTTTTTTACTCCTAGCGATGCGAATAATCTAGTGAGTCTCTCTAATTCATCAAACGAAAGAATGTTTTCGGCAGGTAAAAATGGATAGTCTGCCCCAAAAATTTCTTCAGGCATACAATATCGACAGCGAAAGTTACAGCGATCTGTTACTGACAAACGCAAGTCTCGTAAAGGACGCTTTAAAGTATCAACTATAGCGTATGACATCTGCCTCATCTCTCCTCTCTCTAGCTGTCAGCTTCTCCACAGCAGATTAACTCTCTCTTAAAATTCTTTCCGGGCATGTATAAATATTCAACGAATCATTTCGAATAAACCCTACCGTTGTAATTCCCAATTCTTCTGCTAGATTTAAAGCAAGTTCAGTCGGGGCGGATTTTGAAAGAACCACTTCACACCCGATCTTCGCTACTTTCAACAAAATTTCTGAAGAAATACGGCCGCTGAAAACGACTACTTTATCTCTAATTGAAATATGGTGTTTTAAGCAATACCCGTATAGCTTATCTAGAGCATTATGCCTACCAATGTCCATTCTGCTAAGCATAAAGCCATTTTTATCACAAATAGCAGCGTTATGAACGCCACCCGTTTCTTGAAACGTAGCAGCAGATTGCTGCAGCTTATTCATCAATTGAAAACAATCCTTAATTGAAAGTTCTACCGATATATCGTTCATTTTTTTAGCAGTCAGTGCATCATTTATAAAGACAAACCCTTGTCTGCTCGCCCCGCAGCAAGACGTGATATATCGTTTATTTTGAAGGTTTTGAAAATACGGGTTTAATTTATCTATTGTAACATGAACATACCCTTCTTTTTCTTGAACCCATATGTTTTTAATGTCTGTGTATGCTCGGATAACCCCTTCAGATGCTAAATAGCCAATTACCATATCTTCAATGTATTGTGGGCTACATACCATCGTGACAAACTCTTCTTCATTAATTTTCACAGTCACAGGAAACTCCGTTACAATTTTATCTTCCACGTTTTCCATTTGACCATTTTTAAATCTAAGAACTGTACGCTTCTTAACGGTCGAGTTCATGTGATGTCTCCTTTTTTAAATAATGTTTTTATCAAAAACGAATACGGAAACCGCTATATTTTCTTTTATTTTCATATCTGAAAATAAATTAACCAACTTTGCTCCTACCAATTCTTCTAACCCTTCCGGCGGATTCGATGCATATACATCTTGGATCATTTTTGTTCGAGCTAGATGAACCATGTCACATCCTTCAGCAGTGCTTGCAATAAATGTTTCTGTCGGAGTTAAATTTCCATACAGTGTTGAGACAGCCATATTTTCAACAAAAACCGTATGTATTCTTTCCGGTCCTTTTCCAAATAAATCTTTTCGAAGCTTCCGAATAATATCATTAAATTCATGAATAGTTTTTGACATAATCAACGCTCTCCCACCGATTAAAATTAAATTGTGCATTTTATTCCTACAGTTTTTTTATCATAAATCAACACTTCAAAAAATAAAAGCCTAAAATCTTTGCAGCAAAACTTTTGAAGAGAGTTGGGTATTTAAAAAAGTTGTGCATTTAAAAACGTAGCGATATAATTATAAATAACCGAGATGGAATAATAATAATGAATTGTTATTACTCTATCACTTTTTCTTAACGATATAAATGGGCCGGATTGGCATATTAGTAAGACCTGCTAGTAAACTATTCCACCATGATTGCACTTCCCTTATTTAATTAGGCGTGTGTATTCATGGTGGTTTTTTGTTTTTATATAAAGGAGGAAAACAAATGAGTCGTGAAATCATCACTGTTCATATAAATGGTAACGAATACAAGGCAGCTTCAGGCTCTACCATACTCGAAATTATTAATCAGCAAAGCATTGAGCACCCTCAGATTTGTTATGTTCCTGAAGTGGATCCTATTCAAACTTGTGACACATGTATCGTTGAAATGAATGGCGAGTTAGTTCGTTCTTGTTCTACAAAAGCTGAAAACGGCATGAAGATTGAATTACAATCAGCACCCGCAAAAGCGGCACAGACGGAAGCAATGGATCGTTTATTAGAAAATCATTTGCTATACTGCACCGTTTGCGACAATAACAACGGAAACTGTAAATTACATAACACAGCCGAAATGATGGAGATTGAACATCAAAAATACCCCTATACGCCAAAGGCCTCAGAGAATGAAGTCGATATGTCTCATCCGTTCTACCGTTATGACCCTAATCAATGCATCGCTTGTGGCCAATGCGTAGAGGTTTGTCAAAATCTTCAAGTTAATGAAACACTCTCTATCGACTGGGAAGCAAAACGTCCCCGCGTTCTCTGGGATGACGGTGTAGCAATCAATGAATCTTCTTGTGTGAGCTGCGGTCAATGTGTAACCGTATGCCCTTGTAATGCCTTGATGGAAAAATCCATGCTTGGAGAAGCTGGATTTATGACTGGGCTTCCAAAAGACGTTTTAAATCCAATGATTGATTTAGTTAAAGAAGTAGAACCTGGATACAGCGGAATTTTTGCTGTTTCAGAAGTGGAAGCCGCTATGCGCGAAACACGCACGAAAAAAACAAAAACTGTCTGTACATTTTGCGGAGTTGGATGTTCATTTGAAGTATGGACAAAAGGCCGTGAAATCCTTAAAGTTCAGCCTAGCTCTGATGCTCCCGCAAATGCCATTTCAACCTGTGTGAAAGGAAAATTCGGCTGGGATTTTGTAAACTCTGAAAAACGTATTACTAAGCCTTTAATCCGAAAAAATGGTGCATTTGTAGAGTCGTCATGGGAAGAAGCCCTCGACTTAGTAGCAAGCAGGTTAAGCTCTATTAATCAGCAGTATGGACATGGATCAGTTGGTTTTATTTCTTCTTCTAAGATTACAAACGAAGAAAACTATGTTATTCAAAAGCTGGCTCGCCAAATGTTTGAAACAAATGACGTAGACAACTGCTCTCGCTACTGTCAGTCTCCTGCAACTGATGGATTATTTCGAACAGTGGGAATGGGAGGCGATGCCGGCACGATAAAAGACATCGCAAAAGCTGGACTGGTTATCATCGTTGGAGCTAACCCTGCTGAAGGTCATCCTGTATTAGCAACTCGCATCAAACGCGCGCACAAGCTTCATGACCAAAAACTAATCGTCGCAGATTTGCGCAAAAACGAAATGGCTGAACGCTCTGACATTTTCATCAGTCCAAAACAAGGTACGGACCAAGTATGGCTAATGGCTGTAACAAAATACATGATTGACCAAGGATGGCACAATGAAAAATTCATCCAAGAAAACGTCAACTATTTTGAAGACTTTCACTCTTTGCTTGAAAAGTACACGCTTGAATATGCTGAACAAATTACGGGTATTCCAGCAGCAACGCTCATTCAAATAGCTGAAATGATTCGAGACGCCGATGGAACCTGTGTGCTGTGGGGCATGGGCGTAACGCAAAATACGGGAGGCTCTGATACATCAGCGGCTATCTCAAACCTGTTGCTTGCTACTGGAAACTATCGACGCCCTGGAGCAGGCGCTTATCCGCTCCGAGGCCACAATAACGTCCAAGGAGCATGTGATATGGGAACTCTTCCTGCTTGGCTTCCAGGCTATCAGCACGTCACAGACTCAGTCGCCCGAGCGAAATTTGAAAAAGCATACGGTGTAAAAATTAAAGATAAGCCAGGGCTTGATAATATTCAAATGCTGCATTCAATTGATGAAGGAAAAATGAAGGCCATGTACCTTGTCGGAGAAGATATGGCTCTTGTTGATTCAAATGCTAACCATGTACACGAAATATTATCAAATTTAGATTTTTTTGTCGTCCAAGACATTTTCCTTTCGAGAACGGCTCAATATGCTGATGTTGTACTTCCTGCTGTTCCTTCTCTTGAAAAAGACGGAACATTTACCAATACGGAGCGACGTGTCCAAAGATTGTATCAAGCATTACCAACGCTCGGTGATTCAAAGCCGGATTGGTGGATTGTTCAAGAGATAGCCAACCGCTTAGGTGCGAACTGGACGTATACACATCCTGGTGATATCTTTGCAGAAATGGCTAGTCTATCACCTTTATTCAGCCAAGCCAGCTACGAAAACCTTGAAGGCTGGAATAGCTTCTTATGGGGGAGCTTAGAGGGAAAAAGCACGCCGTTACTTTACGTCGATGGGTTTAATTTCCCAGATAAAAAAGCGCGCTTTGCTTTATCACATTGGGTACTTCCTGCCGAATTCCCAGAAGAATATGATCTACACATTAATAATGGAAGAATGTTAGAACATTTTCATGAAGGGAATATGACCAATAAATCGAGCGGCATCCAATCAAAAGTACCGGAAGTATTTGTAGAAATTTCACCTCAGCTTGCCAAGGAGCGTGAAATTGAAGAAGGTTCGCTTGTCAGATTAATCTCACCGTTTGGAGCAGTAAAAGTACAGGCATTAATTACAGAGCGAGTAAAAGCAAATGAGCTGTATCTTCCAATGCACTCTGTTCATAAAGATTCGGCTATTAACTTCTTGACCGGACCTGCAGTCGACCAACGAACAAATACGCCAGCTTACAAACAAACAAAAGTACGGATGGAAGTATTAAGTAAAGGTGGAGAAACGCCTTTACCGTCTACAAATCCGCGTAACAAAAAACGTCATCCTCAAAATGGGGTCGAGGTTCAGCGTAAATGGAACCGTCCTGGCTACGTCCATTTAACAAGTAAATAGGAGGAGAAAAGATGGCACAACCTATTACAGAAATTAAGAAACCTCTTCTAAGCGAGGAAGAAGAAAAACAACAAAAATTAGAAGATTTAACTTCTCTGCTGGCAGATAATGAAGAAGCATTGAACCGTATTCTCGGTATTGTTGGCGAACTTAACGACATGGGTGTTCTTGAAGCTGCTGATTCAATGATTCAAGCAAAAGAAAAAATCTCAAAAATTGCGCTTCATCAAATTTCCAGAGAACCGGTAACCAATTTAATTAATACTCTTATGGGTGCAAGCAGCGGTTTGATGAAGGCAGATCCAGAGGTAACTGCTAAACTTGTAAATAGCGCAACAGCTGGTATGAACGAAGCGAATGAATATGTAAAAACCGGAAAAAAAGTAAGTGCATTAGCTCTTATAAAAGCGCTAAACGATCCAGATGTCAATCGTGCAATTGGATTTGGGCTTCACTTTTTAAAAGGAATGGGCAAAGCGTTGGAAGAATAAATGAAGCAGCGACTTGAAAGTTTTCCCCCTTTCAAGTCGCTGTTTTCTTTTTAGGAAGTCAAATTTAAAATGAACGTGATATAGTTATACTAAATTGCTTTACTACAACTAACTGAGGTGACACGATGCAACAATACTTTAAACCCTTATTCGCACTATTATTTTTAATTATGTTTACTGCTGCTTGTTCGAACGAAACAAATACCGATCAATCCGCAGCTCAGCACAAAAACATCAGCTTAACGATATCCGCTGCGGCCAGCTTAAAAGATGCGCTCACTGATATTCAAAAGCAATATGAAAAAAAGCATCCAAATATAGACTTGAAATTTAATTTTGGAGCTTCAGGCTCGCTGCAACAGCAAGTTACAAACGGCGCACCTATTGATTTATTTTTTTCAGCAGCGGAAGACAAGTTTGATGCACTAGTAAAAGCAGGAGCGATCTCCAAAGAGAATGGTGCTGACTTGGTTGGCAATGACCTTGTGCTTATCGTGCCAAAGAATAATACGTCTGCTATCACAAATTTTGAAGATCTATCAAAGCCGACTGTTCAAAAAATTGCACTTGGAATACCAGAATCCGTTCCTGCCGGACAGTATGCGAAGGAGACTTTTGAACACATGAACCTCTGGAAAAACATTGAGCCAAAAACCGTCTATGCGAAAGACGTACGCCAGGTGCTTTCCTATGTAGAGACAGGAAACGTTGAAGCTGGGGTGGTTTATAAAACCGATGCCTTGATTTCAAAAAAGGTGAAGATTGTCGCTACTGCAGATAATAGCACTCACAAACCAATTGTATATCCTGTAGGCGTTATTAAGGATTCAAAACATCCACAAGAAGCAAAAGCTTTTTATCAATTTTTACAAAGTAAGACGGCTCTTGACACTTTAAAGAAATACGGTTTCACTGCAAATTGAGGCCGCTATGATTCAAGAATTTTTATCTCCTCTTCAGCTATCGCTTAAAATTGCATTAGTAGCAGGATTTGTCGTTATTATTTTAGGCACTGTTATAGGAAAACTGTTATCTAGGAAACACTTTAAGGGAAAAGTGATGATTGAAACGGCGTTAATGCTCCCGTTGGTGCTCCCTCCGTCCGTTGTTGGATTTTTATTGATTGTCATATTCGGGAAACACAGCCTGCTCGGCCGGGCAATTGAATGGGTCTTTCAACAACCCGTTATTTTCACATGGTGGGCAGCTGTTATTGCCTCCGTTGTCGTTGCGTTTCCGCTTATGTATCAATCTGCCAAAACAGGCTTTCAAGGCGTTGATTACGAAATTGAAGACGCAGCTCGAGTAGATGGTGCAAGCGAATGGAAAGTCTTTTTCTTTATTTCTATCCCTTTAGCTTCTAAAGCCATCGTAACAGGAGGAGTGCTAAGTCTGGCAAGAGCACTCGGAGAGTTTGGAGCCACTTTGATGTTTGCCGGCAATATTCCAGGTGAAACTCAAACTGTGCCTACCGCTATCTACGTAGCGATTGACTCTGGAAACATGAATCTCGCTTGGCTATGGGTTATTTCAATCGTCTTTCTTTCCTTTCTTATGCTGCTTTTTGTTCAGCTTAAACAAAAATAAAAGGATGCCTCTTTGTGTAACAGGCATCCTTTTATTTCTTTCCTGCTTTTTTCAATTTTACATAAATTATAAATTAAAAAGGAGCTAATCAAATGAAGAGCATACATTTGATTAACTCCTGTTATAAGTAAGGTAAGCCACCATACAATATGTATTGGTGGAGACGGTGGGAGTCGAACCCACGTCCAGAAATATCGCCACTTAAGCGTCTACGAGTGTAGTTGGCATATTGATCATTCGCGAGCTGTTCTGCCTACCAACAGGCGTCCCAGTCGCTAGTCTGATTATTCTCTTCCTTCGTCCTCAGACGGCGAACTCCGGCGTAGCCCACTTAAAGTGAGTCCCTTACCCTACCACATGGGCGATGGAGGGAGGAACCGCTAAGCTACTATTATGCAGCTAAAGCGAAGTTATTGTTAGATTTGCCAGTTATTATTGGCGTTGATGTTTTAACGAGGCCATCTCCTCGACTCGCAACCTAAGCTCGAACTACCCCTGTCGAATCCGTAACGTCCCCATATAAAAGGGAGTCGGAATGTGTAAGAAAAAATCTTACATCAGATAGCGACTTCAGTGTGCAAAATGAAATCTAACTGATAACAATACTTATTATATCACAAAATGAGCATTTTGCAATTGTAATATTTTGTAATGTTACATCTTTTGACGATCACGAAATGCTCGTTCGATATCGCGCTTCGCTTCTTTTTGCTTTAAGTCTTCACGCTTGTCATATTTCTTTTTACCCTTACCAAGCCCTAGTAAAACCTTTGCGTATCCATTTTTTAAATACACTTTTAAAGGAACTAATGAATAACCCGTTTCTTTTGAATAGCCAATTAGCTTGCTGATTTCACGCTTATGCAGCAATAGCTTTCGTGTACGCAACGGCTCATGATTGTATCGATTTCCTTGTTCGTAAGGACTAACGTGCATATTGTGTAGAAATACTTCTCCGTTTTGCACACGAGCAAAAGAGTCCTTTAAATTTACACGCCCATTACGAATTGATTTAATTTCCGTTCCTTGTAGAACAATACCCGTCTCATATGTTTCTTCAATAAAAAAGTCGTGGCGGGCTTTTTTGTTTTGTGCAATTAATTTCCCTTCACCTTTTGGCATAAAACGTTCCTTCCCTTCAGCCGTACTTACGTATATGTATGATATTATGTATCATTTTACTGTATGGAAATCTAAACAACAACTAAAACGTTTAATGGAGCTGTTTTGAAGCAGAAGGAATACCCTTCTGCTTCACTGCTGTCGATTTCGATTATTTACGCTTTTTCTTTTTGCGCTTAACATTTGGGGCACCCTCGAAGAATCTCTTTTTCTTTTTCTTCTTTGGCTTTTGAGTAGACCACTCTTCATTTTTGCTTCGGCTGCCCTCGCGACCTTTTCCTTTATCATCTTTGCGTGACTTTTGTTTTGCTTTAATCACTTTAGGACGGTCTTTAGATAAGCGTTTGCGACTTTCTTTCATTCCTACAATAATAAAGTCAACCGAACGCTCGTCTTTATTCACATCGGCGACTTTCACTTCAATTTCGTCTCCAATTCGGAAGACATTGCCCGTTTTTTCTCCAATCATCGCATAGTGACGTTCGTCGTAACGATAATAGTCATCTGTTAAGTCACTGACGTGAACTAAACCTTCAATCGTATTTTCTAGCTCCACGAACATTCCAAAGTTAGTAACAGAGCTAATAATACCATTAAATACTTCCCCAACTTTATCAGCCATAAACTCAGCTTTTTTCATATCGTCCGTTTCCCGCTCAGCGTCAACTGAACGACGTTCCATATTAGAAGAATGCTCAGCAACATCAGGCAGAAGCTCGCGCCATTTTTCTTGCGTTTGCTGATCTGTTTTTCCTTCAATTAAATACGTGCGAATGAGACGATGAACGATTAAATCCGGATAACGACGGATTGGAGACGTAAAATGCGTATAGAACTCAGCTGATAAACCAAAGTGGCCTAAACTTTCTGCTTCATATTTCGCTTGTTTCATCGAACGAAGCATAACAGTTGAAATAACCATCTCTTCAGGCGTGCCTTTTACTTCTTCTAAAATATCCTGTAGCGCACGCGGATGAATATCGTTTCCTGTTCCTTTCACCGTGTAACCAAAGTTTGTAATGAACTCTAAGAAACGAGTAAGCTTCTCTGCATCTGGATCTTCATGAATACGATAAATGAACGGTACGTTCATCCAGTGAAAATGTTCTGCTACTGTTTCGTTCGCCGCTAGCATAAATTCTTCGATTAGCTTTTCAGCAACCGAACGTTCACGCAAAATAACATCGTGAGGATGGCCATCATCATCTACTAATACTTTTGCTTCTTTGAAATCAAAATCAATGGCCCCGCGATCCATTCTCTTTTTACGAAGAATAGCTGCCAGATTTTCCATACGCTCAAACATCGGAACGATTGGCTCGTAGCGTTCTAACACTTCTTCATCTTTATCCACTAAGATTTTGTTAACGTCTGAATACGTCATTCGTTCTGTCGTTTTGATGACACTTTCAAAAATCTCATGTTTCACTACTTCACCCTGTGGATCGATTTCCATCTCACAAGAAAGCGTAAAACGGTTAACTTTTGGATTTAATGAGCAAATTCCATTAGATAAACGGTGAGGAATCATCGGAATAACTCGGTCTACTAAATAGACGCTTGTTCCGCGCTCTGCTGCTTCTACATCAATCGGAGAACCTTCTTTAACGTAGTGACTTACATCTGCAATATGGACGCCTAATTTGTAGTTTCCATTTTCAAGCTCTGTAACCGTTACGGCGTCATCCAAATCTTTTGCATCTGCTCCGTCAATGGTTACAATAACTTGATCACGAAGATCGCGGCGGTTGCCAATATCTTTTTCGTCAATCGTTTCAGGTGTATCAATTGCTTGTGTTAAAGCATCAGCAGGAAATTCTTGAGGAAGACCGTGCTTATGGATAACAGAAATGATATCGATCCCCGGATCGTTTTTATGTCCAAGAATTTGAACAACTTTTCCTTCTGCATTCATGCGGCCTTCCGGATAGGTTGTCAGTTCTACTACTACTTTATGGCCTTCAACCGCACCGTTTCTTGCTGCTTTGGGAATAAAAATATCACCTGCAATTTTTTTGTCATCCGCAATCACAAAGCCAAAATTTTTGCTTTGCGTATACGTACCTACAATTTGCTGGGTACCTCGTTCTAAGATTTTTACAATGGTTCCTTCACGACGAGCACCTGATGATTCTGATGACACTCTTGCAAGCACAATATCTCCGTGCATAGCATTGTTTGTTTCAGTAGGGGGAATAAATACATCACCCGCATCTTTTTCTTCAGGAACTACGAACGCAAACCCTTTTGCATGTCCGCTTACTTTCCCTTTGACAAAATTCATTTGTTCCGGCAGCCCGTAGCGATCGTTTCTTGCTCGGATAATTAAACCCTTCTCTTCCATAATAACAAGTGCCTTCACAAACTCTTTGAATGACTCTGCATCCTCAGTATTAAATTCTTTTGCAAGCTCTTGGACAGTCAAAGGTTTGTAATTATCCCTTTTCATAAAATCCAATATTTCATTTATATAGGGCTGATTTTCTTCTTTCACATCATGTCCCTCCTTTTTCTTTATTCGTATTATCTCTATCACCAATCAAGTGATTCCAAAAATACATATACATCCTCGTGAAGCTGATCACGCTCTTTATCAAAGGTAATGGTATGACCAGATTCTTCGTACCATTTTATATCTTTTGTAGGAGACTCGACGCTATTATAAATAATATTGGCGCTGTCTGTATTAATCATATGATCATGACGACCTTGTACAACAAATGTCGGTGCATAAATCATATCAACTGAATTTCGCACTTCAGCGATTAATTCCTGTAAAGACTTTAATGTGTTCATTGGTGTTTGCTTGAACTCTTCCATTTCTTGTTCAATCTGTTCAGACGATTTACCTTCACGCTTTTTATATTCGCGTGCATACGCTAAAACACCTTCATACATGACTTCTTCACTCTTTATATACATAGGGGCGCACATAGGCACAATACCCTTTATAGGTACAGTGTAACCTAATTTCAGTGAAAATACGCCACCTAGTGAAAGACCTACAGCGGCAATACTTTCATGACCTTTGCTTTTCAAAAACTCATAGCCGTCCATGACATCTTTCCACCAATCTTTTGGACCAGTATGAACAAGTTCTTCAGGCGCTACGCCATGTCCTTTGTAATGAGGTGCGTGGCATGTGTATCCTTTTTTCTCTAAAAAACGACCTAACATACGAACATCAGCAGAATTTCCGGTAAAACCATGAAGTAATAAAACAGCTTTTTCGCCGCCTTCAAATGTAAATGGCTTTGGTTGTGCAATTTTCATATATCATTTAACTCCTTTTAGTTATAATATCTGCAGTCCTAATAGAAAAAAACATGTATTTATGTGACGGTCATCACATAACAAGAGATGTAACCATCAACTTTTACGCTTTTATACTATATTTAGTACTTTTTTCTAAAGCTATATTATATCATTACTTAAAAATGAAATTAAAGTATTCAACACACCCATTAAAAAACCACCTAATACATAAGTTGGTATACACCAAGTACATATGCATTAGGTGGCAGTCTATCCAGTAACATATTAAAGTTTGAAATAAGATACAGCAAGTGTTAACACAAAGAATAAGATAGATAACACTACTGTCAAACGGTGTAAAACTAAGTCAATTCCACGTGCTTTTTGTTTCCCAAATAACGTTTCAGCTCCACCGGAAATAGCTCCAGATAATCCAGTAGTTTTACTTGATTGTAAAACGACCACAACAATCAAAGCAATTGAAACAATCACTAGCAAAGTAATCAGCAATGTATGCACTAAGACACACCTCCTACACCAAGTAATAGTCAATCAGCGGGGTTTCTTCATCCCTTCTGATTGGCATTACCGGGGATAAAGTACGCGCACTACGCTAAGGTTAATTTATCATAAAAAACCCTCTCGTACAAGTAATGGCAGTGAAATACAACGGATTTTAACGTAAAAAAACGGATGACAATCGTCATCCGTTTTTTATACTTTCAACTTATTTTTTTAAGTTGTAGAAAGATTTAGCGCCATCGTATACAGCTAGAACACCTAGCTCGTCTTCGATGCGTAGTAATTGGTTGTATTTCGCAATACGATCTGTACGGCTCATAGAACCAGTTTTGATTTGACCAGCGTTTGTTGCAACAGCAATATCAGCGATTGTTGCATCTTCAGTTTCACCAGAACGGTGAGAAACTACTGCTGTGTAACCAGCACGTTTAGCCATTTCGATAGCTTCGAACGTTTCAGTTAATGTACCGATTTGGTTAACTTTGATAAGGATAGAGTTACCTACGCCTTGTTCGATACCTTGAGCAAGTTTTTTCGTGTTTGTTACGAATAGATCGTCACCAACAAGCTGTACTTTTCCGCCAATGCGCTCAGTTAATAGCTTGTGACCATCCCAGTCATTTTCGTCTAAACCGTCTTCGATTGAAACGATTGGGAATTCGTTAACTAACTGCTCGTAGAAATCTACCATTTCAGCAGAAGTTACGCCTGTACGGCCTTCGCCTGCTAAATCATATTTACCAGTTTCTTTGTTGAAGAACTCAGAAGAAGCTACGTCCATACCTAATTGGATGTCTTTACCAGCTTCGTAACCAGCTTTTGTGATTGCTTCTACGATTACTTCTAATGCTTCACGGTTAGAACCTAAGTTAGGAGCGAAACCACCTTCGTCACCTACAGCTGTGTTTAAGCCTTTAGCAGATAAAACAGATTTTAACGCGTGGAATACTTCAGCACCCATACGGATTGCTTCTTTGAATGTAGGAGCTCCTACAGGTAAGATCATGAATTCTTGGAAGTCAACGTTGTTATCAGCATGAGAACCACCGTTGATGATGTTCATCATTGGAGTTGGTAATTGCTTAGCGTTGAATCCACCAAGGTAACGGTATAATGGAAGACCTACGAAATCAGCTGCTGCGTGAGCTACTGCCATAGATACACCAAGAATAGCATTGGCACCTAATTTACCTTTGTTTTCAGTACCGTCTAACTCGATCATAAGGCGATCGATACCGATTTGATCAGTTACGTCCATACCTACTAATTCAGGAGCGATAATTTCGTTTACGTTTTCTACTGCTTTTAATACACCTTTACCTAGGTAGCGAGATTTGTCACCATCGCGTAATTCTACTGCTTCGTATTCACCAGTAGAAGCACCACTTGGTACTAAAGCGCGTCCGAAAGCGCCTGATTCAGTATATACTTCAACTTCAACTGTTGGGTTACCGCGAGAATCTAATACTTCGCGTGCATAAATGTCAAGAATTGCTGGCATTTTAAAACTCTCCTTTATAATTAATTATTTAATTAATGTTTTACCTGTCATTTCTTTTGGCTGTGCTACATCTAGAAGAGTAAGCATCGTAGGAGCTAGATCTCCTAGAATACCGTCTTCACGAAGCTCTAAGCCTTGTTTGGTTACGATTACTGGAACAGGATTCGTTGTATGAGCCGTCATTGGATTACCTTCAAGCGTAATCACTTCATCAGCATTACCATGGTCTGCTGTGATGATTGCTGTACCGCCTTTAGCTAAAATTGCATCTACAATTTTGCCTAAGCACTCATCTACTGTTTCAATCGCTTTTACCGTTGGTTCTAACATACCTGAATGGCCTACCATATCAGGATTTGCAAAGTTTAATAAAATAGCGTCTTGCTTATCGCCTTCGATTTCTGCAAGCAACGCGTCCGTCACTTCATAAGCACTCATCTCAGGTTTCAAGTCATATGTTGCTACTTTTGGTGAATCGATTAAGATACGTGTTTCACCAGGAAACTCTGCTTCACGTCCACCGCTCATAAAGAACGTTACGTGAGGATATTTTTCTGTCTCGGCAATACGAAGCTGCTTTAAGTTATTTTGAGATAATACTTCACCAAGCGTGTTATCCAAGTTAATTGGCTTAAAGGCTACATATCCGTCAACTGTTTCGCTGAAGTGAGTTAAACATACAAAATGTAAGTTTTTCGGATGCTTTTCACCACGATCAAATGAACGGAAATCTTCGTTTGCGAACGTATTTGAAATTTGAATTGCGCGATCCGGACGGAAGTTGTAGAAAATAACTGCATCTTCGTCTTGAATTGTCGCAACTGGCGATCCGTCTTCTTTTGTAATAACAGAAGGTAAAACGAATTCGTCATAGATTCCATTTTCATACGAATCTTTTACGCACTCTTCAGCGCTTGTATATGATGGACCTTCGCCGTACACCATTGCGCGGTATGATTTCTCTACGCGCTCCCAGCGTTTGTCGCGGTCCATTGAGTAGTAACGTCCTGAAAGTGTTGCAATTTCACCAACGCCATACTCTTCAATTTTTTCATTAAGTTCTTTTAAATACGTTTCAGCAGATTGAGGTGCTACGTCACGACCATCTAAGAAGCCATGAATGTAGACTTTTTCTAAGCCTTCACTCTTAGCTAGACGCAATAATGCATATAGATGTTCGATATGACTGTGTACACCGCCATCAGATAAAAGCCCGAAAAGATGAAGATTTGTACCCTTTTCTTTTGCGTGCTTTACAGCTGCTAGAAGCGTTTCGTTTTGTTCAAACTCGCCTTCACGAATTGCTACGTTTACACGAGTTAAGCTTTGGTACACAATTCGGCCTGCGCCGATATTTAAGTGACCTACTTCAGAGTTACCCATTTGGCCTTCTGGTAAGCCTACAGCTTCTCCAGACGCCTCAAGTGTAGCATGAGGATACTCGTTCCAGAAACGGTCGAAGTTTGGTTTTTTTGCATGTGTTACCGCATTACCTTTATCTTCATCGCGTAATGCAAAACCATCTAAGATGATTAATGCTACTGGCTTTTTACTCATTACTTACCAGCCTCCAAAAGCTGTAAGAAAGAATCTGCTTCTAAGCTTGCTCCACCTACTAAAGCTCCGTCAATGTCTGATTGAGACATATATTCTTTAATATTAGCAGGTTTTACGCTACCGCCGTATTGAATACGTACAGCATCTGCAACATCTTGAGAGAATTGTTCTGCAACAACGCTACGGATGTATGCACAAACTTCGTTTGCACCTTCAGCAGTTGAAGATTTACCTGTACCGATTGCCCAGATTGGCTCATATGCGATAACTGTTTGTTTTACTTGCTCATCAGTTAGACCAGCTAATGCTTTTTGTACTTGATTAGCTACAACTGTTTTTGTTTGATCTTGTTCGTACTCTTCGTTTGTTTCACCGCAGCACACGATTGGTGTTAAACCGTGTTTGAATGCAGAAATTGTTTTTTGGTTTACTGTTTCGTCCGTTTCAGCAAACATTTCACGACGCTCAGAGTGTCCTAAAATGACATAGTTCACACCTAAGTCTGCTAAAGCAACAGGGCTCACTTCTCCAGTGAACGCACCGTTTTCTTCAAAGTGCATGTTTTGTGCACCAATTTTTAAGTCTGTGCCTTTAGTCGCTTCTACTAAACGATCTAAAAATAGTGCAGGTGCACATACTACTGATTCTACGCTTTCAGGAGATGGTACTGCTCCTTTTACTTCTTCAACAAAGCTAGTTGCTTCAGAAAGTACTTTGTTCATTTTCCAGTTTCCTGCAATAATTGGTTTACGCATGTATAACACCGTCCTTTGTTTATTGTGGGTTTTCCCTTCACGCGTTAGATGTCCAAGAGGGTGCTGTTAAAAGTGATTCGGTCCCTTTTATCTCTTGGTCATCCATCTTCGCTGCTTGATAATTTTTTATATTATCAGTCGTCAGGTCGGTCCTCCGTCTTACTGAAACATAAACTTACTTATCGTTTAATGCAACTACGCCTGGAAGTTCTTTACCTTCCATAAACTCTAGTGACGCACCGCCACCTGTAGAAATATGGCTCATTTTATCAGCTAAGTTGAATTTTTCAACAGCTGCTGCAGAGTCTCCTCCGCCGATTACTGAATATGTGTCAGTTGCTTCTGCTAAAGCTTCTGCTACTGCTTTTGTTCCGTTAGCAAATGCGTCTAATTCAAATACACCCATTGGTCCATTCCAAATAACTAACTTAGAGTTTTTGATTACGTCAGCATAGATTTCGCGCGTTTTCGGTCCTGCGTCTAAGCCTTCCCAATCGCTTGGAATATCTTCAATTGATACAACTTGAATATTAGCATCATTTGAGAAGTCATCTGCTACTACCACGTCCACTGGCATGTAGAAGTTTACTCCGTTTTTCTTAGCTTTTTCCATGAAAGATTTTGCAAGTTCAATCTTGTCTTCTTCAAGAAGTGATTTACCTACTTCATGGCCTAGTGCCTTAATAAATGTGTAAGAAAGTCCTCCACCGATGATTAAGTTATCTACTTTATCAAGCAAGTGGTCAATTACACCGATTTTGTCTTTAACTTTTGCTCCACCAACGATTGCAGTAAATGGACGTTCTGGGTTTGATAATGCTTTTGAAAGCACATCAAGCTCTTTTTCCATTAAGAAACCTGCTACTGCTGGAATATGTTGTGCAATTCCTTCTGTTGAAGCATGCGCACGGTGAGCTGCACCGAATGCATCGTTTACGTACACGTCTGCTAATTCAGCAAATGCTTTTGCTAATTCAGGATCGTTTTTCTCTTCACCTGGGTAAAAACGTACGTTTTCAAGTACTAAAACATCGCCTTCGCTCATGCCGTCGATTGTTTTCTTTACTTCTTCACCAAAAGCTTCGTCAGCTTTTGCAACGTCTTTACCAAGAAGAGCTTGTAAACGTTCTGCAACAGCATTTAGACGTAACTCTTCAACAACTTCGCCTTTTGGACGTCCAAGATGGCTAGCTAAAATTACTTTTGCACCTTGTTCTACTAAATATTGAATAGTAGGAATAGCTGCACGAATACGAGTTTCATCTGTTACTTTTCCGTCTTTCATTGGTACGTTAAAGTCTACGCGACAAAATACTCGCTTTCCTTTTACATCGATGTCTTTCAACGTTTTTTTGTTCATCGTTAAAAGGCCTCCTTAAGTATTTATGGTACTAAGCAAGTAGGCTTCTATGTAATCATCAATCCACAAACCACCGTAGATTTCATTTTATATATTGGCGCCTTTCTATATAAAGTGAAACTCCAGTTAGCTGCTTATGACGCTTTTTCATGTAGAAGCCAATACATAAATCAAGGAAGAGGGGGTATGCCCCTCTCTTCCTTAGCAAGTCTTATTATAGTCGTTCTATTTTCAGATATCCAATAAAAAAGGAAAGTCTAGTCGATTTCTGTCTTATTGAATAAAATAGAAGCGAATTTTAAGTTATTCTTATAGTCCTTTAGCAGCGATGTATTGAGCAAGGTCTACTACACGGTTAGAATATCCGCTCTCGTTATCGTACCAAGAGATAACTTTAACCATGTTACCTTCCATTACCATTGTAGATAATGCATCGATTGTAGAAGAGTTGATGTTACCATTGTAGTCACCAGATACTAGTGGCTCTTCGCTGTAACCAAGGATACCTTTAAGATCGCCTTCAGCAGCTTCTTTAAGAGCGTTGTTTACATCTTCAACAGTTACTTCTTTGTCAAGTTCAGCAACTAAGTCTACTAAAGAAACGTTTGGAGTTGGAACACGCATAGCTCCACCGTTTAATTTACCTTTTAATTCAGGTAATACTAGAGATACAGCTTTAGCAGCACCAGTTGAAGTTGGGATGATGTTTTCAGCAGCTGCACGAGCACGACGGTAATCTTTGTGTGGTAAGTCTAAGATTTGTTGGTCGTTTGTGTAAGAGTGAACTGTTGTCATCATTCCGCGTTTAAGACCGAACTTGTCATTTAACACTTTAGCAAATGGCGCTAAGCAGTTAGTTGTACAAGATGCGTTTGAAATTACGTTGTGGTTAGCCGCATCGTATTTGTCTTCGTTAACACCCATTACGATTGTGATATCTTCGTCAGATGCTGGAGCAGAGATGATTACTTTTTTAGCTCCTGCTTCTAAGTGTTTTGCAGCGTCAGCGCGTTTTGTGAAGAATCCAGTAGATTCAACAACGATTTCTACGCCTTGTTTGCCCCAAGATAATTGAGCTGGGTCACGTTCAGCAGAGATTTCGATTGTTTTACCGTTTACTACTAAGTTGCTACCATCTACTACTACTTCTGCATCTAATTTTCCGTGTACAGAATCATATTTTAAAAGGTGAGCAAGCATGTTAGCATCTGTTAAGTCGTTGATTGCTACTACTTCAACGTTATCATTTTTTAAAGCTGCGCGGAATACATTACGGCCGATACGACCAAATCCGTTAATACCAATTTTTACTGCCATGGGTATTTCCTCCTTGAATGTAAAAAGTATTTTTTATATGAGGGATTAATTAAAATCCCTTACTAACTCTTTTGCGGCGCCTTCATCTGTAATGAGAATCGAATCATGCGCTTGTTGCATAAACGCTTTAATTGCCTTTGCTTTTGATGAACCTCCTGCAACAGCAATAACACATTTATTGTTCTTTAAATCATCGAGTTGTATGCCAACTGTTTTAACTTTATGAACAACTTCGCCTTGATGATTAAAATAGTATCCAAATGCCTCACCTACAGCATGTCCATTTTTCACTTTTTCTAAGTCTGCTTGTGGTGTTTTACGGCGTTCTGCCATTGTCATAGCGTCTCCTATTCCGTGAACAACCATACCAGCGGACTTAATTAAATGAAGCATGTCTTTAATAGATGGTTCACCGATAATAGATCGGTATGCTTCATCACTAAGCTGATCTGGAACATGAAGCAAGCGATAGTGACTCATGGACTTTTCAGCCATCTTAGCACAAATCGTATTTGCTTGGTTTTGTACATTTTCCCCTAACCCTCCACGAGCAGGTACAAAAAGTACATCAGGGTGTTTTAAATCAGGTGTCATCATTTCGGCAACGGCGGCAAGCGTCGTACCACCTGTAACAGCAACGGTATTTTTTTGACCAACAAGGCGCTCCTTGATACACGAAACAGATGCTCGACCCATTTCATTTTTGACCCAAGGAGACTGATCACTATCTCCAGATACAACAACAACTTCTGATAAAGAAAACGCCTCTTTTAATGTTGTTTCCAATAACCGAAGTCCTGAAACTTCCTTCATTACTTCTTCTAATTCAGCCAGAAGGAGCTCTCCCTCATTTGTAAGCGTCATTCCACTAGGGTAAATGTCAATCAAATCTTGTTCTTTTAAGAATGTTACTTCGCTTCGTAACACACGCTCTGTTAGCCCAAGGCTTACAGCTAAGTTTCTGCGGCCAATCGGCTGCATTAAACGTATGTATTGCAAGATTTGATAGCGCTTTTGCATAACTGAGAGAAGTTCAGGTAATAATTTTCGTTGTACTTCTATTAAAGAACGCATGTTAAAATCCCCTTAAGGCATAAACTCGCTGGACATTTTTTGTCCCGTATAGACATATTATGTCCCACCTTGCGCAAAAAAAATTCACCCTGCTACAAAATCTATTCTAACAGGAGTGAATCCTTTATTCAACTCATGTGTTGCCTATTTTTAAAAGTAAGCGTTTTCTTAACAGAATACCTGTTATTTTTCCATATTCTACTTCTTCTCCATCCATTTCTACTACAGGAATGGCAAGGTGATACTTTTCCAGCCACTCATCGTTTTTGTAAATATCTCGTTCAATAAGCTGAAAGGGAAACTCCGACTGCAGCTCTGCAAGCAGCTTCTTTGCATCATCGCATAAGTGACAGCCATTTTTAGTATACAGTACGACCTCCACATTCCCACTCCTTTACTGCGTGACAAAAAGTTTTCGTTGACTGGATGGTAGAACGTTTAATTGATCTCGATATTTGGCTACCGTTCTTCTTGAAATAGTAACGTTATAATTGCTTTGCAAAATGTTAGCCAACTGCTGATCTGAAAGCGGACGCTGTTTGTTTTCTTCTGCTACTAGCTTTTTAAGCAGTTCTTTTACGTGAGTTGTAGAAGTTGCTTCGTTGTTGCCCAGTTGAATACTAGTTGAAAAAAAAGATTTCATTGAAAAGGTGCCAAAAGGCGTTTGAATATATTTGTGCCGAGTAGCACGGCTAATCGTTGATTCATGCACAGATGTTTGTTCCGCTACTTCCTTCATCGTTAACGGCTTCAAATACGAAGGACCCTTTTTAAAAAATGCTTCTTGTTCAACGAGTAAGGTATTCATTAATGCGTTTAATGTATCTTTGCGTGTGTGTAAACTTTTCATAATCCATTGGAATTCACGATATTTCTCTTGCAAATAAGAAAACATTTCTTGGTTCTGCCTATTTTTCAGCTGAAGTTTGTATTGTTCATTCACTGAAAGTCGAGGTTCCAAATCCTCATTTGCATAAGCAACGACATTTCCATCTTCAATTTTTACAATAAAATCCGGTACAATGAATCGTTCATTGGACTTCATATAAAACGATCCAGGACGAGGATTTAATTTCTTAATCTGTTCATGTAAGTGTTGAAGAGCTTCAAGTGAGATTTGACATAACTTTGAGATTTTCATCCATTTTTTATACGCGAATTCCTCAAAGTGATGTGTCAAAATTTGCTCTATTTTTTCTGTCCATTGATTATTCCTTTTTAATTGAAGCATTAAGCACTCTTGTAAACTTCTTGCCCCTACTCCTGCCGGGTCCATCTGCTGCACAAGCTGGAGAGCCTTTTCAACCTGCTCCTGATCTTGGCCAAGCTGGTTAGCAAGTATGATTAACTCATCGTGCAAATAGCCAGCATCATCCAGGCTATTAATAACAAACTCAACGGCTGCCTGCTCACATTCATCTAACTTTAATAATGCGGATTGATTCATTAAATGTTCGTACAGCGTTTCTTTAGGAGCTGGTATACTGCTCATATAATCTGTTGAATCAGAAGTTGCATGATTTTTTTGATTGTGAGATGTATAGACGGGCAGCTCTGAAAAATCTATAAGCGGATTTTGAAGCGCCTGCTCATGTAAAAACGCTACAATATCCATCGATGAATATTGTAAAAGAGAAATAGCTTGTGATAATTCTTTTGACATCGTCAGCTTTAACGACTGCTGCTGAAATAATCCAATCTCCATTATTTCTCCCCTCCCCTTCATCTATTTTACTATAAAAACGCTTTCAAAGAGCATGTAACTATTTTTTATATGTAATTTTTTCATCAAAAAATCTTCGTCAACCTTTGTTAACGAAGCGGTTCATCCTATTTTTAATTATTAACCATCAAAAAAGTAATAGAGCTATGCACCTTTATAACTTTTCATTATAATTCGCACCAACCACATGATCCGAGTAATAATCCGACATGACGTTTTCTTCGTCATGTCGAATTTTCTGCATGTGTATAATATATAGAAAAATTGCTTATTGAATGGTTTGTGCCATTTGTATAAACTTGTCCAAGTTTTCTTCTTCATTTTTCGTGAAGATGGTTAGCTTCATTGGTTTCTTTCCTTTAATCAACACGGCGTTTACCGTATGATCGCCAGATGTGGCTTCATACCAAACAGAATCTTTGAAGATTCCATTCTCTTCAAGATTCTTTTTCTCTGCTGCATTTTTATTAACTGCTATTGCCGTTTGTTTAACAGATTGAGCAGCGTCATCCATCGATACTTCTGATGAAAGCATTTCAATACGCATAAATTGAGAATCATCTGAAGTTAATACTAACGCATCTTTTCCTGGTTCTTCACCCGTTAGTTTATAACCGTCCATTACTTGAATAGAATAATCTTGTTCTGGGCTTTTTGTTAGTTTTGTTTCTGAAGAAGACGTTGACTGTCCATCTTCCGCTGTTTCGCTAGTTGATGATTGACTTCCTGAAGGTTTGGCTGAGACCTCGGAAGAATCCGCATCTTTTTTCGAATCTTCTTTTGCAGCGCCTGATGTTTGATCAGATTTAGAAGCTGTGTCCTGCTGAACATTTTCTGCTTGATCATTAGACTTCGGCTGAGCAGAATCTTCGTTCGTCCCGCATGCAGACAGCAATAATGCTACCGATGCACTGACAATGAAAAGTTTGTTCATATATTTCATATTTATTCCTCCTCCGTGTTTCTTTTCCTTATATACTGTTTTATAGTATTCTGACAAATTCCGCAACCGGTACAATGGAATTAATTTCTTGCTTCCTTGCGCGTATAAAGGGTTGGAGGAGAAAAATAAATATTATTTTTTGAGAAGATGAGCCTTTTTACTCAAAATAAAAAACGTTGCGTAATCCGCAACGTTTTAAGACGCCCTCGACAGGATTCGAACCCACCCTAAGAGAACCGGAATCTCTTGTGCTATCCACTACACTACGAGGGCATATTTGTCACAACTTCCATTATAGGAGAGAAAACTTCTCTTTTCAATAGAATACTACGTTTATTTTTTTTAGAAGAGGGAAAAATTTTAATAATGTCAAAGAGGAATACATAGTCTTTTAAGCGAATATGTGTAGTAGAGGTTCTTTTGTTTGACCTTTATTGACCATACGTGTATTATAGGTACATAACAAATTATTCTTGTTAAGGAGGAATTTAATATGAACTTAATTCCTACAGTTATTGAACAAACAAACCGTGGTGAACGTGCTTATGACATTTATTCACGTTTGTTAAAAGACCGCATTATTATTTTAGGTAGTGCTATTGATGATAATGTAGCTAACTCAATCGTTTCTCAGCTTCTATTCTTAGCTGCTGAAGACCCAGAAAAAGATATCTCACTTTATATCAACAGTCCAGGTGGCTCTATTACAGCTGGAATGGCTATCTACGATACGATGCAATTTATTAAGCCAAAAGTTTCTACAATTTGTATCGGTATGGCTGCATCAATGGGTGCTTTCTTACTGGCTGCTGGTGAAAAGGGCAAACGTTTTGCTCTTCCAAACAGCGAAGTAATGATTCATCAACCTCTTGGTGGTGCTCAAGGACAAGCTACTGAAATCGAAATTGCGGCAAAACGTATTCTATTCTTACGCGAAAAACTAAATTCAATTTTAGCTGAGCGTACAGGTCAACCGTTAGAAGTGCTACAACGTGATACAGATCGTGATAATTTCATGACTGCTGAACGCGCTTTAGAATACGGTCTAATTGACAAAGTATTAAAAAACGACCCTAAATAAAAAAAAAGCCTTTCCCGCAGCGGGAAAGGCTTTTTTATGCGTCGTTCTCTACGTAAGCTACTAACGCATCCATTGCTTCTTTTTCATCTACCCCTTCAACGATGAGCGTAATAAGAGAACCGTTATTAATCGCTAAGCTCATTAACCCCATGATACTTTTAGCGTTGACCACTTTCTCATCTTTCTTCAAGTACACATCAGATGTAAAACGAGTTGCTTCTTGCACAAATAGTGCGGCAACACGAGCTTGTAATCCCGTTTTTAATTTTACTTCTACTTGTTTTTCCATGATAAAATCCTCCCCCTTGCAATTCCCCTTATGTGACTGGCTGACCGGCGCGAAGCTTGTCTGCTATTTGGTCAATTTTACGCAACCGATGGTTAATGCCCGATTTGCTAATTTGACCTCCCGATACCATCTCACCCAGCTCCTTTAACGTAACGTCTTGGTATTCCACACGTAAACGAGCAATTTCTCTTAGCTTTTCTGGTAAGATGTCTAAGCCAGCTGTTTCATCAATATAACGAATGTTTTCCACTTGACGAATAGCCGCTCCGATCGTTTTATTTAAGTTAGCTGTTTCACAATTAACTAAGCGATTAACGGAATTTCGCATATCTCGGACGATTCTTACATCCTCAAACCGTAACAGAGCGTTATGGGCTCCAATGATATTTAGAAACTCCGTAATTTTTTCAGCTTCTTTCAAATAGTTAATATAGCCTTTTTTCCGTTCTAATGTTTTACTATTCAATTGAAACTCGTTCATTAAATTGCATAAAGCTTCGTTGTGCTCTTCATACAATGAAAAGATTTCAAGATGGTACGATGATGTCTCTGGGTTATTAATAGAACCGCCGGCTAAAAATGCGCCTCTTAAGTAGGATCGCTTACAGCATTTTTTTTGTACTAGCTCTGGTGAAATACGATGTGTAAACGTGAATCCTTCTTCTACAATTTTTAAGTCTTCCAAAAGCATTCTCGTTTTCTCTACTAATCGAACAATATACACATTGTTTTTTTTCAACCGCATTTTCTTACGCACAAGCAGTTCTACTGACACATCATAATTTTTCTTAAGCAGGACATAAATGCGCCGAGCAATCGCTGCGTTTTCTGTTTGAACATCAACCGTGAATTTTTTATTCGAAAAAGAAAGTGAACCATTCATTCGAATTAATGCAGAAAGCTCTGCTTTTGCACAGCAATCTTTGACTTCTAAATTCGTTAACTCTTTTTTTGTTTCTGATGCAAATGACATAACTTCACCTCCAATCTACATACGGAAATAGTGTTAAACACCCGTATTCGCTTTACCTTGCAGCGATGTCAGCATAGAATACACAAGCTTTGCTACTTTTTTTGTATCATGCCTAATTACGCTGCCGTCATACTGAATAATTTGATCTTCAATCACTTCTAACCCTAATTTTAGCAATACTTCACGATCATATTCTACAGGCTGAGCCTGCTCTACTTGATATTTCTTTTTCAAAGGCGCTGGAATAGGTGCATTATTGACGATAATCGCATCTAAAAATGCACAAGGCATATGATTGTAAAGCGCTTTAATATGATCACTTGCCTTAAAACCCAATGTCTCACCCGGCTGCGTCATCACGTTGCATACGTACACTTTCTTTGCTTTTGTCGAACAAAGCTCGTTACAAATATCCCGCACCAGTAAATTCGGCAAAATACTTGTATAAAGACTTCCGGGCCCCAACACAATTAAATCAGCGCGTCGAATCGCTTTTATTGTCTCGACAAGCGGTTTCACATCGGCGGGCGATAAAAATACTTTATTAATTTTTTTATTAACTTCTGGAATTTTAGATTCACCTGTTACGATGGATCCATCTTGCATCTCCGCATGCAGCACAACACTTTGATTAGCTGCTGGAAGTACTTTCCCTCTGACGTTTAGTACTTTGCTCATTTCTCGTATAGCATGCACAAAATCGCCAGTAATAGACGTCATAGCTGCAAGCAACAAATTGCCAAGAGAATGGCCTGTAAGCTCATTTCCTGTATCAAATCGATGCTGAAAAAGCTCTTCAACTAGTGGCTCTACATCTGATAAAGCAACTAGCACATTTCGAATATCACCAGGAGCAGGGATTTCAAGTTCATCGCGCAATCGGCCAGAACTTCCCCCGTCGTCTGCTACGGTTACGATGGCTGTAAGATCAAGAGGGTATTCCTTCAACCCTCTTAACAGCACTGGTAAACCCGTTCCTCCCCCAATGACGACAACTTTTGGAAGCTGTTCACTGCTCATCTATGATTTTCCTTTCTCCTCTCAATGTCACGATGAGAAATATGAGTTTTGTATTCATTCTGGAAATGGTGACCTAAATATTCAGCTAATGTGACGGAGCGATGCTGTCCGCCTGTGCATCCTATAGCAATGACCAGCTGGCTTTTACCTTCTCGCTTGTACTGTGGAAGCATAAACGAAAGTAAGTCTACTACTTTTTCAATGAACTTTTGAGTTTCCGTCCATTTTAATACGTAAGAAGAAACCTCTTCTTCAAGCCCTGTTTTAGGGCGCATATGGTCAATGTAGTGAGGGTTTGGCAAAAAGCGCACATCAAAGACTAAATCAGCGTCAATAGGTACACCATATTTAAAACCAAACGACATCACATTAACAGTAAAAACCTGTGAAGCGTGCGACGAAAACTGAGTTAAAATCTTTTCTCTAAGCTCTCTTGGTTTTAACTCTGACGTCTCATAAATAAGCTGAGCTCTTCCCTTTAACTCCTCAAGAAGCTCACGTTCCATACCAATTCCTTCTAAAGGTAAACCCGAAGGAGCTAGCGGATGTGAACGTCTCGTTTCTTTATAGCGCGTCACCAATACAGAATCTTTTGCATCTAAAAATAAAATTTGTGGCGTGACCCACGTTGTTTCACTCATGTTATCTAATGCTTCAAACAGGCTTTCAAAAAACTCTCTGCCTCGCAAGTCCATAACAAGAGCAACTTTATTCATTTTATTCCCTGACTCTTTCATGAGTTCTAAAAATTTCGGTAGCAATGTAGGGGGTAAATTATCTACACAAAAGAACCCTAAATCTTCAAAACTCTGAATTGCTACTGTTTTTCCTGCACCTGACATTCCAGTAATAATCACTAATTGAATATCGCTTACAGACCCAGTACTCATTTTCCATCCCCCTCAATCTATGCATACATGTCTATTTATCATTAACAAGGATCAATTCGATAAGATAATAACTCGAAATCCGTTGTATACGTAAAGTTGCCATAAATAACACCCGACCCTTTTGCTACATAATCGATAATGTGATGATCTCCCGGTGCCATCGGCAATTCACTTACTTCACTCAAATTATGCCAACCGAGTTTGCCTTCTTCTGATTCTAGCACATTTGTCCCATCAAAATCTGTAGCAAAAAAAGTAAACATCATCCATTCAGATGAAATTTGATCGTTTTCTTTCATCGTAAAAGTAAAGATACCTTTTACAGTGGGATTTTTCAAATAAATTCCCGTTTCTTCACGAAATTCTCTTACAACAGAGTCTTTTACAGATTCTCCTTGCTCCATTTTCCCACCCGGGGCCACCCACCAGTTTCTTCGTGGCTTTTGAAGCAACAATACTTTATCATCTTTCATTAATACACAATTTGTGACCCTTTGCATGTTTTCCACCTCATCATATATATACTGACATTTTCTTTTATTATACTACGAAACAAACTTCTCTCACAACGGAGATGAACTAACTATTACTAAATTTTCTGAAAATAATCCATTGCTGTTATATACGTAAATTCAATCTGTTATAGTCACAAAAAAGAGGCATAGGAACACGTCCTATGCCCGACATACATATATTTTATAAAAGGGGGTCAATTACTATCTATATAGTACCCCATCAATGTTTCACAGGTGTTACAGAACAGTTAAAACCGAATTACGTTTTGTAAAAGATTGATTTCAGCCTTATTGCTGAATAGCTTTTAACTTTTCTTTTAACTCTTCTACATAGTGCTGAGCCGCTTGAGCAGCAATGCTGCCATCGCCTGTAGCTGTTACAATTTGACGAAGAGCCTTTTCACGAACGTCTCCAGCTGCGAACACACCTGGTACTTTTGTTTCCATTTGCTCGTTCGTTTCAATATATCCTTCTTTATTCGTGATGTTTAGGCTTTCGAATGGTTTTGTTAGTGGAACCATTCCAACATAAATGAATACGCCGTCCGCACCGAACTCGCGCTCTTCACCTGTTTTTGTGTCCACCAACGTTACGCTTCCTACTTTACCGTCTTTTTCATTTACTTCTTTGACCGTTGTATTCCAAATAAAGTCAACTTTTTCGTTATCAAATGCACGCTGCTGTAGGATTTTCTGCGCGCGAAGCTCATCGCGTCGGTGAATAATTGTTACTTTTGTTGCGAAGCGTGTTAAATATACGCCTTCTTCAACCGCAGAGTCTCCACCGCCTACAACAACTAGCTCTTTACCTTTAAAGAATGCACCGTCACATACAGCACAATAAGATACGCCGCGGCCGCCTAGTTCTTTTTCTCCTGGCGCGCCTAATTTTTTATATTCAGCACCCGTAGCAACGATTACTGAACGTGTTTTATATTCTTTGCTGCCTGCACGAACTGTCTTGTATTCTTCTCCGTCGATGATTTCTTTAATATCACCGTACGCATATTCCGCACCGAATTTTTTTGCATGCTCAAACATTTTGTTAGAAAGGTCAGGACCAAGGATATGATCATAACCTGGATAGTTTTCTACATCTTCCGTATTAGCCATTTGACCGCCTGGAATTCCGCGTTCAATCATTAGTGTTGATAAATCTGCACGAGATGTATATACAGCAGCAGTCATACCTGCTGGACCTGCCCCAATAATAATGACATCATAAATTTTTTCTTCTGTCATTGCTTTACACTCCTTTTAGGAAATTCCTTCGTAGTTGATTCCAAATTTATGGATAATTATTTCGTTACCACTATCCTAATATGTTCTTCCTATTACCGTCTATTTTTTTGCTCAATTTAATAATGTATTCACAATTTTACTGTACTTTCTCACTGTTGCAGCGGAAATGGAATATTGTTTTGCCGCATCAGCTTGAGTAATAGACTGGTTTTGTTCTTTCGCCCATATATATGTGACGGCTGCGGCCCATGCATTTACGTTCACATGCTGAAAATCATAGGATTGTTTATATACCTGTACATATACATAAAACCAAAAGCTTAAAAGATCCTGGGTATCACTTTCATTCTGCGATTCCATCTCCAGTTCAATAACATCTGCCACCTCAAAAATCACATGTTGTTTATCCTGCCATACATACGTATATACTTCATCCAAAAGTGTACTCATATGTATGGACGACTTGATTTCTTCTAAAAGGAGCAGACGCTGCTGTTCAGGAAGCTTCTTCGCCATATACAAGCTGTAAAGCTGATCGTGAACATTTTTTGTTGCACACTTCTTTTTCGCTGTAACATCCACTTTCGATTGAAAAACCTTCGCAGCTTTTTGACTGATGCGCCAAGGCTCCTCTCCTTCTTTATCAGGAACGTCTTCCAATGCCAGCTTCCACATTTCTTTAGCGAACGCTTCACGTCCGGTATAGTAAGAGGCATATGAGAGCCAATAATGAAATGAGTTGTCTCCTTGAAATCCTTGTGTATAAAGCTTTTTTAACCATCTGTATGATAGTTTGTATTGACCAATCAATGCAAATGTTGCTCCAAGCTTATAGCGGTGTTCAAATGACATTGGATAAACGCGGCTAAGCCCGTCTGTAAGCTCCTCAACTTCTTTATGCTTATGGCAATAATAATAGAAAATTAGCTGATTGCATAACGCATGAAGATTTCCAGGGTTTTTCTCCAATACTTCATTCAGCAAATCCATTGCCTCATCAATTTTATTTAAATAAAAATAAGCTAACGCTAAATTATTATATGCAGACCAGAATTCTGGATACTCATCAATTATTTCAGTTAACAAATCCACTGCTTCTTCAAAATTCGTTGCTTCAAGCAGTCGTTTTGCTTGTTCTTGTTTTATAATCAGCATGTCGCCTAGCTGATTTTTAGGCTCTTCATCTTCTTCATCCACATCAATTGATAGTAAATCTAACAGATCTGTAGCCGATCGAAAGAGGTCACCATTTGGAAAATGCTCAATGTAATACATCGCGTATTTTTTTGATTCTTCAAACAGTCCAAGATGCGCATAGCTGTTGGCTATATAGTAGTAACAGCTTCCTAATGTATCGTCCATATGATGAATCACATGGAGAAAAAGCTCGTTGGCATCTTGATAATCTCCCTGCTCCGTTAAAGCTACTCCAACGTTTGTAAGAAGCTGTGGATTACGGGCATTTTCTTTGTTTGCACGCGTTAAATACTTGAGCGCTTTATCCGACTCCTCTTCTTCAAACGCCTGCAGCGCTTTTTCGAAATAGAAGTCACCCGTTTGCGAAAATGGAATTACTTGTGCCATTTTTTGAATTACTTTTGAGTGTTTTTCCATTAAGCCCTCCAAATAAGTTGATAATTTCGACGTTCGTAGTATATCACATTTGCCAAGAAGTTTAATACCTCTATTCAAAAAAGGAGCCTGTAAACAGTCGTTTCTGGACACAAATAAGAGAAGGTTTTGCCTCTTTTATCTAAAATGAGACAACTCCTTCTCTCCTTTCACTATGTAGCTATTAGCTAGAGTGACGCTCTTTTAATACTGATAGGACATCGTCTAAAGGCAGCTTTTGCTCACGAAGTAAAACAAGTACGTGGTACAATAAATCTGCAACTTCCCACTTCAGCTCATCATGGTCACGATTTTTTGCTGCAATAATCACTTCACCAGCTTCTTCTCCTACTTTTTTGAGGATTTTATCTACGCCTTTATCGAATAAGTACGTCGTATAAGCTCCTTCTGGCATTTCAGCTTCACGCTTAGCGATTACTTCTTCTAGCTCATTAATAATAGCAAACCGATTATCGTTTTGTTTATTTTCGCCAAGAATTGTTTCATTAAAGCAGCTGTAAGCGCCCGTATGACAAGCAGGACCTTGAGGCTCCACTTTTACAACAAGAGAATCAGCATCACAGTCATATGCCATGCTCACAATTTTTTGTGTGTTTCCAGAGGTTGCACCCTTGTGCCACAACTCTTGTCGAGAACGGCTGTAAAACCATGTTTCACGTGTATCAATTGATTTTTGAAGTGATTCTTCGTTCATATAAGCCAATGTTAAAACTTCTTTGCTCACAGCATCTTGTACAATAGCTGGCACAAGTCCATCACTGTTGAATTTAATGTTTTCAATCGTCATCGAATGCTCACTCCTTGTTGTTTTGCATAGCTTTTAATTTCTTTTACAGATGTTTCTTTATAGTGAAAGATCGAAGCCGCCAAAGCCGCGTCAGCTTCCCCTTTTTCAAACGCATCGACAAAATCTTGACCATTTCCTGCACCGCCAGAAGCAATAACAGGAACGCTCACTGCTTGGCTGACTGCTTTAGTTAATGCTAAATCAAACCCTGACTTTTCACCGTCTTTATCCATACTCGTTAACAAGATCTCACCCGCACCGCGCTTCACTGCTTCTCTGGCCCAGTCGATTACTTCCCAGTCCGTTGCGTTGCGGCCTCCGTGTGTGTAGACTCGCCATGATTGTAAGCTTTCATCATACTTAGCGTCGATGGCTACCACAATACACTGAGCTCCAAAAAAGTCGGACCCTTCTGTAATCAGTGTTGGATTGAGTACGGCCGCTGTATTTAATGACACTTTGTCTGCACCAGCACGAAGCATTCTTTTCATATCTTCTAATGCATTAATTCCTCCGCCCACCGTAAAAGGAATCGCTAGCTGAGATGCTACTTCTTCTACAACATGTACCATCGTTTTGCGTCCTTCATGAGAAGCAGAAATGTCTAAAAAGACTAATTCGTCTGCGCCTTCTTCATCGTAAAATTTCGCCAATTCTACAGGATCTCCTGCATCTCGAAGTTCCACAAACTGAACTCCTTTTACCACACGGCCGTCCTTTACATCTAAACAAGGAATGATTCGTTTTGTAATCATTACGCTTTCACCTCTTGAAGTGCCTCAGCTACTGTAAACTTATTTGTATAAAGTGCTTTTCCTACGATGGCACCAATAACACCGTCAGCTTCATATTTCTTTAGTGCATCTAGATCAGCAAGTTTACTAACTCCCCCTGATGCAATCACACCTTTTCCAGTAGCCTTAGCCATTTCAACAATTCCTTCCACATTAGGACCAGACAGCATACCATCAGTAGAAATATCCGTGAAAATAAATGTTTCCGCACCAGCATTAGCCAATTCTTTTCCTAGTTCTGTCGCTTTGATTGTAGATGTTTCCACCCAGCCTTCCGTCGCAACATAGCCATCACGTGCATCAATACCAATAGCAATACGCGCACCATATTCCTTCAGCATTTTTTTCACAAATTCAGGATTAGAAATAGCTGCACTTCCTAAAATAACACGGTCAATTCCGCTTTCTAAATAGTAAGCAACGTCAGCTTCTGAGCGAATGCCTCCTCCAATTTGCACACGTACATCTAATTTCTTTTTCACGCCTAGCACAAATTCATCATTCACGCGCTTGGCCGCTTTTGCGCCGTCTAAATCAACCATGTGAATCCACTGAGCGCCTTCACTTGCGAATTGTGTGGCCATATCTACCGGAGAATCTCCGTACACCGTTTCTTTTGAGTAATCTCCTTGAAGCAAACGGACGCACTTTCCTCCGCGCATATCAATGGCTGGATATATTTCAAATTTGCTCATACGATGGGCTCCTTTTCTCTACGAAGTTTGCATAATTTTGCAGCATTTGCATTCCGATTGCACTGCTTTTTTCAGGGTGGAATTGAGTGCCAAATACGTGTTCTTTTCCAACAACTGCTGGAACTTCGACATCATAAGGACTTGTTGCTAAAAGCACGTCTTGATCATTTGTTTTTACGTAATAAGAGTGAACAAAGTACACATGACCTTCACTGATTCCATCAAGCAGAGCAGACTGCTGATGAAAATCTAAAGAGTTCCAGCCCATATGGGGAACTTTATATGTCTGTCCTTCGGCAGTAATGCCGGGAATACGCTCGACTCTCCCTTTTAACAGTTCCAGCCCTTTTGTTACGCCGTTCTCATCGCTTTCTTCAAATAAAAGCTGCATACCTAAACAAATTCCAAGCAAAGGCATTCCTTTTGCTACTTCTTCTTTAATAAAGTCCGTCAGCTTTGTTTGATTCAGCTGTTCCATCGCATCTTTGAATGCTCCAACTCCAGGAAGAATCAGCCCTTTTGCCTTTCTTAGTTCTGCAGGATCTGCCGAGATAATATAATCATAGTTTAATCGTTCAAGAGCTTTACTTACGCTGTATAAGTTGCCCATCCCATAGTCGATAATTCCAATCATTTACAACATCCCTTTCGTCGAAGGCACACCTTTGACACGCGGATCAATCGTTGTCGCTTCGTCCAAAGCACGTGCTAAAGCCTTAAACACCGCTTCAATAATGTGGTGCGTATTTTTACCGTAGTGTACAATTACATGTACATTCATGCGAGATTCTAATGCAAATTTCCATAAAAATTCATACACAAGCTCTGTATCAAATGTACCTACGCGCGACGCGGGAATATCACCTTTAAATTCAAAATGAGGACGATTGCTTAAATCTACTACCACTTGAGCCAACGCGTCATCCATTGGTACAAAAGCATTTCCATAGCGCTTAATTCCTTTTTTATCACCGAGCGCTTCTTTGAACGTTTGACCAAGGCAAATACCGATATCTTCCGTTGTATGGTGATCATCAATCTCCGTGTCTCCATCTGCTTTTACATCAAGGTTAAACTGTCCGTGTTTTGTAAATAAATCGAGCATATGATTTAAAAAAGGAACGCCTGTATCAATGCTCGCTTTTCCTTCTCCATCGATTCCAATCGCTAATGCAATATCCGTTTCGTTTGTTGTACGTTTAATACTTGACTCTCTCATTGTGAAACTCCTTTCAACTGTGCATGTAATAAGTAAAGAAAAGAACATTTCTACTCTTTTCTTTTAATCTCCACCTTATTTTTTAAAGCGTTCTTCAACCGCCCTTGCATGAGCTTCTAGCCCTTCTAAACGAGCAAATGCTGCGATTTTCGAGACATTTTTCTGCAGAGCTTGTTGGCTGTATGAAATGATGCTAGACTTTTTCACAAATGAATCAACTGATAAAGGACTTGAGAATTTTGCTGTCCCATTTGTTGGAAGAACATGGTTTGGTCCCGCGAAATAATCGCCAACAGGTTCTGAGCTGTATCTTCCTAGAAAAATAGCACCGGCATGACGAATGGAACCTAAAAGTTCAAGCGGACTTTCAGTCATAATTTCTAAATGCTCAGGAGCTAATTGATTAACAGCTTCAATCGCTTCTTCTAATGACCCGGTCACATAAATAGCGCCATGGTTATCAATAGAAGGTTTTGCAATTTCTTTACGAGGTAAAGATTCCACTTGTCTTTCCACTTCTTCTTTAACAGCTTCGGCTAATTTCATAGAAGGTGTAACTAAAATACTTGAAGCTAATTTGTCATGTTCTGCTTGAGACAATAAATCAGCGGCCACTTCGTTCGGCTTAGCCGTATCGTCTGCTAGTACGACAATTTCACTAGGTCCAGCAATTGAGTCAATGTCTACTAAGCCATATACTTCCCTTTTCGCTAATGCAACAAAGATATTACCTGGCCCTACAATTTTATCGACGGATTGAATTGTTTCTGTTCCATAGGCAAGTGCCCCTACTGCCTGAGCTCCCCCTACTTTATAAATCTCTTTGACCCCAAGCTCACTCGCTGCTACCACTACTCCAGCAGGAAGCGCGCCGTCTTTTCCTGGAGGTGAAACCATCACGATACGTTTTACACCTGCCACTTGAGCAGGAATGACATTCATTAAAACGGAAGAAGGATAAGCCGCAAGGCCTCCCGGTACATAAACACCTACTGCATCTAAAGGCGTTACTTTCTGCCCTAAAATGGTTCCATCTTCTTTTGTTGTCATCCAAGACTGCTCGACCATTCTTTCGTGGTAATCACGAATGTTGTCAGCAGCTTCACGAATGATTGACAGCATATCTGCATCAACCAGCTCATAAGCACGCTTCTTTTCTTGTTCTGTCACAAGCAAAGAAGAAAGCTCAACGCCGTCAAATTGGGCTGTATACCTTTTTAAAGCTTCGTCTTTTTGCTCTTGCACCTGCTTTAAAATATTTACGACAATTTCTCTTTGAGCACTCGTTCCTTGATCAATCGTACGTTTTAAGCTCACTTGTTCTGTTACACGTGTAATTTTCAATGTATGTCACCTCTTTTATACAGGTTGAACCACTTGGGCTAAACGATTCACTAAATCATCAATTCGTTCGTCTTTTAAACGATAGCTCACAGGGTTCACAATCAAACGCGATGTAATATCTTCAATGTGCTCCAATTCAACAAGTCCGTTCTCTTTTAGTGTTTGTCCTGTTGATACAATATCAACGATCCGATCAGCCAGGCCGATTAAAGGCGCTAATTCAATGGAACCATTCAATTTAATAATTTCTACTTGCTCTCCTTGCTCCCTGAAATAAGTAGATGCTACATTTGGATATTTGGTTGCCACTTTTTGAGCAATTTCTGATTTTTTAGCATTAGGCAAACCGGCAACGGCCAGATGACATTTACTAATATTTAAATCCAACAGCTCATAGACATCTCTTTCTTCTTCTAACATTACGTCTTTACCTGCAATACCAAGATCCGCTACTCCGTATTCTACATAAGTAGTAACGTCCATTGGTTTTGCTAAAATAAAGCGCATGTTCTCTTCAGGAATGTCTACAATCAGCTTGCGCGAATCGTCAAATTCTGGCGGCAATTGAAAGTCTGCTTGACGCAAAAGTTCAGCTGCTTCTTCAAAAATACGTCCTTTTGGCATTGCAATTGTTAATAGTTCACTCATTATTGTCCCCCCTTGCCTCGTTTTCCAATTAGAAACGTGACTTCTTCAAACTGTGCAGTAAATACATCAACATCATCAACACCTGCAATTTCCTGAGTCACTACCCGGTATCCTTGCTTGCGCTGTTCAGCAGCTAAAGCTAATGCCTCATCTAAACGCTCCTGGCTATATAATATGCCGTATACTGCTGAAGGCTCATATACTTCTTCGCCCAGCGCTTCAATTAAGCGGTCGAGCTGAATTCCAAATCCTGTAGCTGGTGTTTTAGACGCAAATTTTTCAAGAAGCTGGTCATAACGTCCTCCATTACCGATATGGAAACCAACGTTTTCAGCAAAGACTTCAAATAAAATACCTGTGTAATAGCTCATATGACTGACTAAGTTAAAATCAATTTTAATTTCATCCGTTACACCGTACGCATCAAGCATATTCCATAGCTTTTTCAAATCACCGGCTGCTTTTTTACCAGCTTCGTTTTCAACTAGTTCAACCGCTTCTTCAATCTTCTTTTCATCTCCGCGCAGGTTAAGCAGCTGAAGGAGACGCTGTTTATCAATAGAAGATAGATTCAAATCTTTTACATGATTACGATAACCCACGTAATTTTTCTCATATAAAAAGCGGCGAAGCACGTTAGCACGTTCTTCATTTCCGACAATTTCTAAAAAAAGCGAATTAACAAACCCGATGTGGCCAATTGCCACTTTAAATGATTTAAGTCCCGCTCTTTTTAACGCGCCGATCATGAGAGCAATCACTTCAGCATCGCTGCTCATCGTAGCGTCTCCAATTAGCTCAACGCCTATTTGTTCAAACTCCGCCGGGCGGCCGCCCTCACGCTGCTGAGCTCGGAATACATTTGCTTCATAAGCTAAGCGCAAAGGAGAATTATTTAAAAGTTTTGAAGCGGCCACACGTGCAAATGGCGTTGTTACATCCGGTCGCAGCACAAGCGTATGCCCTTCTTTATCTAAAAGTTTAAACAATTGTTGATCTAAAATAGCTGATGCGCTTCCTACCGTCTCGTAGTATTCCACAGTAGGCGTTGCCATATATTGATAGCCCCAGCTGCTGATTTCATCTGCCAGCTGATTGCGAACTTGTTTTTTTCTTTCAAAAAGAGCTGGCAGGGTATCTCTCATTCCAAGGGGTTTTTCAAACATAAATAACTTTGACATTCCGACACGTCCTTTAAGCTTGATTTTATCTATTATTGATAGGTTGATTTCGCTTTATTACGCTAATGTATTAGCGAAATAACAAATTAAAGTTATTGATAGTTTACACCCGATAAAGTCAGCCGTCAACCGCCAGCTGTTCAAATTTACAAAAAAAACCACAGCTTAGTTCTTGCTAAGTTGTGGCTTTAGGCTCTGCTTCCTTGCGCTTTTCCATTTCTTCTTTTGTATAGATGACACGCATAGGGTTACCTCCAACAAAGAAACCGGGTGCTACATCTTTATGAACCACCGTTCCAGCCGCTACAACCGCTCCGTTGCCGATTGTTACGCCTGGAAGGATGGTGCTATTTGCTCCAATCATCACTTCATCCCCAATGATGACATCTCCAAGACGATATTCCGTTATCAGATATTCATGAGCGAGAATAGTTGTATTGTATCCGATAACCGTATTGCGTCCTACTTGTATTTTTTCAGGAAACATAATATCGAGCATCACCATAAGGGCAAAGGATGTTTGAGGTCCTACTTTCATCCCTAAGCACGCTTTGTACAGCCAGTTTTTCATCGAAAGAAAAGGCGTATAGCGAGCGCATTGAATGATTAGGAAGTTGCGCACTACTTTCCAAAAAGGCACGGTCTTATAGACATGCCAAAGGGAATTAGCTCCTTTAACCGGATAGCGCGTCGTTTTTCTCACTGACGTTCTCCTTTTAATATATCAATTAAATCCGTCATATTCTCTAAAATAATATCAGGATTATAAGAAGCGATATGATCTCTTCCTTTTGCGCTCCAAGCAACTCCAGCTGTTTTCGTATAAGCTCTTTGGCCAGAAACGATGTCATGATGGTTATCTCCCACCATCAGCGCTTCTTCAGGTTTAGCATTAAGCAGCTTCAGTGCTTTTTCTACTGGCTCAGGATGCGGCTTTGCATTTGTTACGTCTTCAATTGCAACAATCGTATCAAAGAACTGGTCTAACTTTGTTAACTTAAGCCCCATCATGACCGTATTTCTTTGCTTTGTTGTGACAATGCCTAATTTATAATTCTGCTCGTGCAGCCATTTAACTGTTTCAAGTACGCCTTCAAATTCTTTAACAAGCAAATCATGATTAGCTAGATTATGCGTGCGATACATCTCAATCATTTCGTTTACTTTCGTTTTATCCATTTCTACAAACGTGTCGTATAAAGGAGGTCCCATAAACTGTAAAATATCTTCACGAGTATATTGTTCAGGATAATAGTGATTAAGCGTATGAGTAAACGAAGCAATAATTAATTCATTTGTATCAATTAACGTACCGTCTAAATCAAACAAAACCGTATTAATCGTCATTATTCATTTCCTTCCCTTGCGTCAAATCAAGTTTGTGTAAATCTTGTAGCTTTTCTTCATTTACGCCTTAGATTGTGCTTCTTCATTCTCTAAGTATTTCTGTTTACTCATGCCCGTCACGCGGCGGACAATAATTAAAATAATGGCTATTACAATCAGTGCGAGTGAAACAACTTGAGCGATTCTGAGTGTATGCGTCAGCATTAAACTATCCGTGCGAAGCCCTTCTACAAAGAAGCGTCCAACTGAGTACCAGATTAAATAAGATAAGAAAATTTCTCCTTTTCGCAGACTGGTGCGGCGAAGTACCATCAACAGGATAAATCCGGCAAAATCCCATAATGATTCGTATAAAAACGTAGGATGGTAGTATGTACCGTTAATATACATTTGGTTAATGATAAAATTTGGAAGGTGCAACCCTTCTAAAAAAGCACGGGTAACCGGGCCCCCATGTGCCTCTTGATTCATAAAGTTTCCCCAGCGCCCAATGGCTTGGCCAAGGATTAAACTAGGCGCAGCAATATCAGCCAACTTCCAAAATGAAATTTTTTTTACTTTCGAATACACAATGGCAGTTAATACGCCTCCGATTAAGCCCCCATGAATGGCAATCCCACCTTGCCAAATCTGAGGTATTTCATTTAAATGCTTTGAATAGTATCCCCATTCAAAGGATACATAATAAATTCGTGCACAAATAATAGCTATTGGCACAGCAAATAAGATAAGATCAACAAATGTATCTTTTGATAAGCCTCTTCTTACACTTTCTCTTGTCGCAATATAAAGACCTAATAGAACACCTGCACCGATAATTACGCCGTACCAGTAGACCGTTAGAGGGCCAATTTCAAGGAAAACGCGATCTAACGGCTGAATAGTTGCTTCCACAAGTTAACACCCTTTCTTATAAATCTTCACGATCTCCTTCTTCAATTACATCTGTTAGACGTGCAGAAAATTGTTCTGCTGCGTTAATACCCATACGCTTTAAGCGGAAGTTCATTGCCGCCACTTCAATGATAACAGCTAAGTTTCGTCCCGGACGTACTGGCAATGTAATTTTTGTAACGTCTGTATCAATAATTTTCATTTTATCTTCTTCTAAACCAAGGCGATCATAATGTTTCTGCTGATCCCATGTCTCTAACTGAATAACAAGTGAAATTCGCTTATAGCTTCGTACAGCTCCTGCGCCGAATAGCGTCATCACATTGATGATCCCTAGTCCTCGAATTTCAAGCAAATGCTCGATTAAACCAGGTGCATTTCCTACAAGCGTGTCTTGATCTTCTTGACGGATTTCCACACAGTCATCGGCTACTAGACGATGTCCCCTCTTAACAAGCTCTAGAGCTGTTTCACTTTTACCAACGCCGCTTTTTCCCATGATTAATACACCAATTCCGTATATATCAACTAATACGCCGTGCATGGCAGTAGTAGGTGCTAGCCGGCTTTCAAGAAAATTCGTTAAATGGCTGGAAAGTCGCGTTGTTTTAAAGCTTGAACGCAGCACAGGAACTGATTCACGCTCTGAAGCTTCGATAAGTTCTTTCGGTACATCCATTTCGCGCGAAACAATGATAGCCGGCGTGATATCTGTACACATCTTTTCCATTCGAACTTTTTTTTGTTCATCATCTAATTGTTTAAAAAATGATAGTTCTGTTTTACCTAACAGCTGGATACGTTCTGCTGGGTAATATGTAAAATAACCTGCCATTTCAATACCTGGACGTGAAATATCACTTGTTGAAATAGGGCGGTCGATTCCTTCTTCTCCGCTAATAAGTTCTAATTTAAATTTCTCAATGATGTCTTTTGTACGTACTTTAACCACCGTGCATCCTCCTTTTATGAACAGTCATATACCTGTTCATGTCTACAGTATATCCAACTCTCGCTTTTATGTCGCGTTTGGTTCTAGCCATTTTATTTTATCATTAATACGGAAAGAAAAGAAAAAAAAGATGGCATAGGCTGCATCACCTTACCATCTTTTTTAGAAAATTAAATATTGCAAGAAAGTTATCTTCTATTTTGAAGCGGTTCAACAATCACTCGTTGAATAAGCGCATTTAAAAGCGACATAATTACTGAGGCTAAAAGCGCTGTACCAAACCCGTCAATATTAAAAGAATCTCCCATAACACTTTGTGTAATCATCAGCGTAATGGCATTAATGACGAATAAAAACAGCCCAAGCGTAAGAAATGTCACCGGCAGGGTAAGTAAAATTAAAATCGGCTTAACAAACACGTTCAAAATAGATAGAATCAAGCTCGCGATAATAGCTGCACTGACTGATTCCAAGTGGAAAGTGTCGATATAACCTGCAATTACGATTAATACGAGGGCATTGATTAAAATACTAATGATTCCACGCAATAACATTTTTAGAAATCTCCTTCTTCATTTGGAACTAAAAACACAAAAATCATATATAAGATGACCGGAGTACCTACTGTAAAAAATAAACTGATGATAAACAATACGCGGAGTAGTGAAGCATCTATTCCGATATACTGAGAAATACCGCCGATAACACCCGCAAGCTTGCGATTTGTTCGCGAACGATACAACTTTCGCACGTTAATCATCTCCTTTGTTTTTTTACTAAAACAAGCGTTTTCTATTTTATAACAATTGAGCCCGTTTTGGATTCAGCTAACAATTTATAGCCTTTGGGCGAAGCGACATTTGCTTTGAAACGAAGTTGTTTCATCACCGTTTCTTTTTTCTCATCTACTATTTCCATCTCAGGAAGTGTACAAGTAAAATTCCCAAAGTTAGATTTCAAATCTCCATCAACGGAGAGATGAGGCGGCGTATAGAGCGTAATGCTTCCTGTAGTCGTTTTAAAAAATGCTTTTTCAATGCGCTCTCCTTTTAAATACGTATCAATATCTCCGTTAAATGTCTGAACATCAATCTTTTTTGTATCTCCATCAAATTTAACCGTTCCATTGATTGTTTCAAGCTCACATTTCGAAGCGAGTATTCGAGAAAGTTCCATGTGCCCGTTTGATGTCTCCATTTCGAGAGAATGGCTGTTCACATCGTAAAAGCGGATGGTACCATTAGCTGTTTTGGCTTTCAGGTCTCGTACGCTTAGTCTTTCCCCATCGATTGAACCATTAAACATACGGAGCTTGACGCGTTCATATTCCATTTCTGGAATATAAATAATCGCTTTCACTTTCATTTGCTTTTGCTGAATTGAAAAGCGCAATTTGCCATTTTCAATGGAAAACGCCGTATGCTGCAAGAAAGTGCGGCGTGCTTCATCCGAATTCTCTACTTTGTAGATAGCAGCTTCACACTCTATTCGTACTTCTGTACTTCCCCAAGGTCGGAGTTGGACGCTTCCATTTGCTAAATCTACGTCAATCTCTTGAATATATGCTTCTGATTGTTGAAAGATGTGCTGAACGTCAATCGAAGGACCAAAGTTAAAATCTAAATCTCCTTCTTTTACTTTTTTTACCGTTTGATCTACAAATGTAAATAATTTTTCCTTTAAAGAGCTTTGAGATGACTTAGAAGCGTACGTTTTTTTCTGTTTTCCTCCTACATAAGGGGATAGCTCAGCTTTATCAGGCGTAGCATAGGAAGAATCATTAGCTGAGTCTTTTTCCAATGAATTCAGCAAAGTTAAAGCCTCATCTACGCTAAGTTTCCCTTCTTCTACCATCTGTAAAATTTGTTTACGCTTTTCACTCATACCTTCCATCTCCTCTTTACGTTTTAGTCATTTAACTTTTATCTGCTTAATATTTGTATCCCTTTTACAATATTCCATACAAACACAACAACATTAACTAAAGAAACAACAACTAAAGCTACAATTAAAAGAATAAATACCGTTCCACTAGAGCCAGTAAGAGCAGGAAGCAAGAAAAATAAGAACAAGATCGCTGTAGCGATAGGTAATAAATGTGACAAAAATGCAGTTTTTGCATGTTTCTTTACTTCTATGTTATGAACAACAAAATAAATAATAATAGGTAATAAAAATGGTGCAAAGAAAACGCTAAAATAATTTAAGGAAGATAGTATGCGATTTCCTTCCATAATAATCAGCTCCTTATATCATGTATTACGGTTTAATGAGTTAAAAAGTTTCATTCTTTATAAAAAAGACACCAATGCTGGTGTCTTTTAACGAGTTAATGCCTCTGCTTTTTCAACTTTTTTCTCCATACGCTTGCGGTCACGTTCTAAAATTGGCTTCAAATAATGACCAGTATAGGATTCTTTTACTTTTGCCACTTCTTCTGGCGTACCCGTAGCCACAATTTGTCCGCCTTTATCTCCACCTTCAGGCCCTAAATCAAGCAGGTAATCAGCTGCTTTGATGACGTCTAAATTATGTTCGATCACTAAAACCGTATCTCCATTTTCAACTAAACGCTGGAGCACTTTTAATAATCGTGCAATATCATCGACATGAAGACCGGTAGTCGGTTCGTCTAAAATGTACAGCGTTCTTCCTGTTGAGCGGCGGTGAAGCTCTGAAGCTAATTTTACACGCTGTGCCTCTCCACCGGATAAAGTAGTAGCCGGCTGTCCAAGGGTGATATAGCCAAGTCCTACATCGTAAATTGTCTGCAGCTTCCGCTTAATCTTTGGAATGTTTTCAAAGAAGTGAAGCGCGTCTTCAACGGTCATATCCAACACATCTGAAATGTTTTGATCTTTGTATTTCACTTCTAAAGTTTCACGGTTATATCGTTTGCCGTGGCAGACTTCACAAGGGACGTATACATCTGGCAAGAAATGCATTTCAATCTTGATAATACCGTCTCCTCGACAAGCTTCACAGCGGCCGCCTTTCACGTTAAAGCTAAAACGGCCTTTTTTATATCCGCGCACTTTTGCTTCGTTTGTTTGGGCAAATACATCTCGGATGTCATCGAATACACCTGTATAAGTTGCAGGGTTCGAACGAGGCGTACGGCCTATGGGAGACTGATCAATATCGATGACTTTATCTAAGTGTTCAATGCCTTTGATTTCTTTATGTTCTCCTGCTTTGCTTTTTGCTTTATGCAGCTTTTGCGCCAATGATTTATGAAGGATATCATTTACCAGCGTACTCTTACCTGATCCAGATACACCTGTAACAGCCGTGAACATACCTAACGGAAGCTTTGCTTTTACATTTTTTAAATTATTTTCTTTTGCTCCTATAATTTCAATCATCCGATCTTTATCTATTGACCGTCTTTCCGCTGGAAGAGGAATAAACTTCTCTCCTGATAGATATTGACCCGTTAAAGAGTTTTCATCCTTCATCACTTCCTGAGGCGCACCTTGAGAAACAACAGCACCTCCGTGTACGCCGGCTCCTGGTCCGATATCAATTAAATAATCAGCTGCCATCATCGTATCTTCGTCATGTTCTACAACAATCAACGTATTTCCAATATCGCGCATATCTTGCATCGTGCGAATTAAGCGATCATTATCACGCTGATGAAGACCGATAGAAGGTTCATCTAAAATATAAAGAACCCCCGTCAAACGAGAACCAATTTGAGTAGCTAAACGGATCCGCTGTGCTTCTCCTCCCGAGAGAGTTCCAGCAGAGCGGTTTAATGTTAGGTAATCAAGCCCCACGTTAATGAGAAAGCTTAGACGCTCACGAATTTCACGCAGTATCATATCCGCAATCTTCATGTCTTTTTCAGATAGGCTGAGACTTTCAAAAAAATCATATGCTTCTTTTACGGAGAAGCGGGTTGTATCTCCTATATGCTTTTCGTCAATAAGCACCGCTAAGCTTTCGCGTTTTAAGCGATTTCCTTTACATTTTGGGCAAGCTTGCTGAGCCATGTACTTTTCCATTTGCTCACGGATATAATCTGAACTTGTTTCATGATAACGGCGCTCTACATTCCGAAGCACGCCTTCAAATTCGATATGATTTTCTCTTACTTGGCCAAAATCATTTTCATAGCGAAAGTAAATTTTTTCTTTACCGCTGCCATATAATACTTTATCAAATAAATGTTCCGGGATATCTCGCACCGGCACGTCCATATCGATGCCGTAATGTGTACATACGGCTTCAAGCAGCTGCGGATAGTATTGAGAACTTGTTGGCTCCCAAGGTGCAATTGCGTGCTGACGAAGCGTTAAGTCATAGTTAGGAATAACTAAATCTTTGTCCACTTCCAATTTCGTTCCTAACCCGTCACACGTTGGACACGCCCCGTACGGACTATTAAATGAAAACATGCGGGGCTCAAGTTCTCCAATGGAGAAACCACATTTTGGACAAGCATGATGCTCACTAAAAAGCAGTTCTTCTTCACCTATCACATCAATAATTACTTTCCCTTCTCCGAGGCGAAGAGCTGATTCCAAAGAGTCCGACAAACGAGCGGCTACACCTTCTTTTACAACAACGCGATCAATTACTACTTCAATGGAGTGCTTTTTGTTTTTTTCCAGTTCAATTTCTTCTGTTATTTCACGCATTTCTCCGTCTACTCGAATGCGAACGTACCCTTCCTTTTTAATATCTTCTAACACTTTTACGTGGGTACCTTTTCGGCCAGATACCACAGGTGCCAGTACTTGAAGCTTTGTACGTTCAGGGTACTCTAAAATTCTATCTACCATTTGCTCAATCGTTTGAGATGTAATTTCAATTCCATGATTAGGACAAATCGGCTTTCCTACACGAGCAAACAAAAGGCGCAAATAGTCATAGATTTCGGTCACAGTTCCGACGGTTGAACGAGGGTTTCGGCTCGTTGTTTTTTGATCGATTGAAATAGCAGGCGACAATCCTTCGATTGAATCTACATCGGGCTTATCCATTTGACCTAAAAACTGTCTTGCATATGCCGAAAGCGACTCGACATAACGTCTTTGTCCTTCTGCATAGATTGTATCGAAAGCTAAAGAAGATTTACCAGAACCTGATAACCCTGTTAATACTACTAATTTGTCTCGCGGGATTTCAATATCGATATTTTTCAAATTGTGGGCTCGTGCACCTTTTACCACGATTTTTTCCATCGCCATGTTTTATCACCCTTCCGCTTTTAATTCTAGAATCAAGTCACGAAGCTCAGCTGCGCGTTCAAAGTTAAGCGCTTTGGCTGCTTCTTTCATTTCTTGTTCCATTTCTTCTACGAGCTTTGCTTTTTCTTTTTTGTTGAGCTTATCAAATGCCGGTGCTTCTTCATACGTTTCTGTATCTTCTGCTACTACTGTTGCACGAATTGAGCCTCGAACTTCTTTTTGAATCGTTGTCGGTGTAATACCATGCTCTTCATTGTAAGCTTCTTGAATACTTCTACGACGCTTGGTCTCATTGATAGCAATGTCCATGGAGTTTGTGATGCGATCTGCATACATAATGACATGTCCATTAGCATTTCGTGCAGCACGTCCGATGGTTTGAATAAGCGATCGTTCTGAACGCAAGAATCCTTCTTTATCCGCGTCTAATATGGTTACTAACGAAACTTCCGGAATATCTAAACCTTCACGAAGTAAGTTAATTCCTACAAGCACATCGTACTTTCCAAGCCGCAGCTCTCGGATAATTTCAATACGCTCGAGCGTCTTCACTTCAGAGTGAAGATATTGAACTTTAATGCCGATTTCTTTTAAGTAGTTCGTTAAATCCTCGGACATTTTCTTTGTTAACGTCGTAACGAGTACTCGTTCATTTCGCTTAATCCGGTCGTGAATTTCTCCAATTAAATCATCAATCTGCCCTTCAATTGGTCGAACTTCAATATTTGGATCCAATAATCCCGTTGGACGGATAATTTGTTCAATCACATCAGGTGCCTTCTCAAGTTCATAAGGACCTGGTGTTGCGGAAACATGAACAATTTGGTTAATATGCTGTTCAAATTCATCAAATTTAAGCGGGCGGTTATCTAATGCGGAAGGCAAGCGGAAACCATGGTCCACTAACACTTGTTTACGCGCTTGGTCCCCATTGTACATTCCTCTAACTTGAGGAATCGTAACGTGTGATTCATCCACAACAAGAAGGAAATCTTCAGGGAAGAAGTCCAGCAGTGTATAAGGTGTAGAACCAGCGGGACGAAGCGTTAAATGACGAGAGTAGTTCTCGATTCCCGAACAAAAGCCCATTTCTCTCATCATTTCTAGGTCGTAGCGCGTGCGCTGCTCCAAGCGCTGCGCTTCTAAAAGCTTGCCTGCTTCTTTTAGCTTCTCTAGCTGTTCTTCTAGTTCTTTTTCAATATTTTGAATGGCAACACGCATTTTTTCTTCTCTCGTGACAAAGTGAGATGCCGGGAAGATAGCTACATGTTCACGATCACCAATGATTTCTCCTGTTAGAGCGTCAACTTCTCGGATGCGGTCAATTTCATCGCCGAAAAACTCGACGCGAATACAGTGTTCATCTCGAGACACAGGGAAAATCTCCACAACATCACCGCGAACGCGAAACGTTCCGCGCTTAAAGTCAATATCATTTCTTTCGTACTGTACATCTACTAGCGTACGAAGCAGCTGATTACGCTCTTTTTCCATTCCTACTCGAAGAGATACGACCATTTCTTTGTATTCTTCCGGAGACCCTAAGCCATAAATACAGGATACGCTGGCAATAATAATGACATCTTTTCGTTCAAAAAGAGAAGAAGTTGCCGAGTGACGAAGTTTATCAATTTCATCATTAATGCTTGCATCTTTTTCAATAAATGTATCTGTTTGAGGTACATAGGCTTCAGGCTGATAGTAATCGTAGTAACTGACAAAGTATTCGACTGCATTATTAGGAAAAAACTCTTTAAACTCACTGTACAATTGACCAGCAAGCGTTTTGTTATGAGCCATAATTAGTGTCGGCTTATTTATTTCCTTAATAACATTAGACATGGTGAAAGTTTTTCCCGTTCCTGTAGCACCTAACAAAACTTGATGCTGCTTACCTTCTTTAATTCCTTTCACGATCTTTTCAATTGCCTTTGGCTGATCACCCTGCGGTTGATATGGGGATACTAATTCAAACTGATCTTTCAAATGAAGGCCTCCGTTTCTATTTTCTTGTTTTATCTATTTTTATTACGATATGTAAAAACCGAAAACACGAACTGATATTCGTATTTTATCACTTTATAATCATAAATGAAACTAATGAGTATTAATCTTATATAGTGTTTGTTTGTTTTTATTTTTTACCCTGTTACTTTATTACCCACTAAATTCTTATACTACCCTTTTCGAAGGGAATACAACTCTTTAGATGAAAGCAATAAAAGAAAGTAAGCTGCGTTATTGTTTGAAAAAGATAGGCTTTTGCGCCAATTTCTAAATTATGATACAGTATAAAAAATATGTACCGAGAGGGGTTTAGTATGGCAAGCGTTGATCAAGTTCTTATAAATAACTCCTTTATAACAGTTGAAGAATCAACTTCTTTAGCTAAAGTGACATCTGAACTTTCAAACTATGACTTCGTCGTAGTCACAGCAAGTACCTTTTATGTAATACAAAAAGATGAACGATACCTGTTAACAGGTCATGACGAGGCATCGTCCATAAAAAAAGTAATAGCGGATACAAATTGGCCTTCATCTTCTACTTCTACGTTAGCCAATTTACAAGGCAACACAAACTGGAACAGACCAGTCCTCATTCAAGCAGAAAACCAAGAAACCACAATAGGACTTGTAACACCTTCGCAGTGGATTACACATTTGCATAGCCAAAATGAGATATTAGCTTCCTATTTTGATACATTGGCAGAAACCATTAATGATGCAGTGACAGCGGTCGATAATGAAGGAAATGTAATCTTGTGGAATACTGCTGCGGAACATACGTATAAGATTCAGAGAGATGATATTATTGGTAGAAAAATCGGAGAGCATTTCAAAGATGAATCCATCATTCTACATACGATTCTAAATGAAGGGCGCCCTGTACGCGGAACGTATCATCGTCCTAATGAACAAACTCACGTGCTCATCAATGCATCTCCTATTATAAGAAACAATCGAGTCATAGGTGGAGTCGCAACTGAACATGACATTACCAATATTGTAAGATTAAATGAAGAAATTGATGTGTCTCTTCTCATTCCAAAAGATAATCCATTTTCTTCTTTCGCGGGTATCAGTCCTGAAATTAAGCAAGCCGTTGACATTGCCAAAAAAGTGGCATCTACAGATATGCCTATTTTATTAACAGGAGAACCTGGTTCTGGGAAAGAAATGCTGGCTCAGGCCATCCACTACGGTGGAGCCAAACATAAAGAACCTTTTTTATCTTTAAATTGCGCCACTATTCCATCGGGACTCCTGGAAATTGAGCTCTTTGGTCATCAAAAAGATGTCTTTTCAGAAGATCCAACAACCATTGCGGGAAAACTGGAGCAGGCTCACAACGGGACGTTATTTATTGAAGAAATTGATAAAATGCCTCTTGAAATTCAAGTTAAGTTTCTGCGTTACTTGGAAGAACGATCCTTTTATCACGTTGGAGGCACGGAAGAAATTCAAGTTCAAACCCGAATTGTAGCCTCTACCACGACGCCTTTGGAAGAGTTGCTAAAAGCCGGTGAATTCCATGAAAATCTTTACTATTTGCTGACCGTCATTAACATTATAATTCCGCCGCTTCGAGACCATAAAGAAGACATCGAAGCATTGACACAGCAATTTGTACAGGAATTCAGCAAGAAGTATAAAAAGAAGGCTCCTTTCATTACCTCTGAAGTTCTCGAAGCCTTTATGCAATACGATTGGCCAGGCAATATTCGCGAGCTGAGAAATACGATTGAACGAATGATTTTTCTAAGTGATCAGTCGTTGATTACCCTTACGCACCTTCCTGACAATCTGAAGGATGCAAGTTCTTTCACAGAAGTTCAAAAAGAAGAAGATTCTCTTCAAGAAGCTAGGCTAATAGAAGAGACTCTTCAAAAAACCTATGGAAACAAAAGTGCAGCAGCAGATTTGCTTGGCATTTCACGCGGCACCCTTTACAACAAAATCAAAGAATACGGACTAAACTAATCAAAAAATTCGACACGAAGCTCAGGGTACTTGTGTCGAATTTTTTATGTTTCTTTGACTGAACTTATTTGGAGAAATTTTTTAATACGAACCATACATTGGCGGGGCGTTCGGCTAGGCGTCTCATGAAATAACCAAACCAATCAATTCCGTAAGGAACATACACCCTTACTTTATATCCTTCTTTTACTAGACGGTCCTGCAGCTCTACGCAAATTCCATAAAGCATTTGGAACTCAAATTGGTCATTTGAAATACCATTTTCTCTTACTAATCGTTTTGTGTACTGAATCATTTCTTCATCATGACTTGCTACAGCTGTATAGTGACCATTTAATAAATGCATTTTAATGATTTTTTTATAGTTTTCATCTACGTCTTTCTTTTCTGGAAATGATACTTCTGGTGATTCTTTATAAGCTCCTTTTACTAGACGTAAATTAGCTTGATATTGATGTAAGTCATTCATATCTTGTTCTGTACGATGAAGATACGCTTGAATCACAATTCCAACATTATCAAATTCTTTGCGTAATTCTTTATACATATCAAGGGAGATTTGGCAGTGCAAGTAGTCTTCCATATCAATTCGAACAAAAATATTATTCATTCTGGCCGTGTGTAGAATTCTGCGCATATTTTCCATACAAAGCCCTTTGCTAATATCCAATCCTAAAGAAGTCACCTTTAATGATAAATTTGATTGAACGCCCGATTCTGCAATGGCTTCTAGTGTCTGAATGCACATGGCAGTAGACAACCTGGCTTCCTCTTCTGTAAAAACAAATTCTCCTAAATGATCAAGTGTAACAACTTTTCCACTATTGTTAAGCTCCTTAGATGTGTGAATTGCTGATTCGGTTGAGTCTCCAGCAACAAAACGAGCTGCTCCCATCCTCAATCCATACTTTTTAGCTAATTTGTTTATTGAATGATTTTTGCCAAGCGACTGAAACATCGTTCTCATTAATACTTCCATCAATCCTAAACCTCCTTTTATTTTTTAAAATCAAAAATAAACTAAATTTTCAGATTAATATTTTTTATTTTTCTATACCCTTCTCACATTTCTGTACACTTATTTAAATAAATTTATACATAAGTGTTTAAAATATTTTAAATATAAACATATTTGTCTAATTGATTTGATTATACTCGCTCATTAAATGAACCGAAACAATATTGTTATAAGTTCTAACTCACTTTTTTACACACAAAAGCTCTCCACGTTGTGCAGAGAGCTTTTGTGTACAGTTTAATAATAAGCGATTAACTTATCATCAAACCAAAAGTCTTTATTTTCCAGCTGCTAGCATGCTTTTTGCATATATAAAACCGATGGCTGCTGAAAGTAAATCTATTAAAATAATAAGCGGATAATCTGCGGACCCTTTATATACAGAAACAGCTATCAACAAAAGCGTCAGCGCTGTGGCAACATATAAGTTATATGTTACTCTAGCAAACAGAACAAGCAATATGGCGGGTAGAAAAACTGCGGCAATCGTTTTGACTTCCACAAACATTTCTCCTTTTTATCCGTCTTTTAACCAGCTTGTGAATCACGTTTTGTATAATTGTGTACAAACAAAATACCTAGTTCATGATGTTCGTTGTCATACAATGCTCGCTGAGTAAAGCGAACTTCTCCATTTTCGTCAATAACTTCCAGCTTACAAAAAGCACGGTTATTAACTTGTAATGCTTCATAAAATTTATGGACTTCAGATACAGCGATTCCATTTACCTTAATAATCACTTCTCCTACTTTCAAACCCATTTTCTCTGCCGGAGAATGAGGGATGATTCCTAATACAACCAAACCTTGTGTACGCTTAGTAAACAGTGCGGGCGCTTTTTCATCGCTTCGACGCTGCTGCAAACGAATCCACTCTCTTCCTATGATCGCTAGAATAACAACAGCTACAGCGGCAAGAGGATAAAAAATAGCAGCAATCGTAATGATCGTTAATCCCACGCCTAATGCTAATACACGCTTACCAGTAAATTCAATAGATTTAAACGGCACCATACTTTGAATTCGCTGATAAAAACCGATAGCAAAAGGAACAAAAAACAGGCTAAATGATGTTCCGTCAATAGATAACACAGGCCACCATGGAAACACAGACGTAATGGCGCTGCCTGGAATTAAGACAAAAAGCGGGACAACCCATAATTTTTGAGAGTAATGAGCTCCAATTTCCTGCCCTCTTTTACTTTTCACAATGGCTGGAGACGTACCTTTTGCTCCAAATTTCCAAATTAAATATCCTTCTGCTAATACAAGCAGAGACATTAAAATAGTCAGAGAAGGTAAATCTGCGTTATGAGCTTGCACAGACCACGTTTGAATAAATCCTTCACCGAAACCAGATGCCGGAATAAGCAAGGTTGCAAGCACAGCCAGTCCTACGGTGTAAGAAGGAGAAAGCCATTTAAACGTCCAAGGGCCGCTTATGATAAAAGTTAAAACAGCTACAAGTACAATCATTCCTATAGATACATAGACACCTAGCAACACGGTAACAACGGATAAAATCAACCCAATAATGATACCTGGAAAAAATAAATATTTTGCTTCTAAAATAAAATCAAACACGCGAACATGAAAATTCTGACGCTCTCTCTTGACGCGAGAAAGACCTACAAAAAACGAGACGAGCAGAAATAGATAAGTTAGCGGATGTAAAAACAAACGCCCGATACCTTTTAAGAGCTCTAATGCAAAATCCATTTTTTCACCACCTGTAATTTTTCACATTTTTATTACAACATTTACGATTGATTGTTATGTAACATAGGCTTCTTTATTTTATCAAAATGCATCACTAACCGACAATGTTGTTTTTACTAAAAAAGTTCCGTGCTTTGGAAAAGCACGGAACTTTTTCTACTTCTTATTGACTAGCTAGCTTTAAAGCCGTTTGAAGCTGACGATCTTCATCTTTTGATTTAATTTTTTCTAGAAGTTTTGTTTGTAAAAGCGCTGCTGTATCTTCATCGATTTCACCTGTAGCTTTTTGCTTATTGGCTTTTTGGAATGCAGTTACAGCTGTTTCTGTCTCTTTACTAAAATATCCGTCTGTACGTCCAGGTTCAAAGCCAAGGCCTTTTAGCATCACTTGAGCATTCTTCACTTGGTCACCTGTCATATCACGTGTTAATGGCTTTTTATCAACTTGAATTGGATTTGCATAATAATAATCCGGCTGCTTGACTTCTACTGTTGGTTTTATACCTTTTTCGTTAATCCAGTTTCCATCAGGCGTTAGCCATTTATAGAACGTTAATTTTAAATTACTGCCGTCTTCCATTGGAACAGCTTGTTGAACGGTTCCTTTTCCATAGGATTTTTCACCGACTAGCTTGTATCCTCCTGCTTCTTTTAATGCCCCGGCAAGAATTTCAGAAGCGGATGCACTTCCTCCATCAATCAAGGCCACAATTGGATAATCCTTTTGCTTTTTCATTGAAGAAACCACTTTTTGACGTTCACCGTTACGATCTTCAATTTGGATATATGGCTTTTTATTCGTTACTAATTTATCAAGCATTTTTTCAACGCTCGTTAAATAGCCACCAGGATTTCCCCGAACGTCTAGAACTAAGCCATCAATATTTTTATTTTCAAGTTTTTTCAACTGTTTCGTAAATTCGTCTCCCGTTGATTCAGAGAATGACGTAATTTCCATGTAGCCAATTTTTTTATTGTTTACATTTTTAACAGAAGAATAGACGGTTTCAATTGGAATCTCATCTCTTACAACTTTTACTTTCATCGTTTCTTTCACGCCCGGTCGTTGAACATCTAATGTCACGGTAGAGCCTTTTTTACCGCGAATTTTTAATACTGCTTCATTCAATTCCAGACCCGCGATACTTTTACCATCGATCTTTAAAATCTGATCATTTGGTTTTAATCCTGCTTTTTCCGCAGGAGATTGTTTAAACGGAGCTACGATTGTTACTTTTCCATCTACCATGCTTACTTCAGCGCCAATTCCCTCAAACGATGAATCAAGAGACTGCGTGAATTGCTGTGCCGTTTTCTTATCCATGTAAGATGAGTGAGGGTCTCCTAAGGTTTGTACCATTCCTTGGATTGCGCCATCTAATAATTTTTTGTCATCTACATCTTTGTAATATTTTGAAGATATCAGTTCATAAGCTTGCTTGATTTTGTCTAGCTCTTCCTTTTCCACTTTACTATCATTTGAAGAAGTTGTAAGGGGGGTACTGACCGTTCCAGCATTTGCATACTGAATGCCAAAATATGTACCTGCTGCTCCAACAACTAAGGAGAGTGCCATTAATAGTGCAACGATTTTCCGATTCAAGTTCTTTCATCCTCCTCAACCTTAAGCCATCTCTTCTTATTATAATAGATACAACCAAAACTATGTAATAAAAAGGATGCATGTGTTATTTGTAGCAAAAGGCACCACACAAATCAAGTGCGATGCCTTTTTGTTAAACTATATGTTGAGCTTGTACCACGTATGCTAGGAACTTAAAATTTAATATAACTTTCAGGGTTTACAGCGGAACTTTTACCTTTCCAATCGCCTTTATGCAATTCAAAATGCAGGTGAGCACCAAACGAACGTCCTGTGTTCCCTATATAACCTAATTGTTGACCTTTATTGATAGATTGACCGCTTGAGACGCTGTAGCTCTCTAAATGAGCATAAACTGTAACCCACGTCTGACCTTCTACATTGTGACGAATAAATACGGCATTACCAAAAGAAGAAGAATGATATGCTCTAATTACCTTTCCGCTTGCCGCGGCTACAACTGGCACACTTTCTCCTCGCTTTCCAATATCAATACCGTAGTGTCCTCTTCCAAACGTTTCTCGATACCCAAAATGAGATGTTACCGGGCCCTTTGCCGGCCTCATAAACGACCCGCTTGTAACAGGGGGTGCCTCCTCTGTTGCCCCGGCTTTTTCAATTTCTTGCTGTTGAGCTTGTGCTGCATTTTTTTGATCAGCTAAAATAGAAGCTTGCTCTTCTAATCCAACGGCTTCTTCATTAAATTCTTTTTCCTGATCTTTGAGCGTTTGCATGAGCTGATTCTTTTCATCCACTTGTTTTTGCAGCTGCGCACGAAGATTTTTAAGTTCTTCAAGCGCTTGACTTACTTCCGTTAGCTTGTTTTGAACTTTTGTTTCTTTCTCTTCTTTTGCCTTTTTATCGGCTTCATGCTGCATTAACAAATCACGGTCAGCCTCTACAATTGTCGAAACCGCACTCACTCTGCTAATAAAGTCTCCGAAGCTTTCAGAGCCTAGCAGTACATCTATGTAATCCACAGACCCGCCATTTTCTTGTAAAGCACGAGCACGTTTTTTTAATAGCTCATTTCGTTTTTCAATTCTTTTTTTTACAACGTCAATCTCGCTTTTCAGCTTCTCGATGTCTTGCTTTGCTTTTTCTACTTCAGATTCACGGCTGCGGATATCTGCATTCGTTTGTCCGACTTCTGAATCCAAGCGCGCGATCTCAGCTTCTTCGTTTTTTTGCTTTTCTTGAACCTCTTTTAATTTCTCTTTATTTTGATTAATATTTTGGTTCACATCATCACTTTTTTTCTCTAAATCACTGAGTTTAGTAGTGCTGGCACTTTGTGCATAAGCAATTTTTTCATCACCTATCCAAACCGCACTTAGTCCAACTAAAACTGCTGCTGTCATTACTAATGTCTTACGTGTCATTTGTTTCTCCCCATCTGCACATATTTCCCCGTATAAACGGGCATTAGCAAGACCCCCATTAGCATTTTTTTCTATTTTTATGTGTAATTACACAACAACCTCACATTTGATAAACATCAAATGTGAGGTTGTTGTAATCTATTATGTTAAAAATCTATTCTTATTTTCGCAAGAACTTACGGATGGATAATGTACTTCCCCACATCCCAATTAGACCGCCGATCACTAGTAATAATAGCGACACTTGAAGCACGAATGGAAAGGCAGGTAAAAGTTCAAAGAATCCATCAAACTTAGGTTGAACTTCATTATATAAAACGCTGTACACACCGATAATAACTGCAATTGGCACAATAGAACCAAGCACTCCTAAAAACAGACCTTCAATAAAGAACGGCCAGCGAATAAAGGAGTTCGTGGCTCCAACTAAGCGCATAATTTCAATCTCTTCACGGCGAGCTACAATCGTAATTTTAATTGTATTTGAAATTAGGAACATTGCTGTAAATAGAAGCCCTAAAATCAGCACTACTCCGATATTACGAGCTACTTTCAGCACTTTAAATAACTTTTCAACTTGATCTTGTCCGTATTGAACTTTTGCTGCATACGGATATTTCTCAATTTGTTTAGCTACTTTTGCGACATCAGTCGGCTCTTTTGTTTTAACAACAAATACATCATTTAATGGGTTTTGCTGTTCAAACGGTTCAAAAGCTTGTCCTTCATCACCCATACTATTAATTAAATCTTTTAACTCTTTATCTTTAGAAGAAAACGTCACCGTATCAACTTGCTTAATTGCATCTAGCTTTTCTTTCATTGCTTTTCGATCCTCTGCTGTAGCTGCAGCATCAACGTGAACGCGAATTTCCACATCATTTTCAATCAATTTGGCAATGTGGTTTAAATTCATCATCAACATAAAAAATACGCCTACAAGCAAGAGCGTCACGGTAACAGCACTTGCAGATGCGAATGTCATCCAGCCGTTTCTTCCTAAACTTTTAGATCCTTCACGTAAGTGGCGACCGAATGTCCTAGCCTTCATATCCGTATTCACCTCTTACTTCATCGCGCACAACATTTCCATTTTCAATCGCAATTACGCGCTTTCGAATTGTATTTACAATTTCACGGTTATGCGTTGCCATTAAAATAGTCGTACCGCGTTTATTAATCTCCTCAAAGATATCCATAATTTCCCACGAAGTCTCCGGATCAAGATTCCCTGTCGGTTCGTCGGCGATGACAACCTTAGGACTATTCACAATTGAACGCGCAATAGACACACGCTGCTGCTCTCCTCCAGATAGTTCATCAGGGAAAGAATCCATTTTACCCTTTAACTTAACAAGCTCTAGCACCTTTAGCACTCGCTTTTTAATTTCTTCGGGACTTTGCTCAATTACTTCTAGTGCAAAAGCAATGTTTTCATAGACCGTTAATTTTGGAAGCAGCTTGAAATCTTGAAAGACTACACCAATATGACGTCTAAAGATAGGAACTTTGCTATCTTTTATTTTTGCTACATTTGCACCGTTTACAATGATATTTCCTGAAGAAGGCTTTTCTTCACGATACATCATTTTAATAAAAGTGGATTTTCCTGCTCCACTTGGTCCTACGATATAAGCAAACTCACCTTGATTAATCTTGATGCTAATGCCATTGATTGCTTTTACACCGTTCGGATACGTTTTATATACATTTTGCATTTCAATCATAAGTAATCACCTAATCAAGTGTGTTATTTTAATACTATGTAAAACTTGTCAAAATACGACAAAACTCTACAATTCAAACCAAAAATTCGACTCTTCTCACGCGCTTTCTCATTATAACATCACTCTTCGTGAAAATAAGCCCCAAAAATATTACATTTTTATTTCAAATATGACATAAGTAGGATATTTTTAGCAAGGTATGAGAATTTATCCTTATTTTTAATTCTGTTGTTTTTGCTGTGCATTTTTTTACGAATATCGTTAGACAAAGCACATTCATGTCTACTTTTTTCACAAACAAGGTATGATAAATAAGAAAAACGATGAGGAGAGATAACATGATCACCATTTATGGAAGTTCACGAGAAAACGGAAATACGGAGGAATTAGCTAAAGTAGTGTTAAAAGATATCAATACGGAAGAAGTTTACTTGCGCCGGCATACCATTAACCCTATTACTGATATGCGTCACGATGAACTTGGATTTACCAATCAACAAGATGATTATTATGATATAGCGAAAAAGATGGCAGCGCACGACACTATTTTATTTGTTACGCCTCTTTACTGGTACGGTATGAGCGGATTAATGAAGAACTTTGTGGATCGTTGGTCTGAAAGTCTTAGAGATTCGACAATCAACTTTAAAGAACAAATGAAAAATAAGCGCGTGTATGTATTAGTAGTGGGGGGCACAGGTGCATCTATAAAAGCTCTTCCTCTTATTATGCAATTTCAATACATTGTCGATTTTATTGGCTCTTCCTTTAGCGGATACATCATTGGAGAAGCAAATGCACCTGGAGACATAGCAAAAGATGTCAAAGCTCAAAAGCAAGCCATTGTCTTAAACCAAGAATTAAAGCAGCTTTAACACAAAAATAAGACGGATACCCGTCTTATTTTTTCTTTGCCAGCCAAGCAGCAACTTTTTTTGCATCTTCTTCATTGATTAGTCCTTTTGGCATACCGCCTTGACCATTGTTAATAATGTTTTCAATTTCAGCTTCTGAGTGCTTGCTGCCTACATGCTGCAAGCTTGGCCCATTCGCTCCTCCTAAATCTACTCCGTGACAGCCTGTACAGTTTTTCTTCACAATGTCTTCTGCACTCGCTGAAGATTCACCAGCAGATTCATTTTTAGAGCTTCCTCCGCCGCACGCAGACAAAACAAGCGCTAGACCGATTGTTAACGTCAGTAATACTTTTTTCAAGCCTTCTCCCCCTTGCTGTAGAGTTTTCACTCTATTATAACCTACTCCAGAATGTTTAAAACACTCTGTTTACAAGGACTTTGTTTCAATTTCATGAATTCTCTCATCACACTTATGTATACGATTAAGCAATTGATTCGTTTCCTAAACGTTTTTTGTATACTACGCGTGAAATTGTCACACTGAGCTCATATAAAAGCAGAAGCGGAACAATGACTAAAATATCCGAAATAAAATCAGGAGGAGTAATAAGTACGGATATCACAATTAAAGCAAAATATGATAGCTTCCTTGCTCTAGCTAACCTTAATGGATTTAGAACCCCTAGGCGCGTTAAGAATAGAACAACTAAAGGCATTTCAAATAAAAACCCAAACGGTAAACAAAGATTAAGCATAAAACGAAAATAATGCTCAGCCGTAAACATCAGTGAAAACTGATCATTCGACAAGCCCGTTAAAAATGCTAAAACCATTGGAAATAAAACAAAATAACCAAACCCCAGCCCGCTTACAAACAAAAGAAAAAAGAATGGAATGAAGGTAATCAGAACCTTATATTCTTCCTTTTTTAAACCAGGTGAAACAAACCGAAATACTTGATAAGCAGCTACTGGAAGTGTAAAAGCAAGCGCAAAAACAAATGCAATCATCATATAAATCCATACGATTTCACTTGGTCCAAGTACCGCAAGCTTGCCGTCCAAATCTTTTACTAGCCACTGATAAATATCTTGCACAAATACAAAACTGACAATAAGTAAAACTACAAATGCACAAAGTGTTTTAATAATACGAACACGCAATTCTTCAAGGTGCTCCATCAAGCTCATTTCTCCCATTGTCTTTCTCTCCTTTCTCACAAGTAGAAATAGACGAGTTTCCTCGTCTATTTCCTTACTTACGATGTGGATTCATTCCCTTTTTGTTCAGAAACGGTTGCGGTCTGCTTTTCTTTAACACTTTCATCATCTGATACGAGCCCTTTTGCTGCTCCTTTAAATTCAGTTAATGTTCGTCCAAACGCTCGTCCAACTTCCGGCAGCTTAGACGGTCCAAAAATTATTAACGCAATGACTAAAATAATAACCAAACCAGGGATTCCAATATTAGAAAACATACTTGACCTCCTTTTTCTTACTTAGTTTACTGCTGAACTTTTTCTTTCTTTTTCAACTCTTGTTTTTCATGTGCTTTCCCGTGTGCCCGCATACGATCTTCCTCTACTTCCTTAGAAATCTTTAGTCCACGCGGCACGTTATTTACTTCAACTTCCGTCATACCTTTTCCATCTTTTTTATATTGAAAGGAAGCTCGAGTTGAAATTTCTGCACCAGGCTCTGTTACAAAAGGCACAACGCGATAATCGGCTTGCCATATATCAGGAGTTACCGTACACCTTACATATCCTCTATAATCATTAAAAAATGTGAGGTGTGGATTTTGACTTAAAATTTTATCCGTGTCTGCTCGTTTATCTGCTCCGTTCCCTCCGGAAGTGATGGAGGTGCCGATGAACTCTGCACCAATAACTCTTGAATTAAGGTTAGCAAAATCCGCGTATAAGTTAGAAGCCCAGTTAGCGTGTACATCTCCAGTTAGTACAATGACGTTGTCCAACTTTTTCTTTTCAATAAAATCAATGACGCGCTGACGATTCGCCGTATACCCATCCCATGCATCCATGCTGTATGTAGGCTTAGCAGCCGTTCCAAATTTTCTTGGCGCAAAGAAAATTTGTTGAGCCAGTACGTTCCAATGACACGCTGACTTTTCAAGATTAGTAAACAGCCATTTTTCTTGTTCATTCCCCAATAGCGTACGTTTGGGATCAAGAGATTCTGGCGTTTGTGGCTTTGTTCCGTCTCCGTTTGCTTGATCGTCTCTGTATTGACGCGTATCCAACACTTGAAAAGAAGCTAATTTCCCATATGAAAAGTCACGATATAATCTCATATCCGCTCCGTGAGGCAAGGATGTTTGACGCAAAGGCATGTGTTCGTAATAAGCTTGATAAGCTGCCGCACGGCGTTGAATAAATGCTTCTACTGATTGGCCTTTTTCAGGAATTACATTTGCATAATTGTTTTCTACTTCATGGTCATCCCACGTCACAATCCATGGAAAAACAGCGTGAGCAGACTTCAAATTGGCATCTGCCCTGTACTGAGCATGCCTGTTTCGATAATCTTGCAGCGTTTGAATTTCTGCGCTGCTGTGAGTACGAACGTTTCCGCTTGCAGCCACGTACTCGTTTGGTCCATATTCATAGATGTAATCGCCCAAATGAACGACAAAATCTAATTGTTCTTTAACCATATGCTCATAGGCTGTAAAGTACCCATGTTCATATTGCTGACACGAAGCAAATGCAAACGTCATACTGGCTACTTCTTCATTTGCTGAAGGAAGTGTTTTTGTTTTTCCAACCGGGCTTAACTCATGGCCGCTTTTAAATCGATAATAATAAATATGACTCGGCTTCAATCCTTTTACATCAACGTGAACCGAATGAGCAAGTTCAGGTCTAGCCACTTCTGTTCCTCGTTTGACAATTCGATGAAAGTCTTCATCTTCACTAAGCTCCCATTTTACTGGAATAGGTTGATTAGGCATTCCCCCGCCATTCAACGGGTCTGGTGCTAATCTTGTCCAAAGAACAATGCTATCTGCTAAAGGGTCTCCTGATGCGACGCCTAGAGTGAACGGATAACTTGAAAATTTAGGCGCTGCAGCTGAAACTTCTACTGCATTTAAACCAACAGACTGAGCAATTGTTAAGCCAAGTGATACTCCCGCTACTTTTCCAGCTCCTTGTAAAAAACGCCGTCTATCAAACCCTTTACTCGAAGAAAAGCTATTTTGTTTCACTTGCTCTATTAATTCGTTTAACGATTTATTTTCCACTGCACATGCCCCTTCCTCATGATTTAACTCAAATTATAAATACTGTTTGTAAAAGGAATATAAAAGATTGTAAAGAAGCACTTACTGCAAAACAGGTATTTTTAACCATTTTATTTCATTGACAAAATAAGTGAACTGACGACAGCAACCTTTAAATTTCTATATTTTCTTAATTTTCTTTTTAACAATAGTTCTTTACGCTCGTTTTTCTTCATCCAAATTTTACAAAGTTCAACAACTAAAAAAAGGCAGCATACCTAAGTATGCTGCCTCTTAATTAAATATGAGAACGTAAATACGCATCGATAAACGGATCTAGATCTCCATCCATTACGCTTTGCGTGTTTCCGACTTCCGTATTTGTGCGGTGATCTTTTACTAATGAATACGGATGGAATACGTACGAACGAATTTGACTTCCCCATCCAATATCTTTTTGTTCTCCGCGAATTTCAGCTAGCTGTTCTTGCTGCTTTTCAATTTCTAATTGATACAGCTTAGATTTTAACATCTTCATTGCTTGCTCACGGTTTTTAATTTGTGAACGTTCCGTCTGACAAGATACGACTACATTAGTTGGGAGGTGAGTAATACGAACAGCTGAATCTGTTGTATTGATATGCTGACCTCCCGCACCACTTGCACGATACGTATCAACCTTCAAATCTTCCGTACGAATATCAATTGAAATTTCATCATTAAATTCCGGCATTATGTCGCACGATACGAATGATGTATGACGACGGCCTGATGAATCAAACGGAGAAATACGAACGAGACGATGAACGCCTTTTTCAGCTTTTAAATACCCGTACGCATTATGACCTTTAATTAAAAGCGTTACACTTTTAATACCAGCTTCATCTCCAGGTAAGTAATCAAGCGTTTCTACTTTGAAACCTTTTTTCTCCGCCCAGCGCGTATACATACGTAGTAACATTGAACCCCAATCCTGTGATTCTGTTCCACCAGCACCTGGGTGCAGTTCTAAAATGGCATTATTTTTATCATACGGCTCGCTTAAAAGCAGCTGTAATTCAAAGTCATTCATGCCTGATATAAGCTCTTTTAATTCACTAACTAGTTCTTCTGCTAAATCTTCATCGTATTCTTCTTTTACAAGTTCATGAGACACTTGCAAATTTTCATATGTTTCATCCAAGTGGTTAAATTGATTTACTGCATCTTTCAAACCATTGGCTTCATTAATAACAGTCTGAGCTGCCTGCTGGTCATTCCAAAAATTTGGATCAGCCATAGTCTCATCTAATTCATCGATACGAGCTTGTTTTGTATCGAGGTCAAAGAGACCCCCTAAAGTCCGCTAATCGCTTAGCTGTTTTGTCAAGTTCTTGCTTAATTTCTACTAAATCCATGAGTTGAACACCTCTATTTTATTTTTGACGCACAGGAAGGAAATGAGAAGACTCATTTCCTTCCTGTACTAATTCATTCTATACTAATTGACTCTTACTTTATGATTCTTTACCGCAGCAGTTTTTATACTTTTTGCCACTTCCGCAGATACAAGGATCATTTCGGCCAACTTCTATTGCATTTACTTTTGGCTTCTTCTTAGCCGGCGCGTCTCCTTCTTTTGGATGAACAGCCGCCTGACCTTGCGCTACCTCTTGACGCTCAAGGTTGTTGTTAATTTCTGCTTTCATGATATACTTCGTCACTTCTTCTTCAATGCTTGCAATCATATTTTCAAACATCGCAAAACCTTCCATTTGGTATTCGCGAAGAGGATCTGTTTGGCCGTACGCACGAAGGTGGATACCTTGGCGAAGCTGATCCATCGTATCGATATGATCCATCCATTTAGAATCAACTGCTCTAAGAACAACAACTTTTTCAAATTCACGCATTTGTTCTTCAGGGAGCTGCTCTTCTTTTTCATTATAACGAGCTTTTGCATGATCTACCAGCAGTTCTACCATTTCTTCAGGCTCTTTACGGCGAAGATCTTCTTCTGTGACTTCACCTTCCTCAAGAACATTAGCATTTACGTAATCAATAATCGCTTGTAAATTCCATTCTTCTTCTAATTCTTCACGCGGTGTGTTTACTTCAACCACACGCTGTAGAGTTGATTCAATCATACGTTCTACAATCGCACGCAGGTTGTCTGAATCAAGTACTTCAAAGCGCTGTTTGTAAATAACTTCACGCTGTTGACGAAGCACGTCATCATATTGAAGCAATTGTTTACGCGCATCAAAGTTATTACCTTCAACGCGTTTTTGAGCGGATTCAACAGCTCTTGTTACAATTTTACTTTGAATTGGCTGTGAGTCATCCATACCAAGGCGATCCATCATTGCCATCATATTATCTGAACCAAATCGGCGCATTAATTCATCTTCCATGGATAGATAGAATTGAGATACCCCTGGATCCCCTTGACGTCCAGCACGTCCGCGAAGCTGATTATCAATACGGCGTGATTCATGACGCTCTGTACCAATTACAGCAAGGCCTCCAGCTTCAACGACACCTTCACCTAGTTTGATATCCGTACCACGACCGGCCATATTTGTTGCGATTGTTACCGCACCTTTGTGACCCGCATTTTCGATAATATCCGCTTCACGCTCATGCTGTTTTGCATTTAAAACGTGATGGGGAATGCCTTTTTTCTTTAATAAAGCTGATAAAATTTCAGATGTTTCAATCGCAACTGTACCAACAAGAACAGGCTGTCCTTTTGCGTGGCGCTCGGCAATATCTTCTACTACCGCATTAAACTTGCCTTCCATTGACTTATAAATTAAATCTGCTTTATCATCACGTGAAATTGGCTTGTTTGTCGGAATAACAACAACGTGCATATTGTAAATATTACGGAATTCTTCTTCTTCCGTTTTAGCTGTACCCGTCATACCTGATAATTTTTCATACATACGGAAGTAGTTTTGGAATGTGATCGTAGCTAACGTCATGCTTTCATTTTGAATCTCAACATTCTCTTTAGCTTCGATAGCTTGATGCAAGCCGTCGCTAAAACGTCTTCCTTTCATTAAACGACCAGTAAATTGGTCAACGATTACGACCTGATCTTCATCAATTACGTAATCCACATCATTTTGCATCGTTACATGTGCTTTAAGCGCTTGGTTGATGTGATGGTTTAGCGCTACGTGTGAAATATCAAATAAGTTTTCAATGCCAAATGCGCGCTCTGCTTTTGACATACCTTCTTCGGTTAGCTGAACGCTTTTTGTTTTGATATCAAAAGTAAAATCGGTTTCTTTATCAAGCGTGCGAACGAATGCATTAGCTTGAATATAAAGAGCAGTCGATTTCTGCGCGCTGCCGGATATAATAAGCGGCGTACGTGCTTCATCAATTAAGATAGAGTCAACTTCATCGATTACGGCAAAATGAAGCGGACGTTGAACCATTTGTTCTTTGTAAAGCACCATGTTATCACGTAAATAGTCAAATCCGAGTTCATTATTTGTACTATACGTAATATCCGCTGCATATGCTTCTTGCTTTTCTTCACGCGTTAAATGGTTTAAATTTAAACCTACTTTCAAGCCTAGGAATTCATATAAACGACCCATTTCACTAGCATCACGGCTCGCTAAGTATTCATTGACTGTTACTACATGTACACCTTTTCCTGTAATGGCGTTTAAGTATACAGGCATAGTAGCTGTCAACGTTTTACCTTCACCCGTTTTCATTTCCGAGATATTCCCTTCATGCAGAGAAATACCCCCCATTAGCTGAACTTTGTACGGATACATGCCTAACACACGTTTCGCTGCTTCACGTACAACCGCAAAAGCTTCATCTAATAGGTTATCGAGCGATTCGCCATTTTGGTAGCGTTGTTGAAATTCAGCCGTTTTTTCACGAAGCTGATCGTCTGTTAAAGACGCTATTTCAGGACCTAACGCATCAATTTGGTCCGCCATTTTTTCTAAACGGCCGATTTGGCGCTGATTGCCGTCAAACACTTTTTTAAATAATCCAAGCATATTAAAACGCTCCTCTATTTATAATCAGTACATTTTATACTATTTTCATTCATATCTGTATCTTTCATTATAAAACATTCTGAGTAAAATTGTAACATTGCAGCTAAACAAGTAGCAACTTGTACCCTTTTTCGTCTGTCTCTTTACTAGTACTACTCTATTAACAAGTTATTTTCTATTGTGATTTCCCCTGCCTCACTCTTACAATAAAAAAGGGGAATGTAGAATGAATGTTCAATCGATTACAAAAGAACAAGCTTGGGAAGTCCGACATACCGTCATGTGGCCTGATAAAGATTTCAGTTATATTCAGCTGAAAGATGAGCCATTAGGCATTCACTATGGACTGTTTGAAGAAGGAGAGTTAAAATCAGTTGTTTCCTTATTTATAACAGGTAATGAAGCTCAATTTCGAAAATTTGCTACTCTCAAAGAAGAACAAGGAAAAGGATATGGCAGTCGTCTACTAAAGGAGGTTTTTCTCAAAGCTAAGAACCTTGGGGTACGAAAGATCTGGTGTAACGCACGAGAAAATAAAGTCTCTTTTTATCAGGCATTCAACATGAAAGAAACCACGCGTGTATTCACCAAATCTTCTACGCGCTATGTAGTGATGGAACTATTTTTTTAAGCAGCTAAAAAGCAGCGTGCGGAGGCACGCTGCTTTTACTTTACTGCTCTTGTTTAAGAGAGCCTATAATCTTAGTTTGGTTCAATCAATCCATATCGTCCATCTTTTCTTCGATATACAACGTTTGTAATGTTGGTCTCAGCGTTTGTAAACACAAAGAAACTATGTCCTAACATATTCATTTGCAAAATAGCCTCTTCACTATCCATTGGCTTTAAGTTAAATCGTTTTGTACGAACTAGCTCTAATTCATCTTCTTCAGTTGCAACTGCTACGTTCGCTTCACTTTCTAATGCTGCGAACAGATACTTCTCAGCGCCTTTTTCACGCATTTTTCGATTTACTTTTGTTTTATGTTTACGAATTTGACGCTCTAATTTATCTAGGACAAGATCGACAGCTGCGTATAAATCACTGTGTGTCTCTTCAGCTCTCAATACGAGATCATTCATTGGGATTGTGACTTCTATTTTTTGATCGTTATTGTAGACTTTTAAGTTTACATTTACGTCAGCAGTTGGTGTTTCGTCGAAATAACGCTCTAACTTACCAAGCTTTTTCTCTACGTATTCCCTAATTGCTGGAGTCACCTCAATGTTTTCACCGCGAATGTTATACATCATGTTCGAACTCCTCCTTTAATCCATTGCTATACCTCTACAATTCTACAATACCCGACACAATCCCTTCCTAAACTATTAAAATTTTTTGAAAATTTAGTGAAAATTTATGGAACCTGAGAAAAGTTTATGAAAAAACCAAAAAAATAGACCTTCTTCATAAGAAGAAGGGTTGTATTTTTTTACGCAGGATTAATTTTTTTTATCATAAAACATTCCATCAAACGTTTTTGTTTCGTAAGGGTTTACATAGCTGTTACTATGCTTTTTTTTCGCTTTCAGCAAACGGAGATCTACCATAATTTGATGCCGAATTAAGATGAGCTTTTGATCAATTTCCTTATTCATTTCGACAATTTTCTTACCAATCGATTCATTATCCCTACTTTTTGGCGGCAGTTTCTCTATGAGGTCACGTCTTTTTAATAGAAGATACTCTAACTTTTGAATGCCTTCTTCTCGATTTTTGTCAGAAAATGTTTGAATAAGCCGATAAATCTCATCAGTTAGCTGATATAGGTCGTTAATCATATTTATGCTTGACCGCCGCTTCCATGGACTTGCTGGCGGTGAAGCTGCACAACTTGCTTCCATGTATCGCGGAATTCTGTTACGTATTGTTCCGCTTCATCCAAGCTTGCTGTGTCATTTTTTGTATTTGCTTCAATTAAACACTGGTTAATATAGTCATACATAGCCATCATAGACTTAGCAACTTGCACGTTTGTATCAAGGGTAATCATTAATTCTTGAATAATATTTTGTGCTTTTAACAGATTCGTATTTTTCAGCTCAATATTTTTTTCCTGTATGCCTGTTCGTGCAAGTTTGATAAATTTTAAACACCCGTTATACAGCATAAGCGTTAACTCTCCTGGAGAAGCAGTCTGAACAGCTCCTTGCTGATACGCTTGATATGGATTATTTGCTGCCATAAACGTTCACTCCTTCTTAACTAAAATATTGCGATAACTGCGCGCTTTGAGCATTTGCATTTTGAATGGCTTTTTCCATTGCTGTAAACTGACGATAATACCGGTCCTCCACTTGTGTGAGCCTGCTTTCAAAACTAGTGATTTGGCTATTTACGCTTTTTAAATTCCGCCCAAGCAAAAATTGTTCACTTGTCCATGTTGAACGGCCAGCGCGCTGCTCAACTTTGGATACGGTTTGAGTAATCGTATCTCGTAAACGTCGTACAATCCCTTTTTCACTTGTTGTACTTCCACTTTTCATAAATAAATCCATCACAGACTGCGGATCTTTTTCAATTGCTTCTTTTAATTTAGTTCCGTCGCCTTCTATGACTAGCTTGCCTCGATCGCTATAGTTTGCGCTAGTTGAAATGCCAATGTCGGTTAGTTGCGAAAATCCTCCGCTCACTCCTGATACAGAGGCATACCAGTTAGAACGCATTTGGTTTAGACCGCTTGATAAAATTGAGTCTCCTTTTAACAAACCGCTTTTCGCCTTAACATCCCACTGCTCAGCTTGTTTATCCATTAGTTTTTCTCTTTCTTCATCAGTCAAAGGCTGATAGTTCCGGTCTCTTTCTTCCGTAATCTTTCCGTTAATCTTTTCAATCAGTTCATTGTATTTGGTCACGAAATCTTTAATTGTATCAAATACTTTTTGCGTATCATTGCTTACGTTAACGCGCACATCTCCTGTGAAATTGTTTTGAAGGGTATAGGTAACGCCTCCAGTAGTAAATGTATTGGACTTACGAGTTGTTTCTAGACCGTTTAGCGTAAATTTTGCGTCTGTTCCTTTGGCATCACCGGCGAGCTGTAAAAAGCCCGTCAAAAATCCTCCTGAAAAAACCATGTTTGAACCATCCCCATTATCAGCAGAAGATAAATTTCCTGTATCTTTACGAGTCATGACAACTTTATTTGTTCCTTCATCGAAAAAGGCTGAAATGCCTACTTTTGAATTGCTGATTTGTGTGAGAAGGGTGTTTAATGAGGTGGAACCGTCAAATTCAAATGGCGTACTTCCATCTGTATTATCACCCGTTGCTTTACCGTTGCTGTCATAAGTTGTAATAGAAAACTTCAATACATTTTGCTGATACGAAAATGCTTCAATTGTACTGCCGCTTGTTAGTGTGGTACCAAATGTCATTTCACCTGTGTCTTCGTTAATGAAGACTTCATCAGAACCTAATGTTTCCGCCTTTGTTCCTATTGTCACTTTATACTCTTTACTTGTACCATCCGTGGTAACAGATATAGAGTTTAAAGTGCCTGTATTCTGATTTACAGCAGAAATAGCACCTTTAGCTAATTTCACTGTACTAGTATCCGCACTTAATGTTATGGCAGCTTGTTCCACTGTTTTCTCAGTCCACACACTTGAATCCATCGACCCGCGTTGAGACCACAAGCTTTTCGTCGGATCCATACTAGAATCAATACTAGTGCTAATACTCTGCGCAGCAGTCGCCATTGTCACGTTTGAAAGAGTATAAGAGGCATTTGCTGCTGAGGAAGTAGCTGCTGCTTTTACTTTCGTTTCATCCGATGAAGATACCGTTTTGGATGAATAAGAAGACTGCAAGGTCATATTAAAAGCGAGATTATTAAATTCTGATAACAGCAAGTTCATAGAGCGATAATCATCTCGCTGCCACTCTAACGTTTGCTTTTGTTTTTTCATTTTATCAATAGGCATACGTTCAGCCTTCATTAAATCACTGACGATTTGATCAATATCCATTCCGCTTGCTAACCCACTTACTCTTACCACTTACCATCACCACCGTTTTTTTATTCATCTATTCATCAACTGTTAGCCATGAAATATGAGTGTATTTTTTCGAATCTTCTTATTCGTTCATAGGTTCAACACTTCTCTATTTTGTATCGGTAAAACAAACATTTTTTTCATAGGTCAAATGATGCAAGATAGAAAAAGCTCACTTATTTTTCTACAATAAGTGAGCTTTTTATTATTGGCCAAGCAAGTTCAGTTTCTGGGATAAATTTCTTTGAATATCCTTAGGAATAAGGTATGGTGCTAGATTTATAATATCTCGTAACGAATCAATGGTTACAGAGGCAGATAAATTTATATATTCATCCGTTGTATCTGCTTGCTCAAACGAAATGGAGTCTGGCAAATTATTGAGCAGAGTAATTTCATTCATTTCTTTATCGACCGTGACATCAGAATCCTTATCAATATTTAAGCGATCCCATACAAGAGACATCGGAATCGGCATTCTTCCTAAATGCACGCTATTCACCTTTAAAACAAGCTTTCCATTTTCGGCATTTGGTGTTACGTCAACTACAAACTGTGATTCCATAAAAGATACTACATGTTTATTAATATACAATTTTATATGTTTTGGAAGCAACTCGGCTTCTGCTCCGTCAACCGTTTCATCATTTTCGTAAAGGTAGCTGCGCAAATAATCATTAACATCGCTCTCGCTTAATCGGTATCCTAAAATAGGAGCGCCTCCGTTCAGTTCTAGCGACGTCGCATGAGCGGACTTTTCTTGTGCCAGTGAAGATAATGAAGCAGTCTGATCAAGTTTTTCAATATTTCTCACTGGACTAACGAAAAAGTACAACCCAACTAAAAGGATAATAAATAGAAAAATAACAGCTATAAATTTTCTCAAACACACGCACCCTCTCAAACATTCTTCTTGGAATATAATACCGATTTCTCTTTTATCATACAAGATAAATAAGATGTATGTCGAAAATTTGTATAAAATGTACGTATATACCAGACATCCCAAACGGCGAATAAGTCTACAATGAATAAATCGAGTCTATTCCGACTTAAAAATCGACAATTTTAGTAACTTAAAGTCGATTTTTATAGGAATTTGATAATTGGCACACTTCTTGCTTATTATAAAGGTAAGGGGAGGAATTTCTATTTATATTTTCAGAATTTACTTTATTTTCTAATAGTCTTTCGATAATTTTAAAGGAGTGAATACGATGGGAAACAAAACAGAATCACACGGAAAGTTAAAGCAACGTCACGTTTCCATGATTTCCATTGCAGGTATTATCGGAGCCGGCTTATTTGTAGGAAGCGGATCCGTTATTAATGCAACAGGCCCAGCAGCAGTAGTTTCATATGCAGCAGCCGGACTGCTAGTCGTTCTATTGATGCGTATGCTCGGTGAAATGGCTATGGTAAACCCAGATAAAGGCTCATTCGCAACATATGCTCAGCAAGGAATTGGCGCGTGGGCAGGTTATGCTGTCGGATGGCTTTACTGGTTTTTCTGGCTAATTGTAATTGCGATTGAAGCCACTGCAGGAGGAGCAATTGTTCATGAATGGCTCCCTTCCGTACCAATTTGGCTTTTGAGCTTAATCTTAACCTTTGCATTAACTTTAACAAACTTGTTCTCTGTCAAATCATTTGGAGAATTTGAATATTGGTTTGCTATGATTAAAATTGTGGCAATCGTTGCTTTTATGGGAATCGGTTTAGCTATTATTTTCGGATTAATCCCAGGTACATCTTCACCTGGTCTAGCTAATTTAACGGGCCACGGAGGCTTTATGCCAAAAGGTACGAACTCTATCTTTTTGGGAGTTATTACCGTTATTTTCTCTTATTTCGGGGCTGAAATTGCGGCTATTGCAGCTAGTGAATCAGAAAACCCAGCAAAAGCTATCACAACTGCTATTCGCAGTGTCGTATGGCGAATTTTAATTTTCTATATTGGTTCAGTTGCTATTTTAGTAACTCTTTTACCTTGGAACTCAGCTGATTTACTAAAAAGTCCATATGTAACAATGTTAGAAATGGTCAATATTCCAGCAGCTGCACAAATTATGAATTTAGTCGTATTAGTATCCGTTTTGTCTTGCTTAAACTCTGCTTTGTACACGAACTCACGAATGATTTTGTCATTAGCTCAAAAAGGACAAGCTCCTCGCGCTTTAGCAAAAGTAAGCAAATCAGGCGTGCCGGCAAGAGCTGTATGGATTAGCACAGCTGCTGCATATGTATGTGCTATCTTTAGCTTCGTTTCGCCGGATAAACTCTTTTTATTCTTAGTTAATGCATCAGGAGCCATTGCTCTTATTGTGTACTTAGCTATCGCTATTTCTCATTTACGCCTGCGTAAGAAAATGAATCGAGCAAACCAGCCAATTAAAGGGATGAAAATGTGGTTGTTCCCGTATTTAACATACGTAACAATTGCTATTATTACAGTGATCTTCTTATCAATGGCATTTATTGATTCGATGCGCTCACAGTTTTTCTTAACTCTTGGATTAACCGCTGTGGTTCTTCTTTCATACTCGTTCATCAAAAAAACAAACAACAAGCGACCTGACGATCAATTTTCCGAGTCAGAAAATATTGCAAAATAAAAAAGCCGCAGATGCGGCTTTTTTATTTTGCTTTTGATTATTTCTCAACCGATATGTCACGATGAAGATTTCGAAGCGGCTGAGGAGGGCAAATACGTCGCGTCGCGTAGGAAACGATAAAAATAGTTAACAACCCGCCTACCATCGCAAATGTGCGAAACGGAAACATGACCACTCCGTCTTCAATCATCGGATACGGAAGCAGCGCTTTTAAATGAAGCATCGGTTCTCCTCCACCTATTCGAAGAACAAGAGACACAATAAACCCAGCCAAAGATCCGTACCAGTTAGCTCCTTTAAAGAATAAAGCACAAACCAACTGCGGAAAAAGTATACAATACACGAGGTCCCCTGATAAATACCATAAAGAGTAGACACTCTCAGAGTTCAAAGCAATTAGAGTTGCTCCCGTTCCAATGATAATGATAGAACGTTTAATAACTTTATCTAACTGCGCCTGTGTCGCATTTGGTTTTACAATCGGACGATACACGTTCCAGGCTGCCATCCCCGACGCTGAAAGCAACGAAGCCGCTACTGCAGCCATAACGGCAGCAGCTAGTCCTCCAAGTGCAATCGCTCCTACTAAATCGGGCGTTAGGTATTTAAATACATACGTTAAAATCATGGACGCGCTCTCAGGGCTTGACGCTCCAAATGAAGACCAGTCTGCACTATAACCTATCATTCCTATTAAAGTTGGAGGCAAGGCCGCTAACGCGCAAAAGATGCCGGCTGTAATAGATAGCCACATTGCTGCTTTTTCGTTTTTAGCAGATAACACGCGCTGAAAATAAATCTGCCATGGAATACCACCAAAAATAAGTAAAAATGTGCTATCCCACCATTGCCAATATGTATTTCCCCATTTCGGATCTTCCCAGCCTTTTATTGGAGGAAATAAATGAAGAGAACCAGTCATGCCTTCTGAATAAGTAGAAAAAACGGCTCCCACCCCTCCCGTATTCGAAAATGCAAAGGGAAGCACCAGAAATAGTCCTAAAAACATAATAGAAAGCTGTAAGATATCGGTATGTGCTACTGCCCACAAGCCGCCAATCACGGTGTATGCAATGGCAATAAGTGCGGAAAGAATGATGGAAATTGAAAAACTGAGGCCTAAAATCACACCGAATGTTGTTCCTAAAGCAGTTAAGATAGCTGCGCTCCAAAACAGCTCTCCCAGTATAGCTGGAAAATAAAGAACCGTAGCCATTTTCTTACCAAAACGAGATTCTAGAGGATCGAGCATTGTCATAAACTCAAACCTTCTCATCTTTCTAGCAAAAAAGATACCGCCTAAAATCAAGCTGATTGAATAACACCATGGCGCTTGAGTCCATGTCAGCCCTGAGGAATAAACGGTTTCGGCCGTTCCAGCAATATACCCTCCACCTACCCAAGTGGCGGTCATTGTGAACATTGAAATCCATAGCGGCATAGATCTTCCTGCAACAAGCATATCATCTGATTTTCCTTTTTTACTTGCAGCGGCTCGAGCACCAATAAAATAAATAACACCATACATAATGAACATTAAAATGAGGCCTGGCCAATAGAGATCTGGATTATAGAGAGAATAGATAAATGCGACAACCATAAAGATGGAAAATCCTATAATAGTTGTCCATAAGGGGGTTAGTAGACGGTTGTTCCTGCTTGATTTCCCTGAAAAGTCAGAAGTCTCATTCGACTTTTCAGGCCTGGCTTGTTGTGTGTCTGAACGAAATGGCTTTTTAGCATTTTGCATCGTCTCACATCCTTTAAATTGATAAAGAAATCTAAAGACATAATTGTCCTCTATTCCTTTTTCCTACCAGCATACAATTAAACCTAAAAATAGATTTTTCAGAATAAAATATAAATAGTTGGATTATAAATACCAATGCGAAGGGGAGAAATTACGTTTATATAATTATATTAAAATAATTTAAATTTATTTTTTTTATTATTTTGCTAAGAACTCATAATTATTTTCATCTTCTATCTAAACTCCTTTCTTAATTTCCACATTCAAAATCCTTTGTTTCTCAAGGTTTGTATGCAAGCAGATATAGTACTATGGTTAATATATCTGAATGTTTAGGATATTGTCAAAAAAGTTTGAGTGTTTTCATATAAAAAAAGAATAATATTCTCATAGCTCGTACATAAAAAAACCTTTTGTATCAAGGGACATAGCAATCAGTGATTTTTTATTACTTTTTGTTAAATTTTTTCTTAATATCCGAATGATTAGTCTCTTCCAGAGAAGATAATCTAATAAATTCTGAACATTTGGGTTTTTTGGGTTTGACTAAATTAAATAACCGATGCTATAATTCGAATTGTTAAGAACGTTAAATATAAATTTAACAAATTCTATTATTTGGAGGTCGATGCTATTGGAACAAACACTTACGCTTGAAAAAATGCACATAAACGGCGAATGGGTTGAAGCACGCAGCGGCGAGAAAAGAGAGATTATAAATCCTTTTAACCAAGAGGTTATCGCTGTCGTTACAGAAGGAAATCGTGCTGATACTGTAGAAGCTATTGAAGCAGCTAGAAAAGCTTTTGATGCAGGTGAATGGTCTAAATTTACAGCGGCCCAAAGAGGTTCTTTACTATTTAAAGTAGCGGAAGAAATTCGTAATGATCGTGAAGAACTCGCTAAACTTGAAACCTTGAATACTGGAAAAACCCTCGTTGAAAGCCTGGCAGACATGGATGGAATTGCTGATGTCTTTCAATACTATGCTGGATTAGCAGATAAAGATGGTGGACAGATGATTGAGTCACCTAATCCCGATTCTGTTAGCCGCGTTGTCCGCGAACCTGTAGGTGTATGCAGCCAAATTACTCCTTGGAATTACCCTTTATTGCAAGCCTCTTGGAAATTGGCTCCGGCACTTGCTGCTGGGAATACAATTGTTATTAAACCAAGCGAAATCACCCCTTTAACAACTATTCATATGATGAAAATTTTTGAAAGAGTTGGCTTTCCATCAGGCGTCATTAACATTGTACTCGGCCCGGGTGCGACCGTTGGACAAGAAATGGCAGAAAGTCACTTAGTAGATTTAGTTTCCTTTACAGGCGGCGGTGTATCTGGACGTAAAGTCATGCAGGCTGCCGCAGGCAACTTTAAAAAAATCGCTCTTGAACTCGGTGGGAAAAATCCGAATATCGTCTTTGCTGACGCTGACTTTGACACTGCGGTTGACTATGCATTAAATGCGGTCTTCTTTCATGCCGGTCAAGTTTGTTCAGCTGGTGCGAGATTACTCGTTCAAGATGATATTCACGATAAATTTGTTTCAGCAGTTATTGAACAAGCCAAAAAAATTAAGCTAGGAGACGGCATGGATGAGGCCACTCAAATGGGACCCGTCATCTCAAAAGAACACCTAGCTAAAGTGGAACATTACATTGAACTTGGGAAACAAGAAGGTGCTTCCCTTATTTTAGGAGGCAAACGTCCAACTCAAGAGTCTTTACAAAAAGGTTTATTCATTGAACCAACTATTTTTACAGACTGTCATGGAGATATGAAAGTTGTCCAAGAAGAGTCATTTGGTCCAATTATGACCATTGAGCGCTTCAGTACTGAAGAAGAAGCGGTGGCACTTGCTAACGATACAATCTATGGATTAGCTGGAGCCGTTTGGACAAGTGATATGAATCGAGCTGAACGTGTAGTGAAAGCACTCCGTATGGGAACAACTTGGATTAACGATTATCATCCCTACTTCCCGCAGGCTCCTTGGGGAGGTTATAAGCAATCTGGGATCGGAAGAGAGCTTAGCCACATTGGGCTAGAAGAATATACGGAAATTAAACATATTTATACGAATACAAATCCACAGCCAATGCGCTGGTTTCAATAAAATTCAAGGGGGAATGTAAAGATGTTTATGCGATTTGAAAGAATGGAACGTTTAAAAAGTTTTGAGATGCCAACGGTTGTAAAACATGGAATTGGTGCTGTTAAGCATACTGGAGAAGAAGTAAAAAACCTAGGTGTATCTAAGGTTTTACTAGTAACAGATCCTGGTGTAAAAAAAGTAGGTTTAGCAGATCCTGTAATCGCTAGTTTAAAAGAAGCGGACGTAGACGTTATTCTATTTGATCAAGTAGAAGCCAACCCTTCTATTCACGTGGTAGCAAACGGCACAAAAATGTACAAAGAAAATGGATGCAACGGACTAGTAGCTGTTGGAGGCGGAAGCTCAATGGATACGGCAAAAGCTATTGGTGTAGAAGTAGCTCATAATGCTCCCGTCTTAGATTATGAAGCAGCTGAAGGAAAAAAACCTTTAACAAAACGTATCCCTCCTTTAACAACCATTCCTACAACTGCGGGTACAGGAAGTGAAGTCACACAATGGGCTGTCATTACGGATCCTGTTCGTGAGTTTAAGTTTAATACAGGTGGACCTTTAATTGCTGCCCACTTAACAATTATTGATCCAGAACTTCACGTATCTATGCCTTCACATATTACGGCCGGTACAGGAATTGACGCATTAGCTCATGCAATTGAATGTTATACATGTCATTTTGCACAACCAATGACAGACTCTGTTGCTTTGTTGGCTATTGAGTACGTTGGAAAATACTTACGACGTGCAGTTGCAAATGGACAGGATATCGAAGCACGCTATGGAATGGCGCATGCAGCTATGCTTGCTGGCCTTTCATATGGAAGTGAATCTGCAGGAGCAGCTCACGCGATGGCTCAAACATTAGGAGGCATTTATCCAATTGCCCATGGCCCTTGCGTAGCAGCAATGCTAGGTCCTGTAATGGAATATAACTGGATGGGCGAGCCTGAAAAATTTGCGCGCATAGCTCAAGCTTTAGGAGTTAATACACACGAATTAACGCTTGAAGAAGCAGCTCAAGCAGCTGTTCGTGAAGTATATCAACTAGTTAAAGATGTACAAATCCCTTCTTTAGAAGAACAAGGTGTTCCAAAAGAAGCGGTTTCTCGCTTAGCTCAAGAAGCATTTAATGATCCACAAACAGTTGGTAACCCTCGTGATTTAACTGTAAAAAGTTACGAATGGATTTATAATCGCTGCTTCGAAGCTACACCATTAACTGTATAAAAATGATAAAAAGGCTGTTGATTTTTCAACAGCCTTTTTTATTTACTCTTTCGCTAATTCTTCATTTAAAATATCGATGATTCTTCGGTCGTCAAAAACTTTCACTACTTTTTTCAAGAAATGATAATAATGTTTGGACTCTATAATCTGCGCTAAATTACGCTTTGCTTTTACTGCGATCTCCTCAGGCACATCTTCATCATTTAAGAGAATCTGCAGCTTGTTTTCCGCTTCTTCGATTGCCTCTAAATTAACTGAAATTTCTCTTTGCCACTTCTTACAGAAAAATGAAAAAAAGGACTTAGAAAAATCTTTTTCTGCTTCATATAAGTCTTTTCGAACACCTTTTTTCCACACTTTGTGGACCATATCAATATTTTGCAGTGAACGAATGGATGTACTCATCGTTGGTTTACTCATACCCAATTCTTCACTCATTTGATCTAATGTAACAGGCTCATCCATAAAATAAAGCATGCCATACAGCCTTCCTACTGAAGGTGTGACCCCATATAAATCCATCGTATCAGCTAAAGCGCTGACAACTACATCTTCTGCTTCTTTTAATAAATCATGATACTCTTGAACATCACTCATTTACTCTTCTCCTCTTTTGTTAAATTCATTTGAATTATACTTAATAAATTTAATGATACACGATAAAAAGGAAAAAAACAGAAATTCAGTTCAATTTTTTTGATAAAAAAGAAGCCTTTCTCTTAAAGAGAAAGGCTTAAGACATAGTGGGGAATACTATATGTTTATCTTTCCCGATTTAGATATTATTTATACCGTATATTTTTGATTATTTTCAACCCGATCGTTTTATTTCTTTTTCGGTAATTGTTTCAGCATATCAATAGCATGTAATGTAATTTGAGAAGCACTTTTATTTTCGTTACGTATTTCTTCATAAATCTCTTGTCTATGAATATCTACAGATTTTGGAGCTTGAATTCCTAACTTTACTTGATCACCATTAACTGCAAGGACGGTCACTTCAATTTCATCACCTATTTTGATTGTTTCATTTAACTTTCGTGTTAAAACAAGCATGGACTCACTCCTTATCTTATTCCTCTTACTCAAATAACCTGTGCTTCGTTTCATAAGCTGTATTCATTAAAATCACTTGCTTAGCAAGCTGTTGCTTTGTATTAATAATAACAGGAGCCTGCAAATTAGCCGTTATCTTTTCCATAGAATCTGACATCGTAAGCAATACGTAAACAGCTGCATCTTCCGCTTGTTGTAATTGAAGCTTTTCGATTTCCTGAGGTTCTAGGTGAAAATCATAATCTAAAAAAAACTGAAATGGATCCGTGATAATAAAAGCTAATTCTTTGGTTTGAATAGACTGCAGAACTTGGAAAGCTTCGGCTTCTGGAAGTGGTAAAATAACGAACTCAGTTTCTTCCAAAAAACCTGGAATCCCTTGATTGAATGTCAGTGTTTGCTGATTATCTATTTCTATATCTCCATGATAGCTTGTTGAAATTTTCATCTCATCACACCTTTGCTAATTGATTTTTTCTTGTTATCTTTTTTCATTATAAAAAAGCTCCTTCTGTTTAGAAGGAACTTTTTAACGCAAGAAATCTAGCAGCGTAGGCTGAATAATTTGAGCTCCTACTCCCAAAGCAGCACGATGCACGCTTTCTTGTACGGTTAAATCCGTAATGACTTTTTCAATATCTGCATCTTCATTATTTGAAAGCATCTTAGTAGCCGTAATTTCCTGTGAATCAAGGCGGTTTTCGATCAGCTCAAGCCGATTGCTCCTTGCTCCCAATTCAGATCGCTCCGCTAATAGCGTAGACAGCTGCGTGTCTACCTGTGTAGAGAGATCTTTTAGTGAGTTTACATCGTTTTGTTCAAAAGCTGTTTGAACATTCTTCATTAAGTCGAATGCTCCTTGTCCAAAAATGTTTTCAGGATGAATATTGACTCTCAGCTGGATACCTTTTGATACTTCAACTGAAAAAGGATCCAGGTTAATTTTCGATTCTATCACACCGCTTTCATTCTCACTTATAGGCGGTGCTCCTACATTTACACCGTTAAAGATATAGTTTCCTGCCACCTGCGTATTGCCCACTTGCATATAATCCAGCTTTAACTGTTCGATTTCACGTGCAATCGCTTGGCGGTCATCACTTTCATTCGTACCGTTTAACCCTTGCACGACCAGCTCCTTAGTGCGCTGAAGAATGGAATTGACTTGTTCAAGTCCTGATTCAGAACTATCAAACCAAGACTGTGCTTCTGTTAAATTACGTTTATATTGATTTACTTCAGAAAGATTCGAACGATAAGCCATTCCTTTAGTAGCCACTACCGGGTCATCAGAAGGACGAGTAATTTTCTTTCCCGTCGATAATTGGTTTTGAAGTGTTTCCAGCTTATTATAGCTATTGCTAATCTGTTTTAACGAATTAGCCGCTAACATTCCTTGTGTGACGCGCATCTTTACCTCCCTCCAGTTCCAAGACCGTTTACAATTTTATCAAGCATTTCATCAATCATAGTCACCATACGGGCACTAGCGTTATATGCATGCTGAAACTGAATCATATTGGTCATCTCTTCATCTAATGAAACTGCACTGGTAGACTGGCGCCTTTGCTCTACAGCTCCCTGAAGGGTTTCTGAATTACTTTTTAAGCGGTTGGCTTGTTGGGCATCTACTGACATTTGGCCAATAACAGATTGATAAAAGCCATCTAGGGAAACAGCTTGATTCCCGGAATTAATAAGCACCTTTTGACGAAATTGAGACAATAGCTGAGCATTTTTTCCATCTCCTTTGCGGCCAGTTCCATCATCCCCAGAGGAGGCCGAAGAAGCAGCAGCAATATTGTTTGTGTTTTGTTTAATTTTATCAGCAATAACAATTCCAGTTGCAGCCCCTTCTTTCTGAGAAATCTCATTAAAAAAGGACATACCAGGATCACCATCTAGCGTGACACCTTGTTGGTGCTTATCATTAAACCAATTTACAAATTCATATGCCATTTCATCTAAATCATCAATCATTGAAGCGTAAACACCTGTTTTATTACCACTATTATCTATATATCCAGAAGCCTCAATTAACCCTTTAAGTTTTCCTTGAGGAAATGACTCAGGGTTCCGTATCTCATCCCCTATATGAATTTCCGTCACATAGGAATCTTGATTTGTTTTCAAACTGATGGCATTTACTTGATGAATTTTCCCATCTAAAAGAGTAATAGCCCCCTGAGACGTTTGAAGCTGAACCGTTACCACTCCTTCTGACGTTGCAGAAGCGTTCCCGCTGCTTTTTGTATACTCTAAAGAAACCGGCATAAATTTAGAAATCTCATCTAGCAGCCGATCTCTTTCATCATACAAATCATTAGGCAAATAGCCATTCGGTTCTACGCTTTGTATTTGTTGGTTCACATTACTTATTTGCTCTAACAAAGAATTCACTTGTGTTACCGCTACGTCACGCTCGTTTTGTAAATCACCTTGAACCGTTTTTAAAGAAGTAGATAAATAAGAGAAAGTATCGCCTACTGCTTCAGCTCGTTCAATCATAACAGACCTGGCTCCTGCTTCTGAAGGGTGTGAAGCTACATCTTGAATGGACTCAAAGAATTGATTAAAAACAGCTGAAAGTCCATCTTCAGTAGGTTCATTCATAATTTCCTCCATTTTTTCAAGAGCGCCAGCGCGCGCATCCCAATACCCCACTTTAATGGTTTCATCTCGATACTGGGTATCTAAAAATGTATCACGTATTCGCTCTACCGTGCTGGCTTCTACTCCCATTCCTATTTGGCCCGCAGTTCCAGTCTGATTCATCCCTGGGGCTGGATAAGCTGGGAACGTTTCTAAACTTACTCGCTGACGCGTATAGCCCGGCGTATTTGCATTAGATACGTTATGGCCAATTGTGTAAAGAGCCGCTTGTTGGGCATCCATTCCTCGTTTAGCCACCTGCAAACCATGAAATGTTGAACTCATTCTGCTTTCCTCCGTTCTTTATGCCTTCGAATTAAAAATAGAGTTGGACTGAAACGATCTATTATTTGTTTTTGTGTAATTGAACGAATCCTCTCGTTTCGATGGAACAAGAAGGTCTAGTTCGGTATGAATCAGCTGCAAAGACTGTGTGAGCAGCTGATTGTTTAAGTCATTTGCATACTTTATATCTTGAATTATATCTATTAGCTGTTTTTGAAAGGGTATCAAGATGGAGTACTCAGAGAATGAGCCTGCTATTTCTTCAATGGAGTGAGCAGCATGTCCGCTTTTTTCCATCGCCTCTATACGTTTTGTTTCCAGTGCAGAAATAGCAGCTATATGAGATTGCTCTTTTTGCAAAGAAGCCGTCAATGCCTTTACATCTTGTTTAATAATAAAGTTCGTTTTCTCTTTAACAATAACAGACAAACTTTTGTGAAGCGTTACTTGTTTTTCTAGTATCGTTTGAATTTCTTGCACGTTCAATCAATGTCAGTCCTTTTATTTTTTATAGAAATCTACAATACTTTTAGCAATTTCTTTTCCGTTAATTTCGTATGTTCCGCTGTTAATTTGCTGTTTTAGTTTCTCCAATTTTTCAAGTCTTTCTGGAGATGGTTCATTTCCCTGAAGTTTCTTCGCCTCAGATGAAATATGAATCTGATCTTGTGGATTCTTTTTAGAGACCTGTTCTGTTTTTTCTGATTGTTTTTTGTACGGATTTATTCCAAATAAGTTCGACGGGTTAATCTTCATCTCTCTCACCTCTTTTTATATTTGTATCCGTTATCTCTATTCATTATATCGGAATTTCCGCCTAAACCTTTAGCATCGGCAAGGAAGTTGAGACCATTTTCACAGTCCACCTTAAACATAGGTCTATAGATAGAGAATCTGCAAACACTCCGCACACTTTTACTCTTTTTTCCTTTCGTTAGAACGATAGGTGGGACGCGTCGGCTCTTCATTTGAACGAATTATCTCACGATTATGCTTTTCTAACCCATGTCTAATTTCTTGAGAGCATGAATGACAGAGTTTACCTTCTCGAATCTGAGCGTTGCATTGCATGCATGGATAGCTTATGTTTGGAAAGTTCGTTAGCACTAATCGACCTTGTCGAATAAATTGATGAATTAACGAATCTGAAACGCCCGTTTCTTTCATTACTTCGTAAGTCGTTGCTGTACGATTTGCTCTCTTCTTCAAGAATGAAGAAACACGTTGAAACAGAGCTTCTTCTTTGTCAAAACATGATTTACATATGTTTATTGATCCACTTTTTACAAATAAATGACCGCATTCCCTGCAATTATCTAACGTTCCCATATTCGAAACTCCTCATTTGTTTTTTATTTTACTATCGGTCAAAGTTTTAAATTATACATCTTCATGCACGAATTAAAGTGAGCGAACGAACTGAACGTGCCCCAGCTTCCTGCAAACAATTTGCCGCTTGGCGCACGGTTGCTCCTGTTGTATAAATATCATCAATCAAGAGAAATTCTTGATTCGTAACCATTGAGGAATTGACTACTTTAAATTCCAGTCTTTCTGCCAGCCGACTTCGCCTATTTTTCTTTGATTGCTTTGTTCCTGAACAGCGAACAAGAGGCATTTCTATGTTGTCACTGATCAGTTCAGCTAGCGCTAAAGATTGGTTAAACCCTCTCTCATATAATCTCTCGTCCGTTAAAGGTATAGGAACTAGTATAGCTTTTGGATTACATTCTTTTTTATAGAACTTATACCACTGCTCCTTGAATGCTTGAATAATTTCATAATCTCCTTGAAATTTAAAACGTTCTATTATGCTTTGCATAAAATCATTGTACGTATAAAGAGAACGGTTGAAAAAAGAAGCATCATTCCATTTCTGACAGTCCATACATGTGTCTAGCTCATAATGAGAAGAAGCGAGGTCTGCAAGAGAACGACCGCATCCCCTGCAAATGCTACTGGTGATGATGGGACATTTTTGCAAGCAAACAGTGCAAATTCTGTCCGTTGAAGAAGGTTTTAACAATGACCTCCAATCGAAAGAAGAGACAAGAGGTTCAAAACAAATCAGACATATTGTCATCGATCAACCAGCCCTTCCTTATAAGCTAGAGCATTCATATATTCAATATGCTCTTTTGCTTTTCGCATAGACAGAGACTGCCCATAATGAAAAAAGACCACGTCTCCCGTTGGAAATTGAGCACTCCTCCCCACTCTTCCTGAAATCTGAACAAGAGCACTTTCAGTAAAAATCGTTTCTTCTGCTCCCAATACTGCAACATCTATGTTGGGAACCGTTACGCCTCGCTCTAATATTGTTGTCGTTACTAAAATAACGAGCTGCCCTTCTCTAAATTTCATTACTTTTTCTTTTCGCTGAGAATCTTCAGCATGGACACCGTCTACCTTTTCCGTCAGCTTCCTAATCATGTCTGTGATCGGAGCAATCCACTTAATTTGCGGGACGAAAATAAAGCATTGTTTTCCTTCATTTATTCTTTTTTTCAGCCATTTCTCAACATTAGCAGGCAAAGTATCTGTTTTCATTTTTTTCTTCCAATTGCCACACCATTCAAACCGAGGAACAGGAATAAGCATTCGATGATAGCGGGCTGGAATTTTGACTACTTGTTTTTTCCCTTGCTCAACGTCTTTTTTTAATGATTCATTTGGAGTCGCTGTTAAATAAATCTTTGATGCAGCGTGTTTAGCTGCTTTTGCAACAGCATAGTGCAGCATAGGCTCCGTCGAATACGGAAATGCATCTACTTCGTCAATAATCAACACATCGAATGCTTGATAATAATGCAGAAGTTGATGAGTGGTGGAAATAATAAGAGAGGATTCATGAAAACGGTCTTCGCTGCCTCCGTACATAGCCAGCACAGACATATCCGGGAATGCCGATTGAATTCTTGGCTTTAACTCAATAACTACATCTGTTCTTGGAGTAGCAATACAGACTTTCTTTCCGCTGTTCAACGCTGCTTCAATACCTTTAAATAAAATTTCCGTTTTTCCTGCTCCGCAAACAGCCCAAATTAACAGCTCTTCATCTTTTTTTATAGCTTGAATGAGTTCATTTGAAGCACGTTCTTGAGCTTTAGACAGCATCCCTTTCCAATTCATCACGCTGCTTTTTGGCAGAACATTACTTGTTGGTCCTTCCCAGTTTATAAAAGGTGTGCACTCACTTACTTTCCCCATCACAATACATGCTCGGCAATAGTAGCACTCCTGGTGACATCTACTGCATGGAAATGAAGCAAAATAAAAGGGGCTATCACTTCCACACCGGTTGCATTTATATCCGTTTTCTTTCTGGGTAAGTGCTTTTTGATAGGAAATATATCCGTTTAGATAATGTTCATGAATGAGAGATAAAGGATAGGGAGTCTGAGTTAGTAGAAGCTGCTTTCCGCTTAGAGAGCGCTGAAGATCTAAAGAGTAGGGGTATGAAGGATTTAAAGGCGGAGTTCTCCACGTATCGATTTTTGAGAGAGGAAAAGCAGCTGGGCTAGGTACTTGAACGGGATTTAGCAATTCTTGTTTAACAGTAAAAAGCATATCTTCATTCCTTTCGATGTTTATCGTACACATCTATATACGCAAAAAAAGGTGTTTTTTCCTGCAAAAAAACCAAATCAAATGATTTGGTTTTCGATTACTTTTTATACCACCCTATACCGATGGCACCTTCACCTAAATGCGTGCCAATCACAGCGCCAAAATAAGAAAGACTCCATTCAATATGAGGATATTCTTGTTCTAAGTCTCGCTGAATTTCTTTTGCTTCACTTTCACGATTAGAATGAATAACTACAGCTTTCATAGGTACATTTTCTTTTGCATCCTCATCAAGAAGCTCCGTGATTCGTTTTAACGCTCGCTTACGCGTACGAATTTTTTCAAACGGAACAATTTTTTTAGATTCAAAATGTAGCACTGGCTTTACTTGAAGCAGACTGCCGATAATAGCCTGAGCAGCATTTAGGCGACCTCCACGCTGCAAGTGAGATAAATCATCTACCATAAAATACGCACGCATTGATAGTTTCATCTCTTCAAAACGCGCAATGATTTCGTCAGGATGTTTATTTAATTGGACCATCTCGGCTCCTTCAATCGCATAAAAGCCTTGAACCATACAGCTGATTTCTGAATCAAATACGTGCACGTCAAAGTCTTCTACCATGCTACCTGCCGTCAAAGCACCCTGATACGTTCCGCTAATTCCACTAGATAACGTAATAACGATAGCAGCATCGAATTGATCTCGTTTTAACTGTTCAAACAACTCTACAAATTCTCCGATAGCAGGCTGAGAAGTGGTTGGAAGATTTTTTGCTTCTTTAATTTTTTCAAAATATTGATCTGCAGTCATATCTACTTCTTCACAATATGTTTCTTCACCGAAAATAACGCTTAGCGGCACCATATGTATATGATAGTTTGATCGAATTTCCTCTGATATATAGGCGGTACTATCTGTAATAATTGCTGTTTTCATAAGATAGGGATCCATCCTTTGTTATATAAAATAATTTCACTCTATTCTACAACATTTAGGATTAAAATGCATGTAACGAGAGGTTTACCTATTAGTAAAAGCTCCCTTACGTATACATATTAATTAACAAACCTTGAATTTCTCCAACCCGCTTGAGTAAATTTAAACTGTCTTTTTCTTTTTGAAGGATATCATTTGTCAAGTCAACTAGTTTCGTATCCACTTCTTTCACTAACTTATATACTTTAGTCGTTCCTCTATGATTAAATCCTCTTTCTTCATGAAGTTCAAAGCCATTTTTAACGACTTCGTTCATAAACTGCTTCACAAGCGTCTTGTATTTCCGCAAAGAATCAATAGTTTGACTTTTCACTAACTGCTTTCCCTGTTCTTCAACTTTATTTATCACTTGAGTTAAATGTTCATAGGTTAGTTCTTTTTGTTTCTTGACCATTACTCCTGTAAATGAAACCGAACCACTTACTTCTTTTTCTCTAATGAGATTCATGGAAGAAGAAAGACTGTTAATTCGCTGTACCTCCACTATGCATCTCTCCTTTCTCTGTTAGTATACACTCCATTCAATTTAGACTTTTAGATGTGCTAGCTGAAAGTTTCGAGAGGCATCTGATGCGTGGATATGATGATTACCCTTTAGCTAACAGTGATGCTTATGTGCTGTTCATAAGAAGACAGCTTGTTTTTTCGGAGCGAAGAGGTAACTTTAGGCGTCGCTTTTAACACTTCATTCCAAGCGTTAGAAAGCTTCTTCATCATTTGTTAAACTTCACATAAAATAAACGTATCTTTTTTAAAATTAGCCATAATTAATCGCTCAGACATATAGTTGTACAGGGTATCTAACTGCTCTGCAATGATACCTGCTTGATATGTTAAGCCAATTCCTAGCCGATATAAAATATCGTTGCACTGTTTAATTTTTTCATTCGCTGTAAAATAATCGCTGTGTTGAATTGCTATAACAGCTTCATCAATATTTTGAATGAATTTTTCATACATCATAGCTGTTAGCTCTTGCGGAGATTTATGATAGATTAATTCTTCCGTTATAAAATTCAGCTTCATCACCTTCTTGTCTTCTTTAAATCAGTTTTCTATTTATTTCACTAAAAGCTAACTTATAAATTTTTAAAGGACACCAGTTGAGGTTTGAATAAATTCTTCTAAGACCTCATATGTATCTGAATGTATTAAAGACCTTTTTTTACAAGAGCATGCATCAACTTGATGGACATTATTTTGAGGTATGAATGCTTTCGTCGAAGGTTGTAGGATCCTTAAGATTTCCTTTATGCTTAAGCGAAGTTAAAGGACGAGTAAATGTGTAAAGGTATCACCCTTTTCCTTCCTAAAAGATATTTTCTCCCCTTAACTTATCGGTTGTTTTACTTTCTCATTAAATATGACTTTTTACCTACAATTTCAAAAAAATTTATAAAAAAGAAAAAAAAGTCCGATATACCTAGTTGTATATCGGACTTTTGAACTTATCTTACTTCTACCCAACCGTTTTTGATTGCCACAACAACAGCTTGAGTACGATCATTTACATTCATTTTTTGCAAAATATTACTCACATGGTTTTTAACGGTTTTTTCACTAATATATAATGCTTCTCCGATTCCTCGGTTACTTTTACCATCAGCTAACAGTTGTAGCACTTCGCACTCACGACGTGTTAACAAATGTAGTGGACGGCGAATCTCAATTGGTTCGTGCGGATAAGAAGACGATTGTCCTTGAGCTGCTAGTCGACGGTACTCTTTTACTAAACTATGCGTTACTTTCGGGTGTAAATATGAACCACCTTCTGCAACTACTTTCACCGCCTCAATTAACGCATCCGCATCCATTTCTTTTAGCAGATAGCCTCGTGCACCTGTTTGTAAGGCGTGAGTTACATATGTCTCATCATCATGGATAGATAAGATAATAACTTTAGCGTCCGGATTTACTTCTACAAGCTTTTTCGTAGCTTCTACACCATTTACAGCCGGCATGTTAATATCCATGATTACAACATCAGGTTGATGTTCTTCTACAAGGTCAATAACTTCGCTACCGTCGTCACCTTCTGCAACTACTTCAAAATCTTTTTCGAAATCTAAAATTCTTTTTACTCCTTCACGGAATAATTGGTGATCGTCGATTATGATAATTCTTGTCTGCATGTTTGATTCCTCCCCAAATCGAACAACAAATATTTTACTCTATATTGACCCCTATTTATATACATATCTCTGCCTTTTTAAGCGGCTATAATCGGTACTTTAATCATAACAAGCGTGCCTTGGTTAATTTTTGAATGAACAGAAATAGTCCCATCTAACAAATCAACACGCTCTTTCATTCCTATTAAGCCGAACGAATTCTCTTTTTTCTCTTCTTGATTAAAACCGCAGCCGTCATCTTTGACAAGCAAAATAGCGTGTTCATTGTTGAACTCTATCTTCACTTGGATTTCCGTCGCGTCTGCATGTTTTAATGCGTTCGTTACAGCTTCTTGCACTAGACGAAACAGTGCTACTTCTAATTTTGAAGCAGTTCGCTTCTCTTGTCCAATGGAAATAAACGTAATCCGAGGCTTGCCCTCGTTATAATCTTCGATTGTATCAAGATATTTACGCAGCGTCGGAATTAGACCTAAGTCGTCAAGTGCCATCGGTCTTAAATCATATATAATTCGACGCACTTCGTATAGGGCAGAACGAACCATTTTTCGTAAATCTCGAATTTCCTCCATTGCTTCTTTTGCACTACGTTCCCGGTAAATTCGGTCAATTAATTCCGATCTCATCATAACATTTGCAAGCATTTGAGCTGGGCCGTCATGAATCTCTCTTGACAAACGTTTCCGTTCCTCTTCCTGAGCTTCAATAATCCGAAAGCCAAAATACTCTTTTTGAATGGCATCTTCTACTATTTCCCCTACTTGTTTTAAATCACTTGTTAAATAATTTAACACAACGGAAATTTGACCTACTAGGTGATCTGCACGTTTAATCGTTTCTTCTAATGTAAGCAAGCGTCTTTCTAGTTCATCTCGACGATTACGCAGCTGATATTCGCTTTGCTGATTCATCAGCAGCTTGGTTTGTAATTCGTGTGCTTTTTCATAAGCGTCTTTTACTTCAGGCTCTGAATAAATTTGAAAATGTCGGCTCACATCAGACAAACGCTTTCGAGCCAACCTTGCCTGAGTTTCCAATTTATCGCCTTGCTCTATCGTCTCAAGAACTTTCCCTTTTAACACTTCTAACTCTTCTTTTATTTGCTGATATTCTTGTCTGGCATCTTCAGAAAGACGATAGACTTCATTTTTACTATCTCCCACTGTGCCAATAATCTTCTCAAAAATTTCATCAAGTGCCTTACTTGTTAATTTATGTTTCGACATTTACTCACCCCAAACTATACTCACATTCGGAGAAATGTCTATACGTTCATGCTATATATAGTATTCGTATGACCTATCTGAATTGTGAGGATAAGATCCATATTTTCTCCCTATCTGACTTTTTATATCCAAAAAGTAACGGTTGTTTTTAGTACCCTCAAACTCGACATCAATCGACGCTTGACTCGCGTTATTTGAATAGATTACCATTTACGCTCACTCTTCAACAGTGACTAACTGCCTGTTTAAACCATTTCATTATTTAGCTATACAAGCCTGCACACTCTTTTATTATAACGTATATTCTGTATAGCTTGTTCAAGTGATGTTGAATTTGATTAATTGATGTCTTTTCATAAACATTTTATACTAATAGCAAGTAAACAGTACGTAAATACCCGTTTTTCTTCTATTTATAACGCTAAGGAGGATTTTTTGATTGTTATCACAATATTATACCGTAAAACAAGAAGGTTCACATGAAATCACTATTCAAAAATCTAGATTCATTTGTCATATGAAACGTGTAACAACTGAGGAAGAAGCTCAGCAATTTATTCAAGACATTAAAAAACAGCACTGGAATGCTACTCATAACTGTTCAGCTTACCTAATTGGAGAACGAGATCAATTTCAAAAAGCAAACGATGATGGAGAACCAAGTGGAACAGCAGGCGTACCAATGTTAGAAGTGCTTAAAAAAAGAGGCTTAAAAGATACGGTGGTCGTCGTTACGCGCTATTTCGGAGGCATTAAATTGGGCGCAGGTGGCTTGGTGCGCGCATATGGGAAATCTGTTTCCGAAGCGTTAAATGAACTAGGTACAGTCAAACGAACTCTCATGGCGGTTATGCACACAACCGTCGACTATACATGGCTTGGAAAATTAGAAAATGAGCTTCGCAGTTCCGTTTATCTATTAAAAGAAATCCACTACGCAGATATGGTAGAGATTGAAACATTTGTAGAGGAAGCTCAAACAGAAGCATTTACTGAATGGATGACCGAGCTAACAAACGGCCAAGCAGATATTCGAGCAGGTGAGACGACCTATTTAGAAGAAGATGTAGAATGAATTATTTACTCTTATTAAAAAACATTGTACAATTGATAAATAGCGCAACTATTCTGATGGTTGCGCTACTTGTCAATGAGTAAAAACCTCGTACAGATGCATAGCTTTGACGAGTTTGATTCATACATTCCAATTTATAACACATACTAAGTGTCACAATAAGTGTTCGAATATACGAATAAAAGGAGAAACCGTATGGCTCAATATAGACGTTTTCAAAAAAGAGTAAACAAACGGAAAAGAAAACGAAGGCTTTTTACATTTTTTCTGTTACCTATCCTTATTTTAGGGCTTTCTGCAACCGCTTATGGCTCTTATTTGTTTGTTAAAGCTAAAACAGTAGCTTCTGATTCTTATGAAGGACTCGGAGATCGCGATAACTCCCCTATGCGTGATCGTAAAATCGATCCCAAAAAAGATGATATATCCATTTTATTTATGGGCGTAGATGATAGTGAAACCAGGAAATTCGGAAAATCAGCCCGTACGGATGCTTTAATTTTGGCGACCTTTAACGAAACCAATAAAACCGTAAAGCTTGTAAGCATACCTCGAGATTCGCGGGTTTATATACCTGAAGTGAACAGAAAAGATAAAATTACTCATGCGCATGCTTACGGAGGTCCAAAAGCAACTGTAGAAACGGTAGAACAGCTGTTTAATGTCCCTGTTGATTACTATGTTAAAGTGAATTTTAAAGCTTTCACAGACATTGTAGACTCACTTGGGGGAATCGATTTTGATGTACCTTATGCGATGAGTGAAAAGGACTCAAAAGATCGTCATAATGCTATTGTCTTAAAACCAGGAAATCAACATTTAAATGGCGAAGAAGCGTTAGCTGTTGCTCGAACACGAAAACAAGACAACGATATTGAGCGAGGAAAAAGACAACAGCAGTTGATTGAAGCTATGATTAAAAAAGCTGCTTCCATTGGATCACTAAATAAATATGGAAATCTTATCGAAGCTGTTGGCGATAATATGAAAACGAATTTAATGTTCGGTGAAATGCTTTCGTTTTATGATTATGCTTCGAAAAAAGTAGACATCGAAACCATTAACTTAGACGGCAGCGATGAAAAAATTAACGGCGTGTACTACTTTAAACTAGACAATGATTCAGTGGAAAAAGTAAGTGAAAAGCTCCGCAAGCATTTAGGCATTGAATCAACTTCAGATACAACAGAATAATTAAAAAGACCTCTTGGATATCCAAGAGGTCTTTTTAATTAATTTTTTAAACGAAGTCCACGAACCATGTTGAGAATTGGCCTATATGTCTTATCAACTAGTCCTATCTTTTCAACGATAATTTCAATCGCTACAAGGAGGATAGCTAGTACAAGAAAAGACCCCCACATTGTTTGTACCTTTGAGAAGATAACTGCCGCTAAACCAAATATCGCACTCATTCCATAAATAATTAAAACCGTTTGTCTATGGCTGTACCCTAAGCGCAACAAGCAATGATGCAAATGAGATTTATCAGGAGCCGATAGCGGTTGATTTTTTACGATTCGGCGAATAATAGCAAAGAACGTATCTGAAATTGGTACCCCTAAAATAATAACTGGAACAATGAAGGAAATAACCGCTACATTTTTAAATCCTAACAGAGACAATACAGAAATCATATAGCCTAAAAATAGTGCTCCTGTATCACCCATAAAAATCTTAGCGGGGTGAAAGTTGTAAAATAAAAATCCGAGCGTACTTCCCAATACGATGAAACCCATGCTTGTCACAAACACATTGCCCATCATAATAGCCATACCCGAGATGGTAATCAATACAATAGAGGAAACGCCGGCAGCTAATCCATCCAATCCATCAATTAAATTAATAGCATTGGTAATTCCTACAATCCATAATACCGTAATTGGAATACTTAACATTCCGAATTCTAATTTTCCGCCAAACGGCAAGTTAATGAAGTCAATTTGGACTCCACCGTATACAACAACAATTAATGTCGCTACTAGCTGACCGCCTAATTTGATTTTAGCGGATAGCTCAATCATATCATCTAAGACACCGGTAATGATGATAATGATGCTTCCGATTAAAATCGGCAGCGCATATTTACTGTCAGGCTGTAAAACGAGGTATCCAATAAGAAAACTAAAAAATATCGCCAAACCTCCAAGGCGAGGCATAATTTTTTGATGAACTTTTCGTTGATTTGGTTTATCTGTTGCACCTATTTTAAACGCCAGCTTCTTAACCAGCGGAGTGATCAGAATAGATGTAATAAAACAAATAAACAAGGTCAAATATAGCATGGAGACCCTCCTCAGGTTTATGTTAACCAAAACCATAAAAAATGTATCCAACTTTATATAATTGGATAGTATTTCAAATTGCGTATAACAATAATTACTTACTTATTCCCAAAATGGATTATATCACAATGATTCTACTACTTAAATAGAAATTTATTCTCAAAAATTAGCACATTTACAAACTATCAATAGAAAAGAACTGTATTTTTTGGTGTATAAACAGCTGATTTACTTTATTCTTATGTGGTTATTTTATGTAGAACATTTTCTTTACTATACTTTATTAAAATATATGCGAACTCCCCCCTTTTCGTCTAATTTATTCGTCATCTCTAACTCTTTTTCCTTTTTATTAAGCATATTTAAACCTTTATTTTTATTTCACATGGCCCCACTCATTATATGAACAAACTTTTGACCTATGCATATCCACTATTTCAAACCACATTCACTGAATCGTTGTCCTTATCTTATATCATTTAAAAGTTAAAATATAGTGAAATGGATAGAGATAAAATTAAACAAAAAAAGGAATTTTATCAAAAAAAATGAAACTTTTTTTGATGGGGTTCGTAATACATAGTAGGAACAGCATCAATCATCTTACATAAAGGGGGTGTTGAATGAACTATGTTCGGTCTATCTGTTCAAACAGTGTATTTGTATGGATTAATTATCTGCGGAAGTCTCACCTTCTTATACATTTTATTTAGCGATTTGTTAGATGGATTATCTGAAGCGATACCTTTTTTTAACCCCACTCTTCTTTTTTCTTTTTTAACATTCTTTAGTGCCAGTGGATATTTGTTCGCCTATACGTCATTGCAAAATTATTGGATTATTTCGATTTCCGCTCTTATTGCCCTTCTACTCGTTATTTTGCTCAACGTTTTTGTATTGATTCCTTTATCATCGGCTGAAGAATCTCTTGCTTTTACTGAAGATTCGTTAAAAGGAAGACTTGGTACCATTATTACTTCCGTTCCTGCAGATGGTTATGGAGAAGTATTTATCGAAGGGGTTAGCGGCACTATCTCTAAACCGGCTGCCAGCTTTAAAAACACTGCTATACCTTTAGGCAGCAAAGTGCTTGTTGTAGATATACAAAGGGGCAACGCACTCGTTGTGATTTATGAAGAAGTTATGACCAATCACTCATTATAAATAGTATTAGGGGGAGTTTTATGTTTTCAACACCTATATTAGTTGTCGTTGGAATTGTTGTTTTTTTATTAATTGCGCTGATTGCCGTATTTATTACAAAATACCGTACAGCAGGTCCAGATGAAGCGTTAATTGTAACAGGAAGCTATCTAGGAAATAAAAACGTGCATGTCGATGAATCCGGAAACCGCATTAAAATTGTTCGCGGAGGCGGTACGTTTGTGCTGCCAGTTTTTCAGCAGGCTGAGCCTCTGAGCTTGTTGTCAAGCAAACTGGAAGTATCTACACCTGAAGTATATACAGAACAAGGTGTTCCTGTTATGGCTGATGGGGTATCAATCATCAAAATTGGAGGTTCTATTTCAGAAATTGCAACGGCCGCTGAGCAGTTTTTAGGCAAAGCAAAAGAAGATCGCGAAACCGAAGCTAGAGAAGTCTTAGAAGGTCACCTTCGCTCGATTCTTGGTTCTATGACGGTAGAAGAAATTTATAAAAACCGTGAAAAATTCTCTCAAGAAGTACAGCGCGTAGCTTCACAAGATTTGGCTAAAATGGGATTAATTATTGTATCGTTTACAATTAAAGACGTTCGGGATAAGAACGGCTATCTAGAATCTCTAGGGAAACCTCGTATTGCTCAAGTTAAGCGAGATGCTGACATTGCAACAGCGGAAGCTGAAAAAGAAACAAGAATCAAGCGTGCTGAGGCTCATAAAGATGCCCAAAAAGCGGAGCTTGAGCGAAATACAGAAATCGCGGAAGCTGAAAAAATGAATCAGTTAAAAACCGCTGAATATCGTCGCGAACAAGATATTGCCAAAGCTCGTGCTGACCAAGCATATGATCTAGAAACAGCTCGCGCGAAACAAGATGTAACAGAACAAGAAATGCAAATCCGCATCATTGAACGTCAGAAACAAATTGAATTAGAAGAAAAAGAAATTCTTCGTCGTGAGCGTCAATACGATTCTGAAGTAAAAAAGAAAGCAGATGCAGATCGTTACTCTGTTGAGCAATCCGCAGAAGCTGAAAAAGCAAAACAGCTTGCTGAAGCAGACGCCAACAAATATCGAATTGAAGCAATGGCTAAAGCTGAAGCTGAACGCGTTCGAATTGATGGTTTAGCAAAGGCTGAAGCTCAGCGTGCCCAAGGTGAATCTGAAGCTGAGATTATCCGCTTAAAAGGTTTAGCTGAAGCTGAAGCTAAACAAAAAGTAGCTGAAGCATTCGAGCAGTTCGGTCAAGCGGCTATTTTAGATATGATTATCAAGATGCTTCCTGAATATGCAAAACAAGTTGCAAGTCCTTTAGCAAATATCGACAAAATTACGGTTGTGGATACAGGAAGCAACGGTGAAAACAGCGGAGCTAATAAAGTGACTGGCTATGCAACAAACTTAATGTCTTCTCTTCAAGAATCGCTGAAAGCATCCTCAGGTATAGATGTGAAGGAATTGATTGAAAACTTTTCTGGAAAAGGAAATGTGCGACAAAGCTTGCACGAACTAACGGATGAAATCAAGCAGCAAAACAAGAAAGAAGATATCTAAAAATAAAAAGCATGCGGATTATATCCGCATGCTTTTTTAACCTCTTAACACTCGAAGAAGAAACCTAGGTAATTCTAACTGACGCTTCCATCTCCATGGTTCTTTTAACAGTCGATAAAGCCACTCTAAACCAAACTTTTGAAAAACAGCAGGTGCTCGGTTCAATCGTCCTGAAATAACATCGAACGAGCCCCCTACGCCTTGATAAACAGAAGGATTAAGTTTCTCTTTATGAGCAATAATCCAATTTTCTTGGGCTGGACTGCCTAAAGCCACAAAAACAATTTCTGCTCCTGAATCATTAATCGTACGTTCAATGACTTCTTCATTTTTTTCATAGCCATTTAATGTTCCAACAATTAAAATCCCTGGAAACATCTCTTCCAACTTAGCTTTGGCTTCATCTGCAATTCCAGGCTTGGCTCCGTATAAAAAAATTCTTTTACCGTTATTTGTTGCTTCTTTACACAGCTTCAGCATCATATCAATACCCGTTACACGCTCACGAATACGTCCCTTTTTGAGCTTTGAAGCTAAAATCACACCGATCCCATCTGGAATTTGATAAGTCGCTTGATTTAATAGTGACTTTAATTCCCTGTCTTCTTGTGCTTTCATAATTTTTTCAGGGTTGATTGCTACAATAAATGATTTTCGGCCTTTATCTATATCCTGAAGTAACTTTACCGCTAGCTCATCGTACGTGTCGCTACAAACGTCTATTCCTAAGATGTTTTCCTTCATTAAATCACCCGTATGTTGATTTTTTAGTTTTTTACAAACGAAAGACAGGCTGTTCAGCCCGTCTTTTTATAAAGTAGAAACTTTTGAATCACCAAGTAACACTACGTCAAAGCCTGCTGCTTTCCATTGATCACGCTGAATGCAGTTTTTCGTATCAAAAATAACTTTTGTACGCATGTGATTTTCAACAGCTGATGGAAGAAGCTCTTTGAACTCATTATGATCTGTTAAAATAAGAATCACATCCGCATGTGCAACAGCTTCATCCAAACTTTGCGTCTGACGTTCGATTTTATTCTCTTTGATATGAGGATCAAATGCTGTGTAATCAACGCCCAGTTTTTCTAAATGATGAAGTACATCCGTTGATGGACTTTCACGCATATCGTCAATATTTCCTTTAAAAGCTAAACCTAAAACAGCTACACGTCCATGTTGAATGCCCTTTTCATCTAGTAGGCTTTTCGTTTTCAATGCTGTATATTCAGGCATTGAATCATTTGTATGACGAGAAAGAGAAATAATTTTTGCCAGTTCTGGCTGAAGCTCCGTTAAGAACCAAGGGTCAACAGCAATACAGTGGCCGCCTACACCAGGACCTGGTAAATGAATGTTTACACGTGGATGATAGTTCGCTAACTTAATCGCTTCCCACGCATTTACACCAATTTTTTCACTGATTTTTGCCAGCTCATTTGCAAACGCAATGTTCACATCACGATATGTGTTTTCGATTACTTTCACCATTTCAGCTGTTGTAGCATCCGTTACGTGAATATTTCCTTTTACAAATGTTTTATAAAGCTCAACAGTCAAACGACTAGACTCTTCGTTAATACCACCGACAATACGGTCATTATTTACTAATTCCTCAAATACTTTTCCTGGAATAACGCGTTCAGGTGAATGAGAAACAAATAACTCACTGCCTAATTCTAAACCCGTTTCTTTTAGCACAGGTAGCATGACGTCTTCTACTGTACGCGGAGGAACTGTGGATTCTAAAATTACTAAATTTCCTTTACGAACGTAAGGGACAATCGATTTTGTCGCTTCTCGAACATAGTTCAAGTTTGCCGTTTTATCTTCATTAATTGGTGATGGTACAGCAATAATAAAAATATCCGCCTCTTCAGCTGTTGTGCCTACCGTGAAGTGGCCGTTGTCAACTGCTGATTCTAAACGTTCTTGTAAGCCGTTTTCTTCTATATGAAGTTGCTTATTTTTAATTAATTCTACTGCTTTTTCATTTACGTCGACACCATGTACATATAAGCCGTGATTGGCAAACATAACAGCTGTCGGTAAACCTATATATCCTAAACCAACTACACACAATTTCTTTGTCATTGCAGAAAATCTCCTTTATATGACATGCTTAATAAATAAAACCTATCTGATATTATATCGAAAAATGTCATTTCATGATAGCATTTATATAAAAACATGAAATAATTTCTTTTACTTATTATTATGTAACATTTTATGAGAATTCATCAATAAACGATATAACCATCTTTTGTACAGCGAGCTCTAACCCAAAAGAACTATTGAAAATCTCCTTGATTCCCAATAGTTCCCTTAGTAAATATATTTTACATATGCCCTTCTTTTTCGACAATTTCTCTAAAATAGCTCACTAACTCTTCTCGCAGCGGTTCTCTTTGCAGAGCTAAATCAATTGTTGCTTTAATGAATCCAAATTTATCTCCAACATCATAACGCTTTCCTTCAAAATAGTAAGCAAGAACACGTTGGAATTCATTCAGACGTAAAATAGCATCTGTTAATTGAATTTCTCCTCCTGCGCCAATCTCTTCTCTGCTCAAGATATCAAAAATTTCCGGTGTTAAAATATAGCGCCCCATAATTGCATAGCCTGAAGGGGCCTCTTCTGGATTCGGTTTTTCAACGAGCGTTTCTACGTCTAATAACCCTTTTTCAAGAGGCTCTCCTTTAGGACCTACAATTCCGTACTTTGAAGTTTCTTTTCTAGGCACCTCCTGTACACCAACTACAGCGCATTCATATTTTTCGTATACGTTCATTAACTGTTTCAAACAAGGTGTTTCTGATTGAACTACATCATCGCCTAGCATAACAGCAAAAGGTTCATCTCCGATAAAACTTCTTGCACAGTGAATGGCATGACCTAATCCTTTAGGTTCCTTTTGACGAATGTAGTGAACATTAGCCAAATTCGAAATCCCCTGCACTTCTTCGAGCATGTCCCACTTTTCCTTTGCAGCCAATGTTTCTTCTAACTCATATGATTTATCAAAATGGTCTTCGATTGCTCGTTTTCCGCGACCGCTTACAATTAAAATATCTTCAATACCTGATGCTACTGCTTCTTCCACAATGTATTGAATCGTTGGTTTATCTACAATTGGCAGCATTTCTTTAGGCTGTGCTTTTGTAGCCGGCAAAAAGCGTGTCCCTAATCCAGCTGCTGGAATAATAGCTTTACGAATTTTCACTTACTTTTCCTCCTGTCAATGTCAATCGTGCTTATTGGTTATAGTATAGTAAGTCTGCGATTGAGTATGTACACAAAGTCATGTTGAATCCATTTCTTTTTATAAAGAGTCATGTTGAATCCATTTCTTTTTATAAAGAGTCATGTTGGATTCTGCTTTATCATAACAAAAGATTTTGTATAATTCTATTTTTATCATTTATAATGAAAAGAAAATTAATCACTTATAAATATAATTTTATGCTCCACTTATGTATAGAAAGGAATGGGATTATGAGTTCGTTTTCAGATCACTTACAGCACCAATTTATACAGCATTTCCCGTACAGTGATGCACGCTATCGCACAAATGCCCAAGCAGGGCTAGACCTTTACCGTACCCATTCATTCTTCATTTTGCACAATGATGAACAGATATTAAACGTTAAAATCGATTCGTTTTATGTGGAACTAAACAAGCAGTTGCTCCCTGAAAGTACCTGTTCTTGTCAGCATAACGGATTTTGTGAACACTGCTTTGCAGCGTTTTTTTATATGTACTCATTAATAGAACCGCTTGCGCCTCTATTCAAAGAATGGCGAAACCATGAAAAAGCAGCTTTGACTATGCTATCTGCCAAACAAGTGTTAAAAAAGCCGAAGGCAACTTTTCAAGAGTGGAGACAAACTTTTGAGGAGCAGTATACGCTTTTTATGCAGGGGCGGAACGAAAATGACCGTTCCATTTATCATGAATATTATCAGTACTATTACCGTGCTTTAGTGAAAAAGGCTCCTGAGCACCCATTGCTTTATGCTTTATTTTGTATGTATGGAGCGGTTCATACATTCTATAAACTATCAGCTCAATTACAGGCACATCAGCTTTCTACTAACATCGAGGAATCATTCGTATATAGTCACGTCTACAAAATAACAAATGAAATTTATGCTACCGCTGATTCGTTAAAGCAAATGAAATACGATGGAGATGCATTATCTATTATAGAGGACAGCATTCCATACATCCGAGAATTATTGCATAAAGATATGCCTTTACAATATGAACGTATTGAGATCTATCGCGTTATTTGGCAAAAAATCTTCACGTTAGAAAAGTGGCGAAAAATTGAGGAAAGCAAATTAAAAGCTAAGTACGGTTCTTTTATAAACAATACAGCTCTTTCCTATCTTTTATTCCTTCAAGAAAAAGATGGCGAAGCAAAAGAACGTTTGAGCGATGAAACACTACAAATGATTCCCTATCTTATTCCTTGGTTAAATGATTTATTGCATGAAAAAGAAACTGACCGCTTTGCTCAGTGGGGCTCTTATATAATGACCTATATAGGAGATTACGTACGCACCGTTCCGACTACTTATCAAGGAAGCCGAAACATGGTCTCCATGATTGTAAATTTATTTCAGCACTATAAAGACTTAACGAACGATCAAACTTTGTATACTGAAGCATTGCAAACGTTACTTCCCTATAGTTTTATTGAATACAGTGATTTTCTATATGCTTCTGACCAATTGAAAAAGTGGGTTGAATTACAGGTGCTTCTTCAATATGACAGCATCAAATATGACGAGCAAACGATAGAAGCCTTAAAACAAAAAGATGAAAAGCTGGTTATTCCTCTTTATCATCAAATGATTTCAAAGCTGATTTATGAAAAAAAGAAAAGCAGTTATCAAGAAGCCTATATCTACTTACAAGAATTAAAGAGACTTTATCTACAAATGAATCGCTCTCTACTATGGGAACATTATATGGAAGAATTAGCGATAAAAACAAAGAAACAGCGCTCGTTTCAACAACTATTAGAAAAAGGAGATTTACTGAATGTTTGATTTGTTTCATTTAACACTTGAAGTCGAACCTGTACACGGTGACTTTTTTCTCTACTGTGTATCACCTAGCGGCCAAATTTTGCTCCCTGATACATGGAAAGATGCGCTGTTTCTATGGCATGAACAGACCTATTACGGAAGCGAAGCCACACAGGTTGAGATTAATGGGAAAAAAGGAATTCTTCTTTCTGCATGGCAAATGTTCACTTTCATACAATTACCTATTCAACAGCATGTGTTGAAACCGGCTTTGTCCGCTTCAGCGGAAGCTTATCAGCAAATTGCAGTCGATATGGCAAAGAGGATTATCAAAGGGAAATTTCATTCTCTTCCTTTAAAAAAACAAATGACTGGATCGCTTTCACAAGCTGATGAGCAAGAGTGGCGAGCACAAATTAAAGAGAACCTGTTAAAAAAAGAAGGAAAGGACTTTTTAATAAGCATAGAAGGCGAGAGCTATAATCCTCCCTTTGACCTTTCATTGCGTATTGTAGAGCCAACGACCGATGGAGATGTATGGACGGCTGAAACATTCGTGATTCCCCACGATGAAGCCAAAGAACCTTTTATACTTGGAAGAACGCTTCCTAAAGAGTGGAACCACTACGAATCATATATCGCTTACGAACACGAACGATGGAAAGCATTGGCTCCTACTTTATACCAAAAAGGAGCTTTTATTCAGTCTGTCCTAGCAGATGAGGAAGTATGGGAATTTCTAACTCAAGATAGTGCAGCATTGATTAAACAAGGTGTCTCTATCCATTTGCCAAGCTGGTGGGAATCATTAAAAAAAGCCACCATCAAAGTATCTGGCACTATAGAAAATACTTCATCTGCATTATTTGGTAAACAAGCTATCAGCAGCTTCCGCTGGTCATTTTCTATTGGCGATCAAACTTTCTCAGAAGAAGAGTTTCGGAAATTAGTCGAACAAAAACGCCGATTATTATCTATTAACGGACAGTGGATTCAACTGGATTCTAGATTAATTAAACAAGCGCAGAAAATTGTTAAAGAAGCTAGTAAAAAAGGCGTCTCAATTCATGAAATTTTAAAAACGAAGCTAACCTACATGGCAGACAGTAAAACCGATGAAGAAGAGGTAAAAGTTGAGTTCCAACTACCCGCTTCCTTTCAATCATTTATTACATCCTTAACGGATTTAGAACGGCTGCCGGAAGTGCTGCCTCCCTCTGAATTTAAAGGTACATTAAGACCTTATCAGCAGCAAGGTTTGAATTGGCTCATGTTTTTGAGAAAGTTTAACTTAGGAGGATGTCTAGCAGATGACATGGGGCTAGGTAAAACCATTCAATTAATTAGTTATTTAACAAATATTCATCCGTTACATAGCTCTCCTTCTCTTATCGTTTGCCCAACTTCTTTAATTGGAAACTGGGAAAAAGAATTACAGAAATTTGCCCCTTCTCTTCGTGTTCATGTTCATTACGGGCCGAAAAGAACCAACGGATACGCATTTGAGAAGATATGTGAAAGTACTGACGTTGTGATCACGACTTATCAAGTTGCTCTTTTGGATGTCGAATTGTTGAAAGGGTTTATGTGGAACAGCATTTCCTTAGACGAAGCACAACATGTTAAAAACCCGCAGACTAAACAGGCGAGAGCTATCCGTCAGCTACAAGGAAGACACAAAATTGCGCTTACTGGAACTCCAATTGAAAACCGTCTGCTGGAACTATGGTCATTATTTGAATTCATCAATCCTGGTTACTTAGGAACAATCAATTCATTTAAAAATCGATTTGTAGCAGGCATTGAAAAAGGCGAGAAACCTGAACGAACTGTTGAGCTTAAAGCACTCATTCAGCCTTTCTTATTAAGAAGAACAAAACAAGATAAAAACATCGCCCGCTCACTGCCTGATAAACAAGAACAAAAAGAATATATCCCGCTGACAGCGGAACAAGCTTCACTTTACCAGGAGCTAGTTCAAGGAATGCTTCAAGAAACAGAGGAAAAAACAGGATTTGAACGAAAAGGCATGATTTTGCAAACACTAAATAAGCTAAAATTATTATGCAACCATCCAGCTTTGTACTTAAAGGAAAGTACAGCTAAACAAACGGTACGGCGATCTCATAAAAGTCAAAAAATTATTGAACTCGTAGAGAGCATTCGCACACAGCAAGAAAGCTGTTTAATCTTTACTCAGTATATTGAAACAGGACTCATGCTGCAAAGAACCTTAGAAAAAGAAATCAACGAGCCGGTTTTATTCCTTCACGGAAGTTTGTCAAAAGAACAACGAGATGCAATGGTTGCTCAATTTCAAGCAAGGAAAAAAGCCATCTTTATCCTTTCTCTTCGCGCAGGTGGAACTGGATTGAATTTAACAGCTGCAAATCACGTTATTCATTTTGACCGATGGTGGAACCCAGCCGTTGAAAACCAAGCAACCGATCGCGCCCATCGAATTGGGCAGAATAAATTTGTTCATGTTCATAAGTTTATTACAAGAGGAACGATTGAAGAAAAAATTGATGAAGTAATCAATCAAAAACAACATCTAAACAATGAACTCATCCAAGGAGATCAATGGGTAACAGAACTTTCTAATAAAGAACTACAAGAGCTTCTTGCATACAGAAATGAATAAGAAAAATTATAAAATGTGTTACAACGTTACTAAAAAGAGGACTTTTTTACTTGTCCTCTTTTTTTATTAGATCATTCGACACAAAAAAATAAGTGTAAATCAATCTCCAGCTACTGATAAAGATACAAAAAACGCAATAAATAGCGTTTTTTGAATAAAAAGGTATTTTTATAGCGAAAAAGACCCTTTACTTTCTCTTTAAATTCCAGCATATTTATACATATAATATTTTTGTAATTTAATAGACATATTAGAAAAATAAACACGGAACATTTACATAATTAGGGGGATTTATTAATGAAAAAAAGGCAGCTCGCTTTATCTCTAGGCGCCATTGTTGGCGGGACATTCTTATATCAAGCTTCAGCTGAAGCATCTGCTTCAACTGTTCAAGTAAAAGCTGGAGATACACTTTGGTCATTATCTACCAAATACCATACAACGGTAGAAGCTTTAAAAAGCGTAAATAAGTTATCTTCAAATACAATTCACATAGGACAAACGTTATCGATTCCTTCTGCTTCAACCTCTCAACCATCTAATAAGGAAGAAAAGCCTTCAGCTCCTGCTACTGGTTCGACTTATAAAGTTCAAAGCGGCGATACCCTTTGGAAAGTTGCTACTCGTTTTAATATGAGCGTAGAAGAATTAAAACGTTTGAACGCTCTTTCTTCTAACATTATTTATATTAACCAAACGTTAAAAGTAAATGGAAGCAATAGCGCATCGACTCCAACTACGAGTAAACCAGCAGAAACTCCTTCTAAGGATGCAAACGGAACTTACAAAGTTCAGCGTGGAGATAGCCTATCTAAAATAGCTTCGACATTTCACATGAGCGTGAGTGAGCTAAAACAAATAAACGGATTAACATCTAATACGATTTATGTAAATCAACAATTAAAGGTATCAAAAAGCAGCCAAACAACTACGCCAACAACAAAACCAAGTACATCCACACCTTCAACTTCTAACGGAACATTAAATGTATCGCAAATGATTTCAGATGCAAAACGTTATATAGGTGTTCCTTACAGATGGGGTGGCACAACTCCTTCTGGTTTTGACTGCAGCGGATTCATTTATTACGTAACGAAACAACAAATTTCTACAACGCGCTATACGACGGCTGGTTATTGGAGTGTATCAACACCCGTCAGTAATCCACAGCCTGGAGACTTAGTGTTTTTTAATACATATTCTAGCGGTCCTACACATATGGGCATTTACCTTGGTAATCGTCAATTTATTCATGCTGGATCTTCTACGGGTGTAACCATTGCAAGCTTAGATAACAGCTACTGGAGCAAGCGCTACTTAGGTGCAAAAAGATTTTCTAAATAATTGATAGAAGCTGAAACAAAAGTATTTTAGTTGAAGGAAGATCCGAACGAGTTTGATTCTTGATGGAGAATCAAACTCGTTCGGATTTTTTCATTGGTAGGGTCGACGTAGGTTTCATATATGTAGGTGCTTCTAGCTGTTGAGCGGAGGGCAAAGCGAAGACTCCTGCGAGAAAAGCAGAATAGATGAAACCGCGCGCAAGTGACGAGGAGGCTCATCAGCCGTCCGCGGAAAGCGAAGCCTTGCACGGAAATCAACAGTGGTGTAACAAATGATCCATACTAGCTCACCCCATTTGTTTGTCTTTAGATTGCATTAATTCAGTTATGTCTCAATCTCTTATATACAGAAAAAAACCGTTAAATGATTTAACGGTTGAAATAGAGGAATAGTTCGGGGATAGTGAATACTTTAGTTTTCTCTCTTGAGAACATAGAAAGAGCATTGCTCTTAAAAAGGATCTATCTTCTATTATGATAGATAAGAGGAATTAAAACCTTAGCTGAACTAATCACCCCCTTTCATACTAGATAACTTTATTCTTCTTGTTGATTTGAATCAAATGAAGAAAAACCGGATGGCTTTCCACTTAAAAACTTAACAGCATCAGCCACAACGTCGGTCATATATACTCGTTGCTGAAGATTATTTTCAAATGTGCGCGTTTGTACACGCCCTACTACACCTACAACCGCTCCTTTATCACAGTAAGCAGCCGTATTTTCTGCATTTTTTCTCCACAGAGTAATGTTGACAAAATCAGCATCGTATTCACCTTCAACATTTCGAAACGTTCGATTAATTGCTAAAGTAATAGTAGATACTGCAATCCCTTCATGGGTATATCGAAGCTCGGGTTTTTTTGTCAGTCTTCCTACAAGAACAATATGGTTAATCATAGTCTACCACTCCAACTGATTGAATAATGGGAATCTTTAAGCTCATTCATGTTATAATATGGATAACCTACTATTTACGTAAAGGAGGAAACATCAATGAAAACATTTAAACTTGTGTCATTTCAATTGGTTGATGATCAAGAAAAGCGTCAGTCTGTCTCACTCACTAATGGCCTTATTATTAATAAAGAAGACGGCGAAAATAACTGGATTTTAGAAGCAGTTATCGATAAGAAATGGTACGATGAATTTCATGTTTTGTTGAAAGATAAACAAAAAATGACGGTAGAAGCTAAAATTACGAAAGAAACAAATGATCCGGCTACCTTTATAGCTACCGTGGCTTCCATTACTTCAATTGGTGAAAATCGTATTAGTTTGTTGATGAAAGGTGTTTTAAAAGAACGGAGACTTCATTATGCTGAAATGCTCTTAGAGGATTTAATTAACCAAGGGTTATCAGGTCAAGAATTACTTCAACAGTTCAAACTGCAGCTTCGAAACAGACCGATAAAAAGTACATCTAAAAAATAAGTCAAGTCATCTCAAGGTGTCTGGATTTAAAAGAGAGGATTATTGTTTGCGGTCTTTTTCGTTGGTGCATGAGAAGGGTAAAGAAAAGAGAACTCACTGGAGAGGTACCTTTCTTTTTTTCCTAAAAATAAATGAGCACAATTAGAACGTTTGAAGCGATTATCTCTTATGCGAGCGCCTTGCCTTTTCAAATAAAAATTTGTCATTTTTTCACTCCTTTTTCTTTGTAATTCGTATATTAATGCATTTTCCCCCGTTATTCAACCATTTTTTTCAATATACCGAACAAAAAATAGGATTTTTTTACTATAAAAACCTTTATTTTTGTTCTTTTTTTTATATCCATGCAGAAAAATGAATCTTTTTAGAGAAAAAAAAGAAATAAAAACAGGTTTTATTCCCTTTATTGCAGAAGGTAAAGTGTATATGTTTCATATTGTGCTAATTTAGCATATTACAAAGAATATGAACTACATTCGAACAATAAGACATATATTTATCTTTACGAAATCAGGTGATGCATATGAAGGATTTTGGAGAAAGAATTAAGCAGTTCAGACTAAAAGGAGGGTTTTCACAAGAAGAATTAGCAAATCAGTTGAATGTTTCTCGTACAACTATTTCAAAATGGGAATGTTCAAAACAAACTCCTTCCATTTTTGATTTTTTATCTCTATGTAATTGTTTTCAAATTACGCTGGACCAACTTATTGAGCCTTCCTCTTATAAACAAGATCATTTACATGACTTCCAACTTCTTTACTTAACAAGAAAATGTGAATCGGATTCACACGACGAGACCATTTTAACCCTCATAGATAAACAGCCCTTATTGAAACATGTGCTCTTACAATTTTCATCTCTGTCACCAACACTTCAAAAAGAGTTGCTAACGGATATTATACCTTTATTAAAGAAACTTTTTTCTGCTTTGCAGCGCCAATAAAAAAAGCTGCATCAGCAGCTCTTATGTACTATTCTTTTTTATCGCCTAAAGCAAACATAATATCTGTTTCGCAGACTAACTCTCCATCTACAGTTGCGATACCTTTTCCTTTGCCAATAGATCCACGCGCACGTACAATTTCAACCTCTAAACGCAGTTGATCACCAGGTCTTACTTGCTTTTTAAAGCGGCAGTTGTCAATGCCTGCAAAAAATGCTAAACGTCCTTGATTTTCTTCTTTTTTTAGCATAGCTACTGCTCCTACCTGAGCCAGAGCTTCTACAATTAAAACCCCTGGCATCACAGGATAGTCAGGGAAATGCCCGTTAAAAAATTCTTCATTGGCAGATACGTTTTTTAAACCAACTGCTTTTTTTCCCTCTTCCACTTCTAAAATACGATCGACCAATAAAAATGGATATCGGTGTGGAATAATTTCTTTAATTTGTTCAATATCAAGCATAAATAAGTCTCCTTTCAAACCGCATGTAACATACGATACTATTATCAATATACAGAATGCTCAATTGAGAAGCAACTACTTGCTTAAGCTCTGATCCCATTAACTAAGCCCATCATTTGATCTGCAATTGAAATAGAGCGGGAATTAAATTGATACGCACGTTGAGCAATGGACATATCAGTAAGTTCTTTACTCAAATCTACATTTGACTGTTCCAATTTCCCTTGCTCTACGCCTGCTGTTTCTCGAGCTTTTCCAGTCAAATCTGTAAACATATTCGGTTGGTTCATCCCTGCTGGAAAGGCAAATAGATTTTCTCCTTTAGCTTCGAGCACCTGCGGCTTTTGGACATTTGTTAACCCAAGTGTAAACTGGTCAACACCCTTATTCATAGTAACCGTTATCGTTCCACTTCCATCAATTTGTATATCTTTGAACGCGTTACTGAAAATAATAGCTTGACCATTTTCCCCCAGCACATCCTGACCAGAACCGTTTACTAATTTAACATTGTTCGGGCCTTCAGGGCTAAGATGAAAAGAACCATCTCTCGTATATTGTACAGGCTGTTGGGAATCGTTTACGGCAACTTGAAAATAAACGTTTGGATTTGATGCAGCTACATCTAATAGTTTATCTGTATTCTGAAAAGCACCCTGCGTCATATTCAAGCTCGTTTGATCTAAATAAGCGCCTGTGCCTTGCCGAATTCCAGCTGGCGTAAGCCGCTTTTCTGTTCCCTTATCTTCTTGATTGTTTACTTGTTGATACAGCATATCATTAAATGAAGCATCTCTCGCTTTATATCCTGTCGTATTTGTATTAGATAGATTATGACCAATGACATCAAGCTGCTGCTGCAGCTGTCCCATCGTATTGGCCGCTGTTATCATTGTACGGTTCATCCTTCTCATCTCCCCTGTTGCTTTTAGCGCACACGCCCAATTTCATTTGCCGCTTTATCCATGCTTCTATCGTAAGCTTGCATTATTTTTTGATTTGCCTCAAAAGCTCTGTAAGCCGTTAGTAAATCAGTCATACTTTGAGCAGCATCTACATTGGAACGTTCAACAAATCCTTGCTTTAACTGATAAGAAATGCCTGGATTATTTCTTGCTGAAGGCAAGGGCTGATTGTTCAGCGTTTCATACAATCCATTCCCTGCCTTTTTAATCGTTTGTAAGTCACTAGCATAAGCAATATCGATTTGTGCGACCTGCTGATTATTTTCCGTTACGTTACCTTGTGAATCAACTGTAAAGTTTTCACTTTTTAGTTGAATTGGTTGATTATTTGTATTTAATACATAAGCTCCGGTAGACGTAGTTAAAAACCCTTCCTGATCTAATGTAAAATTACTGTTTCTTGTATATTGAGGCGTATTATCAGGGCTTTGTACCACAAAAAATAGTCCGCCCTCTTTTGTAGGCATATTTTGCTCCATCAATGCAATATCAGTTGATTGAGACGTTTGCTGAAGATCACCTTGTGTAAAATTTGGAACTGTTTCTTGCATATACACGCCCGTATTAATCGTACCTATTTCTTTTTTGTTCTGAACAGAGATGCTACGGTCAGTAGGTAAATCTTCAGATTCCATTCGCTGCAGCAACATATCAGGAAATGCCTTTAACGTACCTTGATCTGCTTTAAATCCTGGCGTATTAGCATTTGCTATGTTATTCGTTAATAAGTCAGTTTGACGCTGTTGAGACAGCATACCCGCCGCTGCCGTGTAAAACCCTTTAAACATACTTCATCCTCCTTACAAGTAAACGTTGCTCGTTATAGCCAGCTCACAGAGTATAATAGATAAAAGAAGAGACTCCTCTGTATGAAACGAGCCAATAGAGGAGTCTTCATTTATTTAAACAATATTGCGACGAGATAGTTTATCAATATTATCGAGCATAATACCTGTTCCAACAGCTACACAACCCATTGGATTTTCTGCAATTAGCACAGGCACCTTTAATTCTTCCGCTAACAGCTGGTCCATACCGTGAAGCAATGCTCCACCGCCAGTTAAAATAACGCCTCTGTCTATAATATCGGCAGAAAGTTCAGGAGGTGTACGCTCTAATACACTTTTCGAAGCTTGTACAATGACGCTGACAGACTCTCTAAGTGCCTCCTCTACTTCTTCAGAATAAACAGTAATCGTACGAGGTAGGCCTGAAACCATGTCTCGCCCTCGAATGTCCAGCTCTTCATTACGAGCTTTAGGAAACACCGTACCAATTTTCACTTTAATTTCTTCTGCTGTACGCTCCCCGATTAAGAGCTTATATTTTTGCTTAATGTACTGCAAAATTTCGGCATCAAAACGATCACCAGCCATCTTAATAGAAGCTGCTGTTACGATATCGCCCATTGAAAGGACGGCCACATCGGTTGTACCTCCACCAATATCTACGACCATATTTCCGCTCGGCTGAAAGATATCCATTCCAGCTCCAATTGCCGCGACTTTTGGTTCTTCTTCCAAATAAATGGTTTTTCCACCGCTCTTTTCAGCAGCTTCGCGAATGGCTTTTTGTTCAACAGAGGTAATATTTGTTGGACAACAAATTAAAATGCGAGGCTTGGATAAAAAACCTTTTACATTTAATTTGTTAATAAAGTGTTTGAGCATAGACTCTGTAATTTCGAAGTCAGCGATAACACCATCTTTTAAGGGACGAATGGCAATAATATTACTGGGCGTTCTTCCTACCATACGTCTCGCTTCTTCCCCTACTGCTAGCACTCTATTTGTATTTTTATCAATCGCCACAACAGACGGTTCATTTAACACAATTCCTTTGCCTTTAACGTGAATTAAGACGTTAGCTGTACCTAAATCGATACCAATGTCTTTTGCTAACATACCTTAAATCCTCCTTCTATTTACATATCTTTGCATGATAACCATTCTTTTTTCCTAATTTACTATTTTATCACAATTTGTATATGTATGTTGTTATTAGCAAAAATATTTATTATATACCTATTTTATCCAAAAAATAAAATGCCCTATACTACCTCTATAAAAAAGGCAATATTGGGCATTTTTTCATTTTACAGTTTCTTCTTCCTTTTTGTACTTTAATTTTGTTGCTTCTCCTCCACGCAAATGCCGAATAGATTTATGATAATCAAGAATTTCTTTTACTTCATTTGCTAACTCAGGATTTATTTCTGGTAGACGCTCTGTTAAATCTTTATGGACAGTACTTTTCGAAACGCCAAATTCTTTCGCAATTACACGAACTGTTTTCTTTGTTTCTACAATATACTTTCCAATCTTGATAGTTCTCTCTTTGATGTAATCGTGCACACTACTCGCCCTCCCCAAATTGGATATGAGAAGTATCCAAGGGAATGTATATATTATCCCTTTTCTAACATTCTCTTTATAGGTTTGTAACAGTTTATTAGCTTGTGTGCAGATATATGCTAGAAAAGTCAGTAAGGACAAGTGATTTCTTATATTTTTTTGAAAATTTAGTGTTTTTTATTTACTTTTTTAACATAATGCATCTCATTTTAGAAAAATTCATAAAAAAAGAAGCTCGATTTTATCCAGCTTCTTTTCGTATTTATGGTCTTGCCTTATGCATTTGGTTTAGACGTATCTGTTGAAGGGTGTTTTGAATCTTTATCTTCTTTAGTCTTTTCATCAGATGATTTTTCGCTATCCTTTGATTCTTCAGAAGAAGAGTCGTCTTTTGGTTCTGTTACTTCAGCTGCTTTGACTTCTTTGATAGAACTGACAGATTTTCCAAAATAACTGCTTGGATTAATTGCTACACCATCTTTACGAACTTCAAAATGTACATGTGTTTTTGCTTCTTGATTATATAAGCTTTTTCCAGCTTTTGCGATCGTTTGGCCTTGTTTAACAATATCTCCTACTTCTACATCAGCTTTCTCAAGAGATTGATACTGTGTGACTAAACCATCTTTGTGATCAATTTCTACTACATAACCTAGTAAAGGATCTTTTGTTGCTTTTGTTACTGTACCGCTAGCTGCTGCTACAACATCAAATGATTTATCTCCCTTAACAGCTAAGTCAACACCTGTGTTTGGATGATACGTATTGTTGTAGAAAACTAGTGCTTCTTCTTGCTGTTTTTCAGATGCTTGATCGTCGTAGAAAGGCTTTTTCACGATAGCTGATGCTTCACTAGCAACTGGCATTTTTAAATTTTCAAGCGAAGCATTTACCTCTACAGCGTCGTCTCGATAAGCCGTACCGTCTTGGCTATAGCCGCTTTTGTCTTCTTTGCTAATATCGTTTCCATTAGCTTGAAACCAAAGGACTGCTGTAAGAATAATTGCTGCACTCGCTAAATAGATAGCCGGGAACACCCAACGCTTTCTAACTAATTTTTGAACTTTCGATTTTGGAGAAGTACGTTTCTTTTCTTCCTCTCTCATATATCATCACCTCAGCAATCAGTCTGAACACAATTGAATGAATATATACACAGCGATAAAAAATTTTTTTCGATTATTTTTCAACAGATGACTCTAAAATATACATTTTATTTAAAAAAAGTGAAAAACATAAAAAAAGACCCTGCTATAAGGGTCTTTGAATTAGCGTTTAGCTGTCAATTGTGCAACAAACTGATCGTTAGGGGTAATCGCAACACCTGTATAATAATGAGTAACAATATCTTTATAGGTTTTTCCTTCTAGTGCCATACCATTTGCTCCGTACTGACTCATCCCAATACCATGTCCATATCCTTTTGTGTTGATGATAATTTCATTACCTTTTTTTGTCCAATGAAAGTCGGCTGACGATAAACCCAGTTTTTCCCGAACATCTTTTCCCGACAGTTCTTTACCGTTTATCTTTACGTAATCTACGCGCTGCCCCGGCGTTCTAGAGACGATTTCACCTACTGATCCACTGTTTAATTTCACTCCAAGCCTCTGTTCAAAGCTAGCAACAGACATTACTTTCTGATTTGTAAATTCAGGGGACTTTTTATCCCATGGACTAGCTACACTTTTTAGATAAGGAATGGAATTCTTCCAATACGCTTCTGAGTTTTCAGTGTAACCATTGCTGGTAGAAAAGAACGTAGCATTAATTGGCTTATTTTTATACGTAAGAATTTGACCTTGGGTGTCCTTCACTGCTTCCTGAATTTTTTTGATTTTCCAATCATAGTCTTTGTTCCATCTGCTTCTTAGCTCATCTTTATTTAAATATACTTGGTACTCTACGGTATCAGTCACATCCGCTCCTTGGGGAAGATGACTATTTCCATTCATCATAGTTTGCACAATATAGGTTCTGGCTGCCAAACTTTGAGCCTTAAGTGCTTCAAGCTCAAAAGTAGCAGGCATTTCAGCTGCTACTACCCCTACAAGATAGTCTTCGAGCGGCAGTTTTTCTACTTTTTTCGTTTCCGTACGATAAACACTGACGTCAAGAGGAGACGTTGTCACTTTTTGTAGTTTTTCGGTTTTTGGGGTCTGTTTGACATTTTCATGTAGCTTTCCATCTGTCTTTTCAGTAAAAGGAACAACGAGAAGTGTTGGGATGAGTAACACAACGAAAAAAAAGATGACTCCTAGTACGACGATTGGCTTTGCTTGTTTCATGAACGCCTAGCCTCCATATCTATTATTTTGACAAGGAACACCTATATCCCTATATCCCATATGTATGGAGGTGGACAACCTTTTATGACAGCAAACCGGCCATAAGGGTCGTCCAACGACAAAAAAAGCATCTCGCTATGAGATGCTTTTTTTATGAAATATTTACTTGACGTCTGAAGCCTGTTGAGTTTGTTCTACTTGCTTTGTTTCGTCATTTACACGTTCAATATCAGCGCCCAAAGCGGCTAATTTATTGTGGAAATTTACATAACCACGATCAAGGTGTTTTAATTCCGTTACACGCGTATAGCCGTCTGCTACAAGTCCTGCTAATGTTAACGCTGCTGCTGCACGAAGATCTGTTGCTGCTACTTCAGCGCCTTGTAGTTGAGTAGGTCCGTTAATAATAACAGAGCGCCCTTCAATTTTAATATCAGCGTTCATGCGGCGAAACTCTTCTACGTGCATAAAGCGGTTTTCAAAAACTGTTTCTGTAATCATACTTGTGCCTTCTGCTGCTAATAATAATGCCATCATTTGAGATTGCATATCCGTAGGGAACCCTGGATGAGGCATTGTTTTAATATCTACTGATTTTAGCTTTTCAGGTCCTACAACACGTAAGCCGTCGCCTTCTTCAGTAATTTCAACACCCATTTCTTCCATTTTAGCAACAAGTGAACTGATGTGCTCTGCTACTGCACCGCGTACAAGTACGTTTCCACCTGTAATAGCTGCTGCTACCATGAATGTTCCAGCTTCGATACGATCTGGAATAATTGCATGTTCTGCACCATATAATTTATTAACACCTTCAATACGGATCGTACCAGTTCCTGCACCGCGAACTTTAGCGCCCATTGCGTTTAAGAAGTTTGCTAAATCGACAATCTCAGGTTCTTTTGCTACGTTTTCCATAATTGTAGTGCCTTCCGCTAATGCTGCTGCCATCATAATATTTTCTGTGGCGCCTACACTTGGGAAGTCTAAATAAATTTTAGCACCTTTTAGTCTTCCTTCAACTTTTGCATCAATAAAACCATTTCCTACTTGAACTTTAGCACCCATTGCTTCAAAGCCTTTAAGATGCTGATCAATCGGTCTTGATCCAATTGCACATCCGCCAGGTAAAGCTACACGAGCCTCACCTGTACGCGCCAATAAAGGACCCATTACAAGTACTGAAGCGCGCATTTTTCTTACATATTCAAAAGGTGCATCTGTTTTTAACTCTCTTGATGCATCTACAACTACACGATTTGTTTCAAAATCTACTTCTGCATTCAGATGTCTTAAAACTTCGCCAATCGTAAATACATCGGAGAGAGCTGGTACATCATTTAGAATTGTTTTTCCTTCACTAGCTAATAAGGTTGCAGTGATAATAGGTAAAACGGCGTTTTTTGCTCCTTCAACTTTAACTGTACCGCTTAATCTATTTCCACCGCGGACGATGATTTTTTCCAAGGTATTCCCCTCCGCGTCCATTTTCTCTATATTAATATTCAGACGTAATGATAGGTGTGCCAACAACTATGGTTGTTTGACCGCCCATTCTTGTCTTGCGTAATGCAATTTGTAAGTTCATTTCCTGCTTTTTCGTTTGAAGAGCTTCTTTCCACAGTCCAGTATATGCTGAAACAGAGGTAAATGACTCTTCCACTAGAGATTCCACTGGTTTAGCATTGAAAGCTCGTAATAGGTCTTGAATTTCAACAGACAAAACACTTTCCATCTTATCATTGATTTCCCCAGTTGCACAAGAGAAAATTATGGGTTCTGATAGGAAAATTTTTTCATAATTTGTCTGAAATACATTTTGAAAATGGGTCATATTTTTTTCTTTCAAACCTTGTCCCGTTACATGATACGATATGTACGCATTGCTGTGTTCATCGATCGCATAAGTTAACAGAATGACTTCGTTCACATCTTCACTTTTGCGTGTACCTATTGCTTTCCATAGGTCTCTTTCCCTCTTCACTTCCCATTTAAAACCTCTAAAATTACTTTTAATACTTTTAGCTTGCGAATAAAAGGTTTTTTGGTCAGTAACAGCTTTTACTTCTTCTCTTGCATACAACGATACTTCAGTTAACGAAACATGCTGCTTATTTAAGGTGTGAACAATCTTCTCAATAGTAGTTTCATTGTTTTGGGCATTGCTCACATAACTTCCATGATATACGAATAAGCCAGTAATGAAAATAGCCAAAAAGACACTAATTTTTTTAAACATTTCGCCACTCCCTCTCCGTACTCATCAGTCTTTCCAGAAGGCGATGATACATACATGAAAAGGGTCGTCATATTTAGACATAGCGACATACATTAGCGTATAAATTCGTATATCTTCAATGAATGAACGCCTATTTTATCATAGACTCATAGCTTGCCAATCATTGAAAAAATGAGGGAATGCGCTGTGACCAAAATAAATAATCCAAAAAGAAATTACTTACTGTTGATGAAATCGTAATGGTCAATAAAATAAGCATTAATTTTGCTTGAAACACATGATTAGGTTTCATCAGCTTTTCAATTTGAAAGCCTTGCAAAGCATACCAAGTAATCACAATAAAAATCAAATGTGAAATCATGGTTAGTAACGTTTGCTGTTCAATTCCTCCAAACAATAAAAGCACTCCTTTTAAACACCATATGAAAAGAAGAGACGATCATCGTCTCTTCTTTTCATATTAAAGCACACTTATGCAAATTCGTAAACGGTAACATGAAAAACATTTATTTTATTCCCTATTTTAAGATCCTTTTCCACTATTGAGCAAAATAAAGAAGATAGATGCGCTTAGTTAAATGGAATATATAATCATAGATCAATGCTATTTGCTCTTCCCTTTTTGTATAATAGAGCAAAAAAGCCCTCTCATTCGTTTGAGAGGGCTTTTTTTAGAACTTACGTTGACTAATATCTAAACGATTGACTGCCCGTTTTAAGGCAATTTCAGCACGCTTAACATCAACGTCATCTTGTTTGCTATCAAGGCGCATTTCAGCGCGCTTTTTCGCTTCTTCTGCACGAGCTATGTCAATCTCTTCAGCTGTTTCAGCAGCCTGTGCAAGAATTGTTACTTTGTCAGGTCTTACTTCAAGAAATCCTCCGCTAACAGCCACAAGTTCTGTACTGCTTGCTTTCTTCAAGCGGACGGCTCCAATTTGTAAAGGAGCAACCATCGGAATATGGCCATGTAAAATACCAAGCTCACCACTCTGTGCTCGGGTACTTACCATTTCCACTTCTGATTCGTAAACTGGGCCATCAGGAGTCACTACACTGACATGGATTGTCTTCATTTAAAAAACCTCCTATGTCCCTTAAATTAAACTTCTACTCCCATACGTTTCGCATTTTCAATAACTTCTTCAATGCGACCAACTAAACGGAACGCATCTTCAGGTAAATGATCGTATTTACCTTCCAAGATCTCTTTAAATCCTTTAACAGTTTCTTTTACAGGAACATAAGAACCTTTTTGACCTGTAAATTGTTCTGCTACGTGGAAGTTTTGAGACAAGAAGAATTGAACGCGACGAGCACGTTGTACAACAAGTTTATCTTCATCAGATAACTCATCCATACCTAGGATTGCAATGATATCTTGTAACTCTTTATAACGCTGTAACGTTTGTTGAACTTGACGCGCAATTGCATAGTGCTCTTCTCCAACAATTTCAGGAGATAAAGCGCGAGATGTAGATGCTAATGGATCTACCGCAGGGTAAATACCCATCTCTGATAATTTACGCTCTAAGTTTGTTGTTGCATCTAAGTGAGCAAATGTTGTCGCTGGAGCTGGATCCGTATAGTCATCGGCTGGTACGTAAATCGCTTGAATCGATGTTACAGAACCTACGCTTGTTGACGTGATACGCTCTTGAAGCTGACCCATTTCTGTCGCTAATGTTGGCTGATAACCTACTGCTGATGGCATACGGCCAAGTAATGCTGATACTTCTGAACCCGCTTGTGTGAAACGGAAGATATTATCAATAAAGAATAATACGTCTTGACCTTGTTCGTCACGGAAGTATTCTGCCATTGTTAATCCTGTTAATGCAACACGTTGACGTGCACCAGGTGGCTCATTCATTTGTCCAAATACCATAGCCGTCTTCTTAATAACACCAGAATCTGTCATTTCATGGTATAAGTCATTACCTTCACGCGTACGCTCACCTACACCAGCGAATACTGAAATACCGCCGTGCTCTTGAGCAATGTTATTGATTAATTCTTGAATCAATACTGTTTTACCTACACCGGCACCACCGAATAGACCGATTTTTCCACCTTTAATGTAAGGAGCTAATAAGTCTACTACTTTAATACCTGTTTCAAGAATTTCAGCTTGTGTAGATAGATTTTCGAACTTTGGTGCTTGACGGTGGATTGGATCACGACGTGCACCTGCATCGATTGGGGCGTCTAAGTCGATTTTTTCACCTAATACGTTAAATACACGACCTAACGTAACGTCACCAACTGGTACTGAGATTGCTGCACCTGTATCTTCTACTTCTAATCCACGAACTAAGCCGTCAGTGGATGACATTGCTACTGTACGAACTGTGTTATCACCTAAGTGAATCGCAACTTCTAATGTTAATTCGATTGCAACTTCACTTGCACTGCTCGGTTTATGTGAAATTTTAAGGGCGTTATAAATTGCCGGAAGGTGTCCGTTGTCAAACTTTACGTCTACAACTGGACCCATGATTTGAGTAACGCGTCCTTTTGTCATCGTGTTCCCTCCTAACTTGCTTTTCCATTAAACTTTCTATTCTAACGCTGCCGCTCCGCCAACAATTTCCGTAATTTCCTGGGTAATTGCCGCTTGACGTGCACGGTTATATGACAATGTAAGATTATTGATAAGATCTTTTGCGTTGTCTGTTGCACTTTTCATCGCTGTCATACGAGCAGCATGCTCACTTGCTTTTCCATCAAGTAGGCCGCCGTAAATTAAACTCTCTGCATACTGAGGAAGTAATACTTCTAAAATCTCTTCTTGTGATGGTTCAAATTCATAACCAACAAGTTTACCAGAAGGTTGAAGATCTGTTAGAGGCAATAGCTTCTTCTCCGTCACTTCTTGTGAAATCGTATTGATAAAGTGATTGTAGTATAAGTAAAGTTCATCAAACGTACCGTCTGCAAACATTTGAACTGTTTGTGAAGCGATTCCTTGAATGTCAGCAAAAGCTGGCTGATCTGCTAAGCCTGTGATTTCAAGCAAAACCGGAATGCCGCGTTTCACGAAGAAATCTCTCCCTACTCGTCCAATTGCAATCACACCGTATTCATCAGGTGATTGATGGCGTTCTTCAATAGCTTGAGATACTTTTCGCAAAATATTACTGTTATATGCTCCTGCTAGACCGCGATCTGAAGTGATTACGATGTAACCAGTCTTCTTCACACTGCGCGCAGTTAGCATTGGATGTGAAGCGCCTCTGCTGCCTAGGGCTACGCTTGAGACTACTTCTTGAATTTTTTCCATGTATGGAACAAACGATTTTGCATTTTGTTCCGCTCTATTCAGCTTTGCAGCTGAAACCATTTCCATTGCTTTCGTAATCTGGCTCGTTTTTTTCGTCGATGTGATTCGAGTTTGTATATCACGTAATGATGCCAAAGGTTTCACCACCTTGTTTTAGAAGATCACGTGGTATGAAAGGTGAACAAATGTTCACCTTCACCTTATTGAAAGATTGTCTTAACATACCATGCTGACAATATATTATTCAGATGCAATAAATGTTTTCTTGAATTCTTCAAGTGCTGATTCGAATACGCCAGCTTCAGGAAGTCCACCAGTTGTACGGATTGATTCAAGTACTTCTTTACGGTTTGACTCTAACCATGTTAAGTACTCGTCTTCAAAGCGCGTAATATCTGATACCGGAACATCATCTAAGAAGCCTTTTGTTAATGCGTAAAGCACAGCTACTTGTTTTTCTACGCGAAGCGGTTTGTGTAAACCTTGTTTTAAGATTTCAACTGTACGCGCTCCTCGATTTAATTTTGCTTGAGTTGCTTGGTCAAGATCAGAACCGAACTGAGCAAACGATTCAAGCTCACGATAAGATGCAAGGTCTAGACGCAGTGTACCTGCTACCTTTTTCATCGCTTTAATTTGTGCAGATCCCCCTACACGTGATACAGAAAGACCAGCATTAATCGCAGGACGCACGCCTGAGAAGAATAGATCTGACTGTAAGAAAATTTGTCCGTCTGTAATCGAAATTACGTTCGTTGGGATATAAGCAGATACGTCTCCTGCTTGCGTTTCAATAAATGGAAGAGCTGTTAATGAACCTCCACCTTTTGCGTCCGATAACTTTGCCGCACGCTCTAATAAACGAGAGTGCAGGTAGAATACATCCCCTGGATACGCTTCACGACCTGGAGGACGGCGTAATAGTAATGAAAGTTCACGATAAGCTGATGCTTGTTTTGTTAAGTCATCGTAAATAACAAGTACGTGCTTACCGTTATACATAAACTCTTCACCCATTGTTACCCCAGCATATGGCGCTAAGAATAATAGTGGAGCTGGTTGTGAAGCTGATGCTGTTACAACGATTGTGTAATCTAGAGCACCGTGTTTACGTAATGTCTCTACTACGTTACGAACTGTTGATTCTTTTTGGCCAATCGCTACATAGATACATACCATATCTTGATCTTTTTGGTTTAAGATTGTATCGATTGCTACCGATGTTTTACCCGTTTGACGGTCACCGATAATTAACTCACGCTGTCCACGACCGATCGGCACAAGTGCGTCAATCGCCTTGATACCTGTTTGAAGCGGCTCATGTACTGATTTACGATCCATAACGCCAGGTGCAGCACCTTCAATTGGACGTGTTTTTGTTGTTTCTACTGGGCCTAAGCCGTCTACTGGCTGACCTAATGAGTTAACAACACGACCGATTAACTGCTCCCCTACTGGAACTTCCATGATGCGTCCTGTACGGCGAACTTCGTCACCTTCACGAATTTCCGTATATGGTCCTAAAATAATGATACCTACATTGTTTTCTTCTAAGTTTTGTGCCATTCCCATGACACCATTTGAAAATTCAACCAGTTCTCCAGCCATGACATTGTCGAGGCCATGAGCACGTGCGATACCGTCCCCAACTTGGATAACAGTACCTACATCACTCACTTTAATCTCAGACTGATAGTTTTCAATTTGCTGCTTGATCAGCGCACTAATTTCTTCAGCTTTGATGCTCATGAATTTCACCCCTATCTACGATCTGTGTGCAAGAAGTCCTCGGTGGATCGTTTCTAATTTGCTGCTAATGCTGCCATCATAGATACGATTACCAATGCGAAGCTTCACGCCGCCGATTAGGCTTTTATCTACTATATTTGAAATATTTAACGTATGTTTTCCAACTTTAGAAGCAAATGATTGTGAGATTGCTCTTTTCTCATCTGCACTTAAAGGTTTGACAGAATAAACAGTTGCATCTGCCACGCCACGTACTTCGTTCGCTAGGAAACGATACTCTTTTACCATCTCGCTAACAATTTGAATGCGGTGACGCTCTAATAATAGAAGAACCGTATGTTGAACAGTTGGTGAAAGTTCAGCAAATGCCTCACTTACAAACTGTTTTTTTCGCTCAATTGTAATTTTTGGATGAGTTAATACATCCATTAATTCAGGTGTTTTAGCAAACACCTCTTCAACGATTTGTAGCTGGTCTTGCATTTCATCGATCATCTGTTTTTCTGTTGCTAATTGAAAAAGAGCTAGTGCATAGCGCTTGGCTACAGCTGGTTGACTCATCGTACATCCCCTACTTCTTGGATATATTCATGAATTAACTTCTCTTGATCTTGTTCAGAAAGTTCTTTTTCAATAACTTTCGACGCAATTAAAACAGATAATGAAGCAACTTGCTCACGTAACGCAGCAACTGCTTGATCTTTTTGCTGTTCGATTTCTTGTTTTGCTGCAGCTTTTAGACGCTCAGACTCTTCGCGTGCTGCCGCAATGATTTCTTCTTTTTTATCTTCTGCAGACTTTCTAGCGTTTTCCATCATTACTTGCACTTCTTGACGAGATTGCTTTAAGATTTCACGCTGCTCTTCAACAAGCTTCTTCGCTTCCTCATTTTGCTTTTCTGCTTCATCAATCTCACCGGCAATATGCTCTTCACGTTTTTTCATGATTCCCATTACAGGACCAAACGCGAATTTTTGAAGTAACGCAAGTAGGATAAGGAACATCACTAATTGGAAAAGAATATCTCCACCATTAATGCCTGCTGCTCCTAACACAAACATGTTCGACACGGCCATGTTCACTCCCTTCAGAGACTCCACATATATAATTTACTTATTAAAGACATAAAGTAATGGCGAAGGTTCTTTTGAATGATCTTCGCCACATGTAACACATTATTATTTACCTTGTACCATGAATGCAATAACTACGGCGATAATTGGAAGCGCCTCAACTAAAGCAACCCCAACGAACATCATTGAAGTTAATGTACCACGTGCTTCTGGTTGGCGAGCTGTGCCTTCAATCGTCTTAGAAACGATAAGACCGTTACCAATACCAGCACCTAGTGCCGCTAAACCAATCGCAATTGCAGATGCTATTAAACCCATTTTATAAAGTCCTCCCTTAATATATATGATTTTGTTTAACTAAGTTTTGTTTTGTCCAAATTGGGTATTACTTGAACAAAGCTTTATAAATTAATGGTCGCTACTCACTTTGTGAGATAAATAAACCATCGTTAACATTGTGAAAATGAAGGCCTGAATTGCGCCTACAAAAATACTGAATCCTTGCCATAAAAGCATTGGAATAGCAGCTCCAATTGTACCTAGGAAGCCTGTTGTTGCTAAACCAGCTAGCAAGCTTAACAAAATTTCCCCAGCATAAATATTACCGTAAAGACGAAGGCCAAGCGTTAACGTATTGGCAAACTCCTCGATAATCTTAAGCGGGAATAAAAATGCCATTGGCTTGAAGTAATCTTTCGTGTATGCAGAGAACCCTCGCATTTTAATACCATAGTAATGTGATAGTACAACTACCATAACGGCTAACGTCAGCGTAATTGCTGGATCAGCGGTTGGCGATTTCCACCATAAGTTATGGTCAATCACGATGGCAAATGGAAGACCCAACATATTTGACACAAAAATGTACATAAGTAAAGTTACACCTAGCGTCAAAAAGCGGCCACCTGTTTTCCAATCCATATTGCTATTAACGAGTCCTTTAACAAAATCTAAGACCCATTCAATAAAGTTTTGTGCACCGCTTGGCTTCATAGCAAGAGTACGAGTACATAAAACTGCAATTAAGAATACAATAACAGAAGCTACGGTAACCATAAGCAAGTTACTTTGACTAAAAGTAAGGCCTAGAAACTCTATAGTTGGTGATTCATGACCCAACTGTGTTCACCTCTCTTTCTATCTTCTACGCATATTTTGAACAACTAAATCTATGATAATGACAACGTAATACGTCATTAATCCCACAACTACACTAATAATATGAAAGGTTTTTGGATAAGAGATGGTAATCACAACTGCGAGAGCAGCTGTTGCAAATCTTACAACAGTCCCAATTGAACGGGGCTTTTTCCCCTCATCCAACGCCTGTCCAAACTGCTCAAACTTTCTTACTAAGTTCCACAAATTATACAAACTCAGGGCGGTTCCTAAAATTAAACCTGCAAAAACAGCCTTATAACTTGTAAATCCCCAGCCGAGAACGTATAATGCTAACAAATACAATATGTATGAACGAAGTCTTGGAAAAACGTGCTGCAAATCCTGCATGAATTATTAATCTCCTGAAAAAAAATGGTGGACTGTCCGCAGCATCATAAAAACACCTGCTGCTAGCCCTGAAAGAAGGCCTAAAATCAAAAATAGTGGTTCGGTGTCAAGCCATTGATCAGCCCATCTTCCAGAGAATAAGCCAATTAAGACTGAACCTGCTAACTGTGATAGAATGATTGACACTAATGCCATCGCTTGCAAAGGATGACGGTTGCGATCTTTCATAAGCTCATACCCCTTTTGCAAAATTTTCTTTTTTCCGAATTCTCTATCGTTTTTATAGCTCAATATATGATAGAAAGGCAAAAAAAATTGCTAAAAAAGGTAAAAACAGCTAATAAAATACGCAGAAATATCAACGGTTTTCACAGATTGAAAACCTTATCATTTATATTCCCTGTAAGCATACAATAGCGTATATTTAATGTCAATGTGTTTAAGCTAAAAACTTCACAATCTCTTCTTATTGTTCACATTTCTGCCACACATAAAACCTCTTCAAATGAAAACATTTAAAGAGGTTCATTCAATCGTTATTGTACTGTTTACAACATGCTCTTGTCCATGCTTTTTCACAAATGCAAATATTTGGTACGCTCCCGGTACAAGCGATTCATCGATCGTTATTTTCCGTTTTCTCATGCCTCTTTCTACATCAACGTCAACATCTAAATACGATATAAACTGTAAAGACTGCTTATCAAAAAGAGCAACGCCTAACTCATCTGCTCCTTCAGGCAAAAACAGTTCATAACTATACGTATTTTTCTCTTTTTCCGCTGCTACTTGCAATCCCATGACACGGGGATAATCTGGAATGCTAACCATGTACATATAAGGAAGCGAAAATGTTTCACGTGAATCATTTATTTCCAAATATCCGTCATATATACCTTTATTTTTAAAACGGGGCTGCACCGATAAAGTGACAGCTATTTCTTTTGTCTGATGGGGCTGCACGGTGACAGGTAATGGAACATCCCAATTCACTCCTTCATCCCTTTTCGGAACGTTCAAGCGATACGTTTTTGCTTTATCAGACTGGTTATCAATTTTAAATGATAAGACTTTCTTTGATGGGCGCGTAAAAATACCGAAAGATAAAGAAGATGGATAAAATAAAGAGTCTGCTGTGACAGCTTTTGCTATTTGAATTCTCCCGGCTCCTTGTTCATATACGTGATACGTTTTACCATTTAGCTGCTGCATTACTTTACTTGTGTTCATCAATGAAGCTTTGACTTGTTCAGGAGACCAGTTCGGGTGAGCTTGTAAAATAAGAGCGCACGCTCCAGCTACATGGGGCGCAGCCATACTTGTTCCATGCATGCGTTCATATCCCCCAGGAACTGTACTATTAATGAAGTAACCAGGTGCGACGACGTCCGGCTTGATTCCCCAAGTAGTCGTTACAGGTCCTCTTGAACTGAAAGATGTGAGCAAGTCTTGCACCACTTGCTTGCCAGTGCGTAAGTATGGCTGTTGAGACTGAATGTATTGATTAATGGTATCACCGTTTTTTTTACTTACCCATATCACTGGAATATTTACTGATTCTTGTAGTTTACCGATTATGTTTTTTTCAGTCGGACTATATAAAATAACGGCTTTTGCTCCTGCCTGTTCAGCTTGTTTAATCTTTTTTTCAACCGCATTTCCTTCTGCTTTTAGCAAAATGACGTTACCCAACGCATGCTTTTGCTCTTTGAAGTATTCTTCATTTATTACACGCAGCGTTTGATTAAACGTCCATGGACGAGACCCTTCTACTGGCGCCATCATAATTTTTTCTTTGTTAAATCCAATTGTTAGAAATTGAACTGTTGTCGGGGAAACAGAAGCGCCAACCGAAATAGCTTTTCCCGCTGTACCTGGAGAGCCCACGGTCCATAAACCTGGACCTGAATTGCCGCTGGATGTAACCGTTACAATTCCTTTTTCAACAGCTCGATCTAACGCTAAGCTTGTTGGTAAATCAGGGCCATTCACATCATTTCCTAATGATAAATTAATAATATCTACATCATCTTGAATTGCTTTTTCGATAGCTAGAATAACACTTTCAGACGTTCCAGCTCCACCAGGTCCAAGAGCTCGGTATGCGTAGATCTCCGCCTGAGGTGCTACACCTTTAATATTTCCATTTGCTGCAATAATACCAGCTACATGAGTGCCATGCAGAGTAGGCTCTCCTTGCTCCCGAGTGGTTTCCATCGGCTCATAATCTTTATCTATTACATCATACCCTCCCCTGTAGGTTTGTTTTAAATCGGGATGAGAATAATCAACACCCGTATCGATGACGCCTACTTTGATCCCTTTTCCTGTTAAGCGCTGATTATGAGTATCAAATAAGCCTCTTACCTGTTCTGAGCCAATGAAGGTTACACTATTTTCTTCTGCAACCTGGTAGTTTTTAATAGAATGTGAACCAATAATAGAAGGATTATGAGATAGTTTTTCCAAATCCGAGATGGAGCCGTTTAATGAAAGTCCTGTAAATACCGTGTGAAATTCGCTCTTAATCTTTATATTAGGATAATTTTTTTGTAGCTGACTTTTAAATTCCGCGAATTTTTCTTTTTCAACCATGACAATTATTGATTTTTCCTGATGATTCATTTCTTGTTTTATAGAAGGAAATGTCGGATTGAGCAACATTTGCCCTCCCCCGCTCCCTAATATAAAGCTAAGCATTAACCATTTAATCCACATAAAAAAACACCTCTCACACTATCGTGTCTCAAAGAGACACTTTTCATGTGAAAGGTGTTTAGAAATCTTACGAAAGCGGATTAAAAGCTTCCGGTCTGTTTTCACGGCGGTTGAAATAGTAGCTAATAGCATCACAAATACGTTTAGAAGCTAAGCCATCTCCGTAAGGATTCGATGCTTGTGACATTTGCTTATATACGTCTTCATCTATTAACAGCTCTTTTGCTAGCGTATAAATTGTTTCTTCTTCCGTTCCTGCTAGTTTGAGCGTTCCTGCTTCAATTCCTTCCGGTCGCTCTGTTGTATCACGAAGTACCAATACAGGTACGCCTAATGAAGGAGCTTCTTCTTGAACACCGCCCGAATCTGTCAAAATAATATGAGCGCGCTCAGCGAAGTTATGGAAGTCAATTACATCTAACGGTTCAATTAAATGAATGCGTGGGTCATTTCCTAAGATATCGTTTGCTGTTTCTCTAACTACCGGATTCAAATGAACAGGATACACAACTTGCACATCTTCATGTTCATCCACAATACGTTTAACCGCACGGAACATGTTTTTCATTGGTTCGCCTAAATTTTCGCGGCGATGCGCCGTTAATAAAATAAGACGATCATCTCCCAATTTCGTTAACACTTCATGCTCATATGTCTCTTTTACTGTCGTTTTTAACGCATCGATAGCTGTGTTTCCAGTCACAAAGATTCGCTCTTCTTTTTTATTCTCTGCTTGCAAATTAGCTGCAGACTTATCTGTCGGAGCAAAGTGCAAATCAGCAAGAACGCCTGTAAGCTGACGGTTCATTTCTTCCGGATATGGAGAATATTTATTCCATGTGCGCAAACCTGCTTCAACATGTCCCACCTGAATTTGATTATAAAAAGCTGCTAGTCCGGCAATAAACGTCGTAGTTGTATCGCCGTGTACAAGTACGATGTCCGGCTTTACTTTTTTCATTACGTCGTCCAAACCTTCTAATCCTCTGGTCGTTACGTCCATAAGAGTTTGGCGATCTTTCATAATGTTAAGGTCATAGTCAGGCTGAATGTCAAAAATGCTCAATACTTGGTCTAACATTTCACGGTGCTGAGCCGTTACCGTCACAATCGCTTCGAACTCCTCAGGTCGCTTTTTAAGCTCTAGCACTAGAGGGGCCATTTTAATTGCTTCTGGTCTTGTCCCGAATATCGTCATTACTTTAATTGGCTGCTTCATGTTCATCACCCGAATCTACAAATTATTTTGTACCGAATAAACGATCCCCTGCATCACCTAAACCTGGAACAATATATCCATGGTCATTTAATTTTTCATCTAATGCCGCAATGTAAATATCTACGTCAGGGTGTGCTTCTTTTACGATTTCCACGCCTTCAGGAGCAGCAATTAAACACATAAATTTAATGTTTTTAGCGCCTCTTTTTTTAAGAGAGTTGATTGCTTCTACAGCTGACCCTCCTGTTGCAAGCATAGGATCTACTACAATAAAGTCACGCTCTTCTACATCATTAGGCAGCTTTACATAATATTCAACAGGCTGTAATGTTTCTGGATCACGATATAAGCCAACGTGTCCAACTTTAGCAGCTGGCATTAGTTTTAAAAATCCATCTACCATGCCGATACCAGCACGAAGAATTGGAACGATACCAAGCTTTTTCCCTGCAATAACTTTTGACTTTGTTTTGCAAACCGGTGTTTCAATTTCAACGTCTTCTAGCGGTAAATCACGTGTCGCTTCAAAAGCCATTAAGCTTGCCACTTCATCAACTAATTCACGAAACTCTTTCGTTCCCGTTTTTACATCGCGTATGTAAGTTAATTTGTGTTGAATAAGCGGGTGATCAAATACGTATACTTTGCCCATTGATATCTCTCCTTATATATAAAGATGTACACATTAAAATACCATTCAACGAATTGAATGGTACGTACTAGTAAAAACATATCTCTTGCTAATTAAATTTATACATTGCATTCATTTTACAGAAAAAAGTTTTTGAGTTCAAGCATTATTCAAAAAATGATTGAATTGCTACCACTTTCTCCATAAAAAAACAGGCACAAAGGCCTGTCTCTCTTACAGTGATTTATACATTTCAAACTTGCTTGTTAAAGCTTCAACGCGTGTTTTAGCTTCAGCTAGCTTTTCTTCATCTTCAATATTTTTAAGCGTTAATCCGATGATAGAAGCAATTTCATCCATCTCTTCTAAGCCAAATCCGCGAGTTGTAACCGCAGCTGTACCAATACGGATACCGCTTGTTACAAATGGGCTTTGCTCATCGTAAGGAATTGTATTTTTGTTTGTTGTAATACCTACATCATCAAGTGCTTTTTCAGCTACTTTACCTGTCAAATTCATTGAACTTACGTCGATTAACACAAGGTGATTGTCTGTTCCTTCAGATACAAGAGCAAATCCTTCTTTCTTTAATCCTTCTGCTAAACGATTAGCATTGTCGATGATATTTTGAGCATAGTGCTTAAATTCATCTTGTAATGCTTCACCAAATGCTACTGCTTTTGCAGCGATAACGTGCATCAATGGACCACCTTGAATACCAGGGAAGATTGACTTATCAATCTTTTTCGCAAATTCTTCTTTACATAAAATCATACCGCCACGTGGTCCGCGCAGTGTTTTATGTGTTGTAGTTGTAACGAAATGAGCATGTGGCACAGGATTTTGATGAAGTCCTGCAGCTACTAGACCAGCAATGTGAGCCATGTCTACCATTAAATAAGCTCCTACTTCATCAGCGATTTCACGGAAACGCTTGAAGTCGATTGCGCGTGGATATGCGCTTGCACCAGCCACAATTAATTTTGGTTTATGTGTACGAGCTTTTTCTAATACATCATCGTAGTTAATGCGATGTGTTTCACGATCTACGCCATATTCGATGAAATTGTACTGAACACCACTAAAGTTAACAGGACTTCCGTGCGTTAAGTGACCGCCGTGCGATAAATTCATACCAAGTACTGTGTCTCCAGCCTCTAAAACTGTGAAGTATACAGCCATGTTTGCTTGTGCACCTGAGTGAGGTTGAACATTCACGTGCTCTGCTCCGAAAATTTCTTTTGCACGATCACGAGCTAAGTCTTCTACTACGTCTACGTGTTCACAACCACCGTAGTAACGTTTAGCTGGATAGCCTTCAGCATATTTATTTGTTAAAACTGAACCTTGTGCTTCCATTACCGCTGTTGTTACAAAGTTTTCTGAAGCAATTAGCTCAATCTTAGTACGTTGTCTTTGTAATTCATCCTTGATCGCATTATAAACTGCTGGATCTTGTTGCATTAGTTGTTTCTCCATCAAAATCCTCTCCTCATTTCGTATTCGCAATGTTCGTTATTTGTTGATTCAACTACATTGTAACATGATTTATTTAGAATAAAAAAGAAAAAATGTGTATTATTTTAATATATTTAATTACGAAAGTTCGTAAAACGCTCTCATTCCACCAATTAGTTTTGGACGCGTCTTTGCTAAAGTAACATGAGCGTGTCCAACTGCGTTTAACGTACAACGAACGGGTACTGCGACATGCTTTAAATGCATACCAATGAATGTATCTCCAATATCAATACCGGCATCAGCTTTAATAAACTCTACCAAAACAGGATCTTTAAGCTGGCCATAGGCCTGTGTAGCCATCGCTCCGCCTGCTTTATGAATAGGCACAACACTAACCATTTCTAAACGCTCTTTGCGAGCTAATTCTCTTTCTACTACCAGTGCTCGATTGAGATGTTCACAGCATTGAAATGCTAAGTGAACACCCGTCTTTTTTCGAAAATCTGATAGTGCATCAAAAATCATTTCTGCGACTTCCATTGCGCCTGCGGTTCCTATTTTTTCACCAATTACCTCGCTTGTACTGCATCCAATGACAAGTGTATGTTCTGAAGACAACTGCACTTGTGCTAAAAAATCAGATAAAACTGTTTCCAACTGCTCTTTCCATTTCGTAAGTTCAGACACGTTTTTCTTCCTTTCTTTCATTGAATACGTTCACATTATACAGTTAATGTTGCATCACTTTGCTGCTCATACTGTTTAATTTTATTCACGCGATTTTCATGTCGGCCGCCTTCAAATTCTGTCATTAACCAAATTTTCGCAATTTCACGTGCAAGTCCCGGCCCAATGACACGTTCACCCATTGCCAAAATGTTGCTATCATTATGTTCTCTTGTCGCTTTTGCACTGAACGTATCATGCACTAGAGCACAGCGAATTCCTTTTACTTTATTAGCTGCTATACTCATACCGATGCCTGTTCCACAAATAAGAATGCCTCGGCTTACTTCTTGGCTCGCCACTTTTTGAGCAACGGGAAGTGCATAATCCGGATAGTCTACGGACGCTGTGCATTCACACCCTAAATCCACATATTCAATATTTAATTCTTCCATTAAAGAGATAATTTCCTGTCGCAAATTTATACCGCCGTGGTCAGATGCAATAGCTACTTTCATCTTTGTTTCCTCCTCATACGTACCTTCGTCTTATATTAAATTTCTGTTCATTTTAAGTCAGCAAAAATTTATGGGACCTTTTATAATTTGTCGACTATTTTGTTAATCATACGCTCTAACTCTTCTAAAGTCTGTTCGTACGTCTGTAATGATCCGCCAAACGGATCAGATACTTCACCTTGCTCGTCGGCAAATTCTTTTAGCGTAAATAATTTATCACTTACGTATGGAGCTTGGTTCAAAATCAGCATTTTATGCTGCTCCGTCATCGTAAAAATATAAGTAGCCCACATCAATTGTTCTTCCGTTAATGCTGCCGAAGCATGAGAACAAGCTATGCCTTTCTGGTGAAGGGCAACTTGTGCATGAACAGAAGCTTCACTTCCATTTGAAGCGAATACGCCTGCAGACTTCACGTTTATTCCATCTATCTCTTTAGCTTTGAGCAACGCTTCTGCCATAGGGCTGCGGCACGTGTTTCCTGTACATACAAATAAGATGTTTTTCAAGATACATCCTCCCTTGCTTTCACTATGTTCGACTATGTTGATATTCCACCCTATTGTATCTCTATTGCCTGCATAAATCCAGTTAGCTTTTTCGGGTATTTTTTATCCATTATCGCTTCATGCATCTCGAAAAAACGACTTCGCTTTGCTTCTTTTATCACTGCAATCTAAAAGAAGCAAAAAAAGACCATAACCTGCATGGTCATGATCCTTTACCTATTTATATATAGTTAAAAAGGTAGTAACAATTTGATTCCAAAAGCTAATAAAATGCTCCCGCCCAGTGCCTCACTATATGAACCAAGCCAACCTTGTACTCTTCTGCCTAACAGCAGTCCTAACCAAGTTAATAGCATACTCACTACGCCAAAAACAATAATGGTCAAAAACGTTCTTGCCCCAAAAATACCTAAGCTAAGTCCAACAGAAAAACTATCTAGACTCACGCTGAGCGCAAAAAATAACAGTCCAAAGCCAACTGGTTTGATAAACGGCGTATCGTCATGCTTAAAGGAGGAATAAATCATCTGCGCCCCAAGAATCAACAATAAAATTCCACCGCCATAGGTAGCAAACATTCCAAGTTTATCAGACAAAAGTCGTCCAATAAACATGCCTAACAGCGGCATCCAAATATGAAATACACCGATAACAACACCAATGTAGAAAATTTGGCGAAAGCGTAAACGAATTAATCCCATTCCCAAACCAACTGAGAAAGCATCCATTCCTAAGGCAAACGCCATAATGACTAACGTGATCATTTCACTAATTAACTGAGATACATTCATCTTTACCCTCCTCGGACGTGCTCCTATTTCAAAATATGCACATTCGAAAAGGTTTAGAAGATGAATTTTATTGCTTAATCACGTGATGTCCTGCAGCTTTCATTAATCGGTTCATAACGGCATGACCGACTCCTTCTTCAGAAAAACTTTCACTAACGATAACATCTACGTCACACTCATTAAATGAACGAAGCGACTCGTATAAGTGGCTAGCAACCGTCTCTAAATTTGAACGAGATCCACATGTGATAACCGCATCCGCTTTATACGCATCTTCATGTTCAGATGTCGTTAATACCCCTACTCGCTTACCCTGATCTTTATAGCGATCGATAATAGATTGGAAAAAATCTGAACTGCCGTCAACAATGACAAGCGGTGCATCAGGTGCGTAATGCGTGTATTTCATACCTGGAGATTTTGGCGCTTCTTTATCACTTAGTAACGCTCGATCTACTTTTACGGGACCAATGACATTTTCCAACTCTTTCTGAGTAATGCCGCCCGGACGTAAAATGATAGGAATCTCTTCGGTACAATCAAGGACAGTCGACTCTACTCCTACCCCTGTTGCTCCTCCGTCTACAACTCCGCTAATACGCCCTTCTAAATCATTCATCACATGATGAGCTAGAGTGGGACTCGGCTTGCCGGAAAGGTTTGCACTAGGAGCTGCGATAGGCAAAGCCACTTTTTTTAATAATGCGAGGGCTACTGGATGTGATGGCATTCTCACTGCAATGCTGCTTAAACCAGCCGTAACCTTATCTGAAACTCGATCTTTTTTGGGTAATATTACTGTAAGAGGACCCGGCCAAAAAGCATCGATCACTTTCTCTGCTTTTGAAGGAATCGACTCTACAAATGTATGAAGCTGCTCTTTATCTCCAATATGAACAATAAGAGGGTTATCACTAGGACGTCCTTTCGCTGCAAAAATTTTATCCACAGCTTTATCCGATGTTGCATCTCCTCCTAATCCATACACCGTCTCTGTAGGAAAAGCAACCACTTCGTGATTGCGCAGCAAATCTGCTGCTTCTTCTATCTGTGGATAAATATCTTTTTCGTTCGTAAAATTATCCACAACCCATAACTTAGTTTCCATCTTCTTCAACTCCTTTTTCTTTCTATATCTAGGTTTTTTTTACTTTAAAAGTACAATATGTATCATAGATAGTAAAATACCTGCATTCATTATATCAACAAACAAGCTTTATCCACAAAATGTGGATAAAGCTCATATTTTTGTGAATAACATTGTGGATACCCCTTTAAAATGATTTATCCACATTTTCTTTTAACTAGCTGCATAAAACATCACATAGACATCCTGAGGGTTTGGTAACTTTTTTAAATAAGAATGTTCTTTTAACAACTCAGGCAGTGCACTGTAAGATGTTTGCTGAAAATTCATCATTTGAAAAAAATGTAGAGAAGATGCCTTATTTGTTAGTAAATATAGTTGCTTCACGCCATGCTTTTGAGCCAGCTGGACGATGCTTTTAAATAGCAGCAGAATATCAGATTGCATTAAAGAAGGAGACACGACAAGGGAGCGGAGAATTCCATCCACACCTTCTTTTTCAAACCCAACTGTTGCTAGCAGCTCGCCTTCTTCATTTTCCATTATGACAAATTGATGAATATGCTCTTCCACACCTGCTGTGCTGATGCCCGCTTTTTGTAAAAACTGCTGAATTCGAATATAATCATTTTCACTGGCAATTTTTAATTGTTCTCTCATTTTAATCACCTCAACTTGTTTTCTAGTAACAAATCTATGAGATGATTAAAAAAAGTAGAACTGAATTTTATTTTTAATGATTCTATTAATTAAATACTGACGATACCCATTCTACTACAAAAAACTTAACTTCTACAGAATCTTCTTTTGATTTAGAATCAGCTTTTTTCTTAGATGAAATAGACTTTTCAGCTTCTTTACTTTCCTTTTTTTCAGCCTTAGCACTTGTTTCTTCCTTTACTGTGCTTGTATCTTTTGCAATTGCTTCTTTAGAAGATACTGTTGGTTGAGAAGATTCCTCAGCTTTCTGCTCAATAGAATCTGATGTAATAGTTGCAGATTGAATTTCTGTTTTCACTGCGGGCTCTTTACTTTCAGCCGATTTGTCATCTGTTTTGTCTGCAGATTTTGATTCAGAAGCTGCTGGTTTCTCTTTTTCTTCCTTTGGCTCTTCTTCAGATGGCTCCGGCGCTTTTACCGCTTCACCGTTTGAGAAATCTAAGAAGCATAAAGGAGGAAATAGTACGCACCACCAGTTTGCTCCCTCTCCTTTGCCAAGAGTAATAAGCACGGCTTCATACTCACCTGCTGGATATAAAAACTGACCGTACAACTTAGTAGGAAACTCTACTTTTCCGAATTTAACATGAACAGATTCATTTACACCTTCTTCTTTTAGCACTTCTTTCGCAATTGTTTCAAGCGCCGGCAAATTTTCTTTAATTGTTTTTCGAGCTACAGTTACAGATGTTAAATCTTTTACCCATTCTGTGATTTGTTCGTTCACGCGGTCACGAATCAGACGTTTTACGTACTGGTCTTTTTCACCGTCGCTGTTTGCTAAAATGCGCAGTCGAATTGCCTCGTCTGGAATGACTGCAGGCTGATCTGCCTGCACTTGGTTATGTGTATATATAAGTTGAGCATTTGCTCCAATAATTAATAAAATAAAATAAATGATAGCATATTTCTTCATTTCGGCCACCGCCCTTTCATAGGAACAGTATGGCCGAAAGCAAGATATCTTAAACTAGTAATTTAGTAAAAAAATGCATGATTTTCAAAAATCAAAGGGAAAATCATTCCCTCTGATTTTTTTAGTTCTCGCGAAGTTGTGCAAAAACCATTCGATCTTTTCCATTAATATCATATACACATTCTACAAAAGCTGTCGGAAACGTTTTTTGCAGCATCTCAGCTACATCTTTTGTCTGTCCGGCCCCGACTTCAAATCCAATAATACTATTTGACTTCGTCACATATGGCAACTCTTCCATGAAACGCCGATAAAAATCCAGGCCATCTTTTCCACCAAAAAGAGCTCGGTTTGGCTCATGATCTTTTACCACTGTGGACAACTCATCATCTGCTGGAATATAAGGCGGATTAGACACAATTACATCAAATTTCTGATTCGATAATAGAAATGGTTGTAATAGATCTCCCTGTATAAACGTGACAGCAGCGTCCAGGTTTTGAGCATTTTCTTTGGCTACGCTTAAAGATTCTATAGCTATATCTGTTGCTGTAACTTCCACTCTGTCAACCTCCAAAGCTAAAGTGATAGCAATTGCCCCACTTCCCGTTCCAATATCTACAAGCTCAATAGGCTGGTGTTGAAATTCTTTTTTTATTCGAGAAATCATTCCGTATACCAGCTCTTCCGTTTCGGGTCTTGGAATTAATACATGTTCGTTTACAATAAATGAACGCCCGTAAAATTCTTCTGTCCCGATTAGATATTGTACAGGCATACCTGCTTTATGAGCATGGACATCTTGTTCAAATCTTTTTAGAATTTCTTCTTCTAGTTCTTCCTGCAGAGCACCTAGCAAATGAGTTCTCGTCATCTGCAAGTGATGGCGAAGCAAGAGTTCTCCCGCGTTTTCATCTCGCTTTGCCTCTTTCAAAAAAGAAGAAGCCCACTTAAGGGCTTCAAATACTTTCATTAGTTCGAATCTTCCATTCGGCGCGCTTGGTCTTCCATGACTAATGCATCGATAATTTCATCAAGCTTGCCTTCTAAGATTTGATCTAGCTTTTGAATCGTCAGACCAATACGGTGGTCCGTTACGCGATTTTGCGGGAAGTTATACGTACGGATACGCTCGGAGCGATCTCCAGATCCAACTGCTTGTTTGCGCGTTGCATCGTACTCTGCTTGTGCTTCTCGCTGGAACTTATCGTACACGCGAGCGCGCAATACTTTCATTGCTTTTTCTTTATTTTTAATTTGAGACTTTTCATCTTGACATGATACCACTGTATTTGTTGGTAAATGCGTTAAACGAACGGCTGACATCGTCGTATTAACACTTTGGCCACCAGGTCCACTTGAAGCAAATGTATCTACACGGATGTCTTTTTCATGAATGTCCACTTCGACTTCTTCCGCTTCAGGAAGACATGCTACCGTTGCTGTAGATGTATGAATACGACCGCCTGATTCTGTTTCAGGAACTCGTTGAACACGGTGTGCACCGTTTTCAAATTTCATCTTTGAGTACGCACCTTTACCGTTAATCATAAAGATAATTTCTTTATAACCGCCTACTCCAGTAGTCGTTGCTTCCATTACTTCTGTTTTCCAGCCTTGTGATTCAGCAAAGCGCGAATACATTCGGTACAAATTAGCTGCGAATAATGCTGCTTCATCTCCACCAGCCGCTCCACGAACTTCCATGATTACGTTTTTATCATCGTTTGGATCTTTTGGAATTAATAAAATACGTAGCTTTTCAACTAGCTCTTCTTGCTGCGTTTCTAACTCGGCAATTTCTTCTTTTACCATGTCACGCATATCTGCATCAAGCTTATCTTCAAGCATCGTTTTCGCTTCTGATAACTGCTCTTTTACATCTTTGTATTCCTGATAAGCTGCTACCGTTTGTTGTATATCTGATTGTTCCTTCGAATATTCTCTCAACTTAGAGGGGTTGTTTACGATCTCAGGGTCACTCAGAAGTTCGTTTAACTTCTCATAGCGCGCCTCTACCGCTTCTAAACGATCAAACACGTCATTCACCTCATTCTTTATCCATAACATTGTAATTATAGTATAGCTTTAAAATAGAGTCAAAACCTTGTTAATACACGTATATGAACAAAAAAACAGAACTGCGCGTTCTGTTTTTATCATCATAAAATTCTTGCTTTATTTTTCGACCATTTCGCTTGAGTCCACAGACACAGCTTGTCCTTTAGACTTTTGCACAACGTGGCAATGACGACATCTTGGTTCGTACGATTCAGACGCACCGACTAAAATAATAGGGTCGTCATAAGAAGCAGGCTCACCGTTAATCAAACGCTGCGTACGGCTCGCAGGAGAGCCACATGAAGCGCACACAGCCTGTAGCTTTGTTACCGACTCTGCAATAGCCATTAACTGCGGCATTTGTCCAAAAGGTTCACCTTTGAAGTCTTGATCTAACCCCGCTACAATCACACGAAAGCCTTGATCCGCTAAAGATTGAACAATTTCTAAAATATTTGTGTCAAAAAACTGTACTTCATCTATCGCTACTACGTCTGTCTCTTCATCTACTCGCTTTAAAATATCGCGCGATGCCGAGATTGAATAAGCCATAACAGATGTACCATTATGTGAAACGACCGCTTCTTCGCTATATCGATTATCGATTGCAGGCTTGAACACTTGTGCTTTTTGTTTAGCAAACTGCGTGCGGCGCACACGTCGAATTAACTCTTCTGATTTCCCTGAAAACATACTGCCACAAATTACTTCTATCCAACCGCTTTGTTTCATTACGTACACCACTGCGGGACTCTCCCTTCTTCTCGTTCCGTTCCTGAGCGAACCGCTACTAACTTAATCTACGTCTTCTATGTAGATCTTATTCCTATGATAAAGTACCCACTTTTTTATCAAGCAGACACTGTTTTTCTACTTTTATAAGCAAAAAAACAGGCAAGAAGTTAAGCTACTTGCCTGTTTGTTTCGACAATGTGATTATTTAAGACCGTATTTTTTGTTGAAGCGATCAACACGGCCACCAGCTTCAGCGAATTTTTGACGACCAGTGTAGAATGGGTGACATTCAGAACAAGTCTCAACGCGGATCTCTTCTTTTACAGAACCACTTTCAAATTCGTTTCCGCAAGTACATTTAACCATAACTGTTTTATAGTTTGGATGAATTCCTGTTTTCATTCGTTTCATCTCCTTCCGCCCTGAATCATTCTGAAACAGAGTTTATTGATAAAGATAGTGATGAAATAATAACTATTTCACTGTGTACTTTATCAACACACATGATGAAATTATAACAAGGGTTGTATGCTTTTGCAACCACATGTTTTATAACTTATCGTTTATTTGCTAGAAGTGTTTTTTTCTCTTCCGTTAACATCGAGAAGAACTCTTCATTTGTCTTTGTTTGACGTAAACGTTTTAAGAATTTTTCTGCAAAATCAGGAGCATCTGCCATTGATTTACGAATTGCCCATAAGTGGTCTAAATGCTCTTTTGGAATTAACAGCTCTTCTTTACGTGTGCCTGAGCGACGAATGTCAATCGCAGGGAAGATACGTTTTTCAGCTAGTGAACGATCTAGATGCAGTTCCATGTTACCTGTACCTTTAAACTCTTCATAAATAACATCATCCATACGAGAGCCTGTATCAATTAAGGCTGTTGCCAGAATGGTTAAGCTGCCTCCATCTTCAATGTTACGAGCCGCTCCAAAGAATCGTTTTGGACGGTGAAAAGCAGCCGGGTCAATACCCCCTGATAGTGTACGACCGCTCGGTGGAATAACTAAGTTATAAGCACGAGCAAGTCTTGTGATGCTGTCCATCAAAATGACAACATCTTTTTTGTGTTCAACTAATCTCATCGCACGTTCAAGTACAAGTTCCGCTACTTTAATGTGGTTTTCTGGCACTTCGTCAAATGTAGAACTGACAACATCACCGTCAACCGAACGCTCAATGTCCGTCACTTCCTCAGGACGCTCATCGATAAGAAGAACAATCAATTCTGCATCAGGATGATTCGTTGTAATGCTATTGGCAATTTCTTTTAATAGCATCGTTTTACCTGCTTTTGGCGGCGCGACAATTAGTCCCCTTTGCCCAAATCCAATTGGTGAAATCAAGTCAATAATACGCGTAGAGAAACTTCTTGGCTGAGTTTCTAGCAGCATTTGTTCATTTGGATAAATTGGCGTTAGCGCTGGAAAATGCACGCGATCTTTTGACGTTTCTGGATCTTCTCCGTTTACTGCTTCTACATGTAATAATCCGTAGTAGCGCTCATTTTCTTTTGGAGGACGAACTTTCCCCGATACCTTGTCTCCATTACGCAGATCGAAGCGACGAATTTGTGAAGCTGAGATATAAATATCTTCTGAACTCGGTGAATAGTTAATTGGTCGTAAGAAACCGAATCCTTCTGATTGAATAATTTCAAGAACGCCTTCCATAAATAAAAGCCCATCTTGTTCAGCTTGAGCCTTTAAAATAGCAAAGACAAGTTCTTTTTTCGTTAATTTACTATAGTACGAAACTTTATACTCACGAGCATGTTCATACAGCTCTTTTAATTTCATATTTTCTAAACTGGATAATGTTAAGTTCATTAGGACACCACGCTTTATAATGAATAATTTTTAACCGTTCCTCCCATATTAAATTCAAATTCAAATATAAAATTGAGAGATGATATGGATGGAATAAATCTGTGAAAATGGAGAATATAACCTTTGAAGTATAATAAGTAGAATCAATTGATTAACTATACACTTTTAGAAGAATAATTCCGACATAAAACCATTTATATTATCTTGATAAATTTAACGTAGCAATTTATATTCTAACCTTTTTCTATCTTTTTAATCAATCTTTTTTTACTTTAGAAGATGAATAAAAAAAAGGAAATTTAATAGCTTACGAGAAGCGAGGAAAACCTTTTCATAATTTCACATTAAAGGAAATAAACTGGACGTTAAAATAAGAAGTGAAATTTACCTTTTAGCTTCCCTTTTTATCTATTTACCCTATTCATAAATATATAAGCTACACAGAGATAGAAGAACGCTCCTACGCCTGTGTAGCTTATTAAAAAGCTCATTTCTAAACTTTGCTTTCATGACTGTGGCACCGATTTGCCTTTATGAATTTTGAAATTGCTCAATTTCCTCTTGAGTCATCTCTTCACGCCAAATCATTGCCCCTAAATCCGATAGCTTGTCTACTAAATGACTGTAACCTCGGTCAATGTGCTCTAAACCCGTTACCTCTGTAATCCCTTTGGCCATTAAGCCAGCGGTTACGAGAGCTGCTCCTGCCCGTAAGTCCGACGCTTTCACACGTGCACCTTGTAAGTGAATGGGACCATTAATAATAGCAGAACGCCCTTCTACCTTAACAGATGCATTCATTCGTCTCAGTTCATCAATATGCTTAAACCTTGCACCATAAATTGTATCTGTCACAACGCTTGTACCAGACGCTCTTGTTAGAAGCGTCGTAAATGGCTGCTGTAAATCAGTTGGAAAACCTGGATATACTAGCGTCTTAATATCTACGGGCTTCAATAGCTGACGAGTCGCTACAAGAATCTGATCTGAGCTTGTTTCGATATGAATACCCATCTCACGCATTTTAGCCGTTAATGACTCCAAATGCTGAGGGATAACGTTGTCCACAACAACTTCTTTTCCCATACTCGCTCCCATGATCATATATGTGCCTGCTTCAATTCGGTCTGGAATGATGGAATGACGGCATCCTTTTAATTGATCTACTCCATCAATTCGAATAACATCCGTACCTGCACCTTTAATACGGGCACCCATACTTGTCAGCAACGTAGCTACATCAATAATTTCAGGCTCTTTAGCAGCATTCTCAATAACGGTACGCCCTTTTGCTCTTACAGCAGCGAGCATAATATTGATTGTTGCTCCTACGCTAACAACGTCTAAATAAATTCGAGCACCAATCAGTTCCTCAGCTCGAATGTAAATAGCTCCTTGTTCATTTGTTACTTTAGCGCCAAGAGCTTCAAAGCCTTTAATGTGCTGATCGATTGGTCTAGGACCAAGGTAACAGCCTCCTGGAAGCCCAACTACCGCTTTTTTAAAGCGTCCCAACATCGCCCCCATTAAATAATAAGAAGCGCGTAATTTTTTTACTTTTCCGTTCGGTAAAGGCATTGCAACCATTCCGGATGGATCTACTGTTAATTCGTCGTTATCAATGGTTACTTTCCCACCAATTTCTTCAACTAAATCCCCTAATAACTGCACGTCTGAAATATCGGGCAGACCTTCAATTGTAACAGGTGACTCGGCTAAAATTGTTGCTGGAATAAGCGCAACGGCACTATTTTTAGCACCACTGACGCGGACGGATCCACTTAAGGTAAAGCCACCTTGTATTTTTAACTTTTCCATTTATAGCTCCCTTCTAGTGAAAGAAAGTTTCTCACCTAGTAATTGAGGAAAATTTTGGTACAAAGAATACCTAAAAGAATGGTTATTTTTCCTATTACCTACTAGTGTACACGAAAATGAAAAAATCATGTATAGTTTCGACAAGATAAAAGAAAAATATGGCATTCACCTGTCAGGATGGTAAACACCACACAAATTTATACATGTTTAGACATTTCGTTTTTCCCAATCTGCCAAAAATTGGTCAATTCCTGCGTTTGTTAACGGATGTTTGAACAATTGCATTAAAACTTTGTAAGGAATTGTCGCAATATGTGCTCCATTTTTTGCAGCTTCTGTTACGTGCATCGGATGACGAATAGATGCTGCAATAATTTCTGATGGAATGTCATGAATCGCAAAAATATCTGCGATATCTGAGATTAAATCGAGACCATTAAAACCAATATCGTCTAATCTTCCTAAGAAAGGCGATACGTAAGTAGCACCTGCTCTTGCTGCCATTAACGCTTGGTTAGCTGAGAAAATAAGCGTAACGTTTGTCTTAATACCTAAACTAGTAAATTCTTTTACTGCTTTTAAGCCATCTGGAGTCATCGGTACCTTGATTGTGATATTCGGCGCAATCGCAGCAAGCTCTTTTCCTTCGCGAATCATGCCTTCTGCATCAAGCGCAATCACTTCTGCACTTACAGACCCTTCAACGAACTCTGTAATTTCACGAAGACGATCTTCAAACGTGATGTTCTCTTTAGCTACTAAACTAGGATTTGTTGTAACCCCCGCTAACAAACCCAATGAATGCGCTTCCTTAATTTCGTCTAAATTAGCCGTATCAATAAAAAACTTCATGAATGCCATCCCCCTGTGTTATGTATTCAGAATGATAAGAAAATTATAGTAAAAATAAAACCGCCTTACAATGAAAATAAGACGGTTTTATTTTTCAGACTCAACTAACTGCAAACAGGCAATCCGAAGATTTCAAATTATGCTTTGTTAGAAGAACCGAATTCACGCATTTTACCTTGAACCGTTTCTTTGATTGCTTCGCGAGCAGGTCCTAAGTATTTACGTGGATCATATTGTTCAGGTTGCGCAGCTAATACTTCACGAACAGCTTTAGCTGAAGCAATTTGGTTTTCAGTGTTTACGTTGATTTTAGCAGTACCTAAAGAAACTGATTTTTGGATATCTTTTGTTGGAATACCAGTTCCACCATGTAAAACTAATGGTAAGCCTGTACGATCTCCGATTTCTTTCATTTCAGCAAAACCTAGGTTTGGTTCACCTTTGTATGGTCCGTGAACTGATCCTAATGCTGGAGCTAAGCAATCGATACCTGTACGGTTAACAAGTTCTTCACACTCGTTAGCATCTGCATAGATAACGCCCTCAGCAATAACGTCGTCTTCTTGTCCACCAACAGTTCCTAGTTCTGCTTCTACAGATACTCCGTGGAAGTGAGCTAGTTCAACTACTTTAGAAGTAATTGCAATGTTTTCTTCAAATGGATGGTGAGAAGCATCGATCATTACAGAAGTGAATCCAGCATGGATTGCTTTTGCACATGATTCAAAGCTTGAACCGTGGTCTAAGTGAATTGCAACTGGTACTTGAACGGCGTAATCTTCGATTAGAGCTTCAACCATTGCTACAACAGTTTTGAAACCGCCCATGTAGCGTGCTGCACCTTCAGATACACCAAGAATAACTGGAGAGTTTTCTTCTTTTGCTGCTTGAAGAATAGCTTGAGTAAACTCTAAGTTATTTAAGTTAAATTGACCTACTGCATAGCCTTGTTCTTTTGCTGTAATAAGCATTTCTTTCATTGATACTAAAGGCATATTGAAATCCTCCTTAAAATCAACCTTAGATTAGATGCTAACCAAAAGGCACACTCAAATAGTATGCTCTTGAATTGAGTGTTTCATGTAGAAACAACGCGCATCTTTACATAATAGATTGTCGAATTATGAATACAGTAATTAGGATACCAACTAACAATGAAAACAGCAACATTTTTAGGTTGATATTCAAAATTTGTTAGGATGAAAACCCTACCAAAACCTTAATTAGACTTTACTGGTATATATTCCCTAACAACTTTTCGGATTTCATCAATATCAAACGGTTTTGCAAAGTGTGTTAATGCTCCTAAATCTTTTGCTTCTTGAATCATATCCAATTCACCATAAGCGGTCATAATAATGACTTTAATCGTTTCATCGTGCTGCTTTAACCTTTTTAAAATTTCAATTCCATCCATTCCTGGAATTTTCATATCTAATAAGACAAGATCCGGTGCTTGCTCTTTTGTAATATCAATCGCCTGGAAGCCGTTCGCCGCTTGAAATGTCGTATAGCCTTCTTTTTGCAGCACTTCCGTTAATAAAATACGTATACCATACTGATCATCAACAATTAAAATTTTCTCTGCCAATATAATCCCACCTTTTATATTCCTCTTCTACAGACAAAACTAACATATGTATTTCGCCTTTAAAACAAAAATCCCTGCTTATTAGAGAAATTGTTACAAAACATAGCTTTTTTTGTCATCCATCCAACTTCATTGCACTTTACTTTCATTGTAGCTCATTTCAAGATAGAATACAGATAGCTTTTTTCGTTATAATGTGTAGATAGACGGCTTTAGCCGCTTAAATCGAAGGGAGATTCTATGCTTAAAATTTTCACAACTCAACTTTCAGGTTTTTTTAAACGAATTGAAGAACAAGAAGAATTCCAATTTGAAGATGCCGCGCGTATTTTAGCACAGGCCTCTGTCGGAGAAGGATTTATCTATATTTATGGTGTAGAAGAAATGCACGCCATTACGCTTGAAGCACTAAGCAGTGCAGAACCTTTAAGTCAGGCAAAAGCTTTGCCTTTACATGAATTAGATCAGCTGACTAGCGTTGATCGCGTACTGCTTGTCTCTCGATTTTCAACAGATAATAAAGCAGTGGAAATAGCTGAACGTTTAAAGAAACGGGATATTCCATTTGTTAGCATTGCTGCTGTTCCTAAAGAGATAGCCGAACCTTCTTTAACAGCACTCGCAGATGCTCATATTGATACAAAATTGTTAAAGCCGCTTATTCCTGGAGAAGACGGCTCAAGATTTGGTTTTCCAGCAATGATGGTCGCTTTATACGCGTACTATGGTTTAACTTTCACATTAAAAGAAATCGTAGAAGAATATGAATAAAAAACACGCTGTCTAAAGACAGCGTGTTTTTTATTTCACTTATTTGTTTTGGCCTGACTCCATTGATGCGCGAATAAATTCTCTGAACAATGGTTGCGGTCTTGTTGGACGAGAAGTAAACTCTGGGTGGAATTGTGAAGCCAAGAACCATGGGTGGTCTTTTAGCTCTACAATTTCAATTAAACGGCCGTCTGGGCTTGTACCAGAGAAGATAAAGCCTTTCTCTTCCATTTGTTGACGGTATTCGTTATTAAATTCATAACGGTGACGATGACGCTCATATACCACTTCATCTTGATATGCTTCATATGCAAGCGTATCTTCAGACAATTTACAAGGGTATAGTCCTAAACGCAATGTACCGCCTAGGTCCTCTACGTCTTTTTGCTCTGGTAATAAGTCAATAATTGGATAATTGGTTCCAGGTGCAATTTCCGCTGAATGTGCGCCTTCTAAGCCTAATACATTACGCGCAAACTCAACTGATGCCAGCTGCATACCTAAGCAAATACCTAAGAATGGAACCTTTTGCTCACGTGCATATTGTGTTGCTACAATTTTACCTTCAATTCCACGATCACCAAATCCACCTGGAACTAAGATACCATCTACATCACCAAGTAAATCTTGAACATTTTCTTTTGTTACAAATTCAGAATTTACCCACTTGATGTTTACATCTGCATCGAATGCATATCCAGCATGTTTCATTGCTTCTACGACAGAAATATAAGCATCTTGAAGCTCTACATACTTACCAACCAATGCAATTTTTGTCGTATTTGAAAGTCCTTTTACTTTCTCAACCAGTGCTTTCCACTCAGTCATTTCTGCTTCTTTGCAATCTAATTTCAAGTGATCGCATGTGATTTGATCTAGGTGCTGCTCTTGTAAAGATAGTGGAATTTCATATAATGTTTCAGCGTCTGCACACTCAATAACCGCTTTTGGATCAATGTCGCAGAATAAAGCTAGCTTGTCTTTCATATCTTCAGAAATTGGCATTTCTGTACGAACAACGATAACATTTGGCTGAATGCCTAAGCTACGTAACTCTTTTACACTATGCTGTGTTGGTTTTGTTTTCATTTCACCAGCAGCTTTTAAATATGGCACAAGTGTACAGTGGATATACATAACATTGTCACGGCCAATATCACTTTTGATTTGACGAATAGCTTCTAGGAAAGGAAGTGATTCAATATCTCCTACCGTTCCGCCGATTTCAGTAATAACAACGTCCGCATTTGTTTCTTTACCTGCACGGAAAACGCGTTCTTTAATTTCATTTGTGATGTGCGGAATAACCTGAACTGTTCCGCCTAAATAATCACCGCGACGCTCTTTTTTCAATACCGTTGAATATACTTTACCTGTTGTTACGTTGCTGTAGCGATTTAAGTTGATATCGATAAAACGCTCATAGTGACCTAAGTCTAAGTCTGTTTCCGCGCCGTCATCCGTTACGAATACCTCACCGTGTTGGTATGGACTCATTGTTCCTGGGTCTACATTAATGTATGGATCAAACTTTTGAATCGTTACGTTCAACCCACGGTTTTTTAATAAACGGCCTAAAGAAGCTGCTGTAATCCCTTTTCCTAGAGATGATACAACACCGCCTGTTACGAAAATATACTTTGTCATCTATACTTCCCCCTCTAAATAATTTGAACTGTACAATATTAAAAGTTTTCACATAAACAATCACAATTCATTCATTGTGCATGCGAAATTATAAGAAACCTTATGAATGTGAAACGTTCAAGAACCAAAAGAAAGTTTCTATCAAGGATTTATAAGAACATATCGGGGTGTAAAACATGGATAGATAAAATAAAAAAATTGCTCCCAATACCAAAACTGGATTGGGAGCAATAGTCTATTTTAAATAAAAACTTTTTAAATGCTTGTTTAAAGAGCCCAAAAAAGATTCTACCTACTTCGCTTGAAAAAGTCAAGAAGGATTATTTTTCTTTTTCGTCCTCATAATCTTCTTCTTCGTCTTCCTCATCATCGTCTAGATCATCTTCTAAATCGTCAAAATCGTCTTCTGCAAGATCTTCTTCATCTTCTTCTAGCTCGTCAATGTCTTCAAAATCTTCTTCTTCGTCTAGATCATCAACATCTTCATAATCCAAATCTTCTTCTAAATCATCAAAATCTTCAACTTCTTCAACAACAGCTTTTTTCGCTTTTTTCTTTTTAGGTTTTGCAACCGGAATAACTTCTTCTTCAGCTTGGTCAAAAGGATACCATCCACGAAGACCCCAGTGGTTGTCCCCTACTGTTAAAAAGCGACCATCAATATTAATATCTGTATAAAACTGAGCTAATCTCGTTTTTAATTCTTGATCTGACATTTCAGCTGCTGCTTTAATTTCAGCAATAATTTCTTGGAATGACATTGCTTGACGATCTGTTTTTTCTTCTAGAAGTGCATAAGCAATCTCAATCATCGACATTTCTTTTAAATCCGTTTTTGAGTACTGTGCTAAACTCAAATCTGGCACATCCTTTCTATGACTATGTATATCGAAAATCTATTAAATCAATTCATCATATGTGTAAATGATGGAAACGAATAAATACATACCATTCATTATAAACAAATTCAATACATTTATGCTAGCCTCGTTTCTAAAATTCTCGAGAATTTCGCATAAAACAACGAAAAAATAGACATTTTATCACTATAATACATTCTATTTAATACGCCAATAACATCCTTTGATCAAAAGGAATTCACCATCAGTTATTCTGACTCCGCTAGGGTTAGGTCTATAAAAGCCGAGATGACCCACAAACGGTCATCTCGGCTTTTAATATATCACTATATACTAACGATACATTATTACATATTTCGGCGATATTGCCCACCGCATTCATATAAAGCTCGCGTAATTTCCCCTAAGCTGGCTACTTTAACGGTCTCCATTAACTCTTTGAAAATGTTCTCTCCTTCTGTTGCAGCTTTCTTTAACCTTTTCAGCGCATCTTCTCTTTTTTCTTCATGCTGCTGTTGAAACTTCTGAAGCTGATTAATTTGATGATTTTTTTCTTCTTTTGATGCGCGGGCTAACTGCATGTCATCAACTGAGGAATTTTCCTCTTCATTTGGATTAATATACGTATTTACTCCTATAATAGGTAAATCTCCCGTATGTTTTTGCATCTCATATTCCATCGATTCATCTTGAATCTTACCTCGCTGATACTGCATTTCCATCGCACCTAAAACGCCGCCTCGATCATTTAAGCGTTGGAACTCAGCCAATACCGCTTCTTCTACCAAGTCTGTTAGTTCATCAATAATAAAAGAGCCCTGTAGTGGATTTTCATTTTTAGTTAATCCATGCTCTTTTGTAATGATTAATTGAATGGCCATCGCTCTTCGTACAGATTCCTCTGTCGGCGTTGTAATTGCTTCATCATACGCATTGGTATGAAGAGAGTTGCAGTTGTCATGAAGGGCCATTAAGGCTTGCAGCGTCGTACGTATATCATTAAAGTTAATTTCCTGTGCATGAAGCGATCGGCCGGATGTTTGAATATGATACTTAAGCTTTTGACTGCGTTCATTCGCGCCGTATTTATCACGCATCACAATTGCCCAGATTCTTCTCGCTACACGTCCAATAACTGTGTATTCAGGATCAAGTCCATTACTAAAGAAAAACGATAAATTAGGAGCAAAATCATCAATGTGCATGCCTCGACTCAAGTAATATTCCACGTACGTAAAACCGTTGGCCAATGTAAAAGCTAGCTGAGAAATCGGGTTAGCACCTGCTTCAGCTATATGATAGCCTGAAATAGAAACAGAATAATAGTTGCGCACTTTCTCGTCAATAAAGTACTGCTGAATATCTCCCATCATTTTTAATGCAAATTCCGTGGAAAAAATACACGTATTTTGTCCTTGGTCTTCTTTTAAAATATCCGCTTGAACAGTTCCTCTCACTTGTTTCAACGTACCCGATTTTACGTCCTCGTATTCCTCTTCTGTTAAAGGGCGCTTCAGCTCCTCTTCCTTCTTTTCCACCTGCTGACTGATAGCTGTATTCATAAACATAGCTAGTAATATTGGAGCCGGCCCATTGATCGTCATCGAAACGGAAGTCGACGGATGGCAAAGATCAAATCCTTTATACAAGAGTTTCATATCATCAAGCGTACAGACATTTACGCCGCTTTCGCCAATTTTCCCGAAGATATCCGGCCTTGGATCCGGATTTTCTCCGTAAAGCGTTACAGAATCAAACGCTGTACTTAAACGCTTAGCCTCATCATCTTTTGACAAATAGTGGAAGCGGCGATTTGTTCGTTCTGGTGTTCCTTCGCCTGCGAATTGACGCTTAGGATCTTCACCTTTTCGTTTGAATGGAAAAACACCTGCTGTATAAGGAAACGCACCTGGCACATTTTCTTTATAAAGAAAACGAAGAACTTCCCCGTATTCTTTAACTTTTGGAAGGGCCACGCGCGGAATACGCAGTCCTGATAGGGTATCAACTTGCAGAGAGGTTTTAATTTCTTTATTTCTTATCTTTGTAATAAGTTCTTCTTTCCCGTACTGACTTTTTAATTTAGGCCAGTTTTCCAGCTTTTCAATCGATTCAGCCGTTAGCTGTTTTTGATATTTCTCCTTTAGCTGAGTGAGCTCTTGCTTGGCTGTTTCTGTTTCCACTTCTTCCAGAGCACCCTCTAGCTGATAAAATTTACGCGCTATTTGTACTTGAACATCCGTATTGCGGTGATAAGAGCGAACGCTGTTTACAATCTCCTGTAAATATTGCTGTTGATCATTAGGAATGATGGTATATTTCTTTTCACTTACGCGCTCTGATGATTTTTCTACGTGCCAAGACGTACGGCATGTTTGATGCAGATGATTTACAAGATCTTCAAATAAAATATTTGTTCCCCCGTCGTTGAACTGGCTCGCAATTGTTCCGTAAATTGGCATCGTAGAGAGATTATTTTCAAACAGCTGATGATTACGCTGATATTGACGCTGCACTTGTTTTTTTGCGTCTTCGGAACCTTTTTTTTCAAATTTATTGATTACAATAAAGTCTGCGTAATCAATCATTTCAATCTTTTCTAACTGCGACGGCGCGCCAAATTCGCTTGTCATTACATACAGAGAGACGTTTGCAATATCTTTGACTTGAGCATCAGCTTGCCCGATGCCGCTTGTTTCGACAATGATAATGTCGAAACCCGCTTTTTTCACGACGGCAATTCCATCTCGAATGGCCGCCGATAGCTCATGTCCAGATGAACGCGTGGCCAAACTTCTCATATACACACGAGGAGACGCAGCGATGTTCATACGAATTCGATCCCCAAGAAGCGCTCCTCCGGTTTTTTGTTTAGTTGGATCGACGGATAAAACAGCTACATGAATATCTGGAATATGTTCAATAAACCTTCTTACTAATTCATCCGTAAGCGAACTTTTCCCCGCTCCTCCTGTTCCTGTGATTCCAATAACCGGTATTTTTTGATCCGTCTCGCTTTCGATTACACTTTCTCGGATTTCTTCAAGAGCAGCTGCGTGCTCTTTTGTGTATTCATAGGCTTCATTTTCAGCGCATGTAATAAGCTGGGCAATTAAACGGTCATTAGCCGGCGTTAAGGTTCGATCCTTCGGCAGTGCAGGGGGATTTGTGTAATAACAATAATCGATCATGAATTGAATCATGCCTTCTAACCCCATTTTTCGTCCATCTTCCGGAGAAAAGATTTTAGAAATGCCGTAATCATGAAGCTCTTGAATCTCACTCGGAATAATGACCCCTCCTCCTCCGCCATAAATTTTAATATGAGAAGCCTGTTGTTCTTGGAGTAAATCATACATATACTTAAAATATTCTACGTGGCCGCCTTGATAAGAAGAAATGGCAATCCCCTGAACATCCTCTTGTATGGAAGCGTTAACAATTTCTTCGACAGATCGGTTATGCCCCAGGTGAATGACTTCTACCCCCTTGGCTTGAAGAATTCGTCTCATAATATTAATGGACGCGTCGTGGCCGTCAAACAGGCTAGAAGCGGTTAAAAAACGAAGCGGTCTTTTGCTTGTATTCAAACTGTCTCCCCCTCACACAGTTGTTGAAATGAAAAATTTTTAAGTAAAAAATCTAACTGCATATTTGTATATTCTTCTAATGAATAATGCTTTTGCAGCCACCATCTGCGAAATGCCCACATCTGACCTTGAACAAATAAATGATGAGCAAACAGCGAAATTTCTTTATCCGTAAGTGCAAATTGATTGTTTTCTACGCAGCCTTCGATAATAACCTTAAACATTTCAACCATATCCAGCTCTTTTTTTAATACATATGGAAGCGCATCTTTAGAAAGCGATTTCGCTTCTTGGTACATGACTAATACTTCATCTTGAAGCTCATCCACAACTTTAAAATAGTGCTGAATCGCTTGTTGAAGCTCAGAGATTGTATAACGATCCACTACCATCTCTTCTAATCGCTCTCTCACTTCATCATAAATATTGTCACATACAAGATATAAAACATCTTCTTTAGACTGAATATATTCGTAAAGCGTACCAATGCTAAACCCAGCGGCTTTGGCAATCTCCCTTGTTGTTGTTCGGTGAAAACCTTTTTCCTTAAATAGCGTGACGGCCCCTTTAATCATTTGATTACGACGCTCTACAATCAGCTTTTCATCTTTAATGGATGTGAGAACTTCTCTCTTTTTCATTTTTCCACCTCTCCTACAACAAGTATTTTATTTAGCAAGATACCTAGAAATGACGAGACGCTGAATCTCTTGTGTGCCTTCATAAATTTGCGTGATTTTTGCATCTCTCATAAAACGTTCTACTGGATAATCTTTTGTATAACCGTATCCTCCAAATACTTGAACAGCTTCTGTCGTTACTTTCATTGCTGTATCCCCAGCATATAATTTTGACATGGCTGATTCTTTGCCATATGGCAGCCCTTGAGACTCCAGCCAAGCAGCTTGATAGGTTAACAGTCTTGCAGCTTCTATACTCGTGGCCATGTCGGCTAGCTTAAAAGCAATTCCTTGCTGAGAAATAATTGGCTTACCAAATTGCTGACGTTCCTTGGCATAAGCTACGGCCGCATCTAATGCCCCTTGAGCAATTCCTACCGCCTGTGCTGCAATGCCATTTCGGCCGCCATCTAGTGTCATCATGGCAACTTTAAATCCTTCTCCTTCATTTCCCAGCAAATTTTCTTTTGGAACACGGCAGTCCTCGAAAATAATTTCTGTGGTAGGTGAAGAGCGAATACCCAGTTTCTTTTCTTTTTTACCAACTGAAAATCCCGGCATATCTTTTTCAATAATAAAAGCGCTCGTGCGTTTTTCATTGGGGTCGATGCGAGCAAATACGACGTAAATATCCGCTTCGCCGCCGTTTGTAATAAAGATTTTAGAACCATTTAAAATATAATCTTCTCCGTCTTTTACAGCGAGCGTTCTCATTCCTCCTGCGTCTGATCCAGCACTCGGTTCGGTTAACCCATAAGCACCTATTTTCTCACCCGTTGCCATAGGTTTCAGGTATTTTTGTTTTTGTTCTTCTGTTCCGAATGTATAGATTGGCCAGCCGGCAAGAGAAGTATGAGCCGACAAAGTAACGCCTGTTGATGCACATACTCTAGACAGTTCTTCAACAGCAATGCAATAAGCTAGATAGTCACTGCCAATTCCTCCGTATTGCTCCGGCCATGGAATACCTGTTAATCCTAGATCAGCCATTTGCGTAAAGATTCCTCTGTCAAAACGCTCTTCTTCATCTCGTTGTGCAGCTGTCGGAGCCACTTCGTTTTTGGCAAAGTCCCGCACCATTTTTCGAATCATTTCGTGTTCTTCTGAAAGTTTAAAAAACATGATTATTCCCCCTATAATTGACTGCTAATGACGATGCGCTGAATTTCGCTTGTACCTTCGTAGATTTCGCATACTTTGGCGTCACGAAAATACCTCTCTACTGGATAATCTTTCATATAACCATAGCCTCCCAAAACTTGAATCGCATCGATTGCTACATTCATGGCCGTTTGGGAAGCAAATAATTTAGCCATTGAGGCTTCTTTTTTACAAGGAAGTTTTTGATCATATAAAAAAGCGGCTCTATACATTAAAAGCTTCGCTGATTCAACAGCCGTTTCCATATCAGCCAGCTTAAAGGCAATACCCTGCTGAGATAAAATCGGTTTTCCGAATTGATATCGTTCATTTGCATAGTTTTTAGCTGCCGTTAACGCACCTTCAGCAATTCCTACCGCCTGAGCAGCAATACCAATTCTTCCGGCATTTAAATTAGCCATCGCAATTCGAAAGCCTTCACCTTCTTCTCCGAGACGATTTTCTACAGGCACCTGTATATTTTCAAAGTGAAGTTGAACCGTTCGAGAACCGTGAAGGCCCATCTTATGTTCATCTTTTCCTATCGAAAATCCCTCCATCGTCTTTTCAACGATAAAAGCGCTCATTCCTCTCGACCCGCGTTCGGGATTCGTTTTAGCAAATACAATATACGTATCTGCTTCGCCGCCGTTTGTAATGAAAAGCTTTGAGCCATTTAAAAGATAGTGGTCTCCTTTTCGTTCTGCCTTTGTTTTTAAGCTTGCAGCATCAGACCCTGCACTAGGTTCTGTTAAACAAAAAGCACCTAAATATTCACCTGTCGCCAGTTTTTTTACATATTTTTGTTTTTGATCTTCCGTCCCAAATACGACAATAGGATTCGTACCTACAGAAGTATGAACAGACAAAATGACGCCGAGGGCTGGACTTACTTTTGATATTTCGTGGATGGCAATCATGTACGACACAAAGTCCAGTCCGCCCCCTCCGTATGCTTGAGGAACGGGAATGCCCATCAGGCCAAGATCAGCCATCTGCTTTAATAAACCTCGAGGAAATTCACCCTTTTCCATGTTTGGCACAGCCGCAGCGACTTCTTTTTCACTAAAATCAGCTACCATCTTTTTAATCATGTGTTGTTCAGACGTAAAAAAGATCATTTCGCCACTCCTTTATGTTTCGTACGTAAAAAATCCTTTTCCTGTTTTTCGACCAAGCCACCCTGCCTTTACATATTTCCTAAGCAATGGACAAGGACGATATTTGTCATCACCAAACCCTTTATGGAGCGTTTCCATAATAAACAAACATGTATCGAGGCCGATGAAATCTGCTAATGTCAAAGGTCCCATTGGATGGTTCATTCCTAGTTTCATCACTTGATCAATATCCTCTTCGCTTGCTACCCCTTCATAGAGCGCAAACACAGCTTCGTTAATCATTGGCATTAAAATTCGATTTGAAACAAACCCTGGAAAATCATGAACTTCCACCGGGGTTTTATTTAATTTTTTCGTTGTTTCATAGACTGCTTGATACACTTCATCGGTAGTAGCCAGCCCTCTAATAATTTCAACGAGTTTCATCACCGGAACAGGATTCATAAAGTGCATGCCAATTACTTTTTCAGGTCGAGTGGTCACAGCTGCAATTTCAGTAATAGGAAGCGAAGACGTGTTGGTTGCTAAAATAGTATGACTCGGGGCTAACGAATCCAACTCCGCAAAAATGGCTTGTTTGACTTCCATCTTTTCCACAACCGCTTCGACGATTAAATCTGCTTTTTGTGCTGCCGTTATTTCATTTGCCAGCTGAATGCGCTCCATAATCCCTTCATGTTCCTTAGCTGAGAGAGAACCTTTTCCCACCTGCTTTTTCAGACGTTTATCAATACCTTCTATTCCTTTTTGTGTATTTTTTTGATCAACGTCATACAAAGAAACTTGATATCCGCTCGCAGCAAATACTTGCGCAATTCCTGCTCCCATCTGTCCTGCTCCAATAACCATAACTGTTTCAATATTCAAGTTGGTATCCCCCTTTTACACTTCTACCATGATGGCATCACCTTGGCCGCCGCCGCTGCAAATAGAAGCAATGCCTAGTCCGCCGCCTCGTCGTCTTAATTCATGAATGAGCGTTACAACAATACGGGCGCCGCTTGCTCCAATCGGATGTCCAAGTGCTACAGCCCCGCCGTTCACATTTACTTTTTCAGCCGGAAGCCCTGCAATTTCCATACTCATCAACGCTACCGCTGAAAAAGCTTCATTGATTTCAAACAGCGCAATATCGTCTACTGTTTTATTTGTTTTTTGCAATAGCTTATTAATAGCAAACCCAGGCGTTTTCGGAAATTCCCTTGGCTCCATCGCAAGAGAAGTATGGTTTACAATCGTAGCCAACGGCTCATAGCCATTTGCTTTTGCCACATCTTCATCCATTAGCATGAGCGCAGCTGCTCCGTCATTCACACTAGGTGCATTTCCTGCTGTAATGGTTCCGCTGTGACCAAATACAGGCCGAAGAGACGAGAGTTTTTCTAACGACGTATCTTTTCTTGGTCCTTCATCTTTTTGAACCGTTATCGTTCCTTTTTTAGACGGAATATCAACTGAAATTCTTTCTGCAGTCCATCTCCCTTTCTCTTCTGACTCTACCGCCAATTGATGACTGCGAAGGGCCCATTCATCCTGCTTTTCTCGGGAAATATTCATTTCAGAAGCGATTTCATTTCCATACGTACCCATTTGAACCCCTGTAAAGCTGCATGTCAAACCGTCATGAACCATCAAATCCGTCACAACGCTATCTCCCATACGGAACCCCCACCTTGCTTTTGGAAGAAGATACGGCGCGTTACTCATCGATTCCATTCCACCTGCAATGATTGTTTTTGCTTCTCCTAATCGAATCAGCTGATCAGCAGTTGTAATGCTGCGCATGCCCGATGCACAAACTTTATTAATGGTTTCTGTCTCTACTTGCCACGGTAAACCTGCATAGTGCATGGCTTGCCTAGAAGGCAGCTGTCCTTGGCCCCCCTGCAGCACGCACCCCATAATAACGGAATCAATTTCTGTACGTCCCTTTGAAGCTGCTTGAATCGCTTTCCCGCCTAGTTCTGCCGCTTTTAGTCCACTTACAATGCCACCTAATTTTCCAAAAGGTGTTCGAACTGCACTCACAATAACTGTTTTCCCCACTATTGTTTCCTCCTTTTTCTTCCTCTTTGTCCTCGCCGATTGAACGCTTGCTCAATTTCCTTTCTGTAAAAAGTAGAGATGAAGACCATCTCTACTTCTCCTTTATGAAACCTGTTCTTGCACGTCGCCATAAATTGACTTTTCAAGCAGTTCTGCTACGTCATACGTATGAACCTTTTCTTCTACTTCTTTTGCTTTTGTTCCGTCACTTAGCATCGTTAAGCAGTATGGGCAACCTGAACTGATAATGCTTGGGTTAACGGCCAAGGCTTGTTCCGTGCGTGCTACATTAATGCGCTGGCCGGTCGTTTCTTCCGTCCACATTAACCCTCCTCCTGCTCCACAGCACATACCATTTTCACGGTTGCGATCCATTTCAATCAAACGAACACCTGGAATCGCTTTCAAAATTTCTCTTGGTGGACTGTATACTTCGTTATATCTTCCTAAATAACAGGAATCATGGAAGGTAATTTTTTCATTAACCGCATGTTTTGGTGACAGCTTACCTTCTTTCACCAACATAGCTAATAATTCTGTGTGATGATACACTTCTCCTTCAAAACCGAAATCTGGATATTCATTTTTGAAGATATTGTAAGCATGTGGATCAATCGTAACAATTTTTTTGATTTCATTTTTTTCAAATTCAGCGATGTTTTTAGAAGCTAACTCTTGGAATAAAAATTCATTGCCCAACCTGCGCGGCGTATCACCAGAATTTTTTTCTTTATTTCCTAAAATCGCAAATGAAACACCCGCTTCATTGAGAAGCTTTGCAAACGATAGAGCGATTTTTTGGCTGCGGTTATCATAAGATCCCATCGAACCTACCCAGAACAAATACTCAAACGTTTCACCGGCTTTACTTACTTCTTTAACAGTCGGAATGTGAACATCTTCTCTTACATGTCGCCATTCTTCACGCTCTTTTCGGTTTAATCCCCAAGGGTTTCCCTGACGTTCAATATTCGTCATGGCACGCTGAGCATCCGCGTCCATCTTTCCTTCAGTTAATACTAAAAAACGTCGTAAATCTATGATTTTATCTACATGTTCGTTCATTACGGGACATTGATCTTCACAGTTTCGGCACGTTGTACATGCCCAAATTTCTTCTTCCGTAATGACATCTCCGATTAAAGCGGGATTATATTCCGCTGTTGCTGCAGCCTCTGCTCCGCCTTGGCCGGCCGCCATCATCGCCAGCTGATTTCCTTTTGTTTTGGAGAATGCATACGTAGGAACCCAAGGTGCCTTAGATGTCACAACCGCTCCTTTTTCTGTTAAGTGATCGCGCATCTTTAAAATTAAATCCATTGGAGATAAAATTTTCCCTGTACCCGTTGCCGGACACATATTCGTACATCGACCGCATTCCACACAGGCATATAAATCAATAAGCTGATGCTGCGTGAATTCTTCAATCTTTCCAACCCCAAACGTCTCCTGGGTCTCGTCTTCAAAATCAATCTTTTCAAGCTTACCTGGCTTAGAAACACGGTTAAAAAATACATTAGCCGGTCCAGCCAGTAAATGAGCATGTTTTGATTGAGGAACATATACTAAAAACGTCAATAATACGGCTAAGTGGATCCACCATGAAACATAAAAAATGGAGATAGCGGCAATATCATTGATTCCCTTAAACAAGATCGCAATCGATGACGCAATCGGTTCTGTCCATGACGGTTCATGATTATGCCAGATGATTGACATACCGTTTCCGACAAGCACTGACAGCATAAGTGCTCCAATAAAAATCAGTACTAAACCAGATTTAAACCCTCTTTTTAAACGCACAAGCTTTTCTACGTAGCGACGGTGAAAAGCCCAGACAACTGCTACTAAAATCAAAAACGTCACAATTTCTTGAAAAAATGTAAAACCGGGATATAAAGGTCCAAGCGGCAAATGTTTACCTGGAAGCAAACCTTTTATAATGAAGTCTAACGCGCCGAACTGAACTAAAATAAACCCATAAAAAAACATGACGTGCATAATTCCACTTTTTTTATCTTTTAACAGCTTCTTTTGTCCAAACACGTTCACCCAAATTTTTTGCAGTCTTTCTTTTAACCGCTGATCAAATTCAACTTTTTTCCCTAATTGAATATACTCAATGCGTGTGCGAATTAAATATACAAACAAAGAAACAGCGTAAGCGGTTACAATAATAAAAAAGAGAAAATTCACCCACAGCAACCCTGTCATCTCGTCCCCTCCTTGAATAGTTTGTTACCTTTCTTTCCTCCTGACGACTAAATTTTCTGATAATATATCTGTTTTCATTGTATATAATGAATGAGCATTCAGTCAATATCTTTTCGTTCTTTTGTTCATATTCTATTTAAACAAGGTGACACTAAGAACAACATAAAATGTATTTACATCGGGAAAAGAGGTGACATGATGAGCGGCATGGTTGTAATTTTACTTTTTATTATTTTTATTGCTTGGCTTGCAATTGACCTTGGCGTTGGAAAGAAAGTATTTTCTCAGGCTGAAAATACTTTTCCAAAGCGCCGTGCTTCTCTTTTTTTGTTCGCAGACGGGAATGTCTTGTATAAAGATTTATTTCAAGAAATAGAAAATGCCTCTTCGTTTATCCATTTATCGTTTTACATCGTACAAAATGATGAAATTAGTCAAGATTTTTTAGATTTACTAGTCCAAAAAGCACAGCAAAATATTGAAGTCCGGTTATTGGTAGACCGTGTGGGAAGCTATAAAATCAAGAAAAACAAAATTGCATTCTTAAAGAAACAAGGTGTTCATTTTGCTTACAGTCGAACGCTACGGTGGCCTTATTTGTTTTATACACTCAACGCACGCAATCACCGTAAAATGGCCGTTATTGATGGGAAAGTTGGCTACATTGGCGGCTTTAATATCGGAAGAGAATATTTAGGGCTCGACGCCAAGCTTGGGGTGTGGAAAGATTACCACCTGCGTATGGAAGGTGAAGGTATCCAAGATCTTCAAATGCAGCTGTTAAACGACTGGTATGCTGCTACCGGCATAGACCTGCGTAAAGTGGAAAGATACTTTCCACCAACCTCTGAAGGAGACTATGTTATTCAGCTTTCTTCAACTGAAGGTTTTTCACTTGAAGAAAGCTTTTTATCGATTATCAACCAAGCCAATAGGGAATTGTACATAGGTACTCCTTATTTTATTCCAAGTGAACCTTTGATGAATGCTTTACTGCAAGCTCGTGCACGGGGAGTACAAGTTCATATTTTGATTCCAATGCGTGCAGATCAACCGCTTGTTCATCATGCTGCATTTGCCTATCTTCCTACATTACTTCAAGCAGGCTGTATGATTTATCAATATTATTACGGTTTTTACCACGCAAAAGTATTAATTGCAGACAATGTTATCTGCGATGTAGGAACGGCTAATTTTGATAAAAGAAGCTTGTTCTTAAACGCTGAAATCAACTGTTTAATCTACGATGCCACATACATTGAAGAGGTAAAGAACAGCTTTAAAGCTTGTATGGGGGAATGCCCAATTTTGTCTTTGGAAGACGTCAAAAACCGAAAATGGAGTGAAAAACTAAAGCAAGGATTTGCAACCTTTATTTCTCCGTTACTTTAATGAACGAAAAGAGGAAAACTTATAATGAAAATTAGATTTGGCTATGTATCACATGCCCTGTCGCTTTGGGACTGCTCACCTGCGAAAACTTTCACGTTTACTAGATGGGAAAAAATGAAAAAAGATGAGAGGCTGGATAAGCTTCATTACGTCACAAAACAAAATTTGAATCATACTAAGCGCGCTTTACATTTTAATATTGCCCATGAAATTATGCTGTATCGATTATCATCTTCTCTTGTCCCTTTAGCTACTCATCCTGAAGTAGATTGGAATTACATTGATGCGTTCCAAGACGATTGGTCAGAGATAGGAGACTTGATTCGGAATCATCAGCTGCGCGTGAGTTTTCATCCCAATCAGTTTACATTATTTACAAGCGACAAAAAACATATTACAGAAAATGCGGTAAAAGATATGGATTATCACTATAGAATGCTTGAAGCGATGGGAGTAGCCGATCAAGCTCTTATTAATATTCATGTAGGAGGAGCCTATGGCAATAAAGAAAAGGCGATCGGTCGATTTCATGAAAACATTCAAACGCTGCCACCTGTCATTAAAAAGCGCATGACTCTTGAAAATGATGATAAAACATACACAACTGAAGAAACATTAGCTGTATGCGAAAAAGAGAAAGTCCCTCTCCTCTTTGATTATCACCACCACAAAGCAAATGAAGGAGAAGAACCTCTTGCATTATTGCTCCCTCGTATCTTTGACACGTGGAAACATATCGGGTTAAAACCAAAAGTACATATCTCTTCTCCTAAATCTGAAAAAGAATTTAGAAGTCACTCTGATTATGTCTCAACTGATTTTATCGCACCTTTTTTGCAAATGGCTAAAGATATTGGACAAGATTTTGACGTAATGATTGAAGCAAAGTTAAAAGATAAAGCGCTGCTAAAATTAGTGGAAGATTTAGCATCAATGAGAGGAGTAAAGCGTACAGGAGGTGCCACACTTGTTTTTTAAATAAAAAAGAGCCAAGAGGCTCTTTTTTTGTTACATTTTTTCAGGTGCTGAAACACCAATTAGTTTTAAGGAGTTTTGAAGCGTTACTTGAACAGCTTTCACTAGTTCAATACGTGCTTTACTTGTTTCTACATTATCGCTGTCTAATACTTTTTCTGCATTATAGAAGCTATGGAACGTAGAAGCAAGATCAAATACATAGTTTGTAATGCGGTGCGGAATACGTTTTGTTGCTGCTTCCGCTACGGCCTGAGGGAACTCTCCGATTTTCTTCAGCAGTTCCATTTCTTTTTCTGCACTAATTAATGAAAGGTCAGCGCCAGATGTTGATTGAATCCCCATCTCTTCACCTTGACGAAGAATACTGCAAATACGGGCATGAGCATACTGCGCGTAGTATACAGGGTTTTCATTAGATTGAGAAACAGCTAAATCTAAATCAAAGTCTAAATGTGTATCTGCACTTCTCATCGCAAAGAAGTAGCGAGTTGCATCAAGGCCTACCTCTTCTACTAGATCACGCATTGTTACTGCTTTACCTGTACGTTTGCTCATCTTCATTTTTTCGCCATTTTGATACAGTTGAACCATTTGAATGATTTCTACTTCAAGCGTATCTTTTTCATAACCAAGCGCTTGAATCGCCGCTTTCATACGAGGAATATATCCATGGTGGTCGGCTCCCCAAATGTTAATTAGCTTATCAAATCCGCGTTGAATTTTGTCTTGGTGATACGCAATATCTGGTGTTAAGTACGTAAATGAACCGTCATTTTTAATTAACACACGGTCTTTATCATCACCAAATGTCGTAGAACGGAACCACGTAGCACCTTCTTCTTCATATACATGGCCTTGTTTTTTCAGCGTTTCAAGTGCAACTGATATTTTATCATTTTTATAAAGAGACGTTTCAGAATACCATACGTCAAATTTCACACGGAACTGTTCAAGATCACGCTTTAATTTAGCTAACTCATAATCTAACCCGTATTGACGGAAGAATTCAAATCGCTCTTCTTCAGAGGCATTTACATACTTGTCTCCGTGCTCTTTTGCTAGCTCTTTTCCGATGTTTATAATGTCAGCACCATGATAGCCGTCTGCAGGCATTTCTTTCTCTAAACCAAGAGCCTGCATGTAGCGTGCCTCTACTGAATAAGCCAGGTTATTAATTTGGTTACCAGCATCATTAATATAGTATTCACGTGACACATCATAGCCTGCTTTTTCAAGAACATTACATAATGAGTCTCCAACTGCAGCACCGCGGGCATGTCCTAAATGTAAATCCCCTGTCGGATTAGCTGAAACAAACTCAACTTGTACTTTTTGTCCGTTCCCTACGTTTGTTTGACCGTAAGCTTCACCAGCTTTTACAATCGTTGGGATAAGCTCTGTTAAATAAGAGTTATTCATATAAAAGTTGATGAATCCAGGGCCTGCAATGTCAATTTTCTCGATAGATGCTTTTGATTTATCGAAGTTTGCTACAAGCTCTTCAGCGATAACACGCGGTGCTTTTTTGGCAATACGAGCTAGCTGCATAGCCATATTGGTAGAATAATCACCATGTGTTTTATCTTTTGGGGTTTCTAATAGAACTTCTGGAAGTTCTGCTTTTTCAGCAAGTCCTGCTTTGACCACAGCATCTTGAATTTCAGCTTTTAATTTTTGCTGCACTTGTTCGACGATGTTCATTTTTTCTCCTCCTTGAATGTAATGGTTAACGCATATTTCCCGGTAGGCTGACCCTGTACTTCTAGATCATACGTTAAAAATAATCGACCCTTTTGAGTCATTTGTTTATATTCAATGTTATGAGCGAATGTCAGTAAATCCATACGTCCATAAGGGCTTATATAAGTTCCTTCGATCTGTACCTTTTTACGAAACGATTGCTTCATTTGAACAGCACCGGTTCGATTAATTGATACTTCATCTTCGCTAATTTTCACCATTGTTCTAATATCTCCGATTTCCTCTTGGCACTCTGTGTATGTAAGATAAATTTTCGATCCTTTTTCATAATACATACCTTTTGCATTTACCGATGTTGTCTCTTTTCGGTGACCATCGCGGATATCCGTCACAATTTTAACTTCAATGGGTTTCTTGACTTCTGAAGCGTTACTCACAAAAGACACTTCCTTATTAAAATGAATACGTTATAACTTAAATAGTATAAACATTCTAAAGAAAGAATTCAATAATACTTCAAAGGAAATATGATAGATACGCCGAGAATTCACCTTTTTACAGTACGTGAAGCATTCACATATTCCAAATAAAAAAGGCAGCCACAGCGGCCGCCTTTTACTTTATTTATTTCTTTTGTACCCAGCCTAAGATCATTTCGCGAATAAGCTTGCTTGCTGTATTAGCTGTTTGTTCAGACGGATCATAAATTGGAGCTACTTCTACTAAATCTCCTCCGACAATGCGAAGATCTGATTTAGCAATTGCGTGAATAGAAGCTAAAAGCTCTTTTGATGTGATACCGCCCGCATCTACTGTTCCTGTACCAGGAGCGTGCGCTGGATCTAATACATCGATATCAATTGTTACATAAACAGGACGACCTGCAAGTGTTGGTAGAATCTCTTTTAACGGCTCTAGAACTTCAAATTTTGAAATATGCATGCCGTTTTCTTTTGCCCATTGAAATTCTTCTTTCATTCCTGAGCGAATACCAAATGAATAAACATTCTCCGGTCCGATTAGTTCTGCAACTTTACGAATCGGAGTGGAATGAGAAAGTGGTTCTCCTTCATACTCTTCACGAAGGTCTGTATGAGCATCCATATGGATAATGGCCAAATCCGGGTATTTTTTATACATAGCTTTCATAACAGGCCAAGAAACCAAATGCTCTCCGCCCATGCCTAATGGGAACTTGTCTGCTGCTAAAAGCTGGTCGATATACTCTTCAATCATATTTAAGCTGCGCTGAGGATTCCCAAATGGAAGTGGAATATCTCCTGCATCAAAATATTTTACTTCCTCTAGCTCTCGATCTAAATACGGGCTGTATTCTTCTAATCCAATTGATACTTCACGAATACGAGTTGGGCCAAATCGTGAACCTGGACGATAGCTAACTGTCCAGTCCATTGGCATTCCGTAAAGAACCGCTTCACTTTCTTCAAAAACAGGGTGACTGCCGATAAATACATTACCTGAATAAGCTTCATCAAAACGCATATTTTGTTCCTCCTTCATTATTCATAGAAAAGATGCCAGCCTTAAACCTCTGGCATCTCACTTGTATGTGGTAACTTATTTAATAAGATCTTGCACAAATTTAGGTAAAGCAAATGCGGCTTTGTGCAATTCTTTTGTGTAATACTTTGTATCAATATCGAAGAAACGATCTTCGCTTACTTCTAATGGATCATGTTTCTTTGAACCCATTGTAAATGTCCATAAACCGCTTGGATATGTTGGAATATTTGCTACGTATAGACGTGTAATCGGGAAGATTTCTCTTACATCACGCTGAACATTTGAGATAAGCTCTGGCGTGAACCAAGGATTGTCCGATTGAGCAACAAAGATACCATCTTCTTTAAGTGCTTTTGAGATACCTGCATAGAATCCTTTTGTAAATAAATTCACAGCTGGACCTACTGGCTCTGTTGAGTCCACTAAAATGACATCGTATTCGTTCTCGCTTTTAGCGATGTGCATAAATCCGTCATCTACTTGTACATCAACACGAGGATCTTCTAGTTTGCCCGCAATTGAAGGTAAGAATTTTTTCGAGTACTCAATAACTTTTCCATCGATATCAACTAACGTCGCTTTTTTTACGCTTGGGTGTTTTAAGATTTCACGGATTACGCCTCCGTCTCCTCCACCTACAACTAGTACGTTTTCTGGATTTGGATGCGTAAATAACGGTACATGCGCAACCATTTCATGATAAACGAACTCATCTTTTTCCGTTGTCATAACCATACCGTCAAGTAGGAGCATGTTACCAAACTCTTCTGTTTCAACCATGTCTAATTTTTGAAACTCCGTTTGCTCTGTATGTAAAGTGCGATTAATTTTAGCTGTAATACCAAAGTTCTTTGTTTGCTTTTCTGTGAACCATAATTCCATTTCAAACTCTTCCCTTCTATTTTGAGAATTAACCTATGCATAGATTACCCTAACATAATTTATACAAACATGAAAAAAGTATAGATGAATTCAGCAAAAAAGCAAGTAAAATTTTTAGCAATGGAGGTTTAAAACCACCTTTTCTATTTCATACTGATGATAGATACAAGCTTTAGAATCTACTTGCATCGCTCTTTTAATAGAATTTTGTTGTGTTGAAAACAACATGTACGGTGCATAGTGACACATATTGGTGGTGAATAGAAATGGAAACGGTATTAACCGAACATTTAAAAAAGGCAAGACGCATCTTCCGAATTCTTCTCGTCCTTGGTATATTAGCGGGGGCTTTATTATTGTTTGCCTACATAAGCATCTTTCTCTACGCCAAAATCGCTGGTCCCCCTCCGCTAAACGTTTCTCAAACAGCTGTTTTCTACTCAGCAAACGGTAAAGTTCTTGATGAAGTTCACAATGGACAAAAGCGCTACTGGGTTTCACTTAATCAAATTTCACCTTACGTAAAAGATGCGACTTTAGCCGTTGAAGATAAGCGCTTCTATGAGCATCACGGCTTTGATATGCATCGAATCGCCGGAGCAGTTGTAGCTGATATAAAAGCTATGGGGAAAGTACAGGGTGCGAGTACCATTACTCAGCAGTATGCACGAAACTTGTTTTTAGAGCACGACAAAACGTGGACTCGAAAGCTTCAAGAAGCTCTGTATACGATTCGTTTAGAAATGAATTATAGTAAAGACCAAATTCTAGAAGGCTACATGAATACGATTTACTACGGCCATGGAGCTTATGGAATTGAAGCAGCAGCTAGGCTGTATTTTGATAAGCATGCCAAAAATTTGACGTTAAGTGAAGCGAGTATGTTAGCAGGTATTCCAAAAGGCCCTAGCTACTACTCTCCTCTTATTCATCAAGAAAATGCAAAAAAACGACAAAATATCATTTTATCTCTTATGAAAGAGGATGGAATTATCACAGCCAAGCAAGCAACAAAAGCGCTTGTAACACCTCTAGCATTCGCAAAGCCTGCCGAAAAAGATCCTAATAAAGAAGATGCCTCTTACTTTATGGATGCAGCGCTAACAGAATTAAAGCAAGATTTAGGCATTGATGAAACCATGATTTACACAAATGGACTTCGCGTTTATACAACGCTGGATGAAAAGATGCAGCGAACAGCTGAAGAAAAAATGAAGGATGTTATCAGCAGCTCTTCAGACGTACAAAGTGCATTTGTTGCGATGAATCCTAAAAATGGACAAGTGAAAGCTCTTATTGGTGGAAGAGATTATGAAAAGAGCCCGTTTAATCGCGCGACTCAAGCAATAAGACAGCCTGGTTCAACGATGAAGCCATTTTTATACTATGCGGCGTTAAAAGATGGTTTTACTGAATCTACTCCAATGAAAAGTGAAGAAACGACGTTCAAATTGGAAGATGGCGTTTCGACATATACGCCTAGCAACTATCACAATTATTATGCGGATGCTCCTATTACAATGGCCCAAGCCATCGCACTTTCAGATAATATTTATGCCGTAAAAACACATTTGTTCATTGGGGAAAACCGCTTAATTGAAACTGCTAAAACACTTGGAATATCATCACCTTTAAAGAAAGTTCCATCTTTAGCTCTTGGAACTTCGCCTGTGAAAGTTATTGATATGGTTAATGCGTACGGCATCTTTGCTAATGGCGGAAAAGAAATTCGTCCAACATTTATTAAACGAATTGAAACCCATGACGGAGAAGTTGTTTATCAAGCTCCTTCCGAACAGAAACAAGTCATTGATAAGCGCTATGCTTTTCTTACTACCCATTTAATGACAGGCATGTTTAATCAAAAGCTAAATGGCTATACAACCGTCACAGGAAAGCCTATTTCTAAATATGTATCTCGTCCTTACGCGGGAAAATCCGGCACAACCTCTACGGACAGCTGGATGATTGGCTACTCTCCGCAGCTCGTTTCAGGCGTTTGGGTTGGATATGATCAAGGAAGAACAATGGATGATGTAGCTGAAAAAGGATACGCCAAAAAAATGTGGGCATTATTTATGGAAGAGGCTTTAAAAGGGAAGAAAAAAGAAAAGTTTAAAGCACCAAACGGATTAATGAGCGTAAACATTAATCCTCAAAATGGAAAGTTAGCATCCAAATCATGCCCTGTTCAATATAAAGCTTATTATTTAACTGGAACACAGCCAAAAACATATTGTACTGATCACATCGATCATGCAGCAAAAACGAAGAAAAAAGAGCGTGAAAAAGAAGATAAAAAGTTTCACTGGTTCCCCAAATGGTTTGATTAAAAAAAAGCTTAAGGCCAAGGCCTTAAGCTTTTTTTAGCATTACGATGTTTGAAGCGCTTCTTTTAAGTCATCATTAGATAACGTCCAAACTTCTTCATTATGAGACTTCAAAAACTCACGAAGCAAATCCTTAGACTTGTTATCCATTTCTTCTACCATAATGCGTCGTTTTAAGGATTTATCCATTTTGTTCACGTGTTCAGGAAGTGACTTATAGCCGCGGCGAATTTCACGATCAACGGTCATTTCACATGCTGTCATACCTGCGTAGTAAGGTCCTTCTTGCTTGCGATCAATCGTTACCCACACAAGCCAATATAACTTGCCGTTTGGCACCTCGTCTTTATTCGGTAAGAACTTAATTCCTTTTTCCACTACACTTCTTGCATGCATCGCACCGATATCTACAAATACTTCTTCGTCGCTCGGACAAACAAAAACGGGTGAAATGTTTTCTAAACTTAACGCTCCAACCCCGTAACCGCCGTGGCCGTCGGTTGAATCGTCTTTTATGATATTAAATCCTATACTTTTCTTTTTTGGCTGAGTCATAGTAAGCCTCCTCTATTCATTAAATCAGTGGTGCTAATATCTGCTGAAAGATATTCATAACAAACGTTGCTGCTCCGTTTAGAAGCGGCCAGATCACAATTCGATCCAGAGGTGTAATCACAAGAATTAAAAATACAAAAATGCCCCAAGACTCATACTGCGTCATCTTGGCTCGCGTAGACGGCGGAACGAGGTCTTCAATCACGCGGTAGCCGTCTAAAGGCGGAAAAGGCAACAAGTTAAATACACCTAGCGTTAGGTTTATTTGAATAAACAATGTAACAAAACGATAAAGCGCATCGTTGTCCACTGCGGCGTTATTCATCAAATAATAAATAAGCAAGCCAATAAATGCCAACACCAAGTTACTAAACGGTCCCGCTATCGATACTAGAATACCAGCTAAACGAGGCTTTTTAAAGAAATAGCGATTAACAGGAACCGGCTTCGCCCACCCAAAACCTGCGATGATTAACAAAAGCGTTCCAAATGGATCTAAATGAGCCAGCGGAGAAAGCGTTAGCCTTCCTTGCTTTTTAGCCGTGTGGTCTCCAAATAAATAAGCCACATACGCATGTGCAAACTCATGCAGCGTGAATGCAACAATAAGAGTCATTACCACGTAAGGAAGGTCTTGCAATGCAAAAGCTAAAAAATGTTCCACTCTTTATCTCCTTTATTTTAAAATAATTTCTACCTATCACATCTACTAGATGAATCTTTTTTTGCGTTAAGAAGGATACAATTTTTTTCAAATATGCCCTAAAAGTTCTCAAAGACCAGCAATGGGCCTCCTTTGGGCACACCTGTTTTTTTATATCGATGTTATTATAAAAGTATACTACAGATTATGTCCTTCATCACTATCTCATACTGTCATTTTATTCAGAAAACGGGTACACTAATCATATAATGATCAAAAAGGAGTGTACACATTATGCCAGTTGTAACTGTTAAAATGCTTGAGGGCCGTACAGATGATCAAAAAAGAGCTCTTGTTGAAAAAGTAACGGATGCTGTGGTGGAAACAACAGGTGCAGCACCTGAAAAAGTATCTATTATCATCGAAGAAATGTCTAAAAACCATTACGCTGTAGCGGGCAAGCGCATAAGCGATCAATAACGCCTACATAAAAAAAATGCCATAGGAGTGAACCTATGGCATTTTTTTAATGGACAGACAGCGTTGCCTGAAGTTTTTCAATATATTTGTATGCTTCTGAAATGTCTTCTTCTGTATAGTTTTGCTTACGCTTTAACGTAAACACTTTTTCTTTTACTTCTTCTTTCGGTAAATTATCAAAATATAAAATCGTAGAGACAAGCTCCAAAAATTTAGAGCTTTGTTCGTTCATATCCTTCATACATTCCTGCAAGTAAGGAAGTTCTAAGTCATAGTGGCTTAAAAATCCTTCCCCCGCTTCTGTTAATACGTAGCGATACTGCATATACCCGCCTTTTTTCTCTTTAATTTCACTTAAAAAGCCTAAGTTACATAGCTCTTCAATTCGAAGCGTTAATTCTTCAGAATAAGGTCCAAAAAAGTGAAAATTATACTTTTCATAAAAAGGAAACTTCAGCTTTTTTCCGATAAATATCATCTTTTGTAACTTTTTTCTGCCAACAACTTCTCCCGCCGCGGAAAATACTTTCACAATCTTTGCGTGATCGTTTAACACAGCCCCTTCAACTCCTATACTATTTAACTCTGATCTCCTTTTAGTAAGTTTATAATCTGATCTTTAACTTTTCGCTTAGACGACAATTGATCAATGAGATCTTGTGGAAAATATAATTTATGATCGGTTCTCTTTTTCCCTGAAATTGCTTCAACAATCTCCGACTGACGTGATAATTCACGCACTTCATTATTTGGCATCAACAGATGAATCGGCAAACGTTCTTCCTCTTCACCCGGTCGATAAAAATCGTATGGTAAGTCGCTTGAAGAATCGACGACTAAATAATAATCTGGGTTAATACCCGCTTTTTTAAATAATGTTGTAAGCTCCATCCACATCTTCATTTGTGAATTCGGATTAAACTCAATGTATTTAAAAAGCTGACGATTCATAAATCTTCGGCATAGATCAGATAAAATTTCATCCTCTTCTTCTTCCCACGCTTGAAAATAAAATAAAATAACAGATTCATCTAATTTCAAATACTCTTTTAGCGATATTTCCTCTTCAAAAATCGAATAAAAATGAGTTGGCTCCTGCTTGAACTCATAGTAATGATGATGGAGCTCTTTTGCACGATGTAAAATTTTTGTCAAAATCACTTCAGCACTTCTCGTAACAGGATGAAAATACACTTGCCAGTACATTTGATAGCGGCTCATAATATAATCTTCAACCGCATGCATACCGCTGTGTTTAATCACGGCTTGGTCTTCCCTAGGACGCATCACGCGCAGAATTCGTTCCATATCAAAGTGACCGTAGCTTACTCCTGTGTAATACGCATCACGCTGCAAATAATCCATGCGATCTGCATCAATTTGACTGGAAATCAAACTAACGACAAGCTTATTTTCATATGTTTTCGCAATTACTTCAGCCACTTTTTTAGGAAAATCCTTTCCTACTTTCGTTAACACTCGATTTACCTCTGTGTCGCCTACGATAATAGCTTGTGTAAATTCTTCATGGTCTAAGTGGAAAACCTTCTCAAACGAATGGGAAAACGGACCGTGACCTAAATCGTGCAGTAAAGCAGCACAAAGACAAAGAAGACGCTCATCTTCATTCCATTCAGGGCGTCCTTGAAAACCGTCATCAATAATACGGCGCACAATTTCATAAACACCTAAGGAATGACTAAAACGGCTGTGCTCAGCCCCATGAAACGTTAAGTATGTCGTTCCTAGCTGTCTAATGCGACGCAACCTTTGAAATTCGGCTGTCCCAATTAGCTCCCAAATAACACGATCTCTTACATGGATATAGCGGTGAACAGGATCTTTAAATACTTTTTCTTCACTGAGTTTTTCATTAGGATATGTCATTTACATACCTCTCTATCTTCACTTTGTTGTTGCTATAATTTTTCGACACTCACTTCCTATTTTCCTATTCAGAATAAAAAATCACCTTGTCAAGCAACCAAGGTGATTTACCTAACAAACAAGGCGATTCTGTTTGTAAGAAGCTCGTTCGACAAATAAGTAGCAGAAAAGCAGCTATTTATTGTTTCACTATCTATTTTTTTACTTTTTTCTCAATCTTCTCGATTAATTCATCCTCTGTTGGCGCTGCTACAGGACGGTTGTTTACAAATGCAAATGACTTTTTACGTCCGGGCCCACAGTAAGACTGGCAGCCGATTTGTACTTCAGCTTGTTCATCTATTTTTTTAAGTCGAGGTAACAACGTTTTGACGTTTGTTGCCTGACAATCATCACAAATTCTAAATTCATTTGCCATGTTGACACAATCCTTTCAAAATTGGTTCATCATTTTGTCTAAGGGGTATTTTACCCCTATTTGAAGTCCGATGCAAGTTAAAGAAGGAAGCAAAATCTATCATACTCCTAGAAGAAATGGTATAAAGTATGGATTTTTTGTACATGATGATACTACAAAACATGATTACTATGAGTCATGGAAAATAGAGGAGTGAAAAAAGTGAAAGATAGACAAGATGCTTGGACAGAAGAAAACGACTTATTATTAGCTGAAACAGTACTGCGCCATGTCCGCGAAGGAAGTACGCAGCTGAATGCGTTTGAAGAAGTGGGAGATGAATTAAATCGCACTTCAGCAGCATGTGGATTCAGATGGAATGCTGTGGTACGCCATCAGTATGAAAAAGCACTTCAGCTAGCCAAAAAACAGCGAAAACAGCGCATGCGTGCACTTGGACAAGAGCAAGGCAAAAAGAAATTATTATATACGCCACCAGCATCTGTAGAGCATGTGGAAAAAATGATGTCTGCACCTACAGCAACATATAGCTTATCTGAAACACAAGTAGAAAAAAGCAGCAGTGAGGAGCTTTCAATGGCTGACGTTATTCGCTTTTTGCAAACAATGCCAAATCAAGCGAGCAATTTACAGGCATTGCAAAGCGAAAACAAACGCTTGATGCAAGAAAATACAGAATTAGCTAAGAAAAACACAGAGTTGGAAAAACAAATCAAACATCTCGAGGCAAATGCTACTACTATTCAAGAAGACTATGAAACATTGATGCAAATCATGAACCGTGCGCGAAAGTTAGCTCTATTCGATGAAGAAGAACGTTCTTCTACTACATTTAAAATGGATCGTAACGGAAATCTTGAGAAAATGGCTGAATAAGCTACATGAACGAAGAAAGAGGGATGTCAAACTTGGCTCTTCTTTCTTCTTTTTCTATTTTACAGCCAATGACACGACGCCTTTATGCTATAATATGTTCGTTTACTGTTTATAAAGGGGTTTGAGATATGCAGCAGAATAGTTTAAAGCTTTTAGCACAGCCCGCTTGGCGTATTATTGATCAATCCAGTCTAGGTCCTCATTTTGATGCCCGTCATTCTTTTGCCATCGATGACACGCTTTGTACAACCGTTGGAAGAGGTGAATCTCCAGCTGTCATGCGCTCTTGGGTGCATCACGATACGATTGTATTAGGCATCCAAGATACAAAGCTACCTCATTTAGCTGAAGGTGCAGCTTATTTACATGAACAAGGATATAAAACAATCGTCCGCAATTCAGGCGGCCTCGCTGTCGTACTTGATCAGGATGTTCTAAACATTTCTTTAATTTTTCCTGATGCAGAAAAAGGAATTGATATTGATCGTGGATATGAAGCCATGTTTGATTTGATTAAGGTCATGTTTGCATCTTACGGGACAGCAATTGAAGCGAAGGAAATCGTAGGCTCTTATTGTCCCGGCAGCTTTGATTTAAGCATTCGCAATCAAAAGTTTGCGGGCATTTCACAGCGACGCGTTCGCGGCGGAGTAGCTGTACAAATTTACTTATGCGTTAAAGGAAGCGGTTCTAAACGTGCTTCTCTTATTCAAGAGTTTTACAAAAAAGGTCTCCAAAACACGGAAACTAAATTTTCATACCCAGATATCGAGCCTCACACAATGGCTTCTCTATCTGAACTATTACAGATTGAGTTAACCGTATCTGATGTCATGCTGCTTTTATTGCAAACACTGAATAGCATGAGCTCTTCTCTTATAAATATGCCTTTAAATGCTACCGAACAAGAGCTGTTTGAGACGCAGCTGCAGCGCATGTATGACCGCAACGAAAAAGCATTAGGTTCATTAGCCGAATAAAAAAAACTCCGCCCGAGGACGGAGTTTTTTTATTACAGTGCTTGAGCTGCTGTGATTAAAGCAAGCTTGTACACATCTTCTTCGTTACAACCGCGAGATAGATCGTTTACCGGTTTGTTTAGACCTTGTAAGATTGGACCTACTGCTTCGAAGTTTCCTAGGCGCTGTGCAATTTTGTAACCAATGTTACCTGCTTCAAGGCTTGGGAATACAAATACATTTGCATCTCCTTTAATCACTGAACCTGGTGCTTTCTTTTCAGCTACAGAAGGAACAAATGCTGCGTCGAATTGGAATTCGCCGTCTAATGTTACGCTTGGTGCTAATTCTTTTGCAATTTCTACTGCGTTTGCTACCTTTTCTGTTTCCGGAGATTTTGCTGATCCTTTTGTTGAGAAGCTTAGCATAGCAACTCGAGGATCGATGTCGAACATTTCAGCTGTACGAGCACTTTCGATAGCAATTTCAGCTAAATCTTGGCTGTCAGGTGAGATGTTGATTGCACAGTCAGCAAATACGTATTTTTGATCACCGCGAACCATGATAAATACGCCAGATGTTTTCTTAACACCTTGTCTTGTTTTGATAATTTGTAGAGCCGGACGTACTGTGTCTGCTGTAGAATGAGCAGCTCCGCTTACAAGACCGTCCGCTTTGTTCATATGAACAAGCATTGTGCCAAAATAGTTTTCATCTAATAAAATTTTGCGAGCATCTTCTTCTGTTGCCTTACCTTTACGACGCTCAACAAACGCTGCTACCATTTCATCAAATTCAGAGTAGCTTTGAGGATCTAGAACCTCAACACCGTCTAATTTTACGTTTAGTTCTGCTGCTTTTGATGCTACAGCGTCTTTGTTTCCAACAACGATAGGCTTTAAGATATTGTCGGCAGCTAAACGAGAAACAGCGCCTAATACGCGCTCATCTAATCCCTCTGGGAATACGATTGATACATCGCTAGCTGATACTTTTTGTTTTAAACCTGTAAATAAATCACTCAAAGTAAATCCTCCTCGATATGTAAAAAACTTTTCTCATAATAGGATACTCCACTTTTTTTAAAAATCAAAGGCATGTCCTTCAAGAATCCATGATTACAAAAAAGTCTTTTAATTCTTAATTTTCCACTAACACCTAAAATGAAACCTGTTTTTACTTTGCGACAATTGTTTAAAGTTTAGTCACAAAATCACAGGTTTTTCATTCCAGTTCTTCGGACAAACTATGATATAGTAGAATTGGAATTTATCATAATCGGACAATAGGAGTGAAACGAAATGGCAGAAGCAGCACAAACATTAGACGGTTGGTATGCACTTCATGATTTCCGTTCAATCGATTGGAGCGCTTGGAAGCAGTTATCAAGCGACGATCGCCAAGCGGCTATCCATGAATTTTTAGGGTTGATTGAGAAATGGAAAGGAACTGAAGCTGAGAAGCAAGGCAGTCATGCTTTATATACCATTGTCGGCCAAAAAGCAGACTTTATGCTAATGCTTGTTCGTCCTACTATGGAAGAACTAAATGAAATTGAAACAGAATTTAATAAAACAAAGCTTGCTGAGTTTACCATTCCTACTTATTCATACGTATCAGTAGTTGAATTAAGCAACTACTTACCTGCTGGGGAGGACCCTTATGAAAATCCTCAAATCCAAGCTAGACTATATCCAACTTTACCAAAAGCTAGTCATGTTTGCTTTTATCCAATGGATAAACGTCGTCAAGGAAATGACAATTGGTACATGCTTCCTATGGAAGAACGCCGCAGCTTAATGCGCAGTCATGGAATGATTGGACGTCAATACGCTGGAAAAGTAAAGCAAATCATTACGGGTTCTGTTGGTTTTGATGATTACGAGTGGGGCGTTACTCTTTTTGCAGATGACGTACTTCAATTTAAAAAATTAGTATACGAAATGCGTTTTGACGAAGTAAGTGCTCGCTACGGGGAATTTGGCAGCTTCTTTGTCGGAAATTTACTAAAAGAAGAAGCTATTGCACGCTTTTTACACGTTTAAACTAAGCCGCAAAAGCGCTCATCGCTTTTGTAACGCCTAGAGCAATAAATATCCATGAGCTTTATCTAAAAAAACCTGTTTCCACTTGGAAACAGGTTTTTTATTTTCTAGCCATGGCATATTCGCACTTACAGGACCATATATATACAACAGTGTCACAAGTAAGCGAGGTGGGATAATGGCAGTCGTTGCACACAACGAAGAAGATGTTAAGCTCCTAGCCAGACTCATTCGAGCTGAAGCTGAAAGTGAAGGAAAACAAGGGATGTTACTGGTAGGAAATGTAGGCGTGAACCGCGCTAAAGCTCCCTGTTTAGATTTTAGAAATATAAGAACCATTCGTCAGATGGTGTTTCAAAACCCAGGCGGATTTGAAGCAACTCAAAAAGGCTACTTTTATCAGCGTGCCCGCCAGTCTGAAATTACACTTGCACGACGTGTATTAAGAGGGGAACGTTTTAATCCCGCGGAAAACTCACTGTGGTTTTTCAAGCCCAGCGGCAACTGTCCTGCTCAATGGTATAACCAAAATAACACAGGACGATTTAAATCTCACTGTTTCTTTGCACCAACTCAAGCTGATTGTCCAGGAGTTTACTAATTTCTTTTTGTTTGAAGGAGGTTCCTATGAAAAAACCAAAATCTAATCAACCGCAACAGCAATATATGCAAAATCCGTATATGAGTCCAAACTACCCTTATTATATGCCTCAGCCGCAGCAGCCCCAGCCAGGCGGCCAGCAGGTTCAAGGGCAAACACAAGGAGGTCCGCCCCCTACCTCTTCTGGAGGCAGCGGTGCCCCGCAAGACCCAAATCAACTGCCCATTGAAGAATCATATATTGAAAATATTTTACGTTTAAATCGAGGAAAAATAGCGACTGTATATATGACGTTTGAAAATAATACACAGTGGAACGCTAAGGTCTTTAGAGGGGAAATTGAAGCAGCCGGACGCGATCATATCATTTTAAGTGATCCACAAACTGGCACTCGTTATGTGTTGCTTATGGTTTATCTCGATTACATCACTTTTGAGGGTCCAATCAAATATAACTATCCGTTTAGCGGTGGAGGCCAGCAGTTGAGCAATTATTCTCCGCGTTAAAAAAACCCCTTTTCAGGGGTTTTTTTATAGCCATTTTACAGCTGCAACAACAATTAAAATCCAAGCTACAATAAACGCAACTCCACCTAGCGGAGTAATCGCGCCGAGAACTTTAATACCGGACGTACTTAATACATAGAGACTGCCCGAAAACAGCACAATCCCCGCGAACATAATCCAGCCCGAAGCTGTTAACAAAGAAGATTGAGGAAATTTGCTTAATAGAAATGCAATGACAAACAGCCCCATTGCATGGAACATTTGGTACTGCACTCCCGTTTTCCATACCTCTAAATACTTCTCTGAAATTTTCCCTTCTAACCCGTGTGCTCCAAAAGCACCAAGAGCAACCGCTAACATTGCATTGATTGCACCGATTATTAAAAATAGTTTCATGTTTTTCTCCTCACTTTAGAAATCAAACAGACTATCGCCGTTTGCATCATCTGATTTCAATTTCGTTCCTTCAAAATTAGGTTTGGATGACTGAATAATCTGTTGCTGCATAATCTCAGGCGATTGCATCATTTCCGGTGAAGACATTACAACAGGTTTTGAAACCGAGACAGGTTTCGATACTGAAACCTCTCCATTTTGATCTAATGCAAGCTCACATAGTGCTTTTATGGCAACCAATTGATCTCGAACGTTCGCACTATTCGAATGGTGCTTTGCTTTTTGTACTTCTGCACTAATTTTATCAAGGAGCTGCGTCATTTTTATATCCATGTAGACACCTCATCTTACATTCAATATGACTTTATACAGCTATTTTATCAAAAGATGAAATAGGAGGCTATGTCTGAAGCTAATCTTCATGAAATGCTCACTTTTACACATCGTCAATTTGCCAATCAATAGATTGACGTCCTTGTTGGAGCAAAAACTCATTTGCTCGTTGAAAGTGATTATTGCCAAAAAAGCCTCGATTAGCCGAAAATGGGCTAGGGTGCGGGCTTTCCAAAATTAAATGGTGCGAATGATGAATAAGCTCTTTTTTAGCTTGTGCATGCTTGCCCCACAGCAAAAACACGACTGGCTCCTCTTTTTGTGCCACTAATTCAATAATACGATCCGTCAGCTGTTCCCACCCTTTTCCTTTGTGAGAGTTCGCTTCTCCTCTTCTAACTGTTAAAACAGTGTTAAGCAAAAGAACACCTTGTTCTGCCCATTTGACTAAATAACCATTATTTGGAATATGATAATCCATTTCACTTTTCAGCTCTTTGTAAATATTCACTAAAGAAGGCGGTGTTTTTACTCCTGGTTGAACAGAGAAGCTCAGTCCATGCGCTTGATTTGGTCCATGATAAGGATCTTGTCCCAATATGACGACTTTTACATTTTTATAATCTGTATAGTGTAAAGCATTAAAAATATCATATTTATCAGGGTAAATGGTGTGGTGATTATATTCATCCACTAAAAACTCTCGAAGCTGTATGTAATAGTCTTTTTGAAATTCTTCTTCTAATAAAGGAGCCCAGTCATTTTTTAAAATACTCATCGCTTATCACCTCATAATAATCTTTTTTGTTATTTTATCGTAAACTCTGCCCCCTGCTCAAACGTTGCCTGCTTTAAATATGCTAAGAGCCTGGGCATATTTTAATATTGTCATGTTCAATGAAACTTTGTATACACTTATAAAGAGTGTATTTTTATATTAAAGGAGGGATTCCATATGATCATTAGCAATCCCCACCAAATAGATGTAACCTACAGCCTGGGTGTTACACCCGTTGAACCAATGATACCAAGAAAATACACCGTTTTCCCAGGTCAACACACTTCTGTTCCTTCCATTCAAATCGGCATTGAATTTGCCTACGATCATATGCAAAAAGAGCGGAACGAATATTTAGCATCCTTCGTCTTTGATAAAGGTTTTTATTCCCTTACTGTGTATTATTACATCGGTGCGCATACATCAACAGATGAAACCATTACACGCTACCTTCACTTTTTAGAACAGCTCCCTGTCATTCTATCGTCCATCTATCACGCTGATGCTTCTTTTTTCGAAAAACATCCACTTTTAATGCACTGTCCTATTTTTATCATCGCCGATAGTCCTGACTTGCCATTTTCAACAAAAAAATCTATCGGTTCCCTGTATCAATATAAATAAATGAGAAAAGCTACTGTTAAAATAACGGTAGCTTTTTCTCCGTATTCGAAACAAAATACTTTTAAACTTGTTAAAAACATGGAATAATAACTACAAATTGTTTTAATCTATTTGCGTTAACCCTTTAAAATCGTTACAATTTATTAGTAGTTCTATACATAAAGGAAAAGGTAAACAAGCAATCATTCGTTTGTTTATAAAGGCCGAGTTTAACGGGCAATGAATCCCCAGATTTCATTTAAGTGTTGTCTGTTAAAGCGGAAAAAAATTGAACGTAACTACGACAAAGTGAGGTCCTAGAAGTAATGACAAATGTACAACCAAAATCCATTATCGTAATTTTTGGCGCTACAGGTGATTTAGCAAAACGTAAGTTATTCCCCTCTATTTTCCGCTTATATAAAGCGAACAAACTATCGGAAGATTTCGCTGTTGTTGGTGTCGCAAGAAGACCTTGGACTAATGACGAATTACGCGAAAATGTAAAAAAATCAGTGAGCAGTTTCAAAAACAGTGACGCTGACATTGAAAAGTTTGCTTCACATTTTTATTACCAACCGTTTGACGTAACAGATGTCGCTTCTTATCAAGAATTAAAAAGCCTAACAGAAAGCCTTGATGAGCAATACAACGTGCCTGGAAATCGTATTTTCTATCTAGCAATGGCACCTGAATTTTTCGGAACAATTGCTTCGAATTTAAAAAATGAAGGTTTAACACAAACAGACGGTTGGAGTCGCCTAGTCATTGAAAAGCCGTTTGGTCATGATTATCCTTCCGCTAAAGAACTAAACGAACAAATTCGCCATGCATTTAAGGAAGATCAAATTTATCGTATCGACCACTACCTCGGTAAAGAAATGGTGCAAAATATCGAAGTTATCCGTTTTGCAAATGCTCTATTTGAACCGATGTGGAACAACCAATACATTTCAAACATCCAAATTACGTCTAGCGAGACGCTTGGTGTAGAAGATCGTGGCCGTTACTATGAATCTTCAGGTGCCCTTCGAGATATGGTACAAAATCATATGCTTCAAATGGTAGCATTGCTTGCAATGGAACCGCCAATTAAATTAACACCGGAAGAAATTCGTAGTGAAAAAGTAAAAGTACTGCGTGCTCTTCGCTCTTTATCAGTAGATGAAGTAGATGATTATTTTGTACGAGGCCAATACGGCAAAGGTGTACTTGAAGGAGAAGAAGTGATCGGCTACCGCGAAGGAAACTCGGTTGATCCTGAGTCTAACACCGCTACATTTGTTTCTGGTAAGCTTATGATCGATAACTTCAGATGGGCTGGCGTACCAATTTATATCCGTACAGGTAAACGCATGAAAGAAAAAGCAACGACAATTGTTGTACAGTTCAAAGACTTACCAATGAACCTGTACTTCAATAAAGATAAAGAAATTCATCCAAACTTGCTTGTCATTCATATCCAACCGGAAGAAGGCATTACGCTTCACTTAAACGCGCGTAAAACGCCGGGTGCAACATCGTCCACACCAATTAACTTGAACTATTGCAATAACTGTGGAGATAAAATGAATACACCGGAAGCTTATGAGCGCCTTATTTATGATTGCATGCTTGGAGATGCAACGAACTTTACTCACTGGGATGAAGTAGCCCTTTCTTGGAAGTTTGTTGATACCATTTCAGAAGCATGGGAAAGCACAAAAGCACAAAACTTCCCGAACTACGAATCAGGTTCAATGGGACCAAAAGAATCAGACGCATTGCTTGCTGAAGACGGTTTCCACTGGTGGCCAGTCGGAGAAGACAACTTCTCACCTAAAGAGTAAATAAAAAAAGCAGCTGTAGTATACAGCTGCTTTTCTTGTTTTTTATTTTAACCACTCAGTATGGAATACGCCCTCTTTATCAACACGTTGATATGTGTGAGCTCCGAAGTAGTCACGTTGCGCTTGTAAAAGGTTCGCTGGTAACGTTTCTGTACGGTAGCTGTCATAGTAAGCTAATGCACTTGAGAAACTTGGTACAGGAATACCTTGTTTAACCGCAATTGAAATAACTTCACGAAGAGCCGACTGATAGCCTTCTACGATATCCTTGAAGTATGGGTCTAATAATAAGTTTGTTAGATCTGCATCGCGATCGTAAGCTTCTTTAATTTTTTGTAAGAATTGTGCACGGATGATACAACCACCACGGAAGATCATTGCAATATCACCGTACTGTAAATTCCAGTCATATTCTTCAGAAGCTGCTTTCATTTGAGCAAACCCTTGCGCATATGAACAAATTTTACTCATGTACAATGCTTTACGGATTGCTTCTACTAATTCGGTTTTATCACCTTCAAATGCAGCTGCATTTGGACCGCTCAATACTTTGCTTGCTTTTACACGTTCTTCTTTCATAGCTGAAATAAAGCGCGCAAATACAGATTCCGTAATGATTGGTAGTGGTACACCTAAGTCAAGCGCACTTTGGCTTGTCCATTTACCTGTACCCTTTTGACCTGCAGTGTCTAAAATAACGTCTACAAGTGCTTTACCTGTTTCTTTATCTTTTTTCGTAAAGATATCAGCTGTGATTTCAATTAAGTAGCTATCTAGCTCGCCTTTATTCCATTCAGCAAATACTTCATGTAGTTCATCTGTTTCTAAACCTAATACGTTTTTCATAATGAAGTATGCTTCACAAATTAACTGCATATCGCCATACTCGATGCCGTTATGAACCATTTTCACGTAGTGACCTGCACCATTTGGTCCAATGTATGTGCAGCAATCATCGCCTTCAACTTTCGCTGAAATAGCTGTTAAGATTGGTTTTACAAGTTCATATGCTTCTTTTTGTCCGCCAGGCATGATTGAAGGTCCTTTTAATGCGCCTTCTTCTCCGCCGGATACGCCTGTACCGATGAAATGGATACCTAATTCTTCTAGCTCTTTGTTACGACGAATTGTATCCTGGAAGAATGTATTTCCGCCATCGATTAAAATGTCGCCTTTTTCTAAGTATGGTTTTAACGAATCAATTGTTGCATCTGTAGCAGCACCAGCTTTAACCATTAATAAAATTTTACGCGGTTTTTCAAGAGAATTAATAAACTCTTCCACACTGTATGTACCTGCAAAATTTTTACCTTCTGCTTCTGTTTTTAGGAACTCTTCTGTCTTTTCAGGAGAGCGGTTATAAACTGAAACAGAATAGCCTCTGCTCTCAATGTTTAGCGCCAAGTTTTTCCCCATAACCGCTAAACCGATAACACCGATTTGTTGTTTTGCCATGTTAAATTCTTCCCTTCATGTGTAATATGAATTGGTCAACCTAATCGTAACTGAACATATCATAAAGAAAGTTACAGATTCAAGTTTGATATAACCATAATCATACGTTTTATTATACACATTTGAAAAGAATCATGCTCACCGAACATTGATTATTTTGAAGAAAATTTCGATAAAATAAGCGAAATGAACGCAGTTACTAATCATCCGTACATTCTTAACTACCTTTAGACGCATTTTAACATTTTCTTAAACAATTACTTTTGTTAAAATATTAAGCAGTTAATCATTTCAATGAATTGATGATCAACACGGTTGTTACCGTTTTACTATATTTATTGTAGCTAAAAAGCTGTACTAGTACTTATTTTGTTTTATGAAGAGGGATTTTATATATGACGAAACCAATCAAAGATCCGTTCAAGGAAAATTTTGATACGCTTGAAGAATTCGCTGATCGCATTAGCGAAGTATTGAACTGTCCTATTACCATTGAAGATGCTAATCATCGCTTATTAGCTTATAGCACCCATGACGAAAGAACGGACCAGGCGCGTATTGCCACAATTATTGGAAGAAGAGTTCCGGAAAAAGTCATCAACAACTTATGGAAAGAAGGCATTATTCCTAAACTGCTTGAGACAAATGAACCTGTGCGTGTGAAAAATATAAATGAAATTGGGCTTGGAGATCGTATAGCTATTTCCATCTGGAAAAATGAAGAAGTTCTAGGATTCATCTGGGCTGTTGAAATTGAGAAAGCCTTAGGCGACAAAGAAGTAGAGCTATTAAAAAAAGCTGCGAATGTATTAAAAAATAAATTGCTACAGCTTCAAATTCGAAAGTATAAACGAGAGGAACGTTCACAAGAATTTTTCTGGAAATTATTAACTGGTCACATTAAGTCTCGCCAAGAAATTTCAGAAGCGTTTTATGAAGCTCAAATTACAGCTCCATCAACATTTTCCATTGCTATCTTCCGCTTCCAAGAAGATATTACGCCTGAAGCTGAACGTCAAATCTCGTATATGCTAAAAACGATGCATCGCTTGAAAATCGTTCTTTATACGATTGATTGCAATGACTTAATCTTACTGCTTTCTTTGGATGCGGTTGAAAACCCTCTTGATGAACAGCGAGATTTTGTAGACTATTTTAGAGGCAACATGTATGAACGCTTTGATGTTACTCAAATTAAAGCCAGCTGCAGCAGTATTTATTCATCGCACGATCATATCGAAAAAAGTTATAAAGAAGCCTTGAACGTATTAGATATGAAAAGTAAGTTTCCAGAAGAAACGAAAGAGATTATTAACTATCAGGAATTAGGTATTTATCAATTTCTTGATGTTATTTTAGAAAAGCGCGTGCAAGATCAATTTGAAAACCATTCTTTAAAGAAGCTAACTGATTACGATCTTCGTCATAATAGCAACTTGGTGGAGACTCTTGAAGTATTTTTAAATAATGATAATAACATTAACGAAGCAGCAAAAGAATTAAATGTGCATATGAATACACTTAGCTATCGATTAAAGCGAATTTCAGAGATTGGTGATATTAACTTAAAGGACGTTAATCAAAAAATGACTCTTTATATTGATATTAAGTTAATGAAATATAAAAAATAACAGATAATGTAACTTCTTTTAACATTGAGCTATTCGTTTATTTTCTAATAAACAAATAGCTCTTTTTTTACTTTTTATTTCCTTATGATGTTAGATGACCTTACATAAAAATTAAAAATTCTGATAAGTAAGCGTTTACATTTGTGTGTTTAAACAAAAACCACTTCTTCAATTCTTCTTTCTAGACAAAGAAATTTCATAAAACTTTCTTTATACTAAAGGTACACAAACGACCAAGGGGGAAATTAATCATGATTATTGGCGTACCAAAAGAAATCAAAAACAACGAAAACCGAGTAGCGATTACACCAGCAGGCGTAGCATCATTTGTTGGTACAGGTCATCGTGTATTAATTGAAAATGAAGCGGGTATTGGAAGTAACTTCACAAACGAAGATTATGTAAAAGCTGGAGCTGAAATCGTTGAGACAGCAGCTGACGTTTGGGCACAAGCTGAAATGGTTATGAAAGTAAAAGAACCATTAGCAAGTGAATACGGCTATTTTAGACCAGGTCTTATCTTATTCACATACCTTCACTTAGCAGCTGAACCAGCACTAGCAAAAGCATTAAAAGATAGCGGCGTAACAGCCATTGCTTATGAAACAGTAGCAGTAAATCGTACATTGCCTCTATTAACACCTATGAGTGAAGTAGCAGGACGTATGGCTGCTCAAATCGGTGCACAATTCCTTCAAAAATCAAACGGTGGAAAAGGAATTTTATTAGCGGGTGTTCCTGGAGTTAGCCGCGGAAAAGTAACGATTATCGGAGGCGGCGGTGTTGGTACAAATGCTGCAAAAATCGCAATCGGTCTCGGTGCTGATGTAACAATTATTGATTTAAGTCCTGAACGCCTACGTCAATTAGACGATATCTTTGGCAACCAAATCAATACGCTAGTGTCAAACCCTTACAATATTGCAGATGCAGTAGCAGAGTCAGATTTAGTGATTGGCGCAGTATTAATCCCAGGTGCAAAAGCTCCAAAACTAGTAACGGAAGAAATGGTGAAAACAATGAAGCCAGGTTCTGTTATTGTTGACGTAGCAATCGACCAAGGCGGTATTGTTGAAACAATCGACCACATTACAACACACGATCAGCCGACTTATGAAAAGCACGGGGTTGTACACTATGCAGTTGCAAACATGCCGGGAGCAGTTCCTCGCACATCAACAATTGCTTTAACAAACGTAACCGTACCTTACGCACTTCAAATTGCTTCTAAAGGTGTTCACAAAGCAATCGCTCAAAACGAAGCGTTAAAATTAGGAGTGAACGTTGCAAACGGAGCCATTACGTACGAAGCAGTTGCACATGATTTAGGTTATGATTACGTATCAGTAGACGTAGCTCTTGAAAAAGAATTAGCTTCTATCTAATAAATAGTGAAAAACGTCCTTAACCCGCTGTTAAGGGCGTTTTTATTTTATATGAACAACAATTAGCTATAAAAAACACGACTATTTAAAGCTTTGTGTATCTGTTCACTGGTAATCTCCGGTACTATTGGCCAGAATTCAGGAGTAGGAAACATAAGGTTACTAGGCGTTCTATTATGATTTCCATCTAGTTCATGAAAAGGTTCTGGATCATCCGTCTCGTTAAAACGATTCGTAATAAACATAAAATGACCTAATTCATGTGCGAGAAGATACTCATCTGTACTTGCATTTGTCATAATAATAAGCGGAAAAGAATTATAAGTTACAGCGAGAGTAGATGAATAATCAAAATTAACAGGCCCAAATCTATTTCCATTCATGTAAAATACATACACATCAGCATTTTGACAAACTTTTCGGCCAGTTTTAAGCATTGCTTGTACCATTGTAAGATGACTAGCCCCTCCAATTGGAAAATTTTCCGCATTATTAACAATGCCACTGATGTTTTCCAAAAAAACAACTGAACGTGTAATAGTAAATGTAACACCTTGGATTAATCGGTTTTTCTCATATTGTTTCCATATTTTATTAGCAGCGGCTATGTCTCTTTTTACACGATTGGGAACTATAGACTGATTATCTGTGGAGTTTCGATCAACTTTAGCTCCTGGTAATACAATTATACAAACATTTAAAGTGCCTGCCTTAACAGTTCTGAAGTGATCATTTGTTAAATTTGAATTCATATAATAATCTTTGTGGTTTTTTTTGCGAGGTTGTGATTTATTGAAAGCATACGAATCGTCTTTATAACTGTCATGATTAGAATGTTTTTTTATGTGAATCACCCTTTCTTAAGTTTCTCTTTATTTTATTCATGAAAAGAAAGAGTGCTTGTACCATAAGGTAAAAGAGGCTAAGACAAAAGTATACACTTAGGATTCATACAGTTTTTAGAAATTGAATATCTACATTAAAAGCGATAAAATAAAAGAAAAAGTGAAAAGTGAATGGAAGAAATTTATCTAAAACACATTGGGCAGCTAAAAACCGACCGGTGGAAGTTTTACTCTATTTTCTCTATGAACTTAAAATACGGGAGGATTTTTTATGACAATGAATAAAGCATTAACCATTGCGGGTTCTGACAGCAGCGGCGGAGCTGGCATTCAAGCGGATTTAAAAACATTCCAAGAACTGGGTGTTTACGGAATGACAGCTTTAACAACAATTGTAACAATGGATCCCGATAACAGCTGGTCTCATAACGTATTTCCGCAAGAAGTTTCAACTGTTGAACAGCAGTTGAAAACAATTGTAAAAGGCGTAGGCGTACAAGCTCTAAAAACAGGTATGCTTGGCTCAGTGGAAATTATTGAACTAGCCGCAAAAACAATTGAAGAATATGGTTTAAAAAATGTCGTAGTAGATCCTGTGATGGTATGTAAAGGAGAAGACGAAGCGCTTCACCCGGAAACAACTGTCAGCTTGCGTGATGTACTAGTTCCAAAAGCAACAGTCGTAACCCCTAATTTATTTGAAGCTAGTCAATTAAGTGGACTTGGTCCTATCAAAACGGTCGATAAAATGAAAGAAGCAGCCGTCAAGATTTTTGACCTTGGTGCCGAATATGTATTGATTAAAGGCGGAAGTAAATTGGCGCATGAAAAAGCAATTGATTTGCTTTATGATGGAAAAACGTTTGAGATCTTAGAGTCTGAACGTATTGAAACAACATTCACGCACGGTGCTGGATGCACATACTCAGCTGCGATTGCTGCTGAATTGGCAAAAGGCAGTGACGTCAAACAAGCTATTTATACAGCAAAAGAATTTATTACAGAAGCAATTCGTCATTCATTTGCTTTAAATCAATATGTTGGACCGACAAATCACGGTGCATACCGTCGTAACAAGGAGAAAGTAACAAACTAAAAAGCATGCCTAAAGGCATGCTTTTTAGTTTGCTTATTGTTTAACTGTTTCAAGCGCATTTAAAATAGCTTGAGCTACGCCGTGCTCGTCATTTGTTCCTGTTACGATATGGGCAAACTCTTTAATTTCTTGAGGGGCATTCCCCATCGCTACAGCACGTCCAACTCGCTGAAACATCGATACGTCGTTATAATTGTCTCCAATGGCCATCGTTTCTTCTAGAGAAATATGGCGTTCTTGAACAAATGATGTAACTGCAATTCCTTTTTGAGCATTTTCATCATTTATTTCAATATTTTCTTTACCAGATGCACTGACTGCAATCGAATCTAACTTCACAAGTTCTATTTTTGCCTGTTCTAACTTTTCTTCGTCAAAAGAGAAAGCAAGCAGCTTATAAATGTCCTTGTTTGGATCTTGAAATAACGCTTCATACTCTTCAATAAGCTTTACTCTGCCGCTATTGAAACGCTCTTTTGCCGCTTCTAACGATTTTTCATAATTATCTTTTAAGCTAGCGCTTAAATAAATATCCATTAATACCGACAAAGCTTTTTCATAGTCATTTGAATACGTGCCTTCACTTGTATAGACTTCAAAGTACAGCTGAAACTTCTTAAAAATACCCTCTACTTCGCGAATAGATTCCATCGTCATGCCTACTGAATATTGTTTTTCTCCTTGTGGATTCCGAAGCTCTGCTCCGTTTGCACAAATTAAATATGTATGAAGTCCTGCTTCTTCTAAAACATAACGGGCCTCTTCATAAGAACGTCCCGTAGCAACAACAACTTCCACCCCTGCCTTTTGAGCTGTCTTAATCGCTTGGGCATTTTCTTTACTTACAACTTGTTCACTATTTACTAAAGTTCCATCCATATCGATCGCAATACATTTAATCATGATGTACCCCTTCCTATGCAGCTTTGCTCTCTTATTTTATTCTAGCATATGTTTTTTTGCGCTTTGCTACTTGCATGTAAAAGATTTACTAATTTTTTGTATACGCGCTGTTATAATCTGTTCCTTTTCTTGCTTTTTCGAAAACCTCTTTGATCGTCTTTAAATGCAAATCAGCTGTTGAATATACGTGAAAACTCACATCCTCTTCCTTCAGATGCTTACCAACGCCGATAGAAACCATATCTGTTTGATTAATAGCTTTTATACCGGCCTCTCCATCTTCTATGCCCACACATGAATAGGGTTTTACTTGTAATTGATCGGCAGCTGTCAAAAATATTTCTGGATCTGGTTTTCCCTTCTTTATTTTTCTCACATCCACAATGCAATCAAAAAAAGAACGTATTCCTAGCGAATCTATTACAGTATTTGCATTTGAACTAGAAGAAGCAATTCCCATTTTAATGCCTTGCTTTTTGCAATCCTCTAACAACAATTGTATTCCTGGAAGTAGATGATCCTTTGTCATTTCCCTTATTAATGCTTGGTAATGCTTATTCTTTTCATCAGCAAGCTGTTCTTTTTTTTCCACTGTGAGACGTACGTTGCCTTGTGCAGCAATGAGCTCTACAGTTTTCACTCGGCTGATCCCCTGCAGCTGCTGATTCAGTTCTTCAGAAAATGAAACGTTAAGTTGATCTGCTACTTTTTTATTTGCTCTATAATATAAATGTACCGTATCTGCAATAACACCGTCTAAATCAAAAATAATCGCTTGTAGCCCTTCTTTTTTCATATTATCCTCCTCTGCACTTGTCTTTATGCCATTACTTGAATGCTTTGATTACATTCTATCGTGTTAAAATACCGGTAATACTGTTCACTTTATCATAAAATTTTTTTCATCATTTATGATTCATGAATAAATTTTTCAAAAAAAGAGAAATTACAGTCTTGCATTATGAAAGCCCTTTTATTACAATAAGGTTATGCAAACGGTTGCACTATCTTTGAAATATAGTTTATCAAAAAATAAAATGAAAACCCATACATAGGGGAAGGGGAAAAACTATGAAGAAGTTCTTTTCATTTGATTTTTGGCAGAAATTTGGTAAGGCTTTATTAGTAGTAGTAGCGGTTATGCCCGCAGCTGGTATTATGATTTCACTTGGAAAACTAGTTGCAATGACTGGGGGAGACATCACTGCTGTACAAACAATTGCACGCGTGATGGAAGACATAGGCTGGGGTATCATTACAAATCTTCATATTTTGTTCGCTGTTGCCATCGGGGGCTCTTGGGCAAAAGAACGTGCTGGAGGTGCATTTGCTGCACTCATCGCATTCATTCTTATTAATCGAATTACAGGAGCCATTTTCGGAGTTAAAGCAGAAATGCTCTCAGATTCAAAAGCAACGGTTCAATCACTGTTTGGACAAGAATTAGTTGTAAAAGACTACTTCACATCTATTTTAGGATCTCCTGCTCTTAACATGGGAGTGTTCGTAGGAATTATCGCTGGGTTTTTAGGTGCGAATTTATTCAATAAATATTACAACTATGATAAATTGCCTGAAGCCCTTTCGTTTTTTAACGGCAAGCGCTTCGTACCATTTGTGGTCATCGGTGGTTCAGTTGTAACGGCACTGCTTTTATCCATTGTATGGCCGTTCATCCAAGGTTCATTAAACAGCTTCGGACAGTGGATTGCAACATCTAGAGACACAGCTCCTATTCTAGCACCATTTATTTTCGGAGCATTGGAGCGCCTGCTTCTTCCATTTGGTCTTCATCATATGCTGACAGTTCCTATGAACTACACGGAGCTAGGCGGAACGTACAAAATTTTAACAGGTTCTGGAGCAGGTTCCACTGTTGCCGGTCAAGATCCTTTGTGGCTTGCTTGGATTGCAGATTTAAATAATTTCCGCGCTGCAGGAGATATGGACAGCTACAAACAGCTCTTACATGACGTTACACCTGCACGATTTAAAGTAGGACAGATGATTTTATCTTGTGCGTCATTAATTGGAATCGCTTTAGCAATGTATCGTAACGTAGATCCTGACAAACGTTCAAAATATCGTTCAATGTTCTTTTCAGCTGGACTAGCTGTTTTCTTAACAGGCGTAACAGAACCAATTGAATTTATGTTCATGTTCGCAGCACCTCTTTTATATGTCGTATATGCAATTATGACTGGACTGGCTTTTGCCATTGTTGATATTGTTCATGTTCGCGTACACTCCTTTGGCGTAATTGAACTATTAACACGTACACCAATGATTATCAAAGCCGGACTATGGGCTGACTTAATGAACTTTGTCATCGCCTGCCTTGTATTCTTTGGCTTGAATTTTGGAGTGGCAAACTTCTTAATCAAACGTTTTAACTTCCCAACGCCGGGACGTAACGGAAACTATATCGATGAAGAAACAACTGCAACAAGCAGCAAGCAGGTGAAAAATGATTCGCTTGCCCCAGTCATTATTGGACTGCTTGGCGGAGAAAACAATATTGAAGACGTTGATGCTTGTATGACTCGCTTACGTGTAACGGTAAAAGATATACATGCCGTTGCAGGAGAAAGTGAGTGGAAACAAAACGGAGCCCTTGGTTTAATCTTGAAAGATAAAGGGGTACAAGCTATTTATGGACCTAAAGCGGATGTTTTGAAATCCGACATTCAAGATTTGTTAGGAGCTTAACATAATGAAGCTATTAACGTTAAATTGCCACTCTTGGCAAGAGGAAAATCAGCTAGACAAGTTATCTTGTCTAGCTGAAGTAATTAAAAAAGAAAAATATGATGTCATTGCTTTACAGGAAGTAAGCCAAAAAGTAGACGCACCTTATGTATATGACTACATTCGCAGCGATAATTACGCTTTGCTTTTAGCAAAAGAACTGGGTAAGCAAGGTGAAGACTATCAATTGGTATGGGATTTATCTCATATAGGCTATGAAGTGTATGAAGAAGGAATTGCCATTTTAACGAAACACCCTATTATTGAAGAGCATTCATTTTTTGTTTCACAAACGTCAAATATTGACTATTGGAAAACGAGAAGAATTGTTGGAGCCACAATCGAATATGAAAAAGAACTCCTTACGTTTTATTCTTGTCATCTTGGCTGGTGGGATGACGAGGAAGAGCCGTTCAAGCAGCAAGTTGATACGCTGCTAGCTCATGTACACAAAGATAACCCATTTTTCCTACTCGGAGACTTTAATAATGACGCTCATAGACGAAATGAAGGTTACGACTACCTGTTGAGCCAAGGCCTCTATGATACGTATACTCTATCGAACAAAAAAGACAGCGGTATTACAGTTAAAGGTAACATTGCTGGATGGGATGATAATGAACGGGCACTGCGCCTTGATCTAATTCTATCGAGTCATGCGCAGGATATTCAGTCATCAACTGTGGTTTTTAACGGCATACATTATCCCGTTGTTTCCGACCATTTTGGGGTAAGCGTTGAAGTGAAATAAGTGACATAAAGCGAACGAATAGCGTTCGCTTTTTTTCGTGTGATTATGATGATGTGAAAATCATCTTCTTTACTGCTTTATCTATCGTTTTGGAAGTGTCCGATAAACTTTCGCATTTTAAAAAGTAGGTGTGCTATAATATTGTGATGTTGGCGATATGCAACCCATTTTTGCATGTTTATCAATGAAATCGCTCAACTTAATAGTAAGATGATACATGTAAGCTCTATTTAAATGAACACCCGTTGTCATTATCATAAACTAATAAAGAAAAATAGGTGTGAAACAATCATGAAAATTTTGTTGATTTCAAATATGTATCCTTCGGAACAATTCCCTAGCTATGGTGTATTTGTTCAAAACACTGAAAAAATTTTAGTTCAACATGGTATTCAAGTTGATAAAATTGTCATGCAAAAAAAGACAAGTAAATTAAGCAAGCTTTTTAGCTATGCTTCTCATTATGCTAATGTCGTCTTGACGGGCTTGACAAAAAACTACGACTACCTTTACGTACATTATGCATCTCATAATGCTCTTCCGCTGCTGGTTCTTAAAAAGCTAAAGAAGAATGTGAAGATTGTGACAAACGTGCATGGTTCAGACGCTGTACCTGAAGTACCTTCACAGGAAAAGTATCAGCCTAGAGTAAATGACTTATTGCACCATTCTACTAAAATTATTACTCCTTCTCCTTATTATAAAGGGCTCGTTGAAGAGAAATATAAGGTTCCTAACCCAATCTATATTTTTCCAAGCGGAGGAGTGAATAAAGATCTGTTTCACCCTTATGCAGATAAAAGCAAAGCTTATCAAGAACTAAACTTGGACCCTACTATCCGTTATCTTGGATGTGTAAGCCGCATCGATGTGGGTAAAGGATGGGAATACTATCTGCAAGCAATTGCAAAAGCTGAACAACAAATGCCCACTTCTTACAAATACCTATACGTTGGAAGCGGAAAAGATGAAGCTGCATTTAAAGAAATGATCAAGACTCTGGGCCTAGAGGAAAAAGTCATCCATTTCCCTCTCCTTCCTCAGTCCTCTCTTGCTTACGTATATAATGCAATTGAAGCATTCGTGTTTCCGACCGTAAGAAAGGGAGAAAGTTTGGGCTTAGTCGGCCTCGAAGCTATGGCTTGCGGAGCACCCGTAATTGGGAGTCAGATTGGTGGTCTAAAAGATTACATTATAAACGGAAAGAATGGTCTATTCTTTGAACCTAAAAATGTAGACGAACTAGCTTCACAGCTACAGGCTTTTATTAATCTTCCTGAAGATGTGAAACAGCAAATGTCTCAACAGGCGTTACAAACAGCAAACCGCTACACAGTAGATGTAATTGCTGAACAACTCCCAACAATTTTTTTTGATGAGGTGGAAAAATGAAAGTCGCAGTTTTAATTCCTTGTTATAACGAGGAAGTAACAATTGGAAAAGTAATTGACGATTTCAAACGCGAACTGCCTAGTGCAGATATTTATGTGTACGATAACAATTCAAAAGATCGCACAAGTGAAATTGCACTTGAACACGGGGCAATCGTCAAAAAAGAATTCAAGCAAGGAAAAGGAAACGTTGTACGTTCGATGTTTCAAGAAATTGATGCAGATTGTTATGTCATGGTAGATGGGGATGATACGTATCCTGCAGAATTTGTTCATCAATTAATTGAGCCTATTAGAAATCGAGAAGCTAACATGGTCATTGGAGATCGTTTATCAAACGGAACGTATCTCGAAGAAAACAAACGTGCTTTCCATAATTTCGGAAACAACTTAGTACGTTCTTTAATTAACGGCCTGTACAAAAGCAACATTAAAGATATCATGACAGGTTATCGTGCGTACGATAAATTATTTGTAAAATCAATACCTGTGATGAGCCCGGGATTTGAAATTGAAACAGAAATGAGTCTTCACGCGTTAGATAAACGCTTCCGCCTAAAAGAAATCGCGATCGATTATCGCGATCGACCTGAAGGCAGCGAATCGAAACTTAATACGTTCTCTGATGGATTTAAAGTGTTACGAATGATTTTTACGTTATTTAAAGAGTACAAGCCGCTTCAGTTCTTCTCCATTTGGACAGTGTTATTTATTGTCGCAGGATTAGCTGTTGGTGCTCCAGTACTTTATGAATTTTTTGATACAGGCTTTATTACCAAAGTACCTTCATCTATCTTAGCAACTGGATTGATGGTGTTAGGTGTTTTATCTTTCGTCTGTGGATTAATTCTAGATACAATCGCTTCATTAAATCGCAAGCAATATGAATTAGAACTAAATAAAAAAATTGAACAGATTGAACAAGTAGGAGAATAACAATGATGAAGAATAAAAAAAGTATTTTGCTGCTTACAGTAACAGCTTTAATTATTCTTATCGGTTTAAGTATTGGTAATCCAGATGGTGTTCACTATCTTTCCCTTTTTGCTGCACTTGTATTTACCATCATAAGCTCTATTTTTATTTATAAAAATAGAGCTTATGCTTCATTTAAACCGCTAGAATGGCTATTGCTGATTGTTTTTTCGTTTATCGTACAGTTTTCTCTTTTAGATAACTTACATATGACGAGCTCAACTATTTTCTTACTCGTTTTGTATGCCGTCAGCCGTACTTTATTGGCAATGCTGCTAACGGCCGCTGTACTCAGCGCTATCAAACAGATAAACGATTTTCACTATACATTTGCACACCCAAAGCGTTACCTAGGAATTGTTACGATTCTTATTTTAGCTGTTAGTCTATATTACTGGTTCGCCTTTTTCCCAGCGGCCATGACTCCCGATTCATTAGCACAGTGGAGACAGGCACATAACGGAGAATTTAACGATTGGCACCCTATTATGATTACGTGGCTGATTATGCTGCTGACAAAAATATGGGATAACCCAGGAATTGTAGCATTCACGCAAATTGTTGTTGTAGTAAGCATATACGCCTATACGTTCGATTTTTTCATTAAACGCAAAGCACATCCTGTTATGATTGGACTTTTAACAGCTATTATTGTCATTATTCCAAGCTTTTTAATCTTTTCAATTATTATTTGGAAAGATATTTTATACAGTGCTTTTCTGCTGTTTTTTACGGTGAATATTGCAAAAATCTATTTGTCAAAAGGTGCTTGGATTAAAAGTAAAGCAGGCTTTTTCTTACTTTTACTTTCTGCATTTGGAGTAGCTTTCTTTAGACATAATGGTTTTCCTGTATTTGTTTTGACTTTCCTTTTAATGATCGTCTTATTCAGAAAAAATTGGAAACCTCTTGTCACGATTTTCTTAGTTGTCTTTATTTTACAAAAGATTGTTACAGGCCCTGTGTTCACGTGGCTTGATGTACAGCCTTCGGATCCCAATGAAGCTTTGTCTATCCCAACTCAACAAATTGCAAACATCATTTCAAATGATGGGGAGATGTCAAAAGAAGAGCGCGAATATTTTAATAAAGTGCTTCCTATTGAATTGTGGAAAGAAAAGTACAATCCATATAAAAGCGATCCTATTAAATTCACTTGGAAATACTACGACCGCGAGTTTATTTTTAATGATCTAGGTCTTTACTTTAAGAATTATGCTAGCATTGTCATCAAAAATCCTTATCTAGCAACGGAAGGGTTTCTCAAACAAACGGCTTTGGTATGGCAAATCAATCCTTTTAAAGATGGCTACACAGATACGTATGTAACCAACATTTATTACGGCAATGATTTAGGTCTTAAAAATAAAGTAATCGAGCCGTTTATTACGCATACTGCCAATGCTTACTTAGCTATTTTTAAGCACCCTGTTTTTACATTCTTATGGAAACCAGCTTTTTATCACTGTGTCATTTTATTATTTTCATTAATGCTAGTGATTCGAAGAGGAATTACGTCACTTATTATCGTCATTCCTTGGGCTCTTAACACGCTTTCTGTTCTTGCGGCATTGCCGGCTCAAGATTTTCGATATTTATTAGCAAGCGTATTTGTGTCTTTCTTCTTTATTGGTCTTCCTTTTATCCGATTTGATCAGAAAGAAAGGGATGTGACCTCCTGATGGAGAGCAATTACAACAAAAAGCTAGGAATCACACTCATTATCGTGGCTTCCCTGTTTACAGCTGTTGGACAACTTTTTTGGAAGTTGTCCGAAGCTTCATTTAACTTAAATTTAATTATTGGTTTTTTTCTTTATGGATTAGGAGCGGTTTTTATGATTGCCGCTTTTAAATTTGAAAGAGTTTCCTTGCTTCATCCATTTTTAAGCCTAGGATACGTAATCAGCATTGCTCTTGGTTTCTTTCTATTAAATGAAACCATTAGCCCTATGAAGCTGGTCGGTACTCTTATTATTATCGTAGGTGTAATTTTAGTAGGTGGCCAAGATGAATAGTATCCCGCTTTTACTTATTATGACTCTTTTAGGTTCAGTTGGAGCTGTCTTTTTCAAGTATATTTCTACGTATTTAAATGAAAAAAAGATAAAGCTAGCGCTTATTTGCTTTGTGGGTGGCGGCCTTTTTTACGGGGCGGCAGCTCTGCTTAATGTGTATGTTTTAACGCTGTTACCTTATTCTATTGTATTTCCGCTCACGTCTATTACGTATATTTGGACATTAACATTCGGTTACTTTTTAATTAAAGAAAAAGTTACAACAAAACAAGTTATCGGCTGTATTCTTCTAATTGTCGGATGCTTCTTTATTGCTAATAGTTGATGAGATAACTTGAAAAGGTAGGAGTTTCGCATGAAAAACTTAAAATTCGCGAGCATTTTACTGCTCATATCAACATTATTTTTGAAATTTTCTAGTATGATTCGTGATTTAGTTATTGCTAACTATTTCGGTACAAGTTATATTGTCGATTCATACAACGCAGCAATGATCATTCCAAACGCTTTTATTTTATTTATGCTAACGGGGATGAAGGATGCATTTATTCCTAGTTATTTACGCTATGAAAAAGAAAATAAAGGAAAGGTTCATTTGACTAATATTGTTAAATCAACCTTTCTTATTTGTTTCATTATTTCGGTTCTCGGATCAATTGCCGCTTTCTTTTACTTTCCCGCTTCGTATTCTAATTTTTCCAAAGCAGCAATTGAACTAGGAATTTATACGGGCGTTATGTACTTCTTATCTCTTTCACTAGTTGGAGTGAATGCAGTATACGAAGGTGTATTTGATGCACGAAGTCAATATTCTTTCTCTGTGTTTTCTCAAACGGTTGTTGTACTATTTACGATTTTAAGTACAATCCTATTACATTCAATTATGGGCGGCTATGCAATTGCTCTTGGCTATTTTGTAGGAACAATTGCTTCTTTCTTAATTAAAGTTGTCTATTTTAAACCGCAGCATCTGCTGTTATGGAAGCAAAAAATTGACCGTGATGAAGTGGTGGCTTTTTATAAAGTATTCATCCCTGTTGGTGTGACCATTATGGTCGGTCAAATTAATTTAACTGTAAACTTCTTCTTTGCTGGCTCCTTTGGTGAAGGTGTTATTTCATACTTAAATTACGCCTTCAGACTTGTAAGTATTCCCCAGGCAATATTCGGGGTTACGGTCGCAACCATTATTTATCCGCTGATTGCCAGAGCCATTTCTGAAAAAGATGAAGAACGCTTTAAATCTGGAATTGAAAAAGGGATTACGTTTATGCTGATGCTGCTGATTCCGACGATTGTTATTATGATCTTTTACATGAAAGACATTGTAATGATTGCTTATCAGCGCGGTGCATTTGACGCAAATTCAACGTTAAAAACAACCGATGTATCTTATTATTACCTAGGTTCGGTGTTTTTCTATTCGTTGCAAGCTGTTCTTGCAAAAGGATTTTATTCTCTTCAAAAAGGTTATCTTATTATGAGAGCAGGCTTATTATCCATTGTGTTAAACATCATCTTTAACATGATTTTCACTAAATTTATGGGATACCAAGGATTAGCACTTTCCATGTCAGTGGTTGCCTTTTTCTATACGGCCATCGTATTCGTTATGCTGGCAAAACAAATCAATCACTTCCATTACGGATATCTAGTGAAAGAAACAGGAAAAATTCTTTTAGCTTCTGTACCTGTTGCTATCCTCATGTTCTTCTTGAAGGACATCGCATTTTTGAATTCATTACATGTTATCTTACGATTTGGTATTGTCTGTCTTGCAGGTGGTTTAGTATACTTAATGTCGACGCTATTATGCAGAGTAGAAGGTGTTATGCTTTTAGTTAAAAGAAAACGTTAATTCACGTAAAACAGGAGAGTACTATATGAAGAACACATACTGGTTATTTTTTCTGTTCGTTGGTTTTATTTCAATTCAGCCAATTATTGATATGCTAACGACGTACATGGTTTTGAACATGGATAGTGGTCTCTCAATTGGGGTTGTTATTCGCTTTCTATATATGATTTTTGCAGGTGTCCTACTTTTAGTGTTTGCTAAACAATCAAAATGGGCTAGATATTCGATTATCTACCTTATTGTTTTTGCACTCTTTCTTGGACTCAATATCTACTTAAATCATCAATGGAAAGATCCTTATTATATTGGGCAAGAAATTAAATTTTTCAATAAGGTTGTTTATATGAACGTTACATTACTTGGAATGATTGTGATGTTTTCACATTATCGATCGTCTTTGGATGTAAAAAGAATATTGAGCAAAAACTTATTGACTGCTTCACTCATCATCAGTATTGTTTTTATCGGTACAATGCTAACAGGTACAGCACTAGAGAGTTATCAGTATAATAAAATCGGATTCAAAGGCTGGTTTTATGCAGCGAATGAGCTAGGGGCAACCATTGCTATTTTGCTTCCTCTCACACTGCTTTTAGCTTTAGATAAAGTACGTTCGTTTTCAAAAGCTTATTACTGGATTCCTTTTATATTGTTAGCTGTTTCGTCCATCATGCTTGGAACGAAAGTAGGCTTAGGTGCCGTTATTCTTTCTTTAGTTGTAGCAACAGTTGTCTTATTTGCAAAATTATTTACGAATAAACGCAGCTTAATTAAAGCCAACTTAGTAATCTCGATTCTGCTTTTAATTGTAACCGGAGCAACCACTCCGATTTCTCCAGCTTATAAAAACACATATACGCACATCGATATGTTAGAGGCTAAAAAAGAGAAAACAAAGCAAGAAAAGCCGGAAAAGAAAGAAAAAGAAAAGCCGGCTAAAAAGAAAAAGCAAAAGGAATCAAATTTAGATGACAAAGATATTCAAAATCTGATTCTAAGCAGCCGTGAGCAATTTTTAGCTCATCATAAGGAAGAGTATGCAAAAGCACCTATTGCAAGAAAAATGATAGGTATGGGCTTTTCTGGTGACTATACAAAACAGCTTCCGCCAAAGATGATTGAAATGGATTTTTATGACCTGTTTTTCTCTTTAGGTATCATCGGATTTTTACTATGGGTTCTTCCACTTCTAGTAGTTGGTTTAACCGTACTGGTTCGATTATTTAAAAACCCGTCACAGCTTCTTGATGAAAGCTTTATGATGTATAGTACAGCAATTGTATTAGCTCTTGGAATTGCTTTTGTAGCTGGGCATGTCTTCACCGCACCAGCTGTTACTATCTATTTTGCAGCAGCTGCTGCTTATCTGTTCGTCATTCATTTTAAACAAAGACAAGCATAAAAAAACAGGCCACTGAAGGCCTGTTTTTTTATCTTTTTAACGGCTGAAGGCTTAACACCGTATCACCCGCATTAACGTTTATTTCTTGATCATGAGCAAAAAAACTCAATGCCTTTCCTTGCTTGCTCACTGCTAGTAAAAGAGAATCATCGCTTTTCTCCTCAAGATATGTTTCATACGTATATTCATCCGTAATTTTTGTATTGTAAATCGTATGTCCATGCTTCATTTTATGATGTAGAAACTCCCACGTAATTCCTTTCTTAAAGAGCATGCGTCCTCTTACCGTGTGCATAATTTCATCGACATCTTCTCTTGAATCTTCTTGATCACGAATACTCAATTGAAAAACATTGTTCCGTCCCATATCTTGAAGAAAAGCAGTACAAACAAGTGCATTATATGCATCTAACTCAGTTGCAGCAATCACGTATTCATAAGGAGTTAAATCTAGATGATATTCCGTTTGCTCAGCTAGAACTTCTCCGTGATACACATCTACTTCCGCTCTGCGCGCAACTCTTAACCGCTCCCACGAAGAATCAGCAACTAACACTGGATAGCCCAGTTGCTTTAACTTGGAAGCAAAGGCAACCGTAAAATCATTGCTTCCTACAAGCAAAATACCAGGTTCTTCTCCAATTGATAAATCAAGCTTCTTAGCTAGCCAGGAAAGGGAAAAACCGTGTGCACAAACCGTAGCAAATACTAAAGCAAATGTCAGTGTTGTTAGGATGGAAGCATCTTTAAATCCTTCATCGATTAGTACTTTCGCAAAGTAACTTGAGACCGTTAACGCCACAATGCCGCGCGGGGCAATCCAGCCAATCAGTATTTTTTCTTTTATAGATAAATCTGTCCCTACCGTTGATAAAAAGATGGAGACAGGTCTGACAATAAACAGCATAAGTAAAACAAACAAAATAATATTCCAATGAAAAATTTCAGTAATGGTCTTCATCGTCAGTCCAGCCGTTAACATGATAAAAATAGTAGAAGTCAATAGAACCGAAATGTTCTCTTTAAAATGTCGCATATCACTAATAGATGAAATATGCATATTAGCAAGGGTAATCCCCATCGCTGTCACTGCTAGAAGACCTGTTTCATGCTTAATTTCATCAGCTATCGTAAAGCAGGCAATAACAACAATAAATACGACCGGAGATTTTAAATACTCTGGAATATGCCCCTTTTGAAACATCCATCCTATTCCACGGCCAAGAAGCCATCCTATTAAAACAGCAATAATAGAGGCTACAAAGAAAAAGAGAATTGTTTTTCCACTGACTTCTCTCAGCACTAAAAATTGAACAATTTCAAACGAAAAAACGGCCAGGAGTGCACCAAATGGATCAACAATAATACCTTCCCATTTTAAAATCGCTGCTGGTTTTGGTTTTAATTTAGCTTGTCGTAAAAGAGGTAAAATCACGGTTGGACCCGTCACAATAAAAAGCCCTCCGATAACAATTGCCACCGCCCATGATAAATCCGCTATATAATGAGCAGCTAAAGAGCCTAAAATCCAAGCTAGCATGGCTCCGAGCGTCACAATGCGAAACACGGGCTTTTCGATTCCCCTTACCTCTCTCATGTCTAAGTTCAAGCTGCCTTCAAATAAAATAACAGCTACAGCAATCGATACAAAAGGATCAAAAAGCTGAGCAAATTGTGCTTTAGGGTCAATTAAACCTAAAATAGGGCCTGTTAGCAGTCCGATAATTGACATCACGACAATTGCTGGTAACTTAAATCTCCAAGCCAGCCACTGAGATAGAACTCCTAGTCCCACTACGAGCGTGATATGTATAAGCATAGGTTCCATTGTATCTTCCTTCTCTCGTTCGCATAATGTGTATATATTTTCCCTAAAATAAACCGATGTTATACAGGAAGAAACAAACACTACCTTGTTTTACCACTTTTTCAAAAATACTAAACGCATACTCTTTTCTTTGAATCCAAGCTGTTTTCTTTCATTCGACACATATTTTACTCGTGTTTGTCGAATTTCACTTTATGATCAAATAATAAAAAGCCTTTAGCTCCTGCTAAAGGCTTTTTACCGGATGATCCAATTCATATAGCTTTTGATAGTGACTGTTCGTCGCAAGTAATTCATCATGCGTTCCTCGAATGGCTATCTTACCATCTTGTAAAAATAAGATTTCATCCATTTTTTCCATCCCAACTAAATTGTGCGTAACCCAAATTAAGGTTTTATCTTGAAGAGTTTCAAAGATAGTGGATAATAGACGCTTTTCAGTCATAGCATCCAACCCTGCAGTTGGCTCATCTAGCATAACAATTGGCGTATGCTGAAGCAGAACGCGTGCTAACGCAATCCGCTGACGTTCTCCTCCCGAGAAGCGCTGACCTGTTTCGAGCATCGGCGTTTGATATCCTTGGTGCAAACCTTCCACAAGGGAGTGCATATTCACTTGCTTCATGACCTCAATTACTTCTTCTTTTGTAGCTTTTTCATTAGCTAGTAATAAATTGTTGGCTACGCTTGTATTAAATAAATAAGGATTTTGATTTAATACAGAGATGAGTTTTGGTACATCTTCACGAACTTCAGCAACAGACTGACCGTTTAGTTGAACTGTGCCTTCTGTAGGTACTAAGGAGCCTTGCAGCAACTTTAATAGAGTCGATTTTCCAGCTCCACTCTTGCCAAGAATCGCAATTTTTTTCCCTTGCTCGACTTGAAATGAAAGATCATGAATGACTGGCTCCTCCTCATTACTATAGCGAAAGCTTACATGCTCAACTTTTAATCTAACCGAATTCCATGAACCTTCATAAGGTAGAGAAAGAGTATGTTTTTTCTTTTCGTTCACATCTTCCCAGTTCTTTTCCATTGCCTGTACTCTATTTAATGATTCTTCAAACTGAGGAATCTTTTCTATTGCATTGGATACTGGCAGCAGGGCTTCAGATAAAGGAAATACTACTAAAATAAAAGCAGCAATAAACACACCTGCAAGCTCTTTATCTGCAAAAAGAGAAGCTCCAAACCAAATCATTGTGACAATTAAACCTGCTACAATAAGTTGTCCAAACAATTCTCGGTAATACGTCCATAGTTTAAGCTTACGATCCATGCCGTCTAACTCATTTTCTGTTTTGTCATACGAATGAAAAAATGACTGCTGCTGACCGCTTAACACCCAATCAGCAACTCCTAAAAAGCCATCTGTGACCTTGGCATATAACTGTGCTTTGCTTGATTTATATCGCTGATTGGCTGCCTTCATATGCCAAAGGGAAAAAAGCGGCATTACTACTACTAATAAAAATAAATAGATGGCAATCAAACATGCAAACTTTAGGCTAAAGAATCCTAAAGCTACAATCGAAATAACGTATAAAATAACAGCTGAAATTGTTGGAAGAATGGTACGCAAGAACAAGTCTTGTAAACTTTCAATATCTTCCGCGAGAACTCCTAAAACATCTCCTGTTTGATAGCGAGATGTAGCAATTAACGGTTCAATCAAATGATAAAGACGCGTACGCATTTTAGCTAAAATGCGAAGAATAAAATCGTGACTGACAAGACGCTCCGCATAACGGAAAGCGGCTCGGCTTAAACCAAATGTACGCACAAGTACAATTGGAACATACACCAATAAAATTGTTTCTGGCCGTAAGGAAGAAGCTGAAATCAAATAACCTGACGTGAACATTAGCGCGCAAGCAGAACCAATCGTTAACAAGCTTAGTAATAAGATAGAAAAGATACGATATTTATATGTTTTAAAGTAGGGCCATATCCAACTTTTATATTTCATCATATCTCCTCCTCTTCATGTAAAAATTGATAGTAAGCTCCTTTTTTTTGAATCAGTTCTTGATGATTACCGATTTCTGCAACCTTTCCGTCCTCTATTACAACAATGAGATCCATGTCTTTCATCCAATGCAGACGGTGCGTAGCTAAAATAAATAACTTGTCTTGGAACATCGTTAAAATATCTTGCTTTATTTCATATTCCGTTTCAATATCGACTTGTGCCGTTGGTTCATCAAGCATAATAATAGGACGGTCGCTTAGAAACGCCCTTGCTAGAGCAATCCTTTGAGCTTGGCCGCCGCTAAGCTGTCGCCCCCCATCCCCTATCATTTCATTTTCCTTCTTAGGCATCTGTTGAACCGTTGATAAAAGTCCTGCTTTCGTTAAAGCATCTTCATAATCATATGAGCCGCCTCTGTCTTGATAAAATTCAATATTTTCTTTTACTGTTCCATTAAAAATAAATGGGTGCTGAGGGATATACGTAATCTGCTTTTGCCAAGCATCTGAGCGTAAATCAATTGGCACGCCGTTTACTTCAGCAGAGCCTTCTGTAGATTGTACAAAGCCGCTTAGTATATCAATAAGCGTCGATTTTCCAGCTCCGCTTTTTCCGATGATTCCAATTTTCTGCATTCCTTTAACATGCAGTGACACATCTTCAAGAGAAGGTGGATGCTCTTCGTCATATTTTACAGTGATATGCCTTAATTGAAGTTCACTATTTTCAGTCCAACTAGGAACATCTTCTTTTTTAGCCGGCGATTTTTCAGCCTGCTTCACAATCTTAAGTAATGCATCTCCGGATTCTTTTCCGTCTAATGTTGCATGGTAATCATTTCCGACTTCTCGTATCGGCAGGAAATATTCAGGCGCCAGCAATAAAATCATAAGTGCAGGCTCTAATGTCATAGACCCGTTTACGAGCCGCAAACCAAGCATAACAGCCACGATGGCTACAGATAACATCGTAAAGAAATCTAAAGCAAACGTAGATAAAAAAGCAATTCGGAGCGTTCCCATTGTCGCTTTTCGATAACGGTCACTGACTCTTTCAATCGTTTCAACATGCTCCTTACTTTTCCCGAGAAATGTTAAAGTTTCTAACCCTCGAAGCGAATCTACAAAGTGGTTGGACAACACGTGATATGTCTCCCATTGGCTGTCTATTTTTTTTTGTGCAGCCAATCCAAGCAAAATCATAAATAAAATTAAAATTGGCATGGTCACAAGTAAAATAATGCCTGAAAGCCGATCATGGTACCAAACGAAAGCAAGCACCAGCCAAGGTGTTACGCTAATGGCAGCCAGTTTAGGCAAAAACAGCTCGAGATAAGCACGAAGCTTCTGTACGCCTGTGGTGATGAGCGTCACCAAGTTTCCTGTTCCTTCATCTTTGGTAAAACGCGGTCCTAATGAAAAAATGCTTTGCATGACTATCAAACGAAGTTCCTGAGTCGTTTTGACTCCAAATTGATATGCTGTTTTTTTTACTATAAAACCTACGATCTGACGAATCATAAAGGCAGACAAAAACAATCCGATTGCTTTTGTCTGCGAGGTTAAACTTTCACCATGAAAAAGAGCGGTAATTACTTCGGCGAGCCACTTAGCTTGAAAAATAATAGCTACACTTTGAATAGTAATAAGCCCTATTAACATGGCAAGAACCATTTTTATTCCGTTGTAAACCATTAAATTTCTACCCATTAATACTCCATATGCTCCTTATGATCTACACGTTTTCTGAAAACGTAGTAGCTCCAAATTTGATAACCTAACACAAAAGGCAGTAATGCAATAGCAGCGTAAGACATAATTTTTAAGGAATAATTCCCTGATGCTGCATTATGAATCGTTAAACTATAGCTTTCATTGATTGAACTAACCAAAACGGTTGGAAACAATCCTGCAAATATAGAGGAAATTGATAAAATTAAAATTAAGCCAGACATAGCAAATGCCCATCCGTCTTTTTTACGTGTAAGGAAAAATCCTGCTAGTAAATACACGAAAATACCGATGAAAAATGTATATAGCATCAAGCGGCTATGATTACTGAATAAATCTGTTTCAAAAAACGTCATGCCTGAAAAGATAAGAAGTAATAAAGCATTTATAGGCAAAAGCTTCATAGCGACCTTCCGTGAACGATCTCTAATATCGTCCATCGTACGGATCGTGGCAAAAATAAGTCCGTGCCATAAGCAAAGCATTGTTAACGTAACGCCGCCTGTGATGGTATATAGATTAACAATATCCGAAAAGCCGGCATTCATTTGCATATTGCGCTCAACAGGCAGTCCTTTCATTAGCGCTGAAAATAAGATACCAAAAATGAGCGGTGGAAAAAGACTTCCAAAGAAGATAACCCAATCCCATGCATTTTTCCACGCTTGTTTTTCAACTTTCCCTCGAAATTCAAATGCTACACCGCGGCCAATAAGCGAAAGCAAAAGAAGAACAAAAAGAACATATGACCCGCTTAATAGCGTTGCATACCAGTTTGGAAAAGCGGCAAACATAGCACCGATTGCTGAAATTAGCCAAACTTCATTTGCATCCCAAAAAGGACCGATTGTATTAATAAAAGCTCGTCGCTCTAAGTCGTTTCTTCCTAAAAAACGAGACACCATTCCAATCCCAAAATCAAAGCCTTCTAAAAAGATAAAACCAACAAACAGAATGGATACTAGTAAATACCAGAATTCATTAAGAGAAAACATTGTATCCCTCCTTGGTAAACGGATCAGTTGATACTACTTTTGTATGTGCTTCGTGATCGTGATCTGGACCTTTTTTAATTTCTTTAACGAACAAGAACACCATAATCACAGCTAAAATTAAATAAAAGAATGAAAACGAGATAATAGAAAACAGCAATTCACCTGCTGTTACACCAGGAGACACGGCATCTTCCGTTTTCATATAGCCAAATACAACCCAAGGCTGACGGCCAATCTCTGTCATAATCCAACCTGCTGAGCTTCCAAGGAACGGAAAGGCAATGGCAATCGTCATAATACGTAAAAATAGTTTGCTTTCTTGAAGTTTTTTACGAGAAAGCAAGTACGTGCCCCAAATGCCTAATGCACATAATACGCCACCTAGACCAGCCATAATGCGGAAACTCCAAAATGTTGTCCGAACGGGTGGAATATAATTTCCTGCTCCATATTTCGCCGTATACTGCTCCTGTAGCTCGTTCATCCCAGGAACGGAACCTGAAAATTTCCCGTATGATAAGAAACTTAATAAATAAGGTATTTTGATTTCCCCCGTATTTTTCTTTTCATCTGGGTGAATATTTGCTGTCACCGTCCAAGCGCCTGGACTTCCGCTGTTTTCCCATAATCCTTCACTTGCGGCCATTTTCATCGGCTGTGTCTTAACTAAGTATCCAGCCTGTTCATGACCAGATAACGCAATTCCCACACCTGAAACTAACTCTACAATAATGGCAACTTGAAATGATTTTTTGGCAAAAGCCAAATGTTTTTTCTTCAAGAGCATAATGGCACTGACACCCGTGATAAAAAAGGCGCCTGTTGCAAACGAACCTAAAATGGTATGAGGGAATTCAACCCACAGCTGACCGTTTGTTAACAATTTAAAGAAGTCATTCATTTCTAAACGGCCATTATTCAGCTCCATTCCAACCGGATGCTGCATAAAAGAATTAGCCGTTAAAATGAAGAACGCCGAAAAAATAGTACCTAGACTAACAAGCCAAATACATAGACAGTGCAGCCATTTAGGCAAACGATCCCACCCGAAAATCCACAGTCCAAGGAAAGTGGACTCCATAAAAAACGCGAGCAGTGCTTCAATAGCAAGCGGCGCACCGAATACATCTCCTACAAACCTTGAGTACTCTGACCAGTTCATGCCAAACTGAAATTCTTGTAAAATACCTGTTACGACTCCGACAGCAAAGTTAATCAGGAATAAGTGCCCCCAAAACTTTGCCATCTTTTTATACTGTTCATCTTTTTTTACTACGTACATCGTTTCCATGATCGCTACTAAAAAGACAAGACCGATAGATAGCGGTACAAAGATAAAATGAAACAGCGTCGTTGATGCAAATTGAATACGTGATAGTATAACTGTATCCATCTTCTTTCTCCTTTCATATATAAGAACATTCATCATTTCCATAGATACTTTGCTCATTTCTGAGCATCTTTTACTTACATTGTGAAACATTGAGCATAATAATCCGAGAGATATGCTCAATGTTTCACATATATATGTAATATCTCTCTTTCTATTTACATAGTATAGTCTATTTTTTTAGCTGTGCACGGACTTTTTTTGAACGTTTTTAGACTAAAACGTGACTTTCTTGTGACAAAAAAGTGAAGGATCTCTTTATTTTTTTCATAAAAAAAGCACGCTCTGATTTGAGCTTGCTTCTCTATGGTCGATATTTTGCTTTGGCATTTAATTTAGACTGACGAATGATTTGGTTGATGACTTCAGAAAACACAATACCAATGGCAATTGAACCTGAAATCATAAAGGCTTTTGCTGCAAGACTAATCGCTTCATTATAGTTATTTTCTACAAAATTACGCATGGCATCGTATGCTGTTCCTCCCGGAACTAGCGGAATAATACCTGCTACGGTGAAAATAATGATCGGCGTTCGATAAATTTTTGCGTAAATTTGACTAATAATAGCAATAAAGAAGGCCGATGCAACTGTGCTTGGAATTTCATCTACGCCATAGAACGTTAGCAAATAGTAAATGAGCCAGCCAATCATTCCGACAAAGCCACTTTTTAATAATGATTCACGTGGAACATTAAAGATGATCCCAAATGCTGCTGAAGCAATAAAACTTGTAATTATCTGCTCTACGATATGCATATGATGCCTCCCTTCTATAGAAGTGTAAATACAATGGCAATACCTGCACCGATAGCGAATGCCGTCAGAAACGCTTCTGCTCCTTTTGATAATCCAGACAGTAAATGTCCCGCCATTAAATCTCGCACTGCATTGGTAATGGATAAGCCAGGAACGAGTGGCATAACGGATCCAATAATAATTTTATCGATTTGCGTGCCTAGTCCTGAAGCGACTAAAAGAGCTGATAAAAGTCCAATAACTAACGAAGCGGTAAACTCAGCAAAAAAGCGAATCGGAATAAGACGGTGGAAATACACCACGGTTAAAAATCCGAGACCTCCTGAAAACATAGCTGGAATAAAGTCCGTCCATAAACCTTGAAACATGATTAAAAAGCATCCGCTAGAAATGGATGCAGCTGCAAGTTGAACCCATAGTGGAAAAGCTACGTTTGTTGCTTCAATTTCTTGTAGCATTTCATACGCTTCCTCCAAGGAGATGTTTCCTTGACTGATTGTTCTTGAGACGCTATTTACCATGGTTACTTTTTTTAAATCTGTCGTTCGTTCGGAAATACGAATTAACTTCGTTTTCGTCGGTTCTTTCGTTTCAAGTGAAAACATAATCCCTGTTGGCGTCACATAGCTGTGGGATTTTTTTATACCGTAAGACGCTGCAATCCGCATCATTGTGTCTTCTACTCGATACGTTTCTGCTCCGCTTTCTAACATAATTTTACCTGCTAGTAAGCTAACGTCCATAATTTCATATTTATCTAATTTTTGTTGTGTCATCAAATCGCTCCAAACATATTAAAGCTTGGTTTTTTCCCCCTACAGCATACAGTGTATAAGAAAGAGGGAAGTGGACGCAATGGTTAATGCAAAAAAGTGTGGACTTTTTGTCTCACACTTTCAGGAATAGTATATACATTCCTTATCAATTCATACGTTTTGTGGTCTCGCGCTCTACTAATAAAGGTGCCATTTTATACTGTATCTGATCTATTTCTTGCTGATCCTGAATTTGTTGAAGTAAGAGGTTTACTGCTTTTTTAGCCATTTTTTCCATCGGTTGACGGATAGTTGTTAGTGGAGGATGTGCTTCACTAGCTTCTGTAATATCATCAAACCCTATAACAGATAAATCTGCTGGAACGTGAAGCCCGTTTTGCCACGCACAGTGTATCACTTTCAGAGCAATGTAATCCGTAGCACAAATAAGCGCAGTTGGAGGCTCTGGATGATGAGCTAGCTCATTTATAAACTGATATAGTTCATCTGAGTTATTCATATCTTCTTTCACAAACTTTGCGTTTGCTGACGGTACATACTGATAAAAAAGGGACAGACGGTGCTCGACTCCGCTTACAGCTTTTCCAACGAACCCTATATTCTTATGACCAAGGTCCGTTAAGTGAGCAACAGCTAATTGCATTCCCACCGCATCATCTACATGTACAATCGGCCAAAGTGCAGAAGAGGCGTCTCCTGTAAGAGAAACGTAAGGCGTTTGATATTGTTTTAATACATCTACAAACGGATGCTGAGCAGCTACATAGTCTAATAAAATGACCCCATCAAACCAATGGTTCATCATAGCATTTAATTGACGCTCAGCCGTTGTTTCTTCGTAATCCGTGTGTCCAATAAGAACGTCCATCCCTCGACTTTGGACTTGTTGCTGTACCTTTTTTAATAGTTCAATTAGAAACGGATCTTTTAAATCTCTAATTAATATCCCGATAATCCCTGTTTTTTGGGCCCGAAGAGCTGCCGCAAATGGATTCGTCTGATACCCCAAATGAGCTGCTGCTTTTAGCACTTTTTGTTTAGTTGTTTCACTAATTTTAATTTTACCTTCTTTATTATTGAAGATTCTTGATACCGTAGCTAATGAAACACCCGCTTCTTTTGCTACTTCTGTAATCGTGACTTTTTTTCTCCCCATTCGTACCGACTCCCATTTTCTTTTAGTCTATCGACCAAGTAAACATTTTTCTTTATTATACTACTAGAAGCCGGCACCACTGAAAACTACCTTCCCTACTTTTCACTAAACAGCCACTTTAACACATCTTGAATTTTTTGATCCCAATATGCCCAGTCGTGACTTCCTTTTCCTTCTTCATATGTAAAACAAATAGGCTCTTGCTTACAACGCTCGGAAAAACGTTTATTTTCCTGATATAAAAAATCTTCCGTTCCACAGCATTGATAAATACGCGGAGTCACTTCTCCATAGCGCCGGCGATTTTCAAGCAGCCAGAAAAGATCATCCTCAGGTCTAATAACAGGGGGCATGCCAAAAATCAAAGGATAATCTAAGAACTGAACTTCTCCTCGCCCTCCAAGCCCTTCAACGTCCGTCACTCCTGATAAACTGGCAGCTGCAGAAAATTGATGTGGTTTGCGAAACGCCCATTTTAAAGCGCCATACCCTCCCATAGAAAGGCCAGCTACAAAATTATCTTCTCTTTTTTCCGATAACGGAAAGAATGATCTAGCCAAGTGAGGAAGTTCTTCTGTTACAAACGTCCAATACTTCTTTCCATAAGCCATATCTCTATAAAAGCTGCGATCTACATTTGGCATTACAACTGCAAGTCCTAATTCTGATGCATAGCGTTCAATCGAAGTTCTTCTCATCCATATCGTATGATCATCAGAAAGACCGTGTAATAAATAGAGCGTAGGGTGTTTCTCACTTCTTGTATTGGTTTGTAAACCAATTTGAGATTTTGTGTGCTGCGGTATCAAAACGTTCATTGAAGTACTTATTTGCAATACTTCTGAAAAAAAATCACATTGCATAAACGCCATATTTCTCTTCCCCCTATTTTTTCTTCCCTATTGGTTGATAACAAAACGTACATAATTCATATAAAAGGCGAAAAATAGTTTGATTATTTACAATTTTTAGTTTAACATAAAAACATCTTTTATGAAAACGTTTTACGTATAACGTTTTTTTAATTGAAATAGTGACGGTGATTCAAAGGAGGAATTTATATGGGGATAGTAAAAGTAACTTCTGACGAGTATAAGGAGCAAAAAGGAAATCTATTTTTCGTGATTTTCATTTCATGTGCAGCTGCTTTTGGAGGGTTGCTTTACGGCTATGACACAGCCGTCATTTCAGGAGCTATTGGGTTGATGAAAGTACATTTTAATCTTGGTCCAACGATGGTAGGTTTTGTTGTATCTAGTCTGCTGCTCGGTGGTGCCATTGGGGTACTTGCTTCAGGAAAACTGAGTGATCGATTCGGTAGAAAAAGCATCTTACTTTTAGCAGCTTCTTTATTTGTCGTATCCGCAATTATGCAAGCGCTATCTTCATCCATCTCTTTTGTGATTATTTCTCGAATTATTGGAGGACTAGGCATTGGTATGGCTTCTGTTCTTTCTATTACCTATATTTCTGAAATAGCCCCTCCGCACATGCGTGGCCGCTTAGGCTCTCTATACCAATTTGCTGTTGCCGTTGGGATTGTTTCTGTCTATTTTGTAAATGACTACATTTTATCTATTGGGGAAGACGCTTGGCAGAATTCCACGGGATGGCGCTACATTATCGGTGCTTCTGGTATTCCAGCTCTTTTATTTCTTCTTATTCTTTCTCCTGTTCCTGAAAGTCCGAGGTGGCTGGTAAAAGCAAACCGCACTTTAGAAGCTATGGACAATTTAATTAAAATCAATGGTACACACATTGCACGCCAAGAGCTGTATCATATTGAGCAATCGTTAAGAGAAAATCAACCAGCTTCTCTTTCGCTTTTTAAAGACGCCTGTCTTCGAAAAGCGCTGCTTATTGGTATTCTACTTGCAGCCTTTCAACAGCTTGTCGGAATTAATGCCATTATTTATTACGCCCCGCAAGTTTTTAAAGCAGCTGGAGCTAGAGGAGATTTATCGCTCCTTGTTACGTCTATGATTGGTGTGGCTGCCTTTTTAGGCGTTCTTTGTTCCATGTGGCTTATCGACCGGATTGGCCGCAAAGCTTTATTGCTTATTGGCACAGCTGGTATGGCCGTTACGCAGCTTCTCGTTTCCTTTGGGTTTCATTCTCAAGGTACTGAAGGGTTGACTACTAGTTTACTTATTGTTTTTTATTTATTTCTTTTTAATATTTCTATGGGACCGGTTGTATGGGTTGTGATTTCTGAAATTTTTCCTAATCACGCGAGAGGCTATGCAATGTCTATTTCTACGTTTTTCTTGTGGATAGCTAATTGGTTTGTATCTCAGTTTTTCCCTATCCTTTGGAACAAAGCTGGAGGATCTTTTACATTTTTATTCTTTATGTTTATGTGTCTCGCTTCATTTTTGTTTATATGGAAGTGGGTTCCGGAGACAAAAGGAAAGTCACTTGAAGAAATTGAACGTATATGGAAATAAGAGAAGCCTGGGCATATGCCTCAGGCTTCTTTTTTATCGAATTTGTCCATCTCCGTAAATAATATATTTTAGCGTTGTTAATTCCTTTAATCCCATCGGTCCACGCGCATGAAGCTTTTGTGTACTAATTCCGATTTCTGCCCCGAAACCAAACTCTTCTCCGTCCGTAAATCTCGTTGAAGCATTCACATAAACAGCGGCTGAATTAACGCGCTGTAAAAAACGCTGAGCATGAGCATAATTTGTTGTTACAATCGCTTCAGAGTGATGTGAACTATGAACATTAATATGAGAAATCGCTTCATCGATATCATCTACGATTTTAACCGCCATGATGAAATCCAAGTATTCTTTTTTCCAATCCTCATCCCCTGCGGGAACAAGATCTGGAACGATTGTTACCGCACGTTCATCACCGCGTACTTCTACATCTTTCTCTCGTAGCGCTTGAATAATAATCGGCAAAAATTCATGAGACGCTCGTTTATGGATAATCAGCTTTTCGGCTGAGTTACACACCGCTGGACGAGATGTTTTTGCATTAATGACAATATTGGCCGCCATGTCACCGTCATATTCTTCATCGACATAAATGTGGCAGTTCCCAGTTCCTGTCTCAATAACGGGAACCGTTGCATTTTTTACCACTGCTTCAATTAAACCAGCACCGCCTCGAGGAATTAATACATCGATATATTCATTTAATTTCATTAACTCCAGTGCTGTTTCTCTCGACGTATCTTCAATAAGCTGTATGCTATGCTCAGGCAACCCTGCACTTGCCGCAGCTTGAGATAATACAGAAACAATCGCTTGATTCGAATAAAACGCCTCGCTGCCTCCGCGCAAGATAACTGCATTTCCTGCTTTTAAGCATAAGCCTGCTGCATCACACGTAACGTTTGGACGCGCTTCATAAATAATTCCTATGACACCAATAGGTACACGCTGCTGCCCAATTTGTAAGCCATTTGGTCGCTTCGCCATAGACAGCACTTCTCCTACTGGATCCGCAAGCGCAGCTACTTGGCGCAGGCCGTCTGCCATTCCGTGAATCCGCTCTTTATTTAAAGATAGGCGATCCAACATCGCTTTTGATGTGCCTTTTTGAACGGCTTTTTCTATGTCTAATTCATTGGCTTTTAAAATCGCTTCTTGCTGATTCAATAAAGCAGCCGCCATTTTATAAAGTGCCTGCTGTTTTTGTTCGCTCGTTACATTTCCTAAGAAATAAGAGGCATCTTTTGCCTGCTTTCCTTTAAGCTGCAATTCACTCATTTCATTACTCCTTCAGCTTGTTTTAAGAATAACGTTCCAATTTCTTGGCCTTCAATAATATCTCGCAAAATATTTGGCTCTTTACCATTTGCTAAGATTAAGCTTACGCCTGCACTTGTAGCTGTTTTAGCAGCGGTAAGCTTTGTGACCATTCCGCCTGTTCCAACGTCAGTTCCACTATCTCCAGCAAAATTCTCAAGCTCTGGTGTGATGCCATCTATTACTTTCATTAATTTAGAGTTAGGGTTTTTTGTGGGATCTGAATCAAAGAAACCGTCAATATCAGATAAAATAACAAGTAAATCTGCGTGAATCAAAACTGAAACAATGGCAGATAAATTATCGTTATCGCCGAAGCGCACGATGTTTTCAATTTCATCGATTGCAACCGTATCGTTTTCATTCACAATAGGAATTACTTTGTCTTCAATTAATTTTTCAAACGTATTCACAACGTTATTGCGCACATGTTCATCTTCGATTACATCCTTCGTTAACAGTACTTGACCAACGATGTGGCTGTACTCACCAAAGAATTTACTATAGATATGCATAAGCTCACATTGCCCGACAGAGGCCGCTGCTTGTTTTTCTCGAATAGAAGTTGGCTTTTCCTTTAACTTTAGTTTTTTTACTCCCACTTGAACGGCACCTGATGTAACAAGCACAACTTCTTTTCCTGCATTCATTAAATCGGATAAAACACGCGCTAGTTTTTCAATGCGTGCTAAGTTAATATCTCCATTATCATAGGTCAACGTAGATGTCCCTACTTTGACTACGATACGCTTGCTATTTTGTAACTCTTGACGATGGTTCACTCTTTTCATCTCCCTAACTAAAACACCTAAATGCGTACTAATTTTTTTAAAAATTATAGCAGAGATTATGCGAAAAGTCTTATAGTTTTTCAAAGGGAATTTGAACTTTCTAATTTTTTAAATAATTAAGGGAAAAACTGGTGATAAAAGCGCTTTCTTCTTTTATAATGAAAGTTGTAAGGGGAACACACAATTACATAACGTTGTGTAGTAGTACAAACATCAGACAACTAAGGGATAGGGGGATTTGTAATGAATGCGGTTACGATTGTTATTGGATCTATCTGTATTTTAATGATTGCGTATCGGCTATACGGAACATTCATGGCTGTTAAGGTCTTGAAACTAAACGATTCGCAAAAAACGCCAGCACATAAACTTGAAGATGGGAAAGATTATGTGCCAACCAACCGATGGGTAACATTTGGTCATCACTTTGCAGCTATTGCAGCTGCTGGTCCGCTTGTTGGACCTATTTTAGCAGCTCAGTTTGGCTATTTGCCCGGACTGCTCTGGCTTTTAATAGGAGCTGTAATCGGAGGAGCCGTTCACGATGCGGTTGTGTTATTTGCATCTATGCGCCAAAAAGGCCAGTCGCTTTCCGAAGTGGCTAAAAAAGAGCTAGGACCTGTCGCTGGTTTTTGTACAGGTTTAGCTATGCTTTTTATCATTACCATCACAATGGCCGGTTTATCTATGGTCGTGCTACACGCACTTGAGAAAAACCCTTGGGGTACATTCGCTGTTGGAATTACGATTCCGATCGCAATGGGGGTAGGTATTTACCACAAAAAAACCGGTAATTTAAAAGCGGCTTCTACCGTCGGCTTCATTTTAATTTTAATCGCCGTATTTAGCGGTCCTTATATTCAAGGAACAGCTTTAGGAGATTTTTTAACGCTAGATATTAAAACACTTTCAATTATTCTTCCCGTTTATGCATTTTTCGCAGCGGCCTTGCCCGTTTGGCTGCTTTTAGCACCTCGAGATTATTTAAGCAGCTTTATGAAAATTGGTGTCTTTATCGCGCTGATTGTAGGCGTGTTTTTCGTAAATCCAGCAATTCCATTTCCTGCAGTTACTGAATTTATTCACGGAGGCGGCCCTATTTTAGCAGGACCCGTGTGGCCGTTCATTTCCATTACGATCGCCTGCGGTGCTATTTCCGGCTTCCATGCATTTGTTGGTTCAGGGACAACCCCTAAGATGCTCGACCGTTGGAGTGACATTAAAGTTGTAGGCTTCGGGGCGATGTTAGTCGAATGCTTGGTAGGAATTATGGCATTAATTGCCGCAACAGCTTTACATCCTGGAGACTATTTTGCAATCAACTCTACACCTGAAGTGTTCAAAACGCTCGGCATGAACGTGACAGCTCTTCCTCAGCTTAGCCAAGAGATTGGTCTAAACTTAGAAGGCCGTACAGGCGGGGCTGTTACACTGGCCGTAGGAATGACATATATCTTCACAGAAATTCCTTGGTTCAGCCACCTGTCTTCTTACTTTTTCCAATTCGTCATTATGTTTGAAGCAGTGTTTATTTTAACTGCTATCGACGCGGGTACACGCGTTTCCCGCTATTTAATTCAAGACTTTTTCGGTGAATTTTATAAGCCATTGAAGCGAGTAGACTGGCTTCCGGGGTCCATTTTTGCAAGCGCCCTAGCCTGTTTTATGTGGGGGTATTTATTGTTCTCAGGAGATATTGGCTCAGTTTGGGCGCTGTTCGGCGTATCGAATCAGTTAATGGCCTCTATTGGTTTAATTATTGGAGCAACCGTTATTCTTAGAATTGCAGATAAACGCTCCTATATGCTTACTTGCCTTATTCCACTAGCCTACCTTTACGTAACGGTTAACTACGCAGGTTATTGGATGGTTAAGAATGTCTATTTAAATGAAGCTGCGGCAGGTTACAGCATATTAAATGCAACTCTTTCAATCATCATGCTTATACTCGGTCTCATTATTATAATTGCTGCGATTCAAAAATGGACGCAGCTTTGGCGCACGCCTCAGGCTGAACTGGCAGCGAAAGCAAACTTATCACAAAATATATAAAACGAACACGCTTGCTTATATAAATAAGCAAGCGTGTTTTTGATATGGTAATAGCCGGTCAAAATAATTGCACACCAGGCATTTTTATTATTAAACTAAATATACTATACAGAAAATTTTTTAAATAGTTCGTACACTTCACATGTTATATACTCCATTGACTACATCTCAAAATTAACAATTTAAATTATAATAATTATAATTTAGTATTGATTTTTTATTTAAAAATGTTATTATTATTTCTAACATAATAAAATTCAAATAAGAGGTGGTTCTAAGATGACAACAAACAAGAATAACCTGACGACTAGTTGGGGAGCTCCGGTTGGAGATAATCAAAATTCAATGACCGCTGGTTCACGCGGACCTACTTTAATTCAAGATGTTCACCTTTTAGAGAAATTAGCCCATTTTAACCGAGAGCGAGTTCCTGAACGCGTCGTACACGCAAAAGGCGCCGGTGCTCACGGCTATTTTGAAGTGACAAATGATGTTTCAGCCTATACAAAAGCAGCTTTCCTTTCTGAAGTAGGAAAACGAACGCCTCTATTTGCTCGTTTTTCAACAGTAGCTGGTGAAAACGGCTCAGCAGATACCGTTCGCGACCCTCGCGGATTTGCTGTTAAATTTTATACAGAAGAAGGAAACTACGACTTAGTCGGAAATAATACACCTGTATTTTTCATCCGAGATGCGATTAAATTCCCTGACTTTATTCATACACAAAAACGCGATCCACGCACACATTTAAAAAACCCGACGGCCGTTTGGGATTTCTGGTCTTTATCTCCTGAATCTTTGCATCAAGTTTCTATTTTAATGTCTGACCGCGGTATCCCCGCAACTTTACGCCATATGCATGGATTTGGCAGCCACACATTTAAATGGGTTAATGCCGAAGGAGATGGCGTTTGGGTAAAATATCACTTCAAAACAGAGCAAGGCGTAAAAAATCTGTCTCCAAACGTAGCTGCAAAGCTAGCTGGTGAAAATCCAGATTATCATACTGAAGATTTATTTAATGCCATTGAAAAAGGCGATTTTCCTTCATGGAAGCTGTACGTTCAGATTATGCCATTAGAAGATGCTGATACGTATCGCTTTGATCCGTTTGACGTAACAAAGGTTTGGTCACAAAAAGACTACCCGTTAATTGAAGTAGGTCGCATGGTCTTGGACCGCAATCCAGAAAATTATTTTGCCGAAGTGGAGCAAGCTACATTCTCACCTGGAACGCTTGTGCCGGGAATTGACGTATCACCTGATAAAATGCTGCAAGGTCGACTATTCGCATACAGCGATGCACATCGCTACCGCGTGGGTGCTAACCATCAAGCGCTACCGATTAACCGTCCGCGCAGCGAAGTAAATAACTATCAGCGTGACGGCCAAATGCGCTTTGACGATAACGGCGGCCGTTCTGTTTATTATGAGCCAAACAGCTTTGGGGGCCCGACAGAATCACAGGAAAACAAACAAGCAGCATACCCTGTTTCAGGCGTTGCCGATAGTGTTGCATATAATCATAACGACCACTACACGCAAGCAGGTGACTTATACCGCCTTCTAAGCAAAGACGAGCGTACACGACTAGTTACAAACATCGTTGAAGCTATGAAACCTGTAGAAAAAGAAGAGATTAAACTGCGTCAAATTCAACACTTCTACAAAGCGGATCCAGAGTATGGAACACGCATTGCAGACGGTTTAGGATTATCTGTTCCGCAGCAAGTAAAATAAATTTATCCGTTTTCTAAATGAAAAAATAAGATTATTTTTCTCATTTTAGATTATCATTTATTCTCAATTAGTTTAACATTTTATCACTAAATAAGTATCCATATTTTATGGATACTTATTTAAATTCTTGTAAAAAGAGGAAGGGATGAAGAAATGATTGGACAAGAAATAAGATGTAATCAGTGTGATAGAGAAATAAAAGTACTAAAACACAGTACGCTTTGCGGTTGCGGAATAAAATTACGAACGCTAAAAAAAGAGAAGCAACCAGCATAATGAGGTTGCTTCTCTTTTTTACTAGATATGCTGTTTATATTCACTGACATTAAAGAGTAATCGTTACTTTAAATAAATCTCCGTCAATTTCAATATTCAGTTCTCCTCCGTGCAAATCAATAATTGACTTAGCAATAGCTAACCCAAGTCCGGAGCCATCGGTTTGTCTTGAAGTGTCCCCTCTTTTAAATCGTTCAAACAGCTCATCTGCCTGCTCATTTAGTTCATATTTACTTACATTTTTAAAGGTTAGTTTCACTTGTTCGTTTATTTCTTGAACAGAAATATAGACACGCGTTTGTTCAAGTGAATATTTCAATATATTCTCTATCAAATTGTCAAATACTCTCCATAATTTTTGACCATCTACAGTAGCAAATATCGGCTTTTCGAGAGATTGAATACGAAATTGCAGAGTTGAATCTTCAATTGCTTCATTATATTCAGCTAAAGCCTGATGAAGAAGCTGGTTAATATCAATTTTGTCTTTATGCAATTCTACATTTCCACTTGCCATTTTTGACACTTCAAATAAATCATCAATAAGTGTCTGTAAACGTTTTGATTTACGGTCAATAATTTCAACGTAAGCATGTTGTTCGTCCGAAGTAAGATCTTGTGACTTTAGCAACGCTGTATATGTCATAATAGAAGTCAATGGTGTTCTTAAATCGTGACTGACGTTGGTAATTAACTCTGTTTTCAAGCGTTCACTTTTAACTTGAACATGCTGAGATGTTTGAATCTGCTGCTGGATATGATTTATGTTTAGCGCTGCTTGAGTCAAAGCTGATTTTCCTTTGATAGGTAACGGCTCTTTCCACTCGGCTGTGGCAATTTGATCAATTGAGATAATAATTTTATTTAAATAATTAACTCGTAGCATAAGCAGTATCAAAGTAACCACTCCTACAACACTGCCTATAGCTAAGTACAGTATGGATACTTGTTCTGCAAACATAGATCCACTAGTCAATAGAGCTGCAACAGCAAACACGGCAAACACTAAAAGCAGCACTACAACCATTATATGCATGCCAATATGTCTGATAATAAAAATAGATTGAAGAAAATAAATTACTTGATAAACACACGTTCTTTTATATTCTTCTTTTATATCATCTATTGTACGTATACGCTGAAACAGTAGAAATACTTGAAGTGCCCATAGAGAAATAGCTATAGATATTGCTATCATATAAAAGAAGAACGTAGCAACATGCTTATATGATTCTAATACAGAAGCAGGATAGCCGTTCAGAACTAGACTTAATGTAAAAAATGAGTATAAAAGAAAAACAATTATACAAATATCTAAAGGTATTTTTTTATAAACCCTCTGTACTGCAGTTTGTCTTGTTATTTCTTTTAAATGTCCAGTTATTGTTTTTTTATAAATAAAGTAACCTATTAACAGAGCTAGTATCCCTGAAAATGCATACACGAGAAATGCTACATTTTGATGATGATAATAGTTATATTCATCAAATAAAGGACTAATGAAGGTTTCTTTTTCAGGAACAGCAATTATACCCGTAAACTTCTGCTTTAAATACCAGGTTGGGATCTCTGAGTCTACCTCACTGCTTAACGATGAATTTTTATATTCATCTGCTTGGAACACAAGCGGTGATTGAGCTGAATAAGTATGTTTATACAATATATTTTTCTTTTTTACTAATTGATTAACATCTTCTTTGCCTGCGTTTTGGATGTTCGTATATATTTTGTTTGTGTTCCTATCTTTTAAATAATACACGATGTCTTTTTTATATTGAGATAATGTTTCTTGTCGATCAAAAGCTTCGTCATATAGTTTCTTCATTTCGAGTTTTTTGTTTTTCGCTATTTCTTCTCGAACGAATTGATCATCTTGAAACTTTTTTTGAATGTTTTTAACTTCTAGATCCTGCTGCTTTATATAGGCATCTTCAACGTTTTTGCTCTTTGCTTGCTTAGCGTCTTCTATTTTTTCTTCATATTTATCGTGCACGTTTTTTATTTGTTCTGTTAATGTTCCTTCCGTATATCGATACGACTCAATCTCTTCTCCTGTTATCTTATTTGCATTAACGGTATTCTTATCTTTTTGTGTCAATTCTAAAAGGTAGAGATCATTTGTAAAACGACTTATTTGCTTTTTGAAGTCTTCTGATTTTACATAGCTGCTTTTTTGTAAATAGTTTGTTTTTAATAGATTATGCACGTTACTAATTGAAGAAATAGTTGCTCCTAAACCAAATAAAAACAAGATAATCCCTATAGCTGAAATGACGCTACTTTTCCATTTTGTATCCAAGTCCCCACACAACCTTTACATACCTCGGATTTTTTGGTTCAATCTCAATTTTTTCTCTTATTTTTCTAATGTGTACCGCTACTGTATTTTCTGCGTTGTAGCCTGGTTCATTCCATACGCGTTCATAAATATCATGTATAGAAAAAACTCTCCCTGCATTTTTCATTAATAACTCTACAATTTTATACTCAATGGGAGTCAGCTTAATGAACACCCCGTCAAGAGTGACGGACTTAGCCTCAATATCAAGTACGAGACCTCGGATATCAATCGTCTTTGTTTCCTCATATGTACCTAATGTTACATATCTTCTTAACTGTGATTTAACTCTAGCTATCAGTTCTAATGGATTAAAAGGTTTTGTCACATAATCATCTGCTCCTACCTGCAGACCGAGCACTTTATCTGCATCTTCGCTTTTAGCGCTCAGCATAATAATCGGGATATTTTTTTGTTCTCGGATTTTAAACGTCGTTGAAATGCCGTCTTGCCTTGGCATCATAATATCAAGAATAATTAAGTGAACTTTTTCTTTATTTAGTATCTCTATGGCTTCGATTCCATCTTTGGCCGTAAAGACTTTAATGCCTTCATTTTTCAAATAAATAGCAATGCCATTACGGATTTCTTGCTCATCGTCTACGACTAAAACCACATATTCGTTCATTGATTTCTCACACTCCTTTCAAAAGTATATCATGGGTCATTTCGTCTATGGATTTTATTGTAAACCGCATTTCTTAAGAAAAAGGAAGGGGAAATCTTAAGATTTTCTTAAGCTTCATATGTTGAAAAAGGTTTAAAGAATAGGGATAACAGGAACGTTAAAAGAAAAAATATAATCAATTCCTCATTTGATTCTAAAGAACTATCCGTGAGCGATTATATCTTTTTATTTAAAAGGAGGATGATTTAACTTGGAACGGAATCATACAATTATGCAATTTTTCGAATGGCATGTGCCAGCTGATGGCGAGCATTGGCAACGCCTTAAAGAGCTCGCTCCTCAACTAAAAGAACAAGGAATTGATTCCGTGTGGATTCCCCCGGTTACAAAAGGTGTTTCATCAGAGGATAATGGCTACGGCGTTTACGACTTATACGATCTTGGCGAATTTGATCAAAAAGGAACCGTTCGTACAAAGTATGGAACCAAGCAAGAGCTGCATGAAGCGATTGATGCCTGTCATAATCATGGAATTAATGTCTATGTGGATATTGTAATGAACCATAAAGCTGCAGCAGATGAAAAAGAAACGTTCCACGTCATTGAAGTGGACCCCATGAACCGAACAGAAGAAATTTCTGAACCTTTTGAAATTGAAGGGTGGACAAAGTTTACATTTGAAGGGCGCGGCGATCAATATTCTTCTTTTAAATGGAACTTTAATCATTTTAACGGCACTGATTACGATGATAAAAATGGAAAAGAAGGCGTTTTTCGTATTGCCGGAGAAAACAAAAGCTGGAACGAAAATGTGGATCAAGAGTTTGGCAACTACGATTATTTAATGTTTGCGAATATTGATTACGATCATCCTGAAGTTCGAGAAGAAATGATCAAATGGGGAAAATGGTTAGCAGACACTCTGCAGTGCGACGGTTATCGATTAGACGCCATTAAACATATTAACCACGATTTTATTAAAGAGTTTGCCCACGAATTGTCCTCTTCTCAAGAAAAGCCCTTTTATTTTGTGGGAGAGTTTTGGAATCCAGAGTTAACAGCCTGTCAGGAATTCCTAGACGTGATTGATTATCAAATCGATTTGTTTGACGTATCGCTGCACTATAAACTGCATGAAGCCTCTCAGCAAGGAAGAGATTTTGATTTAACCACGATTTTTGATGATACATTAGTCAAGACTCACCCTTTGAATGTTGTCACATTTGTAGATAACCATGACTCTCAGCCAAATGAATCTTTAGAATCTTGGGTAGAAGATTGGTTCAAACAGAGTGCTTACGCTCTAATTTTACTTCGTGAAGACGGTTATCCTTGTGTGTTTTACGGAGACTATTTTGGGATAGGCGGAGAGCACCCAATTGAAGGAAAAGAAAAAGATATTTCCGCTCTCTTGCATGTACGCTATGACAAAGCATACGGCCAGCAAGACGATTATTTTGATCACCCGAATACTATTGGATGGGTAAGGCATGGTGTAGAGGAATTTGAGAAGTCTGGATGCGCTGTGGTGATGTCAAACGGTGAAGATGGCGAAAAGAGAATGTTCGTCGGCGAACACCGAAGTGGACAAACGTGGATTGACTTCACAAACAACCGAGAGGACCAAGTTGTGATTGAAGAAGATGGCTACGGACAGTTCCCTGTAAATGGCGGCTCTGTATCCGTTTGGGCTGAAGCATAAAAAAAACAGTGGCCTGCGCCACTGTTTTTTTACCATAGACCTAGCAGTTTCCACCACAAGCCGCCAATTCCAATCCAAATGATAATATGAATAATTGAAATTAAAAAGCCGAGCGACCACCATTTTTGCTGCGTTACATATCCACTACCGAAGAACACCGGTGCCGGTCCACTTCCGTAGTGAGTTAAACAGCCAAATAAATTGCTAAAGAACGCTAAAATTAATGCTGACAGTAACGGAGGCGCACCAGCGGCCACGATGACAGATAAAAATGCTGCGTACATAGCGCTGACGTGAGCCGTGTTACTCGCAAAAAAGTAGTGAGAATAAAAATATGCAATAGCTAATACAATCAACGCCGTCATCCAAGACATATGGCTAACAGTGCCTTTCATCAGATCACTGAACCAAGGAATCATGCCTAGATCATTTAAGAAAGTTGCCATCATAACCAAAACAGCAAACCAGACTAATGTATCCCATGCTCCCTGTTCTTTTTTGATGTCCGACCAGCTTAACACTTGCGTTAAAAGCAGCGCACATAGACCAATAAAAGCAGTTGTTGTTGCATTAATATTTAAATTAGCGCCAAAAATCCACAGCACAAGAAGAAGTAAAAATACGCCAATCATGTACCATTCTTCTTTCTTTAGCGGACCCATTTCATTTAGTTTTTTTGCTGCAATTTCAGATGCTTCCGGCGTTTCTTTTAATTCTGGCGGATACAGCTTATAAATAACGAGCGGAATAACGATTAAACTAATAATTCCAGGTACGATTGCAGCCGCTGCCCAGCCAACCCATGAAATAGTTTTGCCTGTAATTTGTTCCGTCATTTTAACCGCAAGAGGATTGGCCGCCATTGCTGTTACGAACATAGCGGATGTGATCATATCTCCTTGAAACGATACTTTTGTTAAGAAAGCACCGACTCTGCGCTCCGTACCGTCACCAGTTCTCGATCCGTATGTTTCGGATAAAGAACGAATGATTGGAAGAATAATTCCTCCAGCTCGTGCTGTATTAGACGGCATTGCAGGTGATAAAAGTAAGTCACTTACGATAAGAGAATACGATAGTCCCAACGTCTTTTTACCGAACAAACGAACGAAGATATAGGCAACCCTTGTTCCTAGACCAGTCTTAATAAAACCTCTAGAAATAAAGAATGCAATAACGATTAACCAAATCGTCGTATTTTGAAAACCGCTGAGCGATTGTTCAAGTGTTAATGTATTAGTTAATACAATAATGGTTAAAGATAAAATAGCTACACTGCCCAATGGCAATGGTTTAATGATAAGCCCTACGATAGTAGCCACAAAAATAGCGAATAAGTGCCAAGCCTTCAAATCAAGTCCGGACGGAGGTGTAATAAACCATAAAATAAGTCCGATTGCCAGACAAATTAATAAAGGAATAAATTTCACTTCGCCGGCAGGCTTTTTTGTTGTTTCAGCCATAATCTTTCTCCTTTCATGTTTTTAAATAATAGTAATAGTATGCTCTTTCCACTTCGTACTCAATACTTATCCCATTTAAAATAAAATAATTGTAAAAATACGTTTCGTAAGGATGATATTGTAAAATTGTGAAGTGTTGAGCATAATTCCTTTATTATTTTATCATATATATTGACAATATTTATCTCTTACCTTCATTTTATTCCCTTCAAAATAGCTTGTAAGCGTTATTTTTTTAAAAATAAATAAACTGCATGAATTCATCATGCAGCCTTGCATTTAGCGATTTACTTTTTGAATAAACACGACTTTTAAATAATTACCTGACTTAAATTCTTTTATTGTTTTAAAATCAGCTGGAAGAGCGAACTGCTCCATCATTTTGTACTGTTCTCCTTTTTCATTAAAAGCTTTTTCAATAAACGAATGGAATTTTTTCATATCAAAATTGCTTGCGTTCGTAGATGCTACAATGACACCATTTGGCTTTGTAAGAGCAATGGCTTCTTTTAATAAATCTTTGTAGTCTTTTGCCGCGCTGAACGTATGCTTTTTCGACTTGGCAAAGCTCGGCGGATCTAGCACCACAAGATCGAAGGTCATGTTCTTCTTGACCGCATATTTAAAATACTTGAAAACATCTTCTACGATAATGTCCTGTGCTTCGTGATCAATTCCATTTACACTAAATTGCTCAATTGTTTTAGCCAAGCTGCGATTGGCTAAATCGACACTTGTTGTTTTCGCAGCTCCTCCAAGAGCGGCCGCCACTGAAAATGCGCCTGTATACGAAAACATATTTAGCACGGTCTTTCCTTTTGCATATTTATCTCGAATCGTTTTACGGACGTCTCGCTGATCTAAAAAGACTCCCACCATCGCTCCGTCATTTAAGTAAACGGCAAAACGAATACCATTTTCTTTTACAATTAAAGGAAATTCACCTTTATCCCCTGCTACAAAATCATCTTCTTCAATATACTGCCCCTTTACGTTAAAACGTTTTTTCTGGTACAGCCCTTTAAAGTTAGGCGCAGACTTTAAGGCTTCAATGACGTATTCTTTAAATTGATAAATTCCTTCACTATACCAACTCATGACGTAATATCCGTCATAATAATCAATAATCAAGCCGCCGATTCCGTCACCTTCACTATTAAATACGCGAAAAGCAGTTGTGTCTTCAGACGCATAAAAGTCATGACGAGACGAAATAGCTTGCTGAATTTTTCTAGCAAAAAACGCCGCGTCAATTTGCTCATTTTTCTTCTTCGTAAGAATCCATCCGTAGCCTTTGTTTTGTTTTCCATAATAGCCTTTGGCTAAAAATTGATTCTTGGGAGTGACTAAGTTAATAATAACCCCTTCTTCTTGCAGTTTATGACCATCAACAAGCGCATCTTTTTCAATGAGTGGATAACCCTTGTTCACTTTTTTAATAAAAGCTTCTTTGGCTATAACTTGTACTTCTTTTCTCATGTGTACACCCTATCTATTTGATTTATTTCATTCTAGTTCTATCCACTTTACAACAATAATCTACATTTATCTTAACATAGATAAACAGCCCCGTTTCTAGTTATAAATAGAAAAGCAGAGGATGCCTTGAAACACCCTCTGCTTGATATGAATAAAAAATGAAATGTATGTTTTATGTTTTAAGATAAAAAATTATGAGCACTCTTGCCCCGTATAAGCATCGAACTGAGTGACGTTTTTTTCTGCTAAAATACCTTTCAATTTTGCTGTACGAGCCAAAGCGCTTCTTGTCGCCTTTAGCTATGTCTTTATTGTAAGAGCGGCACATGAATGCACTGTGAAGCCCGGCTGAATGCTATCTGAACAAATTCTGAAAGATAGCTGAATAACTTCTAGTTAAACTTGTCATATAAATGTTCAACGTTCTTAACAACAGCTCAACAAATCCAGCGCTTCTCTTTATATTTCCTCAACAATCAAATGATTTAATAAGTGTATGAATACAATTTGGAGGTTATCAACCATGAAAAAACGAGTATCTCTTGGACTATCTCTCACCCTTTTAGCTTCTAGTGCCGCTTCTGCTTTTGCAGCAGAGCATCACCCAGTTCAACATCCAAAACAAATCAAAAGCGTCGAGTTTCAGCCAATGAAAGCACCTACTACGATTGAAAATATGATTAAAACGTATACAGAGGCATCTGTAAAAGTAACGTATAAAGATGGAAGCGTTGAAGAAACGCCGCTTAACTATAACCAGCTCTTTCTTTCAAAAGATAAAATTGTCGATAATACAGGGGAATTAATCGCCGCAGGTACACCGATCGATGCAAACGGGGATCCGATTATTGACCGAAGCGTTCCCGATAAGCCATCACCGTACGTATCAGACGCACCGGATTCAAACAGCTTTATCACCATCAACGGTAAGTCTTATATTATTTCACATTATGAATATGAATCTGTTAATAATGCTGGAAAAGAGATTTCCGGTCTTCCCGCTTCAATGACGCTTACACAAGTTGACCGAGATGATAAAACAGGAAAATTAACGGTCAACCATGCTAAAAAAATTGATTTTTCCAATGTAAATGGTTTGTGGACGCCGTGTAATGGCTCTACAACGGATTGGGGTACTCACCTTGGTTCAGAAGAATATGAGCCCGATGCACGTGCTTTTGAAGATCCTTCATCCAGCTCTTATAAAGACGTCACGAACTTCGCTAAGCTTTATTTCGGCGACACGTCAAAAGCAAATCCTTACTACTACGGCTGGATTCCAGAAATTTCAGTGGATGAAAGCGGCCATGCATCCGTCGTAAAACATTACAGCACAGGCCGTTTTTCACACGAAATGATGCAGGTACTTCCAGATAACAAAACCGCTCTTTTTGGAGACGATGGGTCTAATACCATGATGTTTATGTATGTAGCAGATAAGGAAAAAGACTTCTCAGCAGGAACTCTTTATGCGGCGAAGTTTAAACAAACGAGCACAGAAAATGGAGGTAAAGGCGACCTTCAGTGGATTAAGCTTGGCCATGCAACAGACAATGAAGTGAAAACAATAATCGACAAAGGCACAAAATTTAGTGATATTTTTGAAACAGCTGACCAGCCTAAAAAAGGATTTAAAGCTGTGAAAACCGCTGCAAGTAAAAAAGTTGAATACCTAAAAGTAAAGCCTGGTATGGAAAAAGCAGCTGCCTTTTTAGAATCACGCCGATACGGTGCAATTTTAGGTGCAACATCTGAATTCAACAAGATGGAAGGACTAACGGTTAACAAAAAAGACAAAAAAGCGTATATGGCTATTTCTTACCAAAATAGTGCCATGCTAAAAGAATCTGGCGCTGTACAAGATGATATCCAGCTTCCAAAATTAGAGTCTGGTGTGACCTACCAGCTGAACTTAGGATCGCATCAAAAAGACCAAGCAAACGGCAAGATTAACAGTCGCTACGTTCCTGCAAGCATGGAAGGGCTACTGATTGGACAAGATCTAGAAAAAGCAGATGCATACGGTAATACAGCGGACCCAAATAAAATTGCCAACCCTGACAACCTTACGTATTCAAATGACTTAAATACACTGTTTATCGGAGAAGACAGCTCACTGCATACAAACAACTTCGTATGGGCTTATAATGTAAAAACTAAAAAACTATCACGCATCCTTTCAGTTCCAGTGGGAGCAGAAGCAACAGGACTTCGTGCAGTAGAAAACATTCAAAACTCTCGCTACGTACTAAGCAACTATCAGCACCCGGGCGAGGACATCAGCGACAAAAATATTACCGCTGTTGATAAAGAAGAGCTAGCTAATGCAATGAAAGAAAGCATCGGCATTCAAGAAACTGGTGGTGTCGGATACATTTCTGGACTGCCTTCTAAGGACGGCGCTCCTTACAAAAAGCATTAATACGTAATGAAGCCACGTCTGTTGTGCAGTGACAGACGTGGTTTTTTATATAGTCGAAGTTTTTTATATAGTCGAAGTTATTTATAAAATCGTTTATCGTAATCATAATTATGGTGAATACTTTATAATATCCTTGGAGAAAGTGCCTACACACAAACCAAATGCTTTAGGATATTTATTCGCGGGTATCCGGTACATGCCTTCAAGCTTGCTTTTAATTGCTTACACCCCACTAATACTAGATATAAAAGTTGTTTCAATAAGTATTTCCAGCAAAACAAAACCACTCGTTCCCTTGCACTTTTCGTTCCATACCATTAAAGTATATATTGGTTGAAGTTTATACTGGCATTCAGCCTGATAAAAGAAATTACACTTTTTAATTTTGGGAATACGTTTTCCCTAAAAGAAAGGGTTTAGATATAAGATGAAAGATAATTTTTGGCATGAGTTGCCGCGTCCGTTTTTTATTTTGGCACCGATGGAAGCTGTGACGGATGTCGTTTTTCGCCATGTTGTGACCGAAGCAGCACGACCTGACGTATTTTTTACAGAGTTTACGAATACGGAAAGCTACTGCCATCCGAAAGGAAAAGATAGCGTAAAAGGACGTTTGACGTTTACAGATGATGAACAGCCAATCGTTGCGCACATTTGGGGAGACAAGCCTGAGTACTTCCGTCAAATGAGTATCGGCATGGCTGAAATGGGATTTCGCGGCATTGATATTAATATGGGCTGCCCTGTGCAGAACGTTGCAGGAAATGGAAAAGGTTCTGGTCTGATTCGCCGTCCAGATACTGCGGCTGAGATTATCCAGGCAGCCAAAGCTGGAGGGCTTCCAGTAAGCGTAAAGACTCGTCTTGGCTATACGCAAGTTGACGAGTGGTACGACTGGCTGAAGCACATTTTAGAACAGGATATCGTGAACCTTTCTATTCACCTTCGTACGAAAAAAGAAATGAGCGATGTTGACGCGCACTGGGAGTTAATTCCGGAGATCAAGAAGCTTCGTGACGAAATTGCGCCTCATACGCTACTAACAATTAACGGTGATATTCCTGACCGCCAGAAAGGTCTTGAACTTGCTGAAAAGTATGGCGTTGATGGAATCATGATTGGACGCGGGATTTTCCATAATCCGTTTGCGTTTGAAAAAGAAAAGAAAGAGCACACAAGCGAAGAGCTATTAGAACTTCTTCGCCTGCAGCTAGATCTTCATGATAAGTATTCTGAAGAATTAGAGCCGCGCCCTTTCAAACCGCTTCGACGCTTTTTCAAAATTTACGTTCGCGGATTCCGCGGTGCAAGTGAATTAAGAAATCTACTCATGAGCACGGAAACAACTGACGAAGTGCGTGCGTTGCTTGATGAGTTTAAAGACAGAGCTGGAGTGAAAGAAGACGAAGGTTTTTCTGTTTCTTAAATAAGATCTCGTTTGCTTAAACTCAATTGTTCTAACATTTTATCGGAGAGAAGAACCTCTTGTTCTTTTTTATAGACGTATGCTATTTATCCACATATGATAAAAGCTGAGGCAGAAGGTTTTACATTTCCTTCTGCCTCAGCTTTTAATGAAAAAATATCTACACGATCTATTTATGATAAGGTTCATTTCGAATAATACGAAAAGCTCGGTAAATCTGTTCTACTAATACTAGGCGCATAAGCTGATGAGGAAACGTCATCTTTGAAAAAGAAAGGGCTGCGTTTGAGCGTTTCATTACTTCGCTGCTTAAACCAAGCGACCCGCCAATGACAAACGCTACTTTGCTTTTTCCGTAGGTAGCTAATGAATCAATTTCTTTTGCGAGTTCCTCGGAAGACTTTTGTTTTCCGTTAATAGCTAATGCGATCACATAAGTATCGTCTGAGATTTTCGCTAAGATGCGCTCTCCTTCTTTTTGTTTTACCTGTTCCATTTCAGATTCACTTAAGTTTTCTGGCGCTTTTTCATCTGCAAGCTCAATAATTTCTACTTTTGCATAGCTTGATAAACGCTTTAAATATTCTTGAATGCCTTGTTTTAAGTATTTTTCTTTTAGCTTTCCAATGGTTATAATAGAGATATTCACAGGCTATTCTCCTCTCCTTTATCTCTTATCCACAGATATTATCCACATATCCACATGCTGTATCCACATTTTGTATAAGAATATCAGTTCCCTACTACATATACAGCTTCATTGTCACAATATTCACAGCTTTTTTTGTCAGTGGAATTTTCTATTTTTTCAAAAACCGGCGCTAGCTCAATCTCATCTACCATTACATCCAGCGCTAGTTCTGTATGTTCTAAACAGCAATATATCTTCATGTATTTATCTTCCTTTCTCTATTCTTTTCATTAAAAAACCACAGGAGTTTATCCCCTGTGGATAACTTTTCTTTCACTTCATTTGACGCGTTAATTTTACTTCTGTGGATTTCTTTTTGCCGTCTCGATAGAACGTTACGTTCATTTTATCGCCAATTTCTTTTTCAATGTAGAGGTGTTTGCGAAGTGTCGCAATGTCCCTTACTTTGCTGTGATCTAACTCAACAATCACATCATATTCCTTTAATCCGGCTTTAGCGGCTGGCGAACCTGGCTCAACTTTTAGAACAGCGACTCCGTTTACTACATCATGCGGTAACTTAAGGGTTTCTTTTAAATGATACCCTGATACCTCACTTAATGATAGTGTACTAACTCCAAGATATGGACGTCTGACTTCACCATATCGTTCTAAGTCATTAATAATGGGTCTAGCCATGTTGATTGGAATCGCAAGACCAATGCCTTCTACTGCTTCTTGGGCAATTTTCATGGAATTAATACCGATTAATTCACCATCAATATTAACAAGAGCACCCCCGCTATTACCAGGGTTAATGGCGGCATCTGTTTGAATAACTTCTGATTGCCAATCAGGATTTCCATCGCCATTCAAATCTTGAGGAATGACACGGTTAACCCCTGAGACAACTCCTTGTGTAACGGAGCCAGAAAATTGAAGGCCTAGCGGGTTTCCGATCGCAATCACTGGTTCACCAGCTTTAAGCTTATCAGAATTTCCGAAGGTAGCGACTTTTGTCACGTGGCCTGCGTCAATTTCAAGAACTGCTAAGTCCATTAAATCATCGCTGCCAAGAATTTTAGCCGATACTCTTGTACCGTTACTGAAGCTCACTTCAATTTCGTTAGCGCCTTTAATGACATGATAGTTTGTCACAATATAAGCTTTGTTGCCTTGCTTTTTGTAAATAACACCTGAGCCCGTCCCGGCATCAGTTCGTTCATCATTCCAAAAGCTTTCAGAGTTCTGAATGTTTACAACTCCTACAACTGCTGCATTGACTTCAGAAACAGCTTTTGTGACGGCCGTAGTGACGTCAAGAGAGACTGATTTTTGAATGGTAGACCCTGTTTGTTCATCTCCATTTTCATCATCCATCCATCCGTATGGCAAAATCCCGTTCCTCACCAAGGCTGGCATAAGAAGCAGTACAATAAGTGCACCTATAATAGCTCCAATCAGAGCAGAAGCGAAATATCCTCTGCGGCGTTTAGGCGGCCGACTATTTGGCTCTTGGCCTTCATCATAATGTTCCACACTATCACCGAACCCTTCATTTATCATCGTGAATGTCTGCATTCACGTACTAAATGAAGTTATTTTTCGCTTCCTTTCTAGAGACTATACATAAACAATATCAGTTGGTCTTTTTGGATCTGTATCACATAGGAGAATATTGTCCTCTACACTGATGTCTTTCTGTTGTAACACTTGCGCAACAGACATGCGGGCAATTTCCTTCATGTTATTGTCTTGACTCAAATGCGCTAAGTAAATGCGTTTGGTTTGATCTCCAATCACATCTGCCATTGCAAGAGCCGCGTCTTCATTTGATACATGTCCCACGTCGCTTAGAATTCGTCTTTTAATGCTCCAAGGGTAGCGCCCCATTCTCAGCATTTCAACGTCATGATTGCTTTCAAATACGTACATATCGCTATTTTTAATCGTACCTTTCATGCGGTCACTTACATAGCCGGTATCCGTAATAAGGGTTAATTTTTTAGGTCCTTGATGAAAGACATAAAACATAGGCTCTGCAGCATCATGCGAAACGCCAAAAGACTCCACTTCCAATTGACCAAACGATTTCGTTTGGCCAATTTCAAAGTGAAACTTCTGTTCCGTATCAATGTTGCCGATCAAGCCATCCATTGCGTTCCACGTTTTTTCATTTGCGAAAATAGGGAGCTTATATTTACGTGCCAGAACACCTAGTCCTTTAATATGGTCACTATGTTCATGAGTCACTAAAATTCCTGATAAATCTGGGATATTGCGATTTACTTGTTGAAATAGAGCTTCCATTTGTTTTCCGCTCAGCCCTGCATCAACTAGTAAGGAATGTTCTCCATCACTTACTAAAATCGCATTTCCTGTGCTCCCACTCGCTAGCACGCTGAAATGCAGGCTCATTTATCTCACTCCAAATACTTATTTATTTCCTTTTTTAATAATCTGCCCTTCAAAGGCATTTACAAAATAACTCGTATCTCCATTTACAATAACATGCCAAGTTGGTGCTAAAACTTGAGAATTTAGTAGCGGCAGATCAAACGTATAGTACCCAAACTCTACTTTTGTTACAGAATCTTTCTTTTTCAATTCACCCTTCAAAAACAAATTTTCTAATGCTTTTAAAGGCGTTAAAACATCCTGCTCATCATCTAACGTTTTCACAGAACCTAGCATTGTTTGTTCATACGAAATAATTTCACCTTTATCATTTAAATGAGCAATAATCATGCCATTTTCATTATCAAAGATTTTATGCTTCTTATATTGTTGAAAGAATGTAACTGTTTTTTTCTCTTTATTAACATTCCATAGCTCATAATCCTTACCCGAGAGCACATACCGTTTTAGAAATTGACTTAGCTTTGCTTCGGGACTTTTTTCAGGTACTGAAAAAGGTTTGTCTAGTACACTTCGAATTGTTTTTTCCTCAAGCAGCGCTGCTTTTTGCTCTTTCAGCTTTTTCAAGTCTTCTTCTTTAAACAGCTTACTTTTAGCATTTAGCGATGAAGCTTCTTTCACATCTATAGGTAAATGTTTATATTCAATGCCTTCACTCGTTAATTGTTCTTCAACGCTCGACTCTACAAATAGAGAGTACTGATCTTCTTGATGAGTCTTAAAAATCTGATAGCCTAAGTAAATATTAAGGATCAAGAAAGTGAAAATAAAGATGGTTTTTGTTCTATTCCAATCCATCGTTATCGCCTCCTTCGGTCGGCGGTGCAATTCGATACCACTTACTATTATAATAATAGAACCAAGAAGGAACGAGTTTGACAGAGTTAGAATTAAACTCAACCGTCTTTTCACCGGTTTTTGGCTGCTGGGAGACTTCTTCTAGCTGATAGCCTATTGAAATATCTTTTAACAGATTCGGGTCAAAGTTTTGGTGTTTTTCAATTAATTGAATCACCTTTTGAGATGACTGCAGCTTTTCTACACTCGAATCCTGTACTCTCACAAAACGATAAAGAGGACGACGGTAATTTAAAATCTCCGCATTTCCCCATCTTTGATATATTTCAGTCATTCCCTGATTGCTGTACACTGGATAGTTATCTTTATAATAACGATAGCTAATTTCTTTTGTAATACGATTCCAGCTGTTGAACCTGTAATTAGATTCCGTCCAGCCGCCGTGGTCATTAACGAAGCTAAAGCTGCGGTTTATTAAATTATAATCTTCCATTACTTCGGTCGTGGAATTTACAAGATTCACATATTCCATCACATCTGTCTTCGTATTAACATTAATCACTTTTGTACCTTCGGTGTAGACATCTCGGTTTGTAGACGTTTCTTTCCGTGCATAGTCTGGGTTGTTAAAAAGCGCTTCCTTATATTTTTCAATATCTAAATGCCTCATGCTCGTATAGTAGACTTCACTATTCATCGTGATATTGTTTTCCGGAAGGAAGATATACCGATTTTTGTTTTCTTTATATACAAAGCTCGGGGCATACGTACGTTTCATCTTATCTTCTAATTCTTTGATATCATCTTTGGCCAAATTCTTGACTGTAACCGAATAAATCTTTTTTTGCTCATAATTCACAAGATACACACTCACGAAAAAGGAAGGTGTACGCTTAATTTTAATGAGTACACGGTCAAATGTTTGATTAGGCAAAGACGTTTGAGAAAATGAAAAAAGCTGTTGAAATGTTTTCAAAGGCAGCGCGTCTGGATACAACACTTCAATAGAATTACTTCCATGGACATAATTTAAAAATCCATCAGGAGAAATAGCATCCGAAACGTCCGTCACATTCGAAAATTTCCACTTTTTCATTTCATTTACCCATTTGTTTACATCATCTTCGTCGTGAGACATGTAGTGATTATCGTTTCGATGATAGAGAACTTCTGTTGGAAGAATATGATCTTCTATTTTACTTTTTGAACTGACTTCAACTTCCTGCAAATGTTGATTTTTTGAAATGACCTTATAAGAAGGCTGATACGTCCATATATGATACGTCATAATTAAACTGGAAGTGACGAGAACAACTAAGATGGCCGTTTTGATATGTTCATACCTCATTCCCATTCGTCATCATTCTCACTTTCAATCGGAAGAGTAAAGTAAATCGTTGTTCCTTTTCCTTCCTGACTATCTGCCCAAATACGTCCATCATGTGCTTCAATAATTTCCTTGGCAATAGCAAGCCCTAATCCTGTTCCGCCTAATTTACGCGTTCGTGCTTTGTCTACACGATAGAAGCGTTCGAAAATTTTAGCTAAATTTGATTTTGGAATTCCCATACCTTGGTCTTTAATGCTCACAACAATTTCATGCGTATGCTGAGCAATTGAAAATGTAATGGTTCCGCCTTCAGGTGAATATTTTATTGCATTGGAAATAATGTTATCTAATACTTGTGTAATTTTATCTTGATCGATAGCGACATAGATTGCTTCATTTGGCAAGTCGCGCACGAACGAAATACCTTGTTCAATTGTCATTTCAAAGCGATCAATGATGTAATGATAAAACTTCACAAAATTGATTGGGTCACGACTAAATCGGTAGTCTTGGCTATCTAGCTTAGATAATTGAAGCAAGTCGTTAACGAGACGAATCATTCGTTCTGTTTCCGTTTGCGTTACATTTAAAAATGTTGGAGCTAAGTCCTTATCTTCCCATGCTCCTTCTGCAAGCGCATCTAAATAACTGCGCATCGTTGTTAACGGCGTACGCAATTCATGTGAAACATTCGCTACGAATTCTCGGCGATCTTGATCAATTTTCTCCTGCTCTGTAATATCATGCAAGACAATGATAATTCCGTTAATAAAACCGGTCTCTTTTTGAATAGCGGAAATGGTAGCTCTTAAAATAAAGGGATCCGATTTTGTACTAAAGTCCAAAATCAATGACTCTTGATTAGCGAGCAAGCTTTCAAACGTATGCGTTTCTTCAAGATCTAGTAGGGAAACAACTGGGTCAGATAAAACCGTTTCACGTGAAACATTTAGCATAGCTGCGGCTGGATCATTAATTAAAATTACTCTTCCCTTTCGATCCGTCGCAATAACGCCGTCCGTCATATGAGCTAATACTGAACTAAGCTTACGGCGCTCCCCTTCTGTAGTTGCTTGTGCTTCTTGAAGCTTTCTTGTTAAGTTGTTGAATGTGAGAGCTAGCTGACCAATCTCATCATACCCGTATACCTTAGCTTTTCTCGTAAAATTCCCTTTGGCCATCTCAAGTGCTTGTTTTCTCATTTCAGACATTGGACGAGTAATCGTCTGAGCTAAAAAAACGCCTAAAATAGCTGTAATAAAAAGAGCAATCACCGTACCTGCCTTAAAGATCTGATTGATATTACTCATTTGATCGTAAACAGGCTCCATGGAAGCTGTTAAGTAAATAGCACCTAAGATTTCTTCGCTAGACTGAACTTTTCCATTTTTATTAGTTGAATTTGATTGACTGGCACCTACTTTATCCTGTAAACGAATAGGCTGTATCATAACTCTGATTCGCTGTCCGCTTTGATCAACAAATACATTATCAGAGTTCGTTCCTGCTAACAACGCATTTGTAATCGCTAAATCATTAGTCTTTTTACCTATGATCTGTTGAGGATTTGAGTTCGATGTAGCAATGATTCTTCTATTTTGGTCAATGACTCTTACTTCAGAGATGTCATTCATATCATTTGAAGCTAAATTGGGTCTTGAAGCAAAATCTCGTAAAATAGTCTTTAAGTCTTCCTCAAGAGTGGGTGAATCATCATCACGATTTTTCACCATTTCTTGTCCAATATTATACGTCAGCAAGTCTGTCCGCTCTTGAAGAGACGTTCGAAAGTTGTTAACTAATTCTTTTTCTAATTGTCGTGCAAAATAGACCCCAATAATTTGCATCGCAATTAAAATGAGCAGCACATAAATCAATACAAACTTTAAATGAATAGATTGCAGGAGCCTTACTTTCTTCATCTAAAATTACTCCTGCTCTGGGCTGCGTAAATAATAGCCTACTCCACGTCTTGTTACAATCCACATTGGATGGCTTGGATTATCTTCAATTTTTTCACGTAATCTTCGAACTGTTACATCTACCGTACGCACATCACCAAAATAGTCATAACCCCATACAGTTTGAAGCAAGTGTTCACGCGTCATGACTTGTCCAATGTGCTTCGCTAAATAATGCAGCAGCTCAAACTCACGGTGAGTCAGTTCAATCGTTTCTCCGCGCTTAGACACGATATAAGCATCTGGGTGAATAACAAGTGCTCCAATCGTAATTTCATTCGTTTCGCTTTCTTCCGTTGGAACAGCTACCTGCTGATGTCTACGTAAATTAGCTTTTACACGTGCTAATAATTCACGCGTACTAAACGGCTTAGTTACATAATCATCTGCACCTAATTCTAGACCTAAAACTTTGTCAATTTCAGAGTCTTTTGCTGTTAACATGATAATTGGCATATCATATTTTTTGCGCACTTCTCGGCAAACTTCCATTCCATCTTTCTGAGGAAGCATAATATCTAATAAAATCATTTCAGGCTGTACTTCTTCCACTTTTTCAAGTGCTTCTACGCCATCATAAGCACAAAATACTTCGTAACCTTCTTTTTGCAAATTAAACTTTAAAATATCTGCAATCGGCTTTTCGTCATCTACGACTAAAATACGTTTATCCATGATCATCGTTCTCCTTTATTAGTTGAAGCAAAATATAAAAGATAGTATTCATACTGTTTGAATACCGTAGTTTTATTATACTTGATAACCCTTGAAACGTCACAAGTTCATCCTCTACTATACATGAAGATATATGATTTTCAACCATCTCTAAATACAAAAGTAATATATTACCACAAAAGAGATACAAAGCAAATAACGTTTTCTTTTAAATGTAAATAAAAGAAAAAAGCATGACTTTAAATAAAGTCATGCTTTTTGATGGCTCGGGACGGAATCGAACCGCCGACACAAGGATTTTCAGTCCTTTGCTCTACCAACTGAGCTACCGAGCCAAAATGGCGGTCCCGACGGGAATCGAACCCGCGATCTCCTGCGTGACAGGCAGGCATGTTAACCGCTACACCACGGGACCTCAGTCTATATGCTATGTATTAAAAAATATTAAAAATGACCCGTACGGGATTCGAACCCGTGTTACCGCCGTGAAAGGGCGGTGTCTTAACCGCTTGACCAACGGGCCACGTTGTAACAAAAGTGAGCCATGAAGGACTCGAACCTTCGACCCTCTGATTAAAAGTCAGATGCTCTACCAACTGAGCTAATGGCTCATGTTATATCTCTTAGCGACGCTTATTATAATAACATGATATTTCATATGAATGCAATAGTTTTTTTAAAACTTTCTTTTTATTATTGAGCTTTTTTAAAAAATCTTGTTAACAAAGCACCAATTATAAATAAAAAAGGTTAGCTCACGAGGAGCTAACCTTTTTTATTTAGCTATATACACCACGTAATACATTTGTTTGTGTACGATCTGGACCTACAGAGAAAATAGATAAAGGAATACCTGTTAATTGAGACACGCGCTCTAAGTAGTGGCGAGCGTTATCAGGTAACTCATCTAATGTTTTCACACCCGTAATATCTTCTGTCCAACCTGGAAGCTCTTCATATACAGGTTCGCATTCTGCAAGTGTTTTTAAGCTAGCAGGGAATTCTTCCATAACTTCCCCTTTATAACGGTAAGCTACGCAAATCTTTAATGTCTCAATTCCCGTTAATACATCAATTGAGTTTAAAGATAAATCTGTGATTCCGCTAACGCGACGAGCATGACGTACAACTACACTGTCGAACCAACCTACACGGCGAGGACGACCAGTTGTTGTACCATATTCACGTCCTACTTCACGGATTTGATCACCGATTTCGTTTGTTAATTCAGTTGGGAAAGGACCGTCACCAACACGAGTTGTATATGCTTTTGATACACCTACAACGTGTTTGATTTTAGATGGACCTACACCAGAACCAATTGTTACTCCACCCGCTACTGGGTTTGAAGATGTAACAAATGGATATGTTCCTTGGTCGATATCTAACATAACACCTTGTGCGCCTTCAAATAGTACACGACGTCCTTCGTCTAACGCATCATTTAATACTACTGATGTATCAACAACATATTTTGCAACTTGTTGACCATACTCATAGTACTCATCTAAAATTTCTTCTAATGTAAAGCCTTCTACTTCATACATTTTTTCAAGAAGGCGGTTCTTTTCAGCTAAGTTTTGTGTTAATTTTGCTTCAAATACTTCACGGTCTAGTAAATCGGCAATTCGAATACCAACACGTGCTGCTTTATCCATATAAGCTGGTCCAATACCTTTTTTCGTTGTACCAATCTTATTTTCACCTTTACGTTCTTCTTCAACTTCATCTAATTTTAAATGATATGGAAGAATCACATGAGCTCGGTTACTAATACGTAAGTTTTCTGTTGTTACACCGCGATCATGTAAGTATTTTAATTCTTGAACAAGCGCTTTTGGATCGACAACCATACCGTTTCCAATTACACACGTTTTGTCATTATAAAAAATACCTGAAGGAATTAAATGTAACTTATAAGTTTCACCATTAAACTTAATTGTGTGACCTGCATTGTTCCCACCTTGGTAACGTGCAATCACTTCTGCATTTTCTGATAGGAAGTCTGTAATCTTCCCTTTTCCTTCATCTCCCCATTGTGTTCCTACTACAACGACTGAAGACATATCTTAAGCACCTCCGCTTAGTAAGCAACAGCTCACTACGACATAATTTAACCATGGATAAGTGTATCAATTTATCACACTAAAGTCAATTAAATCCGAACGATTTAACAAAAGTTATTACAAATATATCGTATTTTGCGGAACGAATACGATAACAATAAAATAAAACCTCTCATATTGAGAGGTTTTATGCACCAGGCGGCACTCCTGCGTCATCAAAGCGCCGCTCGAGATTAACGAATTTATTGTACTCTTTTACAAAGGCAAGCTGTACGGTTCCAACTGGACCGTTACGCTGCTTGGCTATAATAATCTCGATAATATTTTGATTTTCTGTATCTTTTTCATAATAGTCTTCACGATATAAGAAAGCTACGATATCGGCATCCTGCTCAATACTTCCGGATTCACGGATATCAGACATCATTGGCCGCTTATCTTGTCTTTGCTCTACTCCACGGGAAAGCTGTGATAAGGCGATAACAGGAACTTCTAATTCACGAGCTAAAGCTTTTAACGCACGAGAAATTTCAGATACTTCCTGCTGTCGGTTTTCTCCGCTTCGTCCATTTCCTTGAATGAGCTGTAAGTAGTCAATTAAAATCATCCCAAGCCCGCCTTCTTGTTTCAAGCGACGGCACTTAGAACGGATTTCACCTACACGAATACCCGGTGTATCATCAATATAAATCCCTGCATTGGACAAAGATCCCATTGCCATCGTGAGCTTTCCCCAGTCATCAGCTGTAAGCGAACCTGTACGCAGCCTTTGTGCATCAATATTTCCTTCGGCACACAGCATCCTCATAACAAGCTGCTGAGCCCCCATCTCTAAACTGAAGATGGCTACGTTCTCATCCGTTTTCGTTGCAACGTTTTGCGCAATATTTAAGGCAAAAGCCGTTTTACCTACCGATGGTCGGGCCGCTACAATGATTAAATCATTTCGCTGGAACCCTGCTGTCATTCTATCTAAATCACTAAACCCGGTTGGGATACCTGTAATGTCACCTTTTCGATTGTGAAGAACTTCGATATCATCGTACGTTTGTACAAGTACATCTTTGATATTTTGAAACACACCGCTGTTTTTACGCTGTGCTACTTCTAAAATGTTTTTTTCCGCTTCATTTAATAAAACTTCCACTTCGTCTTCCCTTGCATATCCTTCTGAAGCAATATGCGTTGCAGTACGAATTAAACGGCGTAAAATCGACTTTTCTTCTACGATTTTACCGTAATACTCTACGTTTGCAGCCGTTGGAACAGAGTTAGCTAAATCACTTAAATACGATACGCCGCCAACTTCTTCTAGGATTTTTTGGTCAGCTAATTCAGACGTTACCGTTACCAAATCAACCGGTTCACCTTGGTCAGAAAGTTTCAGCATACATGTAAAGATTTTCTGGTGCGATGCCCGGTAAAAATCTTCAGGTATTAGCAGTTCAGATGCTAAGGTTAAAGAAGAAGGCTCTAAGAAAATGGCCCCTAATAGCGCTTGCTCTGCTTCAATATTCTGAGGCGGAAGACGATCAGCAAAAAGATCACTCATATTTCTATGCCCCTCTTATATTCTTTCAGTATTTTCTTTCATCATAAATGTTGGCGCGAACAAATACAAGTCCGCGCCAACCCTTTATATTATTTACTTATTTCTCAATCTTACGTTTATTTTTGTTCAGTCACGTGTACCTTTACCGTAGCCGTTACTTCCGGATGTAATTTAACTGGTACATTTGTGTAGCCTAATGCGCGAATTGCATCATTTAATTCAATTTTACGCTTATCTACTTTAATTTTGTGCTTTTTCTTTAATTCTTCAGCAATTTGTTTGCTTGTGATAGAACCGAATAAACGGCCACCTTCACCAGATTTTGCTGTTAATTCAACTGTTAGTTCTTCAAGAGTTGCTTTTAACTCTTTGTTTGCTTGAAGTTCTGCAGCTGCATCTTTTTGCTCTCTATTTTTTTGTGCTTCTAATACTTTCACATTACCGCCTGTAGCTTCAACAGCATAACCATTTTTTAATAAGAAGTTATGTGCATAACCGTCTGAAACATTTTTCACTTCACCTTTTTTGCCTTTTCCTTTTACATCTTTTAAGAAAATTACTTTCATGATTTTTTACCTCCATCTAAGTACTCATCAATTGCTTGTTTAAGCCGTTCTTCAGCTTCATCCAAACTAATGTCTTGAAGCTGAGTAGCAGCATTCGTTAAATGGCCTCCGCCTTGGAGACTTTCCATAATAACTTGTACATTGATATCTCCAAGCGATCTAGCACTAATGCCAATTAGATTATCCCGTCGCTTAGAAATAACAAACGAAGCAACCACTCCGCTGATTGAAAGCAGCGTATCTGCAGCCTGCGCAATTAACACTTGATCATACATTTTGTTTGGTTCAGCTCGTGAAATAGCAATACCTGCTGTATAAATCTCTGCATGTTCAATAAAGCGTGCTCGCTGTACATATTGCGTGATATCTTCTTTTAAAAACTTTTGAACAAGAACCGTATCTGCGCCTTGAGAACGTAAAAAGGACGCTGCATCAAACGTACGAGATCCCGTGCGTAATGTAAAGCTTTTTGTATCGACAATAATACCGGCTAAAAGTGCTGTTGCTTCTAGCATATCAATTTTAAATCGTTTTGGCTGGTATTCAAGAAGCTCAGTAACGAGTTCTGCTGTCGAGGAAGCATATGGCTCCATATAGACAAGAAGAGGATCTTCGATAAAGTCTTCTCCTCGTCTATGATGATCAATGACCACGACATTTTCAATACGATTTAATAACCTTTCTTCAATAACGAGCGACGGCTTATGCGTATCTACTACTACTAAAAGAGTATCATCACTCACAAGATTTAAGGCTTCTTCAGGCGTAATAAATCGTTCCCACAGGCCTTCTTTCTTTTTAATCTCTTCTAGCATTCGCTGAACACCTGTATCAATATGATCAGGATCTAATACGATAAAACCGTCTTTCTGATTGACTTGCGCTACTTTTAATATCCCAATAGCAGCTCCTACAGCATCCATATCCGGATACTTATGACCCATGATAATCACTTTTCCACTCTCTGTAATGAGCTCTTTTAACGCGTGAGAAATAACCCTTGCACGCACGCGCGTCCGTTTTTCCATTGGGTTTGTCTTGCCCCCAAAGAATTTTACTTTTCCATTCGGCTGTTTAATTGCTACTTGATCTCCACCTCGACCTAAGGCCAAATCCAAACTAGATTGAGCTAAAGCACCCAGCTCAGGTAAATCAGCAGCACCAGCTCCGATACCAATGCTCAATGTAAGCGGTATATTTTGTTTAGACGTCTCTTCTCGAACTTGGTCTAAGATAGAAAATTTGCTTCGCTCTAAATGAATTAAGATTTGTTCATTCATAATCGCAATAAATTTCTCGGAAGACGTACGTTTAATAAAAATACCGTATTCTTGAGCCCAACTATTTAACATAGAGGTTACTTGGCTATTCAAGTTACTTTTAACTTGATCATCCATTCCTTGCGTTAGTTCATCATAATTATCTAAAAAGATAATACCTAAACTTGTTCGTTCTTCTTCATACAATTTTTCGATTTCTATTTGCTCTGTAATATCAAAGAAGTACAGTAAGCGCTCGTCTCGTTTAATCACCACTTTAAATTTCCGATCATGCAACGTGACAACTTCTGTTTCCACTTCTTGTTTGATCAGTGGAATAATACTTTCGGCTACATCGTATAATGATCTTCCCACTAGTGTGTCTTCACCGAGACAAGATGCTAGAAAAGGATTGGTCCATTCAATTTGATATTCATCATTAAACAGCATAATCCCAATCGGCATTTCCATTAATGCCTCTTCGCCTACTTTTTTCAGCCGATGAGACAGCATTGAAATATAGGTTTCAAACTCATCGGACAGCATTCGCTCCATTCTCATGTATAGAAAAAGACAGGCTAATAGTAATATAAAGCCTATCATTCCTATGATCCAATTATGATAGGTCACGATACCTACTAAAATCAGAGCTATACTATACAATGAGTAAAATGGATAGCGAATGACGTTCTTTTTTGTAAAGACAGGCATCCATTTCAGCTCCTACTTTTTTAAGTTCCACAATATCTACTTTTTTGTGTCTAATTGTTTTCTTAAATTAAATCCTAAATCAATTATACCTAAGATGCGCACAATTTGAAGGATAATTGGAATAATTAATGCTAAAATTGTTACAACAATTGGAATTGCTTTGGCATACCCTTTTTGATGTGAGAAATAGAAAATAAAAGAGATCCCTTGTAACACGACTAGCATTTGCAGTCCCATCACGATGTTGATAATAGCTACGTACATAAATGTACCTTGTTCAATATTAAAAGATGGGAAGGATAAAATTAATGCAATCAAATAATACCATAGAATACTTTTAGGAAGTTTAAATTCACGAAAAGGCGGGAATGCTTGCACCTCATAACCTGTTCTTTTAAGAATAGGCGTAGCAATAAGCTGAGAGAAAAAGGCCAGAATAACTCCACCCATAACAATTAATAGAGGCAACAGATTTTTAAACATATCAAATGCATCTCTCATTTGGTCAATTTGAGATTCCTTAACGTCTTGTCCTAAACTTTTCATCATTTCAATACTTTGATTAATCGATTGATCTAAAGCATTATTTATTTGCTCCATTAGATTAACATTAAAAACGATGTTTGCTCCTACGAACAATAAAAGTAAACCTAAACTAAATGCAACCGTGCCGCCTAGTAAAATGGTATACCTTTTTTGTTTTTGTCGGTAAAGCATTCCTATTGCTAATCCACCAATACCAAATACAAATGTAAAAGGAAGAGTCAACACATTTCCAAATAACAAAGTCAATAACAACCCTACTACTAAAAATAATATTGCCTTTTTCCACCCATGACGAACGGTATACACAATAAATGGAACAGCTAGCGCTAGTTGAAAAATGGTTCCCACAACAGGTATGTATAGTGAAAAAAGCAACAGCGCCACAAACAGCGCTAAAAGAGCTGCTCCTTCTGTAATATATCGAATTCCTTTCACAACTTCACCTCGTTGATATAGACTATTATTTATTTTATCGATTCAATTCATAAGAAGCAACTATTTGACAAAAGAGCACCTATGTAATGTAAAAAGAGGCAGTAAGGGAATCCTTACTGCCTCTTTTTATACCGTTCATTATTCACCAGAAACATATGGTAATAATGCCATTTGACGAGCGCGTTTGATAGCGATCGTTAATTTACGTTGGTATTTAGCGCTTGTTCCAGTTACACGACGAGGTAAAATTTTACCACGCTCTGAAACGAATTTTTTAAGCATATCTACATCTTTGTAATCGATGTGAGTGATGCCGTTTGCTGTGAAGAAACAAACTTTACGACGTCTGTTGCGTCCACCTTTACGTCCACCTGCCATTTTGATACGCCTCCTTCCGCTTAAAAGTTTCTATAAAATTTTATACTCCGGATAATCTACTGCGAATTAAAACGGTAAATCGTCATCTGAAATGTCAATTGTCTCGCCATTATTTGCAAATGGATCATCATCAACGCGAGTATAACCTTGATTACCTGAGTTACGGTTCTGATTATCTCCAAATGGAGAGCCTTGTCCAGATCCTCCAGTGTTAGCAAAGTTACTGCGTTGCGTATCCCCACCGCCACTTTTCGGCTCTAAAAATTGCACACTTTCCGCTACAACTTCCGTTACGTATACGCGACGACCGTCTTGTCCTTCGTAACTGCGAGATTGTAGTCGACCATCAACACCAGCTAAACTTCCTTTTTTAAGGAAATTGGCTGCATTTTCAGCCTGACGACGCCATACAACACAGTTGATGAAGTCAGCTTCACGTTCACCTTGCTGATTTGTAAATGTGCGGTTTACCGCTAAAGTGAATGTTGCAACCGCTGCTCCACTCGGGGTATAACGTAATTCAGGATCTTTGGTTAAGCGTCCTACGAGAATTACGCGATTCATCATCAGAACCACTCCTTAAGGAAATAAAACCCAATTTATTTAAACGTTTAATTATGCTTCTTGTTTAACAACGATATGACGGATAATGTCTTCGTTGATTTTCGCAAGACGATCAAATTCAGAAACTGCTTCTGAAGTAGCCGCCACGTCAAGAATCATGTAGTAACCGTCACGGAAATCATTGATTTCGTATGCTAAACGACGTTTACCCCATTCTTTAACATTTGCGATTTCAGCACCATTATCAGTTAATACGCCGTTAAAGCGCTCAACTAATGCTTTCTTTGCTTCGTCATCAATGCTTGGACGGATGATGTACATTACTTCATACTTTCTCATCACTGTCACCTCCTTTTGGTCTAACGGCCCGAAATGGGCAAGGAGCAATAAAATATTACTCACGAATTAAAATTATAGCATACTACCATAGGCAAAGCAATACGCATTGCGGGCTGTTTCGTAAATATATGCTAATATTTTAGCCAACGACAAAAGCCGAAAGAAGATATCTCCTTTCGGCTTTTAATCTTATACGTTAAAGCGGAAATGCATAACGTCTCCGTCTTTTACGATGTATTCTTTTCCTTCTAAACGTACTTTTCCAGCTTCACGAGCTGCTCCCATTGTTTTGGCAGCTAATAAGTCTTCATATGATACCGTTTCTGCACGAATAAATCCGCGTTCAAAATCTGTATGAATAATACCTGCACACTCAGGAGCTTTCATACCTTGTGTGAACGTCCATGCGCGTACTTCTTGCTCACCAGCTGTAAAGTACGTAGCTAATCCAAGTAAGTCGTACGCTGCACGTACAAGCTGATCTAGACCTGACTGTTCAATGCCTAGTTCTTCAAGGAACATTGCTTTTTCTTCTCCTTCAAGCTCAGCAATTTCAGATTCAATGCGTGCACAAACAACAATTACTTCTGCACCTTCACTTGCCGCATAATCACGAACTTTTGCTACATATTCGTTAGCAGATGCATCGGCTACTTCGTCTTCAGAAACGTTTGCTACATAAAGAATAGGTTTGATTGTTAGCAAATGAAATTGTTTTACTAGTTTCATTTGTTCTTCTGTAAATGATACAGCACGAGCTGGCTGATCACTTTCAAATGCATTCTTTAGTTTCTCTAGAATTTCGTATTCATACATTGCTTCTTTATCTTTTTGTTTAGCCATTTTTTGAACACGGCCAATACGCTTCTCTACCGTTTCTAAATCTGCTAAAATCAACTCTAAATTAATTGTTTCAATATCTGAAATAGGATCTACTTTTCCTGAAACGTGCGTGATGTTTTCATCTTCAAAACAACGCACAACGTGACAAATCGCATCTACTTCTCGAATATGAGATAAGAATTTATTTCCCAGTCCTTCACCTTTACTAGCACCCTTTACGATTCCAGCGATATCTGTGAATTCAAATGCTGTTGGAATTGTTTTTTTAGGTTTTACAAGCTCTGTAAGTTTTTGAAGACGATGATCAGGTACTTCTACAATACCTACGTTAGGATCAATCGTACAGAAAGGATAGTTCGCAGATTCTGCGCCCGCTTGTGTAATTGCATTAAATAATGTTGATTTCCCAACGTTCGGAAGACCAACAATTCCAGCTGTTAAAGCCATATATTTATTCACTCCTCTTTATATATCCGAAACAAGTTAACCTGTCACAATTATAGTGAGTCAACTTTTGAAATACAAGTTTAATAAAGAACCTTTAGTAACACCGCTTTAAGATGCTTCATTTTGTCCCACCTTACAGTATAAGGCATAAACATAGAAAATGCATGAGGTTATTCCTCATGCTTTACAAGAATTTTTTTCATTTTACGTGCAAAATCACGTCTTGGAATCATTACGCTATGGCCGCAGCCTTCACATTTAATGCGGATATCCATTCCCATTCGAATGATTTTCCATTCATTTGTACCGCAAGGATGAGGTTTTTTCATTTCCACAACGTCATTTAAACCAAATTCTTTTTCCGTCATCAACTCTCTCCTCCTTATTTCCCTTTCAACGTCGACGAATGCTGTGCTTCTTCTGTACGATTATACATAACCATACGAGGAAATGGAACTTCAATGCCATGTTCATTTAGCCTTGTACGCACTTCTTTACGAATCATACGAGAAATATGGAAATGTCTCATTGGTTTTACTTCGCTTGTAATCCTCATTGTGACTTCAGTTGCATGGATATTTTGAACCCCCAGCAATTCAGGCGTTTTAACCATATCTTCATAGCGGCTTGGTAATTCTTCTAGCAGCTCTAAAATCACTTTTTCTGCTTTTTGTATGTTTTCTTCATAAGAAATGCTTACATCAACAAAAGCTACGCTGTTATGTAATGAAAAATTAGTGACCTCCACAATACTGCCATTGGGCAAGATATTAATCTCGCCTGTCCAACTCTTAATCTTTGTTGTTCGCAGACCGATTTCTTCTACAGTTCCCTCAAATGTTCCTACTCGAACATAATCCCCAACGGAGAACTGATCTTCAAAGATAATAAAAAATCCCGTAATGATGTCTTTCACTAAGTTTTGAGCACCAAACCCTACCGCGAGCCCTACGATTCCAGCCCCCGCTAGCAATCCTCGAACATCTACCGATAATGTTTCTAAAATCATAACTCCCGCAACGAAATAAATAGCATAAGAAAAAACATTCTGAAGCAAACGGACCATCGTAGCTTCTCGTCGCTCAGAAATACGCAGAGGGCTATTTGTGCGAACCTCTACAAATTTATTTAACGCTTGCTTCCCAATTCGAATTAAAAACATGGAAATAAGCAGAATCAACAGAATTTTTATGAAGCCTTCTCCAATATGTGCCCACGTTTCTTCTTGAAAAAATGGCTCAAATACGTTCTTAAAAACTGACGTCAACGAATTCATACTACATGTAGCTCCTATCGTAACATACTCTACATACGAGAAAGTTTTAATCTATTGTAGCAAGTTTCTACGAACTTTTGTAGCGATTTCGAAATGGATACAATAGAACAGCTGTTACTAAAAATAAATTGACGATTCCATACATTGGATACAAAACGGCAATCAAAGTAGAAAAACCTAACTTTGTAAAGGGAATCATTAAAAGTAGCCAGCAGGCTGCCAGTTTCCAAAGAGATTGCACTCTTTCAGTATGAAAACGCGCGGTCAGTCCTAAGATTCCCGATACGGCTGTTGTATAAATTGCAATGAGCAAAACAATGCTCATCAAAAACAGCATCGTATAAGGAAAGTCTTTCAGAATAGCGAATAATGGAATTTCATAAGAAGAAAGAAGGCCTGAAACTTGAATAAGCGATTCATTATAAATAAAGGAGAGCCCTCCTAATAAAAAACCACTGCCAACACTTGCAATATAAATCTCTTTTTTGCTTTTAATTTCCTTTCCAATTGTAGATAATACCGCGACAAGAGGAAGAATATTTAAAGCCGTAAAGGTAAAAGCAGCAGGCCAATTATGCTGAAGATGCCAATCAGTTACTCCAGGATGACGTAAAACAAATGTAAGAAGTACGCCAGCTAGTCCAATCATTAAAATTGGCATAACGAAAGAATTGATAGAAAGAAGCCCATTTAATCCTCTTGAAAAAACAAAGACGATAAACGCACTAAGAGCGCCAATTCCCCACCAGTAAGGAACATGCCACATTTCCAATGTCGCCCCGCCGCCCGCGATCATAATCACCGTCGTCGTAAACAAATAAAAAACGATTAAAACATCGTAGGCTGCAGCCCATCTCTTTCCTATTAATTCAATTAGTACTGGATAAAATTGATTGGTTCGGTAGCGATAGCTGATTTGCATAATCACATTGCAAGAAATCGCAAAAATAATAGAAAATAGAAAAATAGCAAGTCCGCTTTCTTCGCCAAAGAACTGCCATAGCTCTCTCCCTGAAGCATACCCAGCGCCTATCATGGTTCCCATAATTAAGAATATCCATTTACATCCTGCTCTCCACATCGATTTTCCCCCAATCCATGAAATATATGTATAGAATCTTCAAAATCTTCGTATACTGTTACTATTATGTATAAGGAGTGGACCCTATGAATTTAAAATCTCCCTTCTTTGAGAAGACACAACATTCAACCCGCGTATTTCATGATGAAGAATCTGCTACAAAGAAGCTGAGTACACAGTTACTATCTTTACTTCCAGCACAGAAAGACAGACCAATTGTTTTTGTATGTATTGGAACGGACCGTTCAACTGGGGACTCATTGGGTCCATTAGTCGGAACGAAATTGAATGAAAAGAAGGTTTCGTCTTTTCACATTTTTGGAACGTTAGAAGAGCCTGTTCATGCTGTTAATTTGAAAGAAACGTTAAAACATATTCAAAAACTTTTCCCGAATCCTTTTATTATTGGAATTGATGCTTGTTTAGGTCGTATGAAAAGCGTAGGCTCTGCATCACTTGGAATAGGACCCGTTAAACCAGGAGCAGGAGTTAATAAAGAATTGCCGCCAGTCGGGGATATTCATATAACAGGGGTTGTCAACGTGAGCGGATTTATGGAGTTTTTCGTCTTGCAAAATACGAGGCTTCACCTCGTTATGTGCATTGCCGATTTAATCGCGAAAAGTATTGAGACTGCGCACAACGAACGAGAGAAAGAGTTTAATAATTCTTCGGTTTACCAACCTGTAAGACATTATAAACAATAAAAAAGGTTGTCCTAAAACTAGGACAACCTTTTTTATACAGAAGATTTGTTAGTCTGAGAAAGATCGTTAAATAATTCAAGAAGACGGTTTAAATCTTCTTTAGAGAAAAATTCGATTTCAATTTTTCCTTTTTTCTTGCTTTGTGTAATATGAACAGAGGTACCAAAACGCTCACGAAGCTGTGTTTCACTTTGTTTTATAAATAAATCTTTATCTTTTTTAGTTTTTGATGTTTCACGTGGAACGGCTTTATTTAAGTGGGCAATATAAGCCTCTAGCTGTCTAACATTCAATTGTTCCTTGCGTATTTTTTCAACGACTTTAGGTAGAAGAGCTTTATTTTTCAAACCGACTAGCGTACGGCCGTGGCCCATAGACAATTCATTAGTAGAAATGAGGGTTTGAATTTCCTCAGGCAACTGCAAGAGGCGAACATAGTTAGCAATATGAGGTCGGCTTTTTCCCAGTCGTGTAGCAAGTTGCTCCTGTGTCATATCGAGCTTATCCATAAGCAATTGATAAGCGGTTGCTTCTTCAATTGGCGTCAAATCTTCACGCTGTAAATTTTCTAACAAAGCTAGTTCCATCATTTGCTTTTCTGAAAAGTCTTTTATAATGACAGGAACAGTAGCAAGGTCGGCTTCTTTAGCAGCTCTAAATCGTCTTTCACCCGCTAAGATTTCATAGCCTTTAATGCTTTTGCGAGCTACAATAGGCTGTAAGATGCCATGATGTAAAATGGATTGCTTTAACTCATTAATTGCTTCTTTATTAAACGTTTTACGTGGTTGATAGGGGTTGGGTCTGAGTTCGTGAATAGCAACTTCCTGAATTGAATCATCAGCCTGTGCATCTAAGCCTGAAAATAAGGCATTAATTCCTTTCCCTAATCCTTTCGCCATTATAAATCACTTCCTTTGCAAGTTCCGTATAAACTGCGGCCCCTCTAGATCTTGCATCATATAAGATAATTGGTTCACCATGACTAGGTGCTTCGCTCAAACGAACATTTCGAGGAATAATCGTTTGATAAACGCGATCCTGAAAGTACTTCTTCACTTCTGCTGTTACCTGAAGTCCTAAATTTGTGCGTGCATCAAGCATAGTCAGTAACACACCTTCGATACGCAGTTGATTATTCAAATGTTTTTGGACTAATCTAACGGTATTTAGCAGTTGACTTAACCCTTCAAGCGCATAATATTCACACTGTACAGGTATTAAAACAGAATCAGCTGCCGTTAACGCATTTAATGTCAGTAAACCAAGAGAAGGGGGACAATCAATAATAACATAATCAAAGTGATCTTTCACCGTTTCTAAAGCTCTCTTAAGTCGAACTTCACGTGAAATGGTGGACACTAATTCAATTTCTGCACCAGCTAATTGAATGGTCGCGGGAATGATTGATAAATTTCCGACGGCTGTTGAACGAACAACGTTCTTAGCTTCCATATCTTCCACGATTACATTATAAATACATTCATCTACATCTGCTTTATCTATGCCAACTCCACTCGTAGCGTTACCCTGGGGATCTCCGTCTACAAGTAGAACCTTTTTTCCTTGTTCAGCTAAACAAGCTCCTAAATTAACAGCGGTTGTTGTTTTTCCAACTCCGCCTTTTTGATTCGCAACTGCCACAATTTTCCCCATGTTGTCACCTACTTTCATTTCCATCCCATTTGTCCAGACAGTTTAATTGCTCATTGAATTTTCTGACGAAAAACTTTGATAAAAAAGCCTCATCAAAAAAAGATGAGGGCTATTTCTTTATTTTTTCGGAATCTTAATAGTAAACTGAAAATACTCATCAAACTCTTCTTCTTCCGTGTTTAATGAAATACCGCTGTCACTAACCATTGTCAAGGATTGACGAATTGTATTCATTGCGATGCGCGTATCTTTACTAAACGCTTTTCTTTTTGCTTTTGGCTTTTTAACCTGCGTTTCTAACAATTTAACTACTCGATCTTCCGTTTGTTTTACATTTAATTGTTTTTCAATAATTTCAGCTAATACTTGAAGTTGTTTTTCTTGATTTTTGAGGGGAATGAGCGCTCTTGCATGTCGCTCTGTAATCAATTTTTGTTTGATTGCTTCTTGTATTTCAACAGGAAGCTTTAACAAACGAAGCTTGTTTGCAATTGTGGATTGGCCTTTTCCTAAACGTTGAGCTAATGCCTCTTGGGTAAGATTATGTAACTCAATTAACTTTGCGTAGGCTAGTGCTTCTTCGACAGCCGTTAGCTCTTCACGTTGTAAGTTTTCTATTAAAGCCACAGAGGCCGTTTCTGTATCGTTAAAATGTTTCACAATTGCAGGAACCGTATCCCATCCTAAGCTTTGTACAGCTCTCCAACGGCGTTCTCCAGCAATTAATTCGTATTCTTCGCCCTCAGTCGGTCGAACCACAATAGGTTGAATGATACCGTGTGTATGAATAGTCAGAGCTAGCTCTTCAATTTTTGCTTCATTAAACACAGTACGCGGCTGGTAACGATTTGGAATAATACTTGAAACCCTAATTTGTTTTACTTCATCTCTTAAAACTTTTTCGACATTTTCATCTTGGACAGTTTCAATCTCTACATGAATATCCTCATCTTTTTCCTTTAAATTAAAAAAACGTGAAAAAGCAGATTTCATAGTCCCACACCACCTTCAGGAAAATCCCGCCTTAAACTAATTCGATGTTTTTTAACCATATCCTGCTTTCTAAACAGAAAATATAGAGAAGAAAATGTTTCATATGAAACATTCTCTTCTCTATCTATTTAATGCCTACTCTAGTGGAAGCTTAACTGGGGTACCAGGTTTTCTAGGATATTTTTTAGGCGTTTTCTTGATTTTGTCTATTAAAATAATGTAACGTTCACTTTGCTCCAAAGGCAATTGGAAATGTTCAATCGACTTCACTTTTCCGCCTAATACTTGGAATGATTTTTCTCCATTTTTCAATTCCTCTGGGGCAGAAGCACCTTTCATTGCTAAAAAGCGTCCTTGTTCTTTAACAAGCGGTAAGCAAAATTCATTAAGAACCGAGATACGTGCGACGGCTCTTGCCGTTACAAGATCGAATGACTCGCGAATCGTTTCTTTTTTACCAAATGTTTCAGCTCGATCATGACATAGTGTGACATTGTCTAGTTCAAGCTCATTTACAAGATGCGTTAAAAACGTAATACGCTTTTGTAACGAATCAACGATTGTTACATGCAAATGCGGGAAGCAAATTTTGATCGGAATACTTGGAAATCCTGCTCCTGCACCTACATCACACATGGATTCAATTTCTGTAAAGTCTTGAAAAAAAGCAGCTGAAATAGAATCGTAAAAATGCTTTTCATACACTTCACCGTGATCAGTGATAGCAGTTAAATTCATTTTTTCGTTCCATTCCACTAAAACTTGATAATACTTTTCAAATTGATTCAGCTGTTTAGAAGAAAGAGAAATTCCCTTTTCTTCTAATAGCTGTTGAAACTGTTGAATATTCATTGAGTTTCCCTTTCTTCGCGCCTAAGAGTTTTAATCATTTGATACTTTAGCGATGCGCCCTTGTTCAATATAAACAAGCAAGATTGAAATATCAGCTGGGTTGACTCCAGAAATACGTGAAGCTTGCGCTACCGTTAGTGGCCGCACTTGGTTTAATTTTTGACGTGCTTCTGTAGCTAAACCGTTAATTGCATCATAATCAATATAATCAGGAATCTTTTTGTTTTCTAACTTCTTCAAGCGTTCAACTTGCTGAAGTGATTTCTGAATATATCCTTCGTATTTCACCTGAATTTCTACTTGTTCAGCTACTTCAGGATCTACCGTCTCATCAGCTGGTGCTAATTGATGAATATGAGTATATGTCATTTCAGGACGGCGAAGTAAATCTGTCGCACGAATGCCATCTTTTAATTCGCTGCCGCCAGCTTCTTTAATCAGTTGTTGAACAGCTTCGTTCGGCTTAATAATAAAGGAGAAAAGACGTTTCTTCTCTTGCTCGATTTCCGCTTTCTTCTGTTCAAATTTAGCATAGCGCTCATCGCTGATTAATCCTAGTTCACGACCAATTTCAGTAAGGCGTAAATCAGCGTTATCATGACGAAGCAATAAACGATATTCTGCACGAGACGTTAACAGACGATACGGTTCATTTGTTCCTTTTGTTACTAAATCATCCACCAATACACCGATGTAAGCATCAGAACGTCCTAAGATGACTTCTTCTTGTTCCAGGGCTCTTCTTCCCGCGTTAATTCCAGCAAGAAGACCTTGGCCTGCAGCTTCTTCATAACCAGAGGTTCCGTTAATTTGTCCAGCCGTATAAAGATTTTTAATTTTTTTCGTTTCAAGCGTTGGCCATAACTGAGTCGGAACAATTGCATCATATTCAATAGCATAGCCCGCACGCATCATTTGGACTTTTTCAAGACCCGGAATTGTCGCAAGCATTTGACGCTGTACGTGCTCAGGAAGACTTGTTGATAGTCCTTGAACATATACTTCTTGCGTGTTTCGTCCTTCTGGCTCTAAGAAAATTTGGTGGCGCGGTTTATCATTAAAGCGCACAACCTTATCTTCAATAGATGGACAGTAGCGTGGTCCAGTACCTTTGATCATCCCAGAATACATAGGAGATAAGTGAAGGTTATCATCAATAATTTGATGAGTTTGTTCACTTGTATATGTTAACCAGCAAGGCAGTTGATCTGTAATGTACTGTGTTGTTTCGTATGAGAAAGCACGAGGCACATCATCCCCAGGCTGAATCTCTGTTTTGCTGTAATCAATAGTTGAGCTATTAACACGAGGTGGAGTTCCTGTTTTAAAACGGACCATGTCCAGCCCTAACTCCTCTAAGTGTTCAGAAAGCTTAATAGCCGGTTGTTGATTATTAGGACCGCTTGAATATTTTAGTTCACCTAAAATAATTTCCCCGCGTAAGAACGTCCCTGTCGTAATAACAACTGTTTTAGCTTTATACACAGCTCCCGTTTGAGTGACAACGCCCGTACATACACCGTCTTCTACGATTAATTGTTCTACCATACCTTGCATAAGCGTTAGATTTTCTTCGTTTTCTAACGTTTTTTTCATTTCATGCTGATAAGCAAATTTATCCGCTTGAGCTCTAAGTGCTCGAACAGCTGGACCTTTTCCTGTGTTTAACATTCTCATTTGAATATGAGTTTTATCGATATTTCTACCCATTTCTCCGCCAAGAGCATCAATTTCACGTACGACAATACCTTTTGCAGGACCCCCTACAGAAGGGTTGCAGGGCATAAACGCCACCATGTCTAAGTTGATGGTCAACGTTAACGTTTTAGCACCCATACGCGCAGAAGCAAGTGCCGCTTCACAACCTGCATGACCTGCTCCAATGACAATAACATCATATTGTCCACCTTCATATTGCATAATAGTAGCCTCCTTTAATAATCTATTTTCCTAAACAGAATTGAGAGAATAACTGATCAATTAAGCTTTCGTGAACAGCATCACCAATAATTTCACCTAATAGTTCCCACGTTCTTGTTAAATCAATTTGGACGATATCGATTGGAACACCACTTTCAATGCCTGTGATGGCCTCATCGATAGCTCCTCTTGCTTGCGTTAAAAGCGCAATATGTCTCGTATTAGATAAATATGTTAAATCTTGAGATTCAATTGTTCCTCCAAAGAAAAGAGCTGCGATTGCTTCTTCAAGCTGATCTACTCCTTGTTCTTGAAGAAGCGAAGTCGTCACTATTGGATGATTACCAGCAAATTGCTGCACTTCCTCTAGATTAATTTTTTGCTCAAGATCTGTTTTATTCACAATCACGATAACGTCCATGCCTTTTACAGCTTCAAATAGCTTTTTATCTTCGTCCGTTAGTTCTTCATTAAAATTCAACACAAGCAAAATTAAATCTGCTTCTTTCAAGTACTGACGGGAGCGTTCCACACCAATTCGTTCTACAATATCTTCTGTTTCACGAATTCCAGCTGTATCAACTAATCGCAGAGGAACTCCTCGCACATTGACGTACTCTTCGATTACATCTCGCGTCGTTCCAGGAATGTCTGTGACAATGGCCTTTGCATCTTGCACTAAACTATTTAAAAGAGAAGATTTCCCTACATTAGGACGTCCAATAATAACCGTAGCCAATCCTTCTCTTAAAATTTTTCCTTGATGAGAGGTTTGAAGAAGCTTATCAATTTCTTGGCGTACATTTGAAGCTTTTTCGATCAATACTTGGTGAGTCATTTCCTCTACATCGTCATATTCTGGGTAGTCAATGTTTACTTCTACATGGGCAAGTGTTTCGAGAATTTCCTGCCGTAAATGACGTACTAGCTTGGACAAACGCCCTTCCATTTGGCCAATCGCCATATTCATCGCTTTATCTGTTTTGGCACGAATTAAATCCATGACAGCTTCTGCTTGTGACAAGTCTACTCGACCATTTAAAAACGCTCGTTTTGTAAACTCACCCGGCTCAGCTAAACGGGCACCATTTGCAATAACTAACTGCAGCACACGATTAACGGATACAATTCCTCCGTGACAGTTAATTTCAATAATGTCTTCTCTAGTAAATGTCTTGGGACCTTTCATAATGGAAAGCATCACTTCTTCGACGACTTGCTCTGTCTTGGGATCTACGATATGACCGTAGTGAATAGTATGAGAAGCTACGTCTGTTAATCGTTTGTTCGAAACGCTTTTAAAGATACGATCTGCAATCGTAATGGCTTCTTCACCACTCAGGCGGACGATGGCAATAGCTCCTTCTCCCATTGGTGTAGAAATGGCCGCAATTGTATCAAAATCTAGCACCAACTTCACCTCATTTCATTTTATAAACCTTTTATTTTAAACGATGTTATATACTATCATCGTTAACAATTTTCCACGAACAAAAACATCTATTTTAAGGCCCGTAATTTGTATGAACCAAATAAATAGAATACCACAATTCACCGATTTGGAACATCTCTAACGTTCTTCTGTTATACACAGTAAGAAAAACAGGCAGTATGTACTATTTTAACTTATCCACATGTGAATAACAACGTATGTAACTTGATTTTTTGAACGCTAGCTTGATAAAAGTAAACATAAAAAAGCACTAGCGCATTTTGCTAGTGCTTTTTTCCGACGGGCTGAACCAAAATACTTCTTTTTGGTTCTTTTCCGACAGAGTGTGTCTCAACCAAAGAATTTTTAGCTAACACTTGGTGAATCATTTTTCTTTCATGCGAAGGCATTGGTTCTAGTTGAACAGATCGATTCGTTTTAATCGCCTGATTTGCTATTTTTAATGCCAGTTTTTCGACCATTTCTTTTCGTTTTTCTCGGTAGCCTTCTGGGTTTAATACAACATTTAAAAATTGCTGACTGTATCGATTAGCTACCAGTTGTGTGAGAAGCTGGAGCGCATTAAGGGTTTGTCCATGTTTTCCAATCAACATTCCCGCAGAATCGCTACTAATCTCAATTATGCAGTTTCTCGAGGTTTTTTTGACGTTCGTATGAATCGAAATCCCCATTTCACGGCTAACATTTGTAATAAAATGAACCGCTTCCTCTACAGGGTCAACTATTTTTGTAACTTTTACAACTGCAGGTTTTCCCTTAAAAATTCCTAAAAATCCTTTTTTGCCTGGTTCAATTATTTCTACATTTGCTTGATTTCGCTCTACTTCTAAAGCATCTAATGCTTCTTGAACAGCAGCTTCAATCGTCTGGGCCGTAATTGTGATTTCGTTCATTTTTTAACCCCTTCAATATTCGCTTGTTTTAAGTCTGGCCCTTTAATGAAGTAGGTTTGAATAATCATAAATAGATTTCCCACTACCCAATAAAGAGATAAGGCGGCTGGAAAATTGATTGCAAAAACCACAATCATAATCGGCATAACCCAAAGCATCATAGCCATTTGAGGATTTTGATTTGCATTTCCGGCCATCATCATCTTTTGCTGAATAAACGTTGTGATTCCTGCGACAATTGGTAAGATAAATAGCGGGTCACGCGCACCTAAATCAAACCATAAAAAGCTGTTGTTTGCGATTTCTGACGTTCGTGTAATCGCGTGGAAAATCCCAATAAGAATGGGCATTTGAATTAGAATTGGGAAGCACCCAGCTAAAGGATTTACTCCGTAAGTTTGGAATAATGCCATCGTTTCTTTCTGCAATTGCTGCTGCGTCTGGGCATCTTTTGAACTGTACTTCTCCTTTAACTTCTGCATTTCGGGCTGAAGTGTCTGCATTGCTTTCGTGTTTCTCATCTGTTTAATCATAAGCGGTAGAATAAGTAAGCGAATCAGGATTGTGACAACGATGATCGCAACTCCATAGCTTTTAAATACCTCTGCCAGATACGTAATGACTAATGACAGCGGATACACAACATACTCATTCCAAAAACCTTTACTATCATCTGTAATAGGTTGGTTAATTTCCGTACAACCCGCTAAAACAGTTAATAGAAAGATAAGCGTTATCCCTAAAAACAACTTCTTCTTCACCTGTTTTTCCTCCTTCTACATGTTCACCTTTCAATTCTGAAAGTGCGTCAAAATCCATTATATAAGGATGCGGTAGAAAAACAACAGCTATTAAAGGCTTTTCTTCTATTGTTTATTAATCGTTTTGTCTATGTGTAAGTAATTTGCCACGCTTAAAGACATGCTGCAAGCTACTTTTAATTTCTTCATAGCTCATTGTTGCAGCAGGCTGCCTTGCAATTACAATATAATCTTTGTCTTGCTTCAAATACGGTGTGAATTCAAACATAATTTGTTTAGCAAGGCGCTTAACTCGATTACGAGTCACGGCATTTCCAATCTTTTTGCCCACGGAGAATCCTACGCGGAAATGTTCTTGATCCGGTTTGTCTAGAACATACAAGACAAATTGGCGATTCGCTACGGACTTGCCCTTTTTAAAAACTGTTTGAAATTCATCATTCTTTTTTATACGATATCTTTTTTTCATTTTTAACAACTCCTGCCCTTTTTCAGGTCATGCTTTTATGTAGTCCCTACAGGAACAGAGGTGATTTTAGTCTTATAAAGCGAAAAAAGACCACTGGCGTCAGTGGTCTATTATGCTGATAATACTTTTCTTCCTTTACGACGACGACGAGCTAAAACTTTACGTCCATTCGCTGAGCTCATACGAGCGCGGAAACCGTGTACTTTACTGTGCTTACGTTTGTTTGGTTGGTAAGTTCTTTTCATCTATAAACACCTCCTCGAGGAATAACTGAAAAAGACAGTCCTTGCAATTATAATGAAAAAACTAAGAAGATGTCAATGTTATTTAAAAAATAAAATTTTCAATCTCTTGGTTTCATTATCTGTTTTACTCAATCTTCTTCATTCTAATATCTTTATAACCCAATTGTCTATACCTAATCAATAAAATTCATTGATTTATTAAAGAAAAAATTTTTCCTTTTCATCTCTTTTTCTTTCTCTACCAGCTGTGATCGCATCGTTACTGAACAAAACTACAACAATAAATGTTATAAAAAGCCTCTTTTTTATTCAAATTCTTTTCTTAAACCTTTGTGGATAAGTTTTTTCGACATTTTTCTACTTTTCCATTTCTTATCGACAACTCATGCACACTATCTTGTGTTGTGGAAAACTTTTCTCCACAAGGTGTAGTTATTGTGGATAAGTTTCGAAAATTCATTGCATCATGCCGAATTCTTTGATATTATATTTTTGTTTTCACTCTTAATTACTTTTCCACAGTTGATTTTTATCCACAGACTGTGGACAACTTGTGGACATCATTTCCACTATCACTGTATAAAGTTATCCACACCATGTGGAATCTGTCGAATAGTCGGCTTTCTTCTATAATATATATTTACCCACATAATAGCAATTGTATAAATATAAATTTTTTATGCATAAGGTTTTGTACAGGTTGTACAAGAGTTGTACAAAGCGCATAAAAGCTAGAAAAAGGAGGGATTGCTCGTTGGAAAACATTCATGATTTATGGAATAGAGCTTTAGATCAAATTGAAAAAAAATTAAGCAAACCTAGTTTTGAAACGTGGCTCAAATCGACAAAAGCTCATGCTTTACAAGGAGACACGCTCATTATTACTGCGCCTAATGATTTTGCACGGGACTGGTTAGAATCTAGGTATTCTAATTTAATTGCTGAAACGCTTTATGATCTTACGGGGGAAGAGTTAGATGTAAAATTTATTATTCCTCCTAACCAGGCCGAGGAAGAATTCGATATTCAAACTCCTAAAAAGAAAGTCAATAAAGACGAAGGAGCAGAATTTCCTCAAAGCATGCTAAATTCGAAGTATACCTTTGATACATTTGTTATCGGATCTGGAAATCGGTTTGCGCATGCAGCTTCTTTAGCAGTAGCAGAAGCGCCGGCTAAAGCGTATAATCCGCTTTTTATTTACGGGGGAGTAGGATTAGGTAAAACACACTTAATGCACGCCATAGGCCACTATGTGTTAGATCATAATCCTGCCGCGAAAGTCGTGTACTTATCATCTGAAAAATTCACAAATGAGTTTATTAACTCTATTCGTGACAATAAAGCAGTAGAATTCCGTAACAAATACCGTAATGTAGATGTTTTACTGATTGATGATATTCAATTCTTAGCAGGTAAAGAGCAGACACAAGAAGAATTTTTCCATACGTTTAATACGCTTCACGAAGAAAGCAAGCAGATTGTCATCTCAAGTGATCGACCGCCGAAAGAAATTCCTACACTTGAAGATCGACTTCGCTCTCGCTTTGAATGGGGCCTTATTACAGATATCACACCACCAGATTTGGAAACACGAATTGCTATTTTGCGTAAAAAAGCAAAAGCGGACGGCTTAGTTATTCCAAATGAAGTTATGCTTTATATCGCCAATCAGATTGATTCAAATATCAGAGAATTAGAAGGCGCACTTATTCGTGTAGTAGCTTATTCTTCACTAATTAATAAAGATATAAACGCTGATTTAGCAGCAGAAGCATTAAAAGATATCATTCCTAGTTCAAAACCTAGGGTTATTACGATTCAAGACATCCAACAGATTGTTGGACAAGAATTTAATATAAAATTAGATGATTTTAAAGCGAAGAAACGTACAAAGTCAGTAGCGTTTCCTAGACAAATTGCCATGTACCTTTCTCGCGAACTAACAGATTTTTCGCTGCCTAAAATTGGAGAAGAGTTTGGCGGGCGAGACCATACTACTGTCATCCATGCTCATGAAAAAATTTCAAAACTTGTTCAAACAGATACTGACCTACAAAAACAAATTAAAGAAATAAGTGAATCACTAAAAATATAGGCTTTTTTTACTTGTATTTTGTGTATAAGTGAGTTAGGATTGTACACAGTCTGTCCACATGTGGATAGGCTGTGTTCTCACGTTTTTAGGGGTTATCCACATTTCCACAGCCCCTATTACTACTACTATCTTAAAATATAATAAATAATAAGCTTTTAAACCTACTTTTAAGGAGGATTAATTATTATGAAATTTATCATACAGAAAGACTATCTAGTTCAAAGCGTTCAAGACGTTATGAAAGCTGTATCTTCTAGAACAACCATTCCAATTTTAACGGGGATTAAAATTGTAGCGACTGAAGAAGGTGTTACCTTAACAGGAAGTGATTCCGATATCTCGATTGAATCGTTTATTCCAAACGAAGAAGAAGGAAAAGAGATTGTTGATATCCAAAAACCAGGGAGCGTTGTTCTCCCAGCTCGTTTCTTTAGTGAAATCGTCAAAAAGCTTCCTAAAGACATTGTAGAATTAGACGTCCAAAGTCACTTCTTAACAATCATTCGTTCAGGAAAAGCTGAATTTAACTTAAACGGTTTAGATGCAGAAGAGTATCCTCATTTGCCACAGATCGAAGAAAACAATATGTTTAGATTACCGACAGACTTATTAAAAAACATGATTCGACAAACTGTCTTTGCGGTGTCCACCTCAGAAACACGACCTATCTTGACAGGTGTAAACTGGAAAGTCGATGGCAAAGAATTAACGTGTATTGCCACTGACAGCCACCGCCTAGCTTTGCGAAAAGCGACCATTGAAACTGGAAATGAAGCAACGTATAATGTGGTTATTCCAGGTAAAAGTTTAAGTGAATTCAGTAAGATCCTTGATGATTCTCATGAATTAGTAGACATTGTTATCACGGAAAATCAAGTATTATTTAAAACAAAACATTTACTATTTTTCTCAAGATTGTTGGACGGAAATTATCCTGATACTTCAAGATTAATCCCAGCTGATAGTAAAACGGATGTTATATTGAACGTAAAAGAATTCTTGCAATCGATTGACCGCGCTTCTTTATTAGCTCGTGAAGGAAGAAACAACGTAGTAAAACTATCTACGCTGGATGAGGGAATTGTTGAAATTTCTTCTAACTCTCCTGAAATCGGAAAAGTAATTGAAGAGGTACAAAGTCAGTCTATCTCAGGAGAAGAATTAAAAATTTCTTTTAGCGCAAAATATATGTTAGACGCATTAAAAGCGCTCGAAGGAACAGATATCAAAATTAACTTCACTGGTGCGATGCGTCCATTTGTCATTCGAACATTAGAGGATGATTCAATGCTGCAGCTGATTTTACCAGTGCGAACATATTAAATCTCAGAAAGCTACTAGCATGCCGTACTAGTAGCTTTCTTTTCTCAAGGAGAATTATTTAGTAAAATAGAGGTACATCATTAGAAAGTGAGAGAGTCGCATGAAAACAGAAGTTAAAATTTCAACTGAATACATTACGCTTGGCCAGTTTTTAAAACTAGCAGACGTCATTCAAACAGGCGGAATGGTAAAATGGTTTTTAAGTGAGCACGAAGTATATGTAAACGGGGAGCTAGAAGAGCGCCGCGGACGTAAATTATATGCAAATGACGAAGTGGATATACCGGCTGCAGGATCATTTGTTGTCATTACTTAAAGTTGGTGAAACGTTTGTATATTAAAGAAATTACTTTAACAAATTACCGAAACTATACGAAGACAACGATTCCTTTTGAAAATAAAGTAAACGTCATTTTGGGTGAAAACGCACAGGGTAAAACAAACGTGATGGAATCGATCTTCGTATTATCTATGGCTAAATCTCATCGTACATCCAACGATAAAGAATTAATTAAATGGGACTGTGAGTATGCAAAGCTATCTGGCATTGTAGAAAAGCATAGAGGGCCTGTTACACTGGATTTAGTCATCTCAACAAAAGGGAAAAAAGCAAAATATAATCACATTGAGCAGAAAAAACTCAGTCAATATATAGGGTCAATTAACACTGTCATGTTTGCTCCGGAGGATTTGAACTTAGTTAAAGGGAGTCCGCAAGTAAGGCGCAAATTTATCGATATGGAGATTGGTCAAGTTTCGCCTGTTTACATGCATGATTTAAGCAGGTATCAAAAGATTTTGCAACAAAGAAATCAATATTTGAAGCAGCTGCAGACAAAAAAACAAACGGATCTTTCACTTTTAGACGTACTTACGTTACAGTTAAGTGAAATGGCGGCGAAAATCTTAAAAAAACGTTTTGAGTTTTTACGGTTACTCCAACAGTGGGCAGAGCCTATTCATAAAGGGATCAGTCGAGACTTAGAAACACTAAAAATTGAGTATAAGAATTCAATTGATGTATCAGAAGATGCAGATTTGTCGAAAATGTTAGAAGCATATCATCAAAAGTTTGATAAAATAAAAAGTAGAGAAATTGATAGAGGTGTCACCTTAGCAGGACCACACCGTGATGATCTTCTTTTCTACGTTAATGAAAAAGACGTTCAAACATTTGGTTCACAAGGGCAACAGCGGACGACTGCTTTATCGTTAAAGCTTGCTGAAATTGAGTTAATTCATCAAGAAGTAGGTGAATATCCAATCTTGCTTTTAGACGACGTATTGTCTGAATTAGATGATTTTCGTCAATCACACTTGCTAAATACCATTCAAGGAAAAGTTCAGACGTTTGTAACGACAACGAGCATTGAAGGAATTCATCACGAGACCTTAGAAAAAGCCGCTACATACCACGTAGAAGCTGGCCAAATTCAAAAGGTCAAATAGCAATTGATCTGTCTAAAAACTTTTCGCAAGGCAATCTAACTGAAATATGATATCATTATAGTTTTAAGTCTATATATTTCAACTCGTACCCTCGATTATGAAAATTTTGTGCGTAAGTAAACAAATTGCAAATACATTAAAGGCTCCGTATTATTTCCACATAATATTCGAAAAACATAATACAAAATGATAAATACAGCAGTTTGCTGTTAAAAAAAAGTGTAGGTGATACATTTGACGATGGAACAAAAAGAAGTACAAGCATATGAAGCTGATCAGATACAAGTATTAGAAGGATTAGAAGCTGTTCGTAAACGTCCGGGGATGTATATTGGATCGACGAGCGCAAAGGGTTTACATCATCTTGTATGGGAAATTGTAGATAATAGTATTGATGAAGCGCTGGCCGGCTATTGCGATGAAATTAATGTTATTATCGAAAAGGATAATAGTATTACAGTCAAAGATAACGGTCGTGGAATTCCGGTTGGTATTCAAGAAAAAATGGGCAGACCTGCCGTTGAAGTTATCTTAACGGTTCTTCATGCCGGAGGTAAATTTGGCGGCGGCGGCTATAAAGTATCTGGTGGATTACACGGTGTAGGTGCCTCAGTTGTTAACGCACTTTCTACCTCTTTGGAAGTGCACGTACATCGTGACGGTAAAGTTCATTATCAAAAATATGAACGAGGTGTACCGGCTGCTGACTTAAAAGTAGTTGGAGAAACAGATAAAACAGGTACTGTTATTCAATTCCGTCCAGACAGTGAAATTTTTACAGAAACGCTTGAATACGATTTTGACACGTTAGCTAATCGTCTGCGTGAGTTAGCTTTCTTAAATCGCGGCATTAAAATTACGATTGAAGACAAACGTGAAGAAGATAAAAGACGTGAATATCACTATGAAGGCGGAATTAAGTCTTACGTTGAACACTTAAACCGTTCGAAAGAAGTGATTCACGAAGAGCCCATCTATATTGAAGGTAATCGAGACAACATTTCTGTAGAAATTGCTATTCAATATAACGATAGCTATACAAGTAATTTATATTCTTTTGCAAACAACATTCACACATATGAAGGTGGAACGCACGAAGCAGGATTTAAAACAGCGTTAACGCGTGTAATTAACGACTATGCACGTAAAAACAGCGTATTTAAAGACAGTGACGCCAATCTAACGGGTGAAGATGTTCGTGAAGGAATTACAGCTATCATCTCTATTAAGCACCCAGATCCGCAGTTCGAAGGACAAACAAAAACAAAGCTGGGAAATAGTGAAGCAAGAACAATTACTGACTCTGTGTTTGCAGAACACTTAGAAACTTACTTGCTAGAGAACCCTATTGTGGCGAAAAAGGTAATTGAAAAAGGTTTAATGGCTGCAAGAGCAAGAATGGCGGCTAAAAAAGCTCGTGAGCTTACACGCCGTAAAAGCGCGCTTGAAATTTCAAACTTACCGGGTAAATTAGCAGATTGTTCATCAAAAGATCCTTCTATTAGCGAACTTTATGTAGTAGAGGGTGACTCTGCAGGAGGTTCAGCTAAGCAGGGAAGAAGCCGTCATTTCCAAGCTATTTTGCCTTTACGTGGTAAAATTATCAACGTAGAGAAAGCGCGTTTAGATAAAATTTTATCTAATAACGAAATTCGTACAATCATTACCGCTCTAGGAACGGGTATTGGTGACGATTTTGATATTTCGAAAGCCCGCTACCATAAAATTGTGATTATGACAGATGCAGACGTAGACGGTGCGCATATTCGTACGCTTCTTCTAACGTTCTTCTATCGCTATATGAGACAGATTATTGAGCACGGATATGTTTACATTGCCCAGCCGCCTCTTTACAAAGTTACACAGGGTAAAAAAGTGGAGTACGCGTACAACGATCGTCAATTAGAAGAGGTATTAGCTTCTTTCCCTGAAGGCGCAAAACCAAACCTTCAGCGTTACAAAGGTTTAGGAGAGATGAATCCTGAACAATTATGGGAAACAACAATGGATCCAGAGTTCCGTACCCTTCTTCAGGTGAACTTGCAAGATGCAATTGAAGCTGATGAGACATTTGAAATTTTAATGGGCGACAAAGTAGAACCACGCCGTAATTTCATTGAAGAAAATGCTCAGTACGTAAAAAATCTTGATATTTAAATGAACGGTAATACCCTTTATATTTTTTATAAAGGGTATATAAACGTCAGGATAGAGATAGGTTCTATCCTGCGTTTACATATATATGAATTACTATACTGAACTTCGCGAAGGAGGTTCTTATCGATGTCAGATAAACCAAACTCTCAAATAAGAGAAGTAAATATTAGTCAAGAAATGCGCACATCCTTTTTAGATTATGCAATGAGCGTAATTGTATCGCGTGCTTTACCAGATGTAAGAGACGGACTTAAGCCTGTGCACCGTCGTATTTTATATGCAATGAATGATTTAGGTATGGGATCGGATAAGCCATATAAAAAATCAGCTCGTATCGTAGGAGAAGTAATTGGTAAGTATCACCCACACGGTGACTCAGCTGTATATGAAACAATGGTTCGTATGGCACAAGATTTTAGCTATCGTTATATGCTAATTGACGGTCATGGAAACTTTGGATCTGTTGATGGAGATGCAGCAGCAGCTATGCGTTATACAGAAGCAAGAATGTCAAAAGTTTCGATGGAACTGCTGCGTGACATCAATAAAGACACAATTGATTACCAAGATAACTATGACGGTTCTGAACGTGAACCAATTGTATTACCTGCTAGATTTCCAAATTTACTTGTAAACGGTTCAGCCGGAATTGCGGTAGGTATGGCGACAAATATTCCTCCGCATCAGTTAGGGGAAGTCATCGACGGCGTTTTAGCTGTAAGTCAAGACCCTGATATCACAATTGCAGAGTTAATGGAGATTATTCCAGGTCCGGATTTCCCAACTGCAGGACAAATTCTTGGCCGCAGCGGAATTCGTAAAGCTTATGAAACCGGAAAAGGTTCTATTATTGTTCGCGCAAAAGTAGAAATTGAAGAACAAAGCAATGGTAAACAAACTATTCTTGTTCATGAACTTCCATACCAAGTAAATAAAGCAAAGCTAATTGAAAAAATTGCTGAGCTAGCCCGTGATAAGAAGATTGATGGAATTACGGATTTACGAGATGAGTCTGACCGTTCAGGTATGCGTATTGTTATTGAAGTAAGGCGTGATGCAAATGCAAATGTTTTATTAAACAATTTATATAAGCAGACATCTCTTCAAACAAGTTTTGGTATTAATACCCTTGCATTAGTAGATGGACAGCCAAAAGTATTGAACTTGAAGCAATGTCTACAGTACTACTTAGACCATCAGGTAGTGGTTATTCGTCGTCGTACTGAATTTGAACTTCGAAAAGCAGAAGCACGTGCGCATATTTTAGAAGGTTTAAAGATTGCTCTTGATAATTTAGATGCTGTTATTGCTTTAATTAGAGGTTCTCAAACAACAGATATTGCACGTGAAGGATTAATGACGCAGTTTTCGTTATCTGAAAAACAAGCGCAAGCTATTTTGGATATGCGCCTACAGCGTTTAACAGGATTAGAGCGAGAGAAGATTGAAGCAGAATATCAATCTTTATTAGCGCTAATTGCTGAATTAAAAGCTATTTTAGCAGATGAAGAAAAAGTATTAGAAATTATTAGAGAAGAACTAATAGAAGTAAAAGAAAGATTCAATGACGGCCGTCGAACAGAAATCGTAAGCGGAGGAGCTGAAATTATCGAAGACGAGGATCTGATTCCTCGCCAAGATATTGTTATTAGCTTAACGCACAACGGCTATATTAAACGTTTGCCTGTTTCTACGTATAAGAGTCAGCGAAGAGGCGGAAGAGGTATTCAAGGAATGAATACAAACGAAGATGATTTTGTTGAACATCTTCTAACAACTTCTACTCATGATACGATTCTCTTCTTTACAAATAAGGGAAAAGTTTACCGTACGAAAGGATACGAAATTCCAGAGTACGGAAGAACGGCTAAAGGGATACCTATTATTAACTTGTTAGAAGTAGACAAGGGTGAGTGGGTAAATGCCATCATTCGCGTCGATGAATTTGTAGACGATTGGTATCTATTCTTTACTACAAAACAAGGAATTTCTAAGCGTACACCTTTATCTTCTTTTGAGAACATTCGAAATAGCGGACTTATCGCCTTGAATTTAAGAGAAGAAGATGAATTGATTTCTGTTAAATTGACAGATGGTAAGCGCGATATGGTTATTGGAACGAAGAAGGGTATGTTAATTCGTTTTAATGAAAATGATGTTCGTTCAATGGGACGTACAGCCACTGGAGTTAAAGGGATCACTCTCGATTCAGAAGACGAAGTAATCGGTATGGAGATTCTCGAAGAACAATCAGATGTCTTGATCATTACAAAAAATGGTTACGGAAAACGTACGCCGATTGAAGAATATCGTGTACAAACAAGAGGCGGTAAAGGTTTAAGAACATGTAATATCACTGATAAAAATGGTGATGTTGTCGCACTGAAATGCGTATCTCAAGAAGAAGATATTATGCTTATCACAGTAAGCGGCGTTCTTATCCGTGTTTCTGTTTCAGATATTTCACAAATGGGCCGTAACACACAAGGTGTCAAAGTCATCCGTTTAGGAGACGAAGAGTTTGTTTCAACGGTTGCAAAAGTACAAACTTCAGAAGATGAAGACGAAGTTTTAGATGAATTAGATGAACATGAAGAGACAGATATAATAATTGAAGCTGAAGAAACAGAAGAATAAAAAAAGCCCCTGAAAAAGCAGGGGCTTTTTTTATGTAAAAAACCTTGCCATAGGCTTTTGATTTTGGTAATATATAAAAAGTCAGCAAAACATATATGAGTTTTTTAGTAGTTTTAAAAAAGTTATATAAAAGTGTTGACAACGATTCTTATAAAATGTTATTATATAGGAGTCGCTTTAAGACAAGAGTTCTTTGAAAACTGAACGAAATAGTAAACGTCAACGTTAATTTTTATTTTTTAAATTGAGCAAGTCAAACATTTCTTCGGAGAGTTTGATCCTGGCTCAGGATGAACGCTGGCGGCGTGCCTAATACATGCAAGTCGAGCGAACTGATTAGAAGCTTGCTTCTATGAYGTTAGCGGCGGACGGGTGAGTAACACGTGGGCAACCTGCCTGTAAGACTGGGATAACTTCGGGAAACCGAAGCTAATACCGGATAGGATCTTCTCCTTCATGGGAGATGATTGAAAGATGGTTTCGGCTATCACTTACAGATGGGCCCG
>NZ_JBFTKA010000005.1:0-425141 GCF_056395685.1 Priestia sp. 10L35 | reverse complement strand
GCTCAGCTGGTTAGAGCGCACGCCTGATAAGCGTGAGGTCGGTGGTTCGAGTCCACTTAGGCCCACCATATTCCACAGTAGCTCAGTGGTAGAGCTATCGGCTGTTAACCGATCGGTCGTAGGTTCGAGTCCTACCTGTGGAGCCATACTGGCCCGTTGGTCAAGCGGTTAAGACACCGCCCTTTCACGGCGGTAACACGGGTTCGAATCCCGTACGGGTCATCTTAAAAGCAGTTTGCATATGCAAACTGCTTTTTTTGTTTGTAAACGGAGTTTATTCTTTTGTCTAAACTCTATTTTTCATTTTTCTATGATTTCCTCGCCTCAAATTACATTTCTTATAGCACATCCATAAACGCTTGTTCTAAATTTCGAAAAAAAACCTACAATAGTAATAACGGCATACTGTTTGTACAAAAGGAGGGGAATGCGTGAAAAAAATTGTTTGGTGGTCCATCGGAGTTTTTCTTGTGTATGGAGCGTGTATTTGGGTGTATTTATTCTATATAAGCGATACCTCTATTCCACAATCATTAAAAGGCACCAGCGTAGACCCGGCTACGTTTATGAATACACGAGAACTTATGTTAACCGAAAAATATTCAAAAATTAGAGATGCGCTCTTTTTTATCCGAATTCCATATGAGTGGCTAGGGTTTATTTTAATTTTAGTGTTAGGTGTGTCTAAGAAAGTTAATAAGTGGTCTAAAGATGTCAGCCGTTTCAGTCTTCTCCAAACTGCTATTTATGTATTTTGGTTATCCGTTCTGCTGCTGATCTATTCTTTTCCTATGGACTGGATTAGCTATAAGCTTTCAAAGGCTTATCATATTACGACGCAACCTTTCCAGGGATGGATGAAGGATCTTTTTACAGATTTTTGGGTGAACTATGCCACCATGTTTTTAGTGATTGCTGTGTTATATGCATTCATTCGTAAGTTTTCAAAAAGATGGTGGCTGTATGCGTGGCTAGTATCTATTCCATTTACGCTATTTTTGACGTTTATTCAACCAGTGGTTATCGATCCGTTATATAACGATTTTTATCCATTAAAGAATAAAGAGCTGGAAACGAAAATTTTGCATTTAGCAGACGAAGCTCATATACCTGCTAAGCATGTATATGAAGTAAACATGTCTGAAAAAACGAACTCCCTTAATGCATATGTGACGGGAATAGGTTCTAATTCAAGAATTGTGTTATGGGATACTACTCTTAATAAATTAACGGAACGTGAAATTTTGTTTATCATGGCGCATGAAATGGGTCATTATGTAAAGAAACATATTTATGTGGGGATTGCTTCAGCATTAGTTTTATCGATCGTAGGCTTATGGCTAACGAAACATTTAGCCAGCTTTGTGATTAAGAAATGGGGGAAAGCATTAAAAATTACTTCTCTTAGTGATTTAAATTCTTTACCGCTTATTCTACTTATTTTTTCTATTCTTACATTTGCTGTGAGTCCGTTAACAAATATGCAGTCGCGTCATCATGAACTTCAATCTGACACGTATGCTATGGACCTAACAGGAGATAAGCAAGCTGCTATTAAAACGTTTCAGGACTTAACGAAATCAGGACTATCTCAGGTAAATCCGCCGTATTTAGTGAAGATTTTCCGATATGGTCACCCAACAATACTGGAAAGAATTTCATTTGTTGAGAAGTATGAAAGAAATGAATAAGTGATATAAGAAAAAGTAAAGGATATATGAAGCCTTTTATACGTAGGTATTAATAGAAAAGCCTCCTTGCGAGTAGGAAAAAAATTCTAAAAGGAGGTTTCATTTTCGAAAGTACTGTTATATAATAACGTATGTAAAATAAAAACTGTTTTATAACAATAGGGAGGAATAGTTATTTGTGATTGAAAAGATAGCAGTCAAAATTCTCAGCGTATATTCACCTCAGCTAAGTCTTACTACATGTCCTTCACCTACTTACTTATTTCATCTACGTTCTTGCTAACATTATGGCAAGCTGCTAATTTACTTCATCATGAAACAGACATATTCTAACTGCTGCGTTTTATATTTTTATGAATATAGAATTTTAAATTCATTAGGGGGTATAAAGAATGAAAGACATTCGTGTAAAAAACCTTGAAGAGAACTGGAAAAGCGATGAGCGTTGGAAAGGAATTGAACGTCCATATTCTGCAGAAAAAGTCATTGGGCTAAGAGGGTCTATTGATATTGAACATACGCTTGCTAGAAGAGGAGCTGAAAAGTTCTGGAACTTATTAAAAACAGAGCCATACGTTCATGCCTTAGGAGCTTTAACAGGAAATCAAGCAGTACAACAGGTAAAAGCAGGGCTAAAAGCAATTTACTTAAGCGGATGGCAGGTAGCTGCAGATGCAAATCTTTCAGGAAATATGTATCCTGATCAAAGTTTATACCCGGCAAACAGCGTGCCGCATGTTGTGAAACGAATCAATCAAGCGCTGCAGCGTGCTGATCAAATTCAGCATTTAGAAGGAGAAGGGGATATCGATTACTTTGCTCCAATTGTAGCAGATGCAGAAGCAGGGTTTGGAGGACAGTTAAACGTATTTGAACTCATGAAAGGAATGATTGAGTCGGGAGCATCTGCCGTACACTTTGAAGATCAATTATCCTCTGAGAAAAAGTGTGGTCATCTCGGCGGCAAGGTATTGCTTCCAACTCAAACCGCTGTGAAAAATTTGATTGCTGCTCGTTTAGCTTCTGATGTAATGGGGGTTCCAACACTTCTGATTGCTCGTACCGATGCTGATGCCGCTGATTTGATTACAAGTGATGTTGATCCTGTAGATCGCCAGTTTATTACAGGTGAACGCACCGCTGAAGGTTTTTATCGCACGAGAGCCGGAATCGATCAAGCTATTGCTCGTGGCTTAGCATATGCGCCATATGCGGATCTAGTGTGGTGTGAGACGTCTGAACCAAACTTGGAACAAGCACAAAAATTTGCAGATGCTATTCATGAAAAATTCCCAGGTAAAATGCTTGCTTATAACTGTTCACCATCTTTCAACTGGAAGAAAAAGTTAGATAAGAAAACGATTGAAAAATTCCAAAGAGAAATTGCAAAAATGGGCTACAAGTTCCAGTTTGTTACGCTTGCTGGCTTCCACGCTTTAAACCACAGCATGTTTGAGCTGGCACGAGGATATAAAACAAGAGGAATGGCAGCTTATTCAGAGTTACAAGAAAGAGAGTTTGCTAGTGAAGTAAATGGATATACAGCTACAAGACATCAGCGTGAAGTAGGAACGGGCTATTTTGATGAAGTGGCACAAGTAGTTTCTGGTGGGACTTCTTCTACAACAGCTTTAAAAGGTTCCACAGAAGAAGAGCAGTTTCAGACGCATAAATAACAAAAAAAACCTATGAGTGGAATGGTCGGTTACGTCCACTCATAGGAAAGATTCTACTAAAAAAGATTCTTACAGGTGTAAGAATCTTTTTTTATGTAGAAAACACGATTTAACAGACAGCTGTTCTTCCTGAGAAGAAAGGATCTGCCTGTTAAACGTACATATAAATCGTTAATATGAATTAAGCTCCTGAAATATTAAGTAGATGTTTGAAGCAGGGATTGGTACTGTGCTGATAGCTCATAAAAAGCAGTTTCATCACGTTGATCTAATGCCGTGTTAATGTTTGTTTCTAACAGTTCTTTTTGACGCTTAAAAAGCGATTCATCAATTACCATTTCGATATAAACATCCAACATACTCACAGTATCAATTACTTTTTTCTTGCGAGCGAGGGACTTCATCATTTCCGTGTACGATTTTTCATTGTTCATACCTCATCACCTCTGCACCCTTTTTATTATTATATAGATTAAAAGGAGAAAAAACAACTAATTTTCTAAATTTTTAGATTTTTATTTTCAGAAATGATAAAGTAAAAGGGAAACGCTATTTTTGTTTTTATCAATTGACTATTTGGTTTAAAAATGAGTGCTTGGGGGCGAAGAAATTGAATCATTTAAAAAAGCGTACGGTAACGATAGAGGATTTGTATGAACTGAAGTCTGTGTATAATCCTCAGATTTCCCCAGATGGTAAAAGTGTAGTTTATACGGTCCGAGAAACGAAGAAAATAGAGAACACGTATGAGACGCAGCTATTTCTGCTAGATCTTGAAACGAAAAAAACAAAGCAATTAACCTACTGTAAAGGAAACAATCATTCTCCAGTATGGTCCCTTGATGGCAAGTGGATTGCTTTTTTATCCGATCGCAGTCAGAGCGTTCAGCTCTATCTATTAGCAGCGGCAGGAGGAGAAGCAGAAGCACTCACAGATCTTGAAAAAGGCGTTAGCAATCCGGTGTGGTCTCCTTATAGTGACGAAATTATGTTTTCTACAAAAGTAGGAGAAAAAGCTGTAAGAGTTGAACAAAATCATGAATATCCTCAGCCTTACGAAGTGGAGCGTCTATTGTACAAATCCGATGTTAGCGGTTATTTAAAAGGTGAATATGCTCAAGTTGCCGTCGTTAAACTTAAAAACAAAGAAGTGACGTTTTTAACGGATGGACCTTATCATCACTCTGTTGGGTGCTGGTCCCCTGATGCAAACTCAATTGTATTTTGCAGCAGCCGAGGAGAGAATCCGGATTTATCGCTAACGATGGATGTGTTTATTTTGCATCGTGATACTAAAAAAGTAACATCTATTACAGCGGAAACAGGATATTTTCATCAAGTTTCGTGGTCACCGGATGGGTCATACATAGCATACATTGGAAATGAACGTACATACGGATCGGCTTCAATGAATGACATATATATTTATCAGATCTCTAACCAAAAAACAGCTTGTATCACTGCTGGCATAGACTTAGAAATAGGAGATATGGTAGCAGGAGATTTTCACTTTGGTAGAACCGCAGCGGGAATTATGTGGGGCAGTAATGAAGAATTTTATTTTGTCGTAAGTGAAAAGGGTTCTGTAGGCATATATAAAGGAAATGTGAATGGAAAGCTAGACTCTGTACTTATGGATAATGCTCACGTATATGAGGTCTCTGTTCTTCCCAATTGTGAGGAAGCTATCGTGGCAATCAGTACATTTACACATCCCGGAGATCTTTATTCTCTAAATTTAAAAACAGAGGAATTAGTGAAGCTGACAAACGTTAATGACTCATTTTTAAAGCATGTGCAGCTTACACAAGCAGAATCTTTTTACGCCACTTCTACGGACGGTATACATATCCACAGTTGGGTAGTAAAAGCTGCTGCTACCAATGATGTATCTCCAACCATTTTAGAAATCCATGGAGGTCCGCATCTTATGTATGGTCATACATTTATGCTTGAATTCCAAGTACTTGCATCAAAAGGGTTCAATATCCTCTTTTCTAATCCAAGAGGCGGCAGAGGATATGGTCAAGCATTTACAGATGCGGTTCGAGGGGATTACGGAGGCATGGATTATACGGATTTGATGGCAGTGACTGACGAAGCAGTGAAGCGCTACTCTTATATTAATGAAGATAAGCTTGGCGTAACAGGAGGAAGCTACGGAGGGTTTATGACAAACTGGATTGTAGGAAGTACAAATCGGTTTAAAGCAGCGGTAACGCAACGGTCTATTTCAAATTGGACAAGTTTTTACGGCGTTAGTGATATTGGCTATTATTTTACCGAATGGGAATTAAAAGCTGATATTTATGAAAATCCGGAAAAACTTTGGAACCACTCGCCGCTTCGTTTAGCGGAGAATGTTAAAACACCGCTGTTAATCTTGCATAGCGAACAGGATTACAGATGTCCAATTGAACAAGCTGAACAGCTTTATGTGGCCCTGAAAAGAAAAGATAAAGAAGTAGAATTTATTCGTTTTCCTCAGTCTAATCATGAACTTTCTAGAAGCGGTAAGCCTAATTTACGAACGGCGAGACTAAAATATTTAACAAGCTGGTTTAAACGTTATTTAAAACAGTCTCAGTAAAAAATGCATGGCTGTTCAACCAAATATGTATGTGTAAATAAAGGCTGTATGGCAAGCGTAAAAGGACAGGAAAGGTAAAACGCTGTAAAACTTTTGTTTGGTAAAGGAAAGTAGTACAATAAGTGAAAAGTAGCACAGTTGTTTAAATAAGGAGAACATTCGATGGATTTTGAAACATTAAAGCATTATTTGACGTTAGACGGCGTCCTCGAGTTATTAAAACAATATCAATCATTTGGAATCATTCCAGGGCTGCTGTTGCCTATTTTAGAAGCGTTTATCCCTATCTTGCCGCTTTTTGCGTTTGTAATGGCCAATGCTGCTGCTTTTGGCTTATGGTTAGGTTTTTTAATTTCATGGGTTGGCAGCTGCGTTGGATCACTGCTTGTCTTTTTGATTTTTAGAAAATATGGACAGGCGAGGTTTTTACATTTCATCAGCCGGCATGCGCAAATTCGAAAGATTATGATTTGGGTAGAAAGACACGGGTTCGGACCGCTGTTTATTATGCTTTGTTTCCCTTTTACCCCGTCTTCGGCAATTAATGTAGTAGCAGGGCTATCACGTGTTAGTATGGCTCAGTTTATGCTGGCTGTATTAGCCGGTAAAATGGTGATGATATTTATGATGAGCTTTATTGGGGCCGATTTTGTTTCATTTGTGAAACAGCCTCTGAAAGCAGTACTTGTTTTAGTCATCATTTTTGTTCTATGGCTTGTTGGAAAACAAATTGAACGAAGATTAAATGAAAAATCTAAAGTGAAACAGTATGACAAATAGTTTGTTTATATATAACAAATAGTGATGAAAGACTGCTTTTTAATAGGCAGTCTTTTGTTATACATACAGCCAAAAGGGGTATTGTAAACTATAGAAAAGCCTTTTCTTATAGGGATACAACAGCATTTTTGAAAGGATCTTAAAATTTTTCTTAAAGAAGTTATTTGTCTGTTTATTCGGTTGGAAGAACAATGCACATACAGAGTATCTGTCCAGTAATGAACAAGTTTTTTGTTTATCAATTGTGAGAAATATGCTAAAATAAAAGAAAAAACTGGGAATAAATTAGACGTCTATTCCTAGTTGCACCTAAGTAATGAACCCTTTGTTTTCTAGAGATATACGTGTTTTTTCTCAACATGTATTATCACCTCATGTATTTCAAAACGTTTTCTTAAAAATTATATGAATGATTTTTGAGCTTGACTACTAAGATGTAAGTAGAGGGATCATTACTAGAAAAGCACCGAATGATCATTAAGACGTGCTTGGCGTCGTTTTGAGGAGGGGAATGCGCTACTGAGATTCAAGCGACTTGCTGATTAATCGTTGTTAGTAAGCGTCTTATAGCGCGGGTGACATGAGATTAAAAGATAAAGTGGCAATTATTACGGGTGCAGCAAATGGATTAGGATTCGAAGCTTCTCGAATATTCGCACAAGAGGGTGCAAAGGTCGCTATGGTTGACTACGATGCAAAAACGGGAGAAGAACGAGCAGCTCAGCTAAAAGAAGAAGGCGGAGATGTAGCATTTTTTCAAGTGAACGTAGCGGATCGAGACAGTGTAGATGCAATGGTAGAAGAAGTAGTGAAACGCTACTCTAAAATAGATATTTTAATTAACAATGCAGGTATCACCAGAGATGGAATGCTAACCAAATTATCAGTTGAAAATTTTCAAGCAGTAATCAACGTAAACCTTACAGGCGTTTTTCACTGTACACAAGCAGTGGTACCGCATATGATTGCTCAAGGTAAAGGGAAAATTATTAGCACATCTTCGGTATCTGGCGTATATGGAAATGTTGGTCAAACAAACTATGCGGCGACAAAGGCAGGCGTAGTAGGAATGACAAAAACATGGGCTAAAGAGCTGGGACGAAAAGGAATTAATGTAAACGCTGTAGCTCCCGGGTTTATTGAGACGGATATGGTGAAGGCGATGCCAGACAAAATCATTGATCAAATGAAATCCACTATTCCTTTACAAAGATTAGGTCAGCCTTCTGACATTGGTTATGCTTATCTGTATTTAGCATCTGATGAGTCCAACTATATTAACGGTACAACACTTCATGTAGATGGTGGAATCATGATGTAAAAGTAGAAAATAATTCGCTTTTCTAAAACTTTTCAGTGGTCTTTTGACTACTGAAAAGTTTTTTTGTTGCATCCAGCATTTCACATATCGGCAAAGTGGAATTTTGTCTGCAAGTTCAGTAAAATAATAAGGAGAGAGATAGAGAGATTTAGATGATTATCACTATAAAATTTTGACGACTGCGTCACGTGTTTACGTGGCGTTTATCCATTTTGTACTTAAACAAATGAAAACATAGAGAAAAAAATGAAGGGGTGAAAACGTGGGGCTACAGTTTTTATTAGGACGTTCAGGAAGCGGGAAAACGGAATATCTTTTAAATAGCATGCGCCAAGAGCTGTTAAATGCTCCGCTTGGGCATCCACTTATTTATATTGTACCTGAACAGATGACATTTCAGTCGGAGTATGCGCTTGTTCAAACACCTGGGTTAGAAGGCATGATGCGTGCTCAAGTTTATAGTTTTACACGTCTTGCATGGCGTATCCTGCAAGAAGTTGGAGGTATTAGCCGCTATCATGTGGATCAAACAGGTATTCATATGATGCTTAAAAAAATTATCGAACATCAAAAAGAAGAGCTTCGACTGTTTGCGAATTCTTCAGAACAAGCAGGGTTTATTGAAGAACTGGAAAAAATGGTTAAAGAATTTAAACAGTACACAGTAGATGCCCCGTCTCTCGAAGAGATGAAGAAAAAGCTTCAAGCAGAAGATGAGAAAGTCCTTGCTGATAAATTACATGATTTACATCTCATTTACGGAGAATTAGAAAAACAGCTGATGACGAAATATGTAGATGGAGAAGATTATTTGAAGCTGCTGAGTGAAAAAGTAGCGTCTTCTGGCTATCTTGCTCAAGCAACGATTTATGTAGATGGATTTCATCACTATACTCCTCAAGAATTAACCGTATTAGTAGAGCTGATGAAAGTTTGTAGAGAAGTAAAAATAGCGGTGACTTCTGATTATTCATATCAAGATTTTATTCCAAATGACTTGCACTTGTTTCGATTAACGAGCGAAACGTACCAAGAAATAATGGGCCTGGCGGCTGAAAACGGTATAGAGATTCAAGAGCCAATCGTATTTAACGAACAAAAAAGGCATCAAAACAGTCCAGAGCTTGCCTATTTAGAACGATATTATGATGAACGGCCAACGCCGGAATTTCAGTCAGAGCCCGAGCACATTCAGCTGCTACCGGCTGTTAGCCGAAGAGCAGAAGTTGAAGGGATTGCAAGAGAAGTACTTTCACTTGTACGCGATCGCGGCTATCGCTACCGTGATATTGCCTTGATTGTTAGAAATGCAGAAGATTACCATGACTTGCTTCAAACCATTTTTCGAGATTATGAAATTCCGTACTTTATTGACCAAAAACGAGCGATGTTTCACCATCCACTCGTTGAATTTGTTCGCTCAGTGTTAGAGGTGGTAAGCGGGTCATGGCGATATGAAACCATCTTTCGAGCAGTGAAAACAGATCTTTTATTTCCTTTGTCATCTGATGTGCACCAGCTTCGCGAAGAGATGGATGAATTAGAAAATTATGTACTCGCTTACGGTATTCAAGGATCTAAGTGGACGAGCAAGGAACCATTTACCTACAGAAAATATCGTTCGCTTGAAGACATGAACCTTGGGAAAACGGACGAAGAGCTTGCTTTTGAGCAAAAAATAAATGAATTAAAAAATATGATTGTTCCTCCTATTTATTCGCTTCAGCAAAAATTAAAACAAGGGAAAATAGGAAAAGAAAAAGCAGAAGCGCTCTATCGTTTTTTAACGAATTTAGATATTCCACAAAAGATAGAAGCGCTGCGCAATCGATGTGAAGAAGAAGGAAAGCTTCAAGAAGCAAGAGAGCACGAGCAGGTATGGAAAGCAATTCTTCACTTATTTGATCAGTTTGTTGAAATGATGGGAGAAGAGAAAGTATCGATTTCTTTGTTTGCAGATCTATTTGAGACAGGGCTTGACAGCATGCAGTTTGCACTTGTTCCGCCTGCACTGGATCAAGTGGTTGTGGCAAGTTTTGAGCGTTCGCGTTTATCCGATATCAAAGCAAGCTTTGTGTTAGGTGTAAATGACGGTGTGATTCCAGCTAAACCCAAAAGCGATGGCCTGTTATCTGAGAAGGAGAGAGAGCAGCTGCTTGAATCAGGTTTATTACTTGCGCCAACCGGAAGACAAAAGCTGTTTGACGAACAATTTCTCATTTATTTAGCACTTTCCAGCTCTTCGGAAAAACTTTATGTTTCGTATCCTCTTGCCAATGAGGAAGGGAAGACCCTGCTGCCTTCACTCGTTATTAATCGAGTAAAAGAGCTATTTCCGCTCCTGCAGGAAAAACTGTTAATGACGGAACCTACAGATTTAGAAGAAGAAAAGCAAGTTGATTATATTACAAATCCTTTAACGAGCATCGCGCATTTAGCCAGCCAGCTGCAAGGATGGAAACGCCATTATCCGATGAGTTCCGCTTGGTGGGATGTGTATAATTTTTATGTGGAAAATTCAGATTGGAACTCATACAGTGGGAAAGTACTAAGCAGCTTATTTTATCAAAATGAAGCAAAACGGTTAACAAAGAAAACGAGTCAGCGTCTGTATGGAAAGCATATTCAAGCAAGCGTATCGAGAATGGAAAAATTTGAAGCCTGTCCATATGCGCATTTTGCTTCTCACGGGCTCAAGCTTAAAGAACGAAAAGTTTTCAAATTGGCGGCTCCTGACATAGGCGAGTTATTTCACGCGGCGTTGAAAATGATTTCAGACGAACTTCGCGGCGGTCAAAAAGAATGGAAGAACTTAACGAGAAAAGACTGTCAGCAGCTTTCTACGGCTGCAGTGCATGAGCTTGCTCCGCGCTTGCAAAATGAGATTTTATTGAGCTCGAATCGCCACCACTATTTAACACATAAGCTGCAGCAAATTATTGAACGTGCGTCGCTTGTGTTAAGTGAGCACGCTAAGATGAGCGGCTTTGTTCCCGTTGGATTGGAGCTTGGATTTGGACCTAGCGCAGAGCTGCCTTCTATGCAGTTCACACTGCCAAATGGCCATACGATGGAACTCGTTGGCAGAATTGACAGGGTAGATAAAGCGGAAAGCTCAAAAGGACTTTTACTGCGTATTGTCGACTATAAATCAAGCGATAAAGCATTAAACTTAGTGGAAGTGTACTACGGTTTATCTCTTCAAATTTTAGCTTATTTAGACATAGTCGTGACGTATGCTGAACAGCTTCTTCATGATAATAGAGGAGCATTGCCTGCTGGCGTTCTTTATTTCCACGTTCATAATCCAATGATCAACAGCACTAAAGCATTACAGCCTGATCAAATTGAAGCTGAAATCTTCAAGAAGTTTAAAATGAAAGGACTGCTTGTAGGAGACGAGGAAGCAGTAAGGTTAATGGACGAAACGTTAGAATCAGGGCACTCACAGGTTATATCAGCTGGCATTAAAAAGACAGGGGGCTTTTATTCCAATTCTTCGGTTGCGAGCGAAGAAGATTTTACACATCTCCGTCAGTATGTGCGAGGTAAATTTGTGGAGGCAGGTACAGAGATTACAAATGGGAAAATTGACATTTCGCCTTATAAACTAAAAGATAAAACACCATGTGCGTTTTGTGAATACCGCTCAATTTGTCAGTTCGATGAATCAATGGAAAACAACGAATATCGTCAGCTTAGTACAGAGAGTCAAAGTGTTATTTTAGATAAAATTCGAGAGGAGGCCAAACGAGATGAATGAAGATATACACGTAAAACCGGCCGACTCCCAGTGGACAGATGATCAGTGGAAAGCCATTGTTTCATCCGGTCAAGATATATTAGTAGCCGCGGCGGCTGGCTCAGGAAAAACAGCGGTTTTAGTTGAACGTATTATTAAAAAGATTACGATGGGTGATGAGCCAATCGATGTTGATAGATTACTCGTTGCTACGTTCACAAATGCTTCTGCAGCCGAAATGAGAAATCGAATTGGAGAAGCATTGGAAAAAGAGTTAAAAAAGAATCCATCTTCTTTGCACTTGCGCAGACAGCTTAATTTATTAAACCGTGCGTCGATTTCTACGCTCCATTCTTTTTGTTTAGAAGTCATTCGAACGTATTATTATTTGATTGATGTAGACCCTGGTTTTCGGATTGCAGATGATACGGAAGCCGATCTTCTGCGTGAAGAAGTATTAGAAGAATTGTTTGAAGAACAGTACAGTATTGAACAGAACGAGCGATTCTTTGATTTAATTGATCGTTATACAAGTGACAGAAATGACTTAGATATTCAGCTTATGGTAAGAAAGCTGTATGACTTTGCAAGATCTAACCCTGACCCAAACGGCTGGCTTGAAATGATCGTGAGTCAATATGATGTGACAGAAGACTCTTCTATTGATTCACTTCCGTTTCTATCTTTTCTTTTACAAGAAGTAACAACGCAGCTAATGGGCATTGAGTCGATTTTAAAACAGGGCTTAGAGTTAACAAAGCTGCCAGGAGGGCCTGCTCCTCGCGCCGTTAATGCAGAGGAAGACCTGGCTCAAATTCATCGGCTGATCAGTGCTTCTAAGCATTCTTTTGCTGATTTGCATGAGGAAATGCAGAATTTGAATTTTACTCGTTTAAAGCCATGTAAAGGAGAAGCATACGACTCGCAGCTTTTAGATGATTTCGGAGAGCTTCGCAAAAAAGCTAAAACAAGTCTTGAAAAACTTCATGCTGATTTGTTTTCTAGGCCTTTGCACGGCTACATGGCTGATTTTGAGAAAATGAAGCCCGTTATTGAAACGCTAATCTTTTTAGTTCAGCGCTTCGGTGAACGATATGAACATATGAAAAAAGAGAAAGGGTTAGTGGACTTTTCTGATTTAGAACATTATTGCCTGCAAATCTTGAGTGTAAAAGAAGATGGAGTGCTTAAGCCTTCGTCCATTGCCCAAAAATATCGTACTCAGTTTGAAGAGGTGCTTGTTGACGAATATCAAGATACAAATATGGTTCAAGAAACACTGATTAAATTAGTGACGAGAGATAGTGAAGAACAAGGGAATTTATTTATGGTTGGAGATGTAAAACAATCCATTTACCGCTTTCGTTTAGCGGAGCCATTTTTGTTCTTAACAAAGTACAAGCGCTTTACACAAGATGGTCGCCAGTTCGGAAAACGTATCGATTTGAATAAAAACTTCCGCAGTCGTTCTCAAGTGCTTGATGCTACAAACTTTATTTTTAATCAGCTGATGGATGAAGAAGTAGGAGAAATTGCATATGACGATGATGCTTCTTTAAAATTAGGAGCATCGTATCCAAAAGCGGAAGGAATGGAAACGGAGCTTCTGCTCATTGCAAAAGAAAATGCAGAAGAAGGAGGGGAAGAAGAATCGGATTCTTCTCTCGTCGCTTTTTCAGAAGCAGAGCTTGAAACGGCTCAGTTAGAGGCAAGAGCAATGGCGCGTAAAATCAAAGAACTCGTTCAAAACCGCTTTCAAATATATGATCGCAAGCTCGATATCATGAGAAATGTGACGTATCGTGACTTTGTTATTTTGCTTCGTTCTATGCCTTGGGCTGCGCAGATTATGGATGAATTTAAGCAAGAAGGCGTGCCCATTTATGCCGATTTATCAACAGGTTATTTTGATGCTACTGAAGTGATGATTATGATGTCTTTATTAAAAGTAGTAGATAACCCGCATCAAGACATTCCGTTAGCTTCTGTTCTTCGCTCACCGGTAGTAGGGCTTTCAGATGAAGAGTTAGCTACACTGAGAGCAGAGCAAAAGAAAGGAACGTATTACGATGCGTTAAAAACGTACTTAGCGGCTTCAGATGATGAAGAACTTCGCGATAAAGTAAAGTATTTCTATGAGCAGTTAAAAGCATGGAGAACACAAGCTAGACAAAGCTCTTTGTCAGAACTGGTATGGCAAATTTACCGCGATACGGGTTTCTTTGAATTTGTTGGCGGACTTCCTGGCGGGAAACAGCGTCAAGCCAATTTACGTGCTCTTTACGATCGCGCTCGCCAGTACGAGGCAACTTCATTTAGAGGTCTGTTTCGATTTTTACGTTTTATTGAACGCATGCAGGACCGAGGGAACGATTTAGGAGCTGCTCGAGCACTGGGAGAACAAGAAGATGTGGTGCGTTTGATGACGATCCACAGCAGTAAAGGTCTTGAGTTTCCTGTTGTTTTTGTAGCTGGTCTTGCTCGTCAGTTTAACTTAATGGACTTGAATAAAGCATATTTACTCGATAAAGAACTAGGTTTTGGATCTAAATATATTGATCCAAAACTGCGTATTACGTACCCTACTCTTCTTCAGCAGACCATGAAGAAAAAAATGAAAAAAGAAAGCATGGCAGAGGAAATGCGGGTATTATACGTAGCTTTGACGCGTGCGAAAGAAAAACTTATTTTAGTCGGAACAGTAAAAGATGCACCAGAAAAGCTCAGACAATGGAGCTCCGTTATGGCACATGAAGATTGGACGCTTCCAGCTCACGTGAGAAGAGATGCAAAATGTTATTTAGACTGGATTGGACCTTCTTTAATCCGTCACCAAAATGTTAGTCATATGGTTGAAGGAGAGGTCCAGCCGGCCAAGGTGATTCATCAGCATGCTTCAAGCTGGAAACTTTCAACGTTATTAGCAGATGATTTAGCCGAGCAGCCTCTTGAAGAGCAGCAGCATCATGAAGAGCTTTTAAACGCTCTTCAAAAGCATGAGCCAGTTTCAGAATCGAGCGATTATAAAGACGAAGTGTATAGACGCTTAAATTGGTCTTATGATTATCGTGTAGCTTCCGTTCATCGTTCGAAGCAATCTGTTTCTGAACTAAAAAGGCAGCAGCAGCTGACGGACGTAGGTGGAAGCGACGATCTCATTCGAGGATCTAAAGCACCTCTTGAAAATCGTCCGCTGTTTCTTCAAGAGAAATCTCTCACAGGAGCTGAAAGAGGAACAGCTACACATGCCGTTATGCAGCAGCTTCCATTAAATAAAGCTTATACCCTTGAAATGGTTCAAGACTTTATTCAATCAATGGTTACCAAAGAATTATTGACGCAAGAACAAGCGGATGCTGTTGATGCAAATGATGTAGCAGACTTTTTAGACAGTGACATTGCACAAGGTATTCGAACGGCTCGCACGCTTTATAGAGAGATGCCTTTTAGTTTAGGTGTCTCCGCTAAAGAAATCTATGATCATTGGGAGCAGGAAGACGAAACAATTTTAGTGCAAGGTATTATTGATTGTTTGTATGAAACGGAAGAAGGTCTCGTTTTACTTGATTTTAAAACCGATAACATTTCGCATCGTTTTCAAGGGGATTTTGAACGAGCAAAACCATTTCTAATTGACAGATACCGCATTCAGTTAGAGCTTTACGCAAAGGCCATTGAGCGGATTGTAAAACAACCTGTGCAGCATCGCTATCTGTACTTTTTAGATGGTGGACATGCTGTTGAAATATAAAAAAAGAAGAAGGCGATAGTCTTCTTCTTTTTCACCAATAAGGAGAGAGTAACATGCGTTTATTACATACAGCGGATTGGCATTTGGGGCGAACGTTAGAAGGTCGAAGCCGTCTAGCTGAGCAAGCACAGTTTTTAGATGAACTGGCAGACATTGTGGAAGAAGAAAAGATAGATGCTATTCTCATGGCGGGAGATGCCTTTGATACGGTTAACCCTCCAGCAGCGGCAGAGCAGCTTTTTTACGAAAGTATGTCTAGGTTGAGCAACAATGGAAAACGTCCGATTATTGTTATTGCAGGTAATCATGACAACCCAGATCGGCTGTCGGCGGCTTCTCCATTAGCTGTTCATCAAAATATTACGCTTCTTGGTTTGCCTACTACCGATGTAGAAAGCATTCACATTCCTACATCAGATGAAGTGTTAAAGGTTGCGGCTCTTCCTTACCCATCTGAATCAAGGTTAAAGGAACTGTTAGCAGAAGAAAATGATGAGCTGGCTCTTCGAAACTCATATGATGCCAGAGTAAAAGGTATTTTTGATAAAATGAGTGAGCAGTTCACAACAGATACCGTTAATATTGCCATGAGTCATATTTACGTAGCAGGGGGAAGTTCAACGGACTCAGAACGTCCAATTGAAGTAGGAGGAGCTTATACGGTGGCGGCAACTAGTTTACCTGCTAATGCTCAATATGTAGCTCTAGGACATTTGCATCGCCCGCAAATGATCAATCGCGCCAGCACCCTTGCAAGATATTCTGGGTCACCTCTTGCCTATAGCTTTTCAGAGTCAGGCTATGCAAAGTCTGTTACCATTTTAGACGCTCAGCCAGGAAAAGAGGTCGAAATGACCGAAATTCCATTATCCAGCGGAAAGCCTTTGACACGTTGGAAAGCAAAAAACGGACTGCTAGAAGTATATACGTGGCTTGATGAACAGAAAGATGCGCAGGCATGGGTTGATTTAGAAGTTCACGTAGAAGATGCACTTTCATTAGAAGAAATCCATCGTCTTCGCAAGCTTCATCCAGGCTTTATTCATATCCGTCCAGTATTCAAAGCAGAAGAACTAGCACTTGAAACACGTTCACAGCGAGAAGTGCCGATCGAAGAACTGTTTACAAAGTTCTACAGCAGGCAAACCGGCGGAGGGGCACCTGATGATGAATTAGTCAAACTGTTTTTAACCTTGATTAACGATGAAGAAGTATCGGGAAAGGAGGATGAAAAATGAAACCTATTAACTTGACCGTTTCGGGGCTTCACAGTTTTAGAGAAAAACAAACTGTCGACTTTGAAGCGCTGTGTTCAGGCGGTGTTTTCGGAATATTTGGTCCTACAGGAAGCGGGAAATCCTCCATTTTGGATGCCATTACACTAGCTTTATACGGAAAAGTAGAGCGTGCAGCAAATAATACACAAGGAATTTTAAATCACGGGGAAAATGAACTGAAAGTATCGTTTACGTTCGAGCTGGAAAACGCTAGTCATAAAAAACGCTATACTGTTGAACGAAGCTTCAAACGAACGGATGAACTGCGTGTGAAATCAGCTTCAAGTCGATTGATTGAAATCGAAGATGAAACGTACGTATTAGCAGATAAAACGAATGATGTAAATCAGCAGGTACAGGAACTTCTCGGTTTAACTATTGATGATTTTACAAGAGCTGTTGTATTACCACAGGGAAAGTTTGCAGAGTTTTTATCATTAAAAGGGACGGAGCGCCGTCAAATGCTGCAGCGTCTTTTTAATCTCGAGCAGTACGGAGATCAGCTTAGTAAGAAAATACGCTATCAAGTTCAGCAGCTAAAAACAGACCTAGATAAGATTACGGCAGAACAAACGGGATTAGGTGAAGCTTCAACAGAGAAAGTAGCGGAAGCCCAGCAACTTGTAAGTGATAGCATTGTACTTTTGGAAAAACGAGAAAAAGAAGCGTCTGATTTGCAGGAAAGATACGATCAGCAGGCGTCTCTTTGGAAAGCGCAGCAGGAAAAAACAATGCTAGAAGAAAAACTAGTGTATGCTTCTAAGCAGGAAGAGGAGATTAAACAAAAGCAAGATGTGCTGACGAAAGCTCAGCAGGCAGAACGTCTTTTTCCCTATTTAGAAACATTTGAACAAGCTGAAAAACAGCAGAAGCTTTATGAAGATAAAGTAGAAAAATTAAAAGCACAAATTGTTCAAAAAAGTGAGGAATATAAGCGCTCAAATAACTTATATGAGCAGGCTCGCTTACAAAAAAATGAACAGCAGCCCAAATTGGTTGTTCAAAAAGAACAGCTTCAACAAGCTTCTGATCTTCAAAAACAAATTAAAGAAGGTCAGCAAGAAATAAAAGAAGCGGAAGTTTCTCTTCAGCAAAAGCAGCAGGCAATTCAAACGAAAAATGATGAATTAATGGAAGCGGATCAGCGGTATCAGCAAGGTTTGACTCTTCAAAAAGAGTTAAAGGAAACATTAACAAAAGTGGAGATTCAACCTGATTATCGGCAGGCTGTTCAGCAAGCATTTTACCGTTATCAAGTATGGAATAACGATAAAAAAAACCTAGATGAAGGTCAAAAAACGTATAAAGAAAAAGCCGAACGGCTTAAGCATTTGTACACACAAAAACAAACACACAAAGAGAGAGATCAGCAAACAATAGAACAAAGTAAAGGGGTATTTTCAGATATTCAAGGCTTGTATCACACTGTATGTGAGCGGGAAAAAGAGTTTCAGCAGCTTTTTCAACAAGCAGATCGTTTAATGAGCCATCTAAAAAGACGCAAAGAAAAAGAATGGTCACGCCGTCTGGCTCATCAATTAGCCGAGCAGCTGACCCAAGGAGAGCCTTGTCCGGTTTGTGGCTCTGAGCATCACCCTAACCCCGTGTTACACCAACAAGAAGGTGACGTCACAACTGAATCAGCGGATCAGTTCGAAGATCAAGTCAATCAGTTGCGTGAACAGCGATTTAGCTATTCGTCGCTCAAAATGCAGCTTGAACAGCTAGCTAAACCTCTTGTTGAAAAAATACCTGAGTTAGCTGAGTTTATGAATGAAGCTGGCGAAGTTCCTGCTTTAGGAGAAATGGATACAGATGCCTTTGGGCATTATGTTAAGAAAATAGAAGTTGAAATCAAATCTCTTGAGCAGGATTATTTGCAGGTAAGTGAAAAACAGCAAGCAATTCTTGGGCAGATACAAAAGGTCCAGCAAAGTCTTGAAAAGATTGAATTAGAGCTTGCTCATTATCAAAAAGAACAAGCTGAATTAGAAGGAAAGATAAATCAGCAAAAACAGGCGCTACAAGCAGGAAAAGAAGCTTTTCAACAAGACTATCCTTCCTTTGTATTTGAAGAGATGGAAAAAATTAATGAAAAGCTGACTGAAAGAGAAAAAGAAGAGCAGACAATAAAGGCTCGAATTGAAAAAAGTAGCGTATTTTTTGAAAATCAGCAAAAGAAAATCGAACGTCTAAAAGAAGAGAAATATGCGGGCGAAAAAGAATTTACAGAATTAAAAGCAATGCTGTCTCATAAACAATCTCTTGTTCACTCGCAAATTGAACGCTTGCGTACGCTTACAGATCAAGAAGATATTGAACAGGCGCTGCAAAAAACAGTTCTTTTACTTGCGGAGTTAGAGACGAATGAACAGCAGGCATATCAACATTGGCAGACTGTTCAAAAAGCGTATCAAACGCTGCAAATGGATGAAAAAGCGGCGAGCGAGTCCCTAGAAACAGCTCATATCCAGTATAAAAAGGCAGCTGAAAAATGGGAAGAAGCGGTAGGGAATTCTTTATTCAGCGAAGGAAAAGAAGTTCAGCAAGCTTTGTTATCACATGATGAGATGAAATTGTTGGATGAAACTGTTCAGGCTTATTGGGACAATATAAAACAGATGAAGTCATCAATTGAACAGTTAAATATTCAGCTGAATCACCAGTCCATAGAAGAGCACCAATTTGAAGAAACTCAGCAGCTGCTTCATGATATAAAAGCGGCTGTGAAAGAAGCGGTTCAGCTCAAGGGAGCAGCTGAGCAAACGTTAAAAAGCGTCAAAGAACGGCATGAGCGATTTTTAGTGCTTGAACAGGACCGTGAAGAAAAACAAGCGTTATTTGAACAGTATCAAAAGCTTCAAACAGTATTTAAAGGAAATGCTTTCGTGGAATATATTGCTGAAGAACAGCTGATGTCCGTTAGCCGAGATGCTTCAGAGCGTCTGGGTATATTAACACGTCAGCGCTATGCGATTGAAGTTGATTCCCAAGGCGGCTTTATTATGAGAGATGATGCAAATGGAGGAGTAAAACGTCCGGTTTCAACTTTATCTGGTGGAGAGACGTTTTTAACTTCCCTGGCTTTGGCCCTTTCATTATCTGCACAAATTCAGCTAAGAGGAGAGTATCCGCTGCAGTTTTTCTTTTTAGATGAAGGATTTGGAACGCTTGATGGAGAGCTTCTTGATACCGTGGTAACAGCGCTTGAAAAACTTCAGTCCAATAATTTATCAATTGGAGTCATCAGTCACGTGCAAGAACTTCGTGCTCGCCTGCCAAAACGTTTGATTGTTGAGCCGTCCGAGCCTTCTGGCAAAGGAACTAGTGTAAGAGTAGAAACTTTATAGGGAAGGAAATCTATATGAAGAAAAAAGACAGGCGGATAGGAACATGCGAATTATGCGGAAGGCAGGATGTCTTGACGACCGTACATCATTTAACGCCAAAGGAAATGGGCGGAGCATTTGAACCAACAGCAAACTTATGTATTCCGTGTCATAAACAAATTCATGCGTTATACACAAATGATGAATTAGCCATTCGTCTTAATACGATTTCTTTATTACAAGCTGATTCTAAAATTAGCTCTTTTATTAAATGGATTCGTAAACAGCCTTCTTCTAAATTACCTAAAACCAAGAAATCAAACAGCCGAAAATCCAAGTGAATAAAAAACCCCTTATCCGCTTTAATAGCAAAGATAAGGGGTTTTTTTAAGCATTTGCTGCTATATTTTGATCGAATAAATCTGGATCTAACGTATTTGTTCCTGAAATGCCGTTATTAGTATTAACAAAGTTACCTGTATTTAAAGAACCAGAGCCTGACGCTGTTTTAGCGGCACTTTTTGGAGAAACATAAAACGTATCTCCAAACGTTACGACACCGCCTCCGACGCTCATGATACTAACGGGTCCAATTATTGCTGGCATGAGATTCACACCCTTTTTTCATGATATTAATTTAGTATATGAGCAGCTTTTTAAAAGGTTCACTCACTGCTGCTAGCTTGTGAAGAAGCACTACTTGATGTTCCTGTTTCAGCTTCCTTTGAAGGTTCATCGTTGATCAGTTCCCGAATATGCTTAATGCGGGCTTCTGCATAAACATTGCACGTTGATCCAATATGAATAACTGATGAGAATGAGCACCCTTTTATATCAATTCTGTTAACGCGGATCAAAGGTATTTCATTCCATGTTTGAACGGGAATAGGTTCATAATCGCCATGAGGAATAGGCTCATTAAAGATAGCGTAATCATCAAAGTTTCCTTCTCGACCGTAGAAAAACGGATACTGTCTCCGATCGGCTAAAGCTTTATTAAGTAGATGAATTTCTGTTGAATCTCCAATTTGGCAAAAGGAGCTCGCCGACAAGGAATTAATTTCTATATAATTAACAGAAGATGTGCGTGAAAGCATACGTAAGCTCCTTTATGATAACGATAGTGGCACATAAGGTCCGATAATCAACGATTCAGCCGGCGTATCAAATGTTGAGGATAGAGAGATGTAATTGGCATCACCAATTAAAAAAAGAGAAGAAGAAGATACGCCTGTAATACTAACGTCTCCAACAAGCAATTCGCGGTTTACAACGTTAAAGTTCATGAAGGAGGTCCACCTTTCTTTAAAGATTCAGGTAAATACGTTAAAAATGCGTCAATTCCTTTTTTCATATCTTCATAAAGTTTACCGATAATTTGAGGTTTGATTTGTTCAAAATTTCGTTCCATTTCTTCCGGCTGAACTTGCTGTATATAAAAAGTAATCCGCTGCTGCAGCTGCTTTTTAATATCTTCTAAAATAAACTCGTAGTACGATTCATCAATCATCATCGAGCGCTCATCAAGCACATGTTGAACCATAGAAAATCCATATTGATTAAGTTCAGCTAAAATCGTTTCGTGGATATCAGAGACCCACTGTTTTTCTAGCTGGCGGTTCAACGGTTTTAAGCTAGGATTTTGCGGTCCAGGACCTCCGGGTTGTCCCGGCTGCTCACCTTGAGGCGGTTGCCCCTGTGGCTGAGCTCCTTGCGAAAACGTTACTTCTGGTTTCTCATTGATAATGATATCTTCTAAATTATCAGGTGTAAGAGGGTTTAATCCAATATTTAATGTTCCATCTAATGAATCGATTTTTAACTGTTCAAATTTATATTCAATTTTATCAATTTTAATAGGTGGCTGTTCACCTAACTCTTTTATTTTTTTCTGAAGTTCTTGTACGTTTTTTTCAAGCTGAGCAATGCGTCCTTCTTGCTGCTGAATATACGAAGACATTTGCTGAACATACTGATGTACCTGCTGAATATAGTCCATGTTATCCACCTTCAATCACCTCAATTCCCTTATCTTCTGATAAAGAAAATAGTTATATATATACATATGGCGATGAAGGTTGTAACATGTCAGTCGTTGTCTCGAACTGGGGGAGTTAACGACTGTGAGAAAGGAGCTGGGGCAGTGCCCGCACCGGTTCCGGGAGTAAAGGTAGAAGGAGAAACAGATCCAAGAATGCCTTTTTTTGTTTCAGTAGGTGCAGCGCCTGTAAACCCTCCTGTATTAAAGAGATTTGAGTTCGGTTTAATAACACCTACGCTTCCAATTTGAAGTACTGAAGAGTTACTTACGGCACTGATTTTCATACTTTGAATACAGATACTTTGATTCACGTAAAAGTTCATAAGCATCCTCCTGTATGAGCTTCATTTCTATTATAGATTTCCAGCAACATTTTGGTCATTTACATCATTGTCTGACGTATTGGTTGAGCTCTGCTGATTCACAACATATAATCCGTCACCTGTATTAAACGAACCTGCGCCAGCAAATGTTTTAGCAGTGGAAATAGGGGCTATTGTATAAACATCTCCAATATGAAAGACGCTGGCTGAACCAACACTGTTAAGATTAACAACACCAACAATGGCAGGCATAGGCAAACACCCTTTTAATTTAGTCTAGTAACAGCATATGAAGCCTAGACAAAAAGGTGATTAATGCTTTTTCTTTATCTATATGCAGGGAGGAAGCAAAACATTAAAGAGAGGAATGGAAATAGTAAACATTGAAGAAAAACTTTTGCGTTCGATATAATGTGAAAGCAATAATGAAATAATGTAAGGTGTGAAAGAATGAAACGTTTCAAAATGAACGCAGCTGATAAAGAACAGCGCATTGAGGCAGCAGATGTATTAAAAGGAATCGCGCTTATTGGTATTTTGCTCATAAACATGCCGAATTTTTATTCACCTGCTTCCTATTACGACCATAATTTGTTGGACGGTTCAAGAATGAACTATGTTGCTAATGGATTAGTTGATGTAGTTGTAGGGCAGACATGCTACGCGCTGCTCGCTATTTTGTTTGGATTTGGTTTTATGAAAATGTTCCAGCGTACATACGAAAGGCAAGTAAGCTTTACTCCTTTTTATGTACGAAGAATCACGGCTTTGCTTCTCGTTGGGGCTATTCATGCTTTATTTATTTGGCACGGTGATATGATTGTGATGTACAGCTTCTTTGCTTTGAACATGCTATTTTTTCAAGAAGCAAAGAAAGAAGTGATATTAGCGTGGGGAACCGGAATATTTAGCATTTATGCTGTGATTATGATTGTTATTTTAACAGTAGCGGCTTTTGTTAACGAAGGAGAGACAGCAGCGGGAATTCACCAGCCTATTATTGACCAAGCGCTTCAAGCATATGGACACGGAAGTTTTGCGTCAATCTTTCATCAGCGCTTGCTTGATTGGTACTACGCATATAATTTAAATACCGTTCCTTTTCTGTTTTTATCGCTATTTCCACTGTTTTTATTAGGCGGTTTTATGGCAAAAAGCGAGTGGTTCGAAGAAATAGAAGAATATATAGTGGAGACAAAGTGGCTTTGTCTTATTTCATTCATCGTGTATGCAGCATCATCTGTATTGCCCTATGTTTTAGATCACAATGTAGCGACATCGTATATTCACGATACAATTGGAGGAACGGCAGGAGCAATTTTTATTGTAACGTTGGTCACATTAGCTATGCGAAGTGTATCTATTCAAAAAGTCATGCAGCCATTTGCCTTTTTGGGGAGAATGATTTTAACTAATTATATTGTCCAGTCCATTGTATGCACATTTCTTTTTTACTCATATGGGTTAGGATACTACGGATTTACTCATATGGGTTAGGATACTACGGACATATTTCAATTGTAGAAGGTTTGGCTATTGCGGGGATTATCATTTTTATTCAACTGCTGGGAAGCCGGATATGGATGAGCCTATTTTCAGATGGACCCCTTGAAAAACTCATTCGGTATGCTACTTATGGACGCGGTCGCTAAAAATCCTTTTTCTTCCTTATATTATTGGTGAAGGAAAGGTTTTCATGATATGATATTTTCAGAAAGGACGTGAGATGAATGGCTCCACTACATATTCATGTAACGCTTTGGACATTATTAATTATCTCGTTTGTGGTTTCGTTGATTTTACATCGAGCAGGTAAAGCTAAAGGTCAAAAAATTCTACATATGGTGGCGAGACTCCTATACTTATTAGTATTAGTATCAGGTCTGCATATGTTAGCAGCTTGGTACCATTTTCAAGGCGCAGCGCTCATTAAAGGAATTGCCGGAGTGTTAGTGCTTGTGGGAATGGAAATGGTACTTGTTCGTACTGAAAAAAGAAAGCGTACAGGCGTTGCTTGGGCAGTTCTTGTAATTGCGCTTATCTTAGTATTCTATTACGGATATGTCGTACTAGGATAAGAAAAAAGCTATCTTGGATAAGATAGCTTTTTTCTTTTGCTTTAATCTAAAAAAAGATTCATTGAACGTTCTCCATCATTAACGGTATATTCAAATCGATCTAGGTGATGCGTGCCTCGTTCGAATAAATGCTGAACGGCACAAATTTTCTCCTCATTGTCATAAATGATAAAATTAGCACCTTTTGTATCACCGTCTGTCGGTAAAAAACATAATGTGTTGTGACAGTAAATACAATCATAAAGAGAGAATTTTAATGAATTTAAGTGCTGAGTGAATGATAAAAAGGTCTCTTTCGGTAGCGATTGAAGAAGCTGTTCGTATGCATAAGGTAGCTTTTTAGTCAGTCTTAGCTTATCCCCATTTCGCAATAAATACGTTCCATCGTGAAGCTTTATTTGACGGTCATCAACCATAATGGCTTTTTCCCAGCGTGTATCAATAAGAAGTTCTAATGTATCATCCATTACTTCATGGAGCATGGAAGCTTCGTCACTTTCATCTTCAAAGAAAATCCACTGTGAATCAACACATTCAACCGTACCAATCACGAAGGAACGCGGCTGATTGTTCAGAGCTTGTTGTTTAGAATAATGAGTCATAATCAAACCTCCGTGTGAAATTTATCCATATTTTTTTATTGCCTAAAAAAGCTCTCTTTATAACTCGAAAGTGAAAATAAAATATAAGGACAATTCAACTGTAACTATTGCGTGCATACAATGGCATTATTTCATTCATAAACAAGAGCGTGAAAGAAAGGATGATAAACGATGTGTGGTATAACGGGTTGGGTCGACTTAAAGCGATCGCTTTTAAATGAAACAGCAACAATAACAAAAATGGCTGACACTTTATCGAAAAGAGGTCCTGATGACACCAACGTATGGACACAGCAGCATGTTGCTTTTGGGCACAAACGCTTAGTTGTAGTAGATCCTCAAGGCGGAAGACAGCCCATGACAAGAGAAAAAAATGAACAGCTCTATACGCTTTGCTATAATGGAGAGCTTTACAACACGGAAGATATTCGGAAAGAATTACTAAAAAGAGGTTATCAATTTCAGGGACATTCAGATACGGAAGTACTTCTAACATCTTATATAGAATGGAAAGAATCATGCGTAGATCATTTTAACGGTATCTTTGCTTTTTCAATCTGGGATGAAGCCAATGAAAAGTTATTTATAGCACGCGACAGAATGGGAGTGAAGCCCTTATTCTATCGATCTTATGAAGGTGGAATTCAATTTGCATCGGAGTTAAAAGCGATATTAGCTCATCCTGAGGTGAAAGCGGAAGTAGGATTAGATGGATTAGCAGAAGTGTTTGGCTTAGGACCTTCTCGTTCTCCCGGCCACGGGGTATTTAAAGAAATAAATGAATTGCGCCCGGCTCACGCGCTCACGCTTACTCGTAACGGGTTGAAAATTTGGCGATACTGGAACGTGAAAAGTGAGCAGCATACAGATGATTTAGGTGAAACTACAGAAAAAGTTAAATTTTTAGTGCAAGACGCGATTGTAAGACAGCTAGTGTCGGATGTCCCGGTTTGTACATTTTTATCAGGTGGAGTAGATTCAAGCGCTATTACAGCAATTGCTGCAAATGCGTTCAAAGAAAGCGGCAAGGGCTCTCTTCATACGTATTCTATCGATTATGAAGACAATGATAAATTTTTCAAAGCAAATGAGTTTCAGCCAAATTCTGATGGAACTTATATCAAGCTCATGTCGGATACGTTTCAAACAAATCATCACCGCTGCATTATTTCAACGGAGGACCTTGTGCAGCATTTAACAGAGGCTGTAGAGGTGAGAGACCTTCCTGGAATGGCTGATGTAGATTCATCGCTGCTTTGGTTTTGCCGTGAAATCAAACAAGATTTTGTCGTGAGCTTATCAGGAGAATGTGCGGATGAAATTTTTGGAGGATATCCGTGGTTTCACCGAAAACATGATTTGTCTTCGGATACCTTCCCGTGGATGCGTTCATTAGATGCTCGAATTGATTTGCTGCAAAGTTCATGGAGAAAGAAATTACAGTTAGAAGATTATGTGCGTGCAAGATATGAAGAAACATTAAAGGAAGTGCCTGAATTAGAGGGTGAATCGTTAGAAGATGCGCAGCGGAGAAAGCTGTTTTATTTAAATCAGATTTGGTTTATGACAACTTTATTAGATCGTAAAGATCGTATGAGCATGGGCGCGAGCTTAGAAGTACGGGTACCTTTTGCAGATCATCGCCTTGTGGAATATGCATGGAATATTCCGTGGGAGATGAAAATGACGGGCAATAAAGAGAAGGGGATTTTACGAAAAGCGCTTGAAGGAATTTTGCCTCATGACGTTCTTTATCGCAAGAAAAGCCCTTATCCTAAAACGCATAACCCAGCTTATACAAAAGCTGTAACTGTATGGCTTCAATCTCTTTTACAAGATAAACAGTCACCTCTTCATGAATTTTTTGATAAGCAACAGTTAAAGCATATTATTGATACAGGCGGAGAAGGATTTAAAGCACCGTGGTTTGGTCAATTAATGACAGGACCTCAGCTGCTAGCTCATCTAGCTCAAATTCACGTCTGGTTTACTCACAATAATATTCAAATTGTGGAATGACAGGACCCTCTCAGTACAGAGGGTTTTTTTTATGAAATAAAGTCATCTGTTTCTCTTTTTTGTACGTTTAACTAGAGAAGAAGACCGCAGTCTATTTTTGTATAACTTTACATAGATATAAAATAAAAGCTTGAAGGCACCGAATAAAGGGAAAGTGTACTGAAACCCTGGAAAAATGGTACAAACGTCATATTTTAATGGTTTAGTTATTGGTAATTTTATGATTCGAATAAAGACAAGCAGTTTATCGTTGTGTTTAATAATAAAGCTTTGTATAATGTTTGTATAACTATTGTATAGGATTAGGAGTGTATGTATGCAAAAAAACGTAATCGTGATTGGAGCAGGTCCAGGAGGACTAGCGGCAGCGATGCTGTTAGCAAGTCATGGCTATAAAGTAGATGTATATGAAAAGCAAGGATACGTGGGCGGGCGAAATTCAGCGATTAAAATGTCGGGTTATACGTTTGATATGGGTCCTACATTTTTGAGCATGCCACAGATTTTCGAAGAATTATTTCAAGCTGCTAATCGCAATGCGCATGATTATATGGACTTAAAACGTCTAAATCTCATGTATGAGCTTATTTTCGATGATGCGCAGATTCAGATGACGGATAACCATAAAAAGATGAAAGAAGAAATCGAACGTTTATACCCAGGAAACGGAGAAGGCTATGAGCGCTTTATGAAAGACACCGAAGCAAAGATGGCGGCTTTGCTGCCTTTATTGCAGGGCGAGATGGATCGTTTTCATCACTATTTAAAGCCTGAAGCAATTCGAGCACTGCCGCACTTATCCTTAGGTAAAACGCTCTATGATGTGCTTGGCAAGTATTTCACTGATGAGAAATTGAAATTAGCTTTTACTTTTCAATCGAAGTACTTGGGAATGTCCCCTTGGGAATGTCCAGGAGCCTTTTCTATTTTATCGTTTATGGAACATGCTTACGGTATCTTCCATCCAATAGGAGGAGTAAACCAACTATCTCAAGCAATGGCAAAAGTAGTGGAAGAACATCAAGGGCACATCCACTTAAACCAAGGTGTCCAAAAACTATGGGTTGAAAATAAGAGAGTAAAAGGAATTATTCTAGAAAATGGAGAGCGAATAGGGGCAGACGACGTCATTATCAATGGAGATTTTGCTCATGCGATGACGAATTTAATAGATGAAGGTACCCTTAAAAAATATGCAGTTAAAAAACTTGAAAAGAAAAAATACTCTTGTTCTACTTTCATGATTTATCTAGGCATAGACAAACAGTACAAAGATCTGCCTCATCACACGATTGTGTTCGCTGAAGATTATAAAAAAAATGTAGAAGAGATCACAAAAACGCTAGCTCTTTCAGAAGACCCTTCTATCTACATTCAAAACCCTGTGGTAACGGACCCAACTTTAGCACCAGAAGGAAAGTCTGCTCTTTATATTTTAGCGCCGGTTCCAAATAATTTCAGCGGCGTAAACTGGGATGAAAAACAAAAAGATTTCCGGGATGCAGTATTAAGAATTGTAGAAAAGAAAACGGGCTTCAAAGATTTAGAGAGTCATATTGAAGTTGAAAAAATCATTTCACCAAAGCAGTGGGAAGAAGACGTGCTGGTCTATAAAGGAGCGACATTTAATCTTGGACATCAGCTCACTCAAATGATGGTGCTGCGTCCGCATAATAAATTTGAAGAATTAGAAAACTGCTGGCTAGTTGGAGGAGGAACTCATCCAGGAAGCGGTCTACCAACTATTCTGGAATCATCTCGCATTACGACAAAGCTCATCTTAAAAAGAGACGGACAATTACTGAATGAGCCGTTTAAAACCATGAAGGAAATGGAGAGTGCATTATGAGAACAGCAATTGTTGGAGGCGGCATAGGCGGTTTGATTACCGCTTTGTTATTAAGCAAACGAGGATTTTCTGTTGATATTTTCGAAAAAGAAAACAAGCTGGGCGGCCGGTTGGCGTTTGTAGAAAAAGATGGTTATAAAATTGATGAAGGTCCCACGATTGTCTTACTGCCTTTAATGCTTGAACGTATTTTAGATGAAGCAGGCATTTCTGCTTCTCAATATGAACTAAAACGCTGTGATCCACTTTATGATATTCATTTTCCAGACGGGACGACCTATACAAAAAAAGCGACTGAAAAAGATCAGTTAGAGGAAATTAGCCGTTTGTTTCCAGGCGAAGAGCAAAACTACCGGCGTTTTATGACTGAATTAAAAAAGCGATTTGAATTAGGAAGTAAGGCATTTTTGGAAAAAACATTTGTAAATAAACGAGATTTTTGGACATGGCAAAACATCAAGGCATTAAAAAAAATGAATGCAAATAAATCAATGAGAAAATTTGTTTCAACGTATTTCCATGATGAACGTCTAGTAGATGCCTATTCCCTGCAATCTCTCTATATTGGAGGAAATCCTTATTCGGCGCCAGCTATTTATTCCCTTGTTCCTTACAGTGAGCATGCTCATGGCATCTATTACGTAAAAGGCGGATACGCAAGTCTTGTGCCACTTCTTGAAAAGGCGCTGATAGAGCAAGGTGTAAACATTCATTTGAATAAGGCGGTTCAAGAGCTTTCTATATCAGGAGACAAAACGGAAGGGGTTATTGTTGACGAAAAACTTTATCCATTTGATCAAGTTGTTTTAAATGGCGACTTTCCTAATATGGCGAAAATTGCTCGAAAAAAAGAAAAGAAGTATGTGCCTTCGTCCAGCTGTCTGCTGCTTTATCTTGGTTTGAAGAGAAAATATGATCATCACAATGTGCATCAATACTTTATGGGCAATGATTTAGCTAAACATATGGAAGCAGTGTTTAAGCATAAAACGATTCCTGAAGATCCCGCTATTTATACATTTAATCCCTCTGTTATTGATCCATCGTTAGCCCCTGAAGGGAAAAGTGTGCTATATGCACTTATACCGGTTCCATCAGGCGGCCACATTGATTGGAGCAATCAGCAAGATTTTGTTGATGGAATCATTCGAACTTTAGAAGAAAAAGGGTTTGAAGAGCTTCGTAAAGAAATAGAATGGGTAAAAGTACGCACGCCAAATGATGCTCAAGCATTTGGACTTTACGAAGGAGGAAGCTTTGGTATTGCTCCTGAGCTGTTTCAATCAGGCGTATTCAGACCCCAGTACCAGCCGTACGAATATAAAAATGTTTTTGCAGTCGGAGCATCTATTCATCCAGGCGGAGGCGTGCCAATTGTTATGCAAGGAGCAAAAATGTTAGCTGATCATCTTATTGAACAATCATCTGTTCAAACGGTTGCAAAGCTTTCTTAAGATCTTGTAAGCCATAAGGAAATGATGGTTTATCCTTTAATAGAGAAAGGGGTCCTATATGATGAACATTTCGTTAGACAAAGCGTACAATCAGTGTGAAGAAATTATTAAAGAAAACTCAAAAACGTTTTACAAAGCTTTTTCCATGCTGCCGTCAAAACAAAGAAAGGCAGTATGGGCAGTATATGCATTTTGCCGTCAAGTCGATGATATTGTAGATGAAGGATGCAACCCTGAAATAGAGTTGCAGCAATTCGAATCAGAATTTGCCCGATTTAAAAATGGAGAACTATTAAACGAAAGCGCCATGTGGGTAGCTCTGCGCAATGTATTTGAACAATATGAGATGAATGTTCAAGCGTTTGATGATATGATTACCGGCCAGAGAATGGATTTAGTAAAAAAAGAATACGATACGCTTGATGAAGTGAAAACATACTCTTATCATGTAGCGAGTACGGTAGGGTTAATGCTTTTACCGATTTTAGCTCCAACTACTCATAAAGAATTAGAAGAAGAAGCAGTTGCATTAGGCATTGCGATGCAGCTGACCAACATTTTAAGAGACGTTGGGGAAGACTTAGAGCGAGGGCGCATTTATTTACCGAAAGACCTTATGAATTCTTACGGATATACGCGCATGCTATTAGAGAACCGGTGGGTCACTTCTGAATTTATAGAGATGTGGGAGCACCTGGCCAAAGAAGCGGAGATGTATTATATAAAAGGACTTCAGTCGATTCATAAATATCCGGTCGCTTCTCGTTTGCCTCTCACAGGAGCGGCGCATTTATACCGAGCGATTCTTGATAAAATTCGAAAAGAAAATTATGACGTATTTACAGAAAAGCACTTTGTCACAAGTCAAGTGAAAAAGAAAATTATGACATCTATTTCTACGGGGTAACGCAAAGGAATTACTTTTCCTTTGCGTTACTTTTTTTTGAAAAGATATGAAAGCGTTAACTATTATGTAAATAAGAAAAAAGTCTCAGCCAAGAAGAAATTGCTGGTTTAGATTTTGCTGAACATGGTTCATCCGCATACGAATTTCGTGAAAGTTTCGTAGCGACAGCAGATGGTAACCTTCATCCTGAATTTGGTGTTGGATTGATTGATCGATTAAATAAAGTTGGTAAAGTATCGGATAAACCTCATATCTCGAACGTAAATGAGACGGTATAGCAGCATATAGATGGAAAAAAGTGATTAAAAGTAAAAACTTTTAATCACTTTTTTTGTTTTTATCAACTTATTTAACAATAATGTAAGCGTTAACGTTATAATGGAAACAAAAGTGAGTTTGAAACAGTTCGTCTATAGGAGGGGAATAGATGAAATGGAAAAGGACAAGTATGCTGCTTATACTACTATTGCTTTTTGGAAGCAGTGCCTCAGCGCAAGATCATAAAGATATACGTGATGAGGTAATATACTCATTGATGATCAACCGTTTTTATAACGGAAGTGAACAGAATGATCGAAATGTTAACTATGAACGTTCAGATGCCTATTATGGAGGCGATTTACAGGGAATAGCACAAAAGTTAGACTATATTCAAGAGATGGGATTTACCGCTGTTTTATTAACTCCTTTTATGGAAAATGATGAGACAGGCTATCATGGATATGCGGTGACCAACCATTATAAAATAGACGATCATTTTGGAACGTTAAAAGACTTACAAAATCTTGTGAAGAAAGCACATGAGCGCAATATAAAAATTATGGTCGAATTTCCTTTGACAATCAGTAACAATCATCCCTGGGTAGCAGATAAAGAAAAACACACATGGATAAGTAATAAATCCGGTACAGATAACGAAGTAATTAAAGCATTGCCTCACCTTAATTTAAAAGAAAGCGCTGTGCAGAAATACCTTATTAAAAATGCTGCTTGGTGGGGCAAACAAGCAGATATTGACGGATATTACGTTAAAGATATCGATCAAGCCCCTTCTGCATTTATTTCATCCTTTTCTAAGACGCTAAAAAGCATGGATCCTTCTTTTCTATTAATAGGAGAAATAAACGGGGAACCATTTAAAAAAAATGAGCAGGCTGATTCGTTAGGAGTAGATTTGCTTGTAGATAGAACGCTAGCCGAAGCCACTGCTGCTACGTTTAGCGGTACTAATCGTCCGCAGAAAATGTTGTATGACAAGTGGGGAAAAGGAAGTAATCATCCTTTAGCCAATTTTTTAGATGATGTTCATAGCACGCGTTTTACAGCACAAGCATTAAAGAGTGAAAATCATCCTGGAGCCCGAACAAAGCAAGGGCTTTCGTATCTTTATACTTCGCCGAGTGTACCAATCGTTTTTTATGGAACGGAAATTGCGCTGAATGGGGGAAAAGGAGCAGAAAATTATGGCATGATGAATTTTTTAGCTAATCCCGATATTATAGATCATTTAAAAAAACTGGCTGAACTTAGAGCAAAGTCGCCTTCTCTTCGAAAAGGAAGCTTTACCCTTGTGTCTGAGCAACAAGGTGTGGCTGTATACAAGAGAAGGTATAAGGACGAAACGACGTTTGTTGTGATTAATAATACAAAGGAAACTTCGGCCATTAATGTCCCGCTTAAAAAAGTTGGAAAAGAAAATGAACTAAGAGGGTTAATAACGGAAGGAATTATACGACCCGTTGACGATGTATACAACATTTCATTGGAGCCTGAGACCACAAATGTATATAAAGTAGTGAAAAAGTCAGGGGTTAATATTGGATATATCGCAGCGGTTGCTGCTGTTTATACGGGATTTGGCATCTTTTTGTACAAAGCATCTTCAAAAAGAAGAAAAGAAAAGAAAATTTCTCAATCTCGTAAAAAGGACAGCGCGTCGTAGTTGTCAAATTATATTGGATAAGTATTATAAGTATTAATGAAGAAAACATAATTAAGAGGTGGAATTATGGGTGTAACAATAAAAGATGTGGCAAATTTAGCAAATGTAGCCCCTTCGACGGTATCTCGCGTCATTGCAGACAGCTCAAGAATTAGTGAAAAAACAAAACAGCGCGTGCGATCGGCTATGAAAGAACTTGGTTATCACCCAAATATTATTGCGCGAAGTCTAGCAAATCAAACGACAGAGGCAGTCGGCCTAGTGATGCCGAGCTCAGCAGACAAGGTGTTTCAAAATCCGTTCTTTCCCGAAGTGCTAAGAGGAATCAGCACCGGAGCTCACGAAAACAAAAGAGCGATTTATATGTCCACTGGAGAAACGGAAGAAGAGATTTTTGCAGAAGTTGTTCAAATGGTACAGGGAAGACGAGTGGATGGATTAATTTTGCTGTACTCCAAAGTTGATGATCAAGTACTTTCTTATTTGCAAGAACAGAGCGTGCCGTTTGTAGTTATTGGAAAGCCGTTTAAACATAGTGAAAGCATCACGTTTGTTGATAATGATAATTTTAAAGCTGGAAAAGAAGCGACGGAATATTTAATTGAATCTGGACATGAGCGTATTGCTTTTATTGGCGGAAGTCTTGAATTAGTCGTTACCATTGACCGTTTAACAGGCTATGATAAAGCGATTCAAAAAGCAAACATACCTTACCGGGACGAGTATGTAATTCATGAAGAATTTCTACAAAAGGGAGGAAAAGAAGCTGTTTGCGAACTTTTATCTCTAAAAGAACGTCCAACAGCTCTGGTAGTAGCAGACGATCTAATGGCATTAGGCGTTTTAAATACATTGGATGAAATGGGAATTTCGGTTCCTGAAGACATTTCGATTGTCAGTTTTAATAATGTTCTGATCGCCGAAATGGCTAGACCTGCTCTCACATCTATTGATATTAATATTTTTGAACTTGGTTATCAGGCTGTACGCTGCTTGATTAAGCAGATTGAAACGCCATATGCTGTTGCAGAACAAGTGCGCGTTCCCCACAAAATGATTGAAAGACAATCCTGTAAAACCATTCAAATGACGAAGAGATAACTTTATATACAAAGAGAAAAGAGGCTGAGACAAAAGTATTGTAGTTGAAGGAAGATCCGAACGAGTTTGATTCTTGATGGAGAATCAAACTTGTTCGGATTTTTTCGTTTTTAGATTGGATTGATTTTGTTATGTCTCAATATATTTTCTGTGCCAAATATATTGGCGTTTAAAGTGCAAAAAAAATATACACGTGCCAATTATTTTTTCCTTTATCAAAAAGAAAGAATGATATAAGTGGTGAAAACCTTGATGACAAATAGGCTGTAAAGTTTTATTAAAAGTTGGCACGCTATTTGCATAACTATAAAGTAAACAAAGATTTGCATACTAGGAGGTATATATCATGGTAGTTTCTTATTCTCATGAACCATTTACAAATTTTAAGGACGAAAACAATAAAAAGGCATTTCAAGAAGCATTAACATATGTAAATACACAGCTTGGCAAAACGTACCCGCTTGTGATCGACGGTGAAAAAGTGGAAACTGAAGAGAAAATTACGTCTGTTAACCCAGCGAATATAAAAGAAGTGATTGGATATGTCTCTACAGTAAATAAAGACTTAGCAGAGCAAGCGATGCAGTCAGCTTTAAAAGCTTTTGAAACGTGGAAAAAATGGAAAGTAGAACATCGCGCGGATATTCTTTTCCGTGCAGCGGCCATCATCCGTCGCAGAAAGCATGAATTTTCTAGTTATCTTGTAAAAGAAGCAGGAAAGCCTTGGAACGAAGCAGATGCTGATACAGCAGAAGCAATTGATTTTTTAGAGTACTATGCACGTCAAGTCCTGACGTTAAAAGATGGTTCTCCAGTACAGAGTCGAGACGGTGAGTATAATCAGTACAATTATATTCCACTTGGCGTAGGTATTATTATTTCACCCTTTAACTTCCCGTTAGCTATCATGGCTGGAACAGCAGTGGCAGCTATCGTAACAGGCAACACGATTTTATTAAAGCCAGCTGATGCCACTCCTGTAGTAGCAGCGAAATTTGTAGAAGTAATGGAAGAAGCAGGTTTACCGAAAGGCGTATTAAACTTTATTCCTGGTGCTACACCTGAAATCGGTGACTACTTAGTTGAACATCCAAAAACACGTTTTGTTTCATTTACCGGCTCGCGCGCAGTAGGTTGCCGCATTTACGAAAGAGCAGCAAAAGTACAGCCGGGCCAAAAATGGCTAAAACGCGTTATTGCTGAAATGGGCGGAAAAGATACGGTGGTTGTAGACAAAGATGCGGATCTTGATTTAGCTGCTTCTTCAATTGTATACTCTGCATTTGGTTTTGCAGGGCAAAAGTGCTCCGCTGGTTCTCGTGCTGTTGTGCATCAAGATGTGTATGATGAAGTGCTTGAAAAAGCAGTTGCGCTAACAAAAACATTAACCGTTGGAAACCCGGAAGAAGTTTCAACTTATATGGGACCTGTTATTCATGAGGCGTCGTATAACAAAGTATTATCGTATATTGAAATTGGAAAAGAAGAAGGACGGCTTGTTGCGGGAGGAGAAGCAGACAATTCAACTGGATACTTTATTCAGCCAACTATTTTTGCGGATGTAGATGAAAAAGCTCGTCTCATGCAAGAAGAAATTTTTGGTCCGGTAGTAGCATTCTCTAAAGCGCGAGATTTTGATCATATGATGGAGATTGCAAACAATACAGAATATGCATTAACAGGCGCTTTATTATCAAACAACCGCGAGCATATTGAGCGCGCCCGTGAAGAGTTCCATGTTGGAAATCTGTATTTTAACAGAGGATGTACAGGAGCGATTGTGGGTTACCAGCCTTTTGGCGGATTTAATATGTCAGGAACGGATTCAAAAGCAGGCGGACCGGATTATCTTGTTCTTCACATGCAAGCAAAAACAACATCTGAAACATTCTAATTAGAAAATAAGGAGGAGTAAATATGACAACTGAAACACAAAAAACGGTGAAAATCATTGAGCAAACAGAAAAATTTGGGGCACACAACTATCATCCGCTGCCGATTGTAATTGAAAAGGCAGAAGGCGTATGGGTACACGATCCAGAAAATAATAAATATATGGATATGCTAAGTGCTTATTCCGCTGTTAACCAAGGACATCGTCATCCAAAAATTATTGAAGCATTAAAACGTCAAGCTGATAAAGTAACGTTAACGTCACGAGCTTTTCATAATGATCAGCTTGGTCCATGGTATGAAAAGATTTGTAAATTAACAAATAAAAATATGGCTCTTCCAATGAATACGGGAGCAGAAGCGGTGGAAACAGCCATTAAAGCTGCACGCCGCTGGGCTTACGATGTGAAAGGCGTTGCTGAAAATCAAGCACAAATCATCGCATGTGTGGGCAACTTCCACGGTCGTACAATGACAGCTGTTTCCTTATCGTCTGAAGCAGAATATCAACGTGGTTTTGGACCGATGCTTCCAGGGCTTCAAACCATTCCTTATGGTGATTTAGAAGCGTTAAAAGCTGCTATTACACCAAATACAGCCGCATTTTTAATTGAGCCAATTCAAGGTGAAGCAGGTATCGTTTTACCTCCAGAAGGCTTCTTAAAAGCTGCAGCTGATTTATGTAAAGAACATAATGTGCTATTTATTGCTGATGAAATACAAGTTGGCTTAGCGCGTACAGGCAAAATGTTTGCTTGTGATTGGGAAGGCGTAGAACCAGATATGCTGATTTTAGGTAAAGCGCTTGGAGGAGGAGTTTTCCCTATTTCTTGCGTAGTCGCTAATGAAGACATTTTAAGTGTCTTTAACCCTGGCTCTCATGGTTCAACATTTGGAGGAAACCCGCTTGCTTGTGCCGTATCATTAGCTGCTTTGGAAGTAATTGAAGATGAAGAACTTCCAGCGCGTTCATTAGAATTAGGTTCTTATTTCAAGCAGAAGCTCCAAAGCTTAAGCAATCCAGTTATTAAAGAAGTGCGCGGCCGAGGTCTATTCATTGGGGTAGAATTACACGAAGAAGCTCGTCCTTATTGTGAAAAATTAAAAGACCAAGGTTTGCTTTGTAAAGAAACGCACAGTACGGTTATTCGTTTTGCTCCGCCGCTAACGATTTCAAAAGAAGAGTTAGACTGGGCAATTGAACGAATTGAAAAAGTATTTGCTGAGTAATCGGTTTAAAATAAATAAAAATAGTACGATATGTATATATCGTACTATTTTTATTCATATGCAGCTAAATAACGTTTTTATTTGATAGGCAGGAGGAATAGAAGTGTATATCCAACTCTCACAGCTAAGCATGGAAGAGCAAGTTGAATGTTTAACAAAAGCGTTAGTGAAAATCAAAAGTATCAATGGGACAAGCGGCGAAGTAAAGATTGCTGATTTCATTAAAAACACGCTTCAAAGTTTTCCTTATTTCAAAGAAAATCCCCTCCACGTTTGGGAACAGAAAATTAATGGCGATACGCTAGGTAGAAAAAATGTATTTGCTTTTATTCAAGGCAGCAAAAAAAATGCTCAAACAATGATTTATCACGCTCACTTAGATACGGTTGGCATTGAAGATTTTGGTCCATTAAAAGACATAGCATTAGATCCAGAAGAACTTCAGCGCTATTTCTCTACGCATAACATTAATGAAGATGTACAGCGAGATGCTCGCTCAGGTGAATGGATGTTTGGAAGAGGAGCCGTTGATATGCAAAGTGGAATTGCTGTACATTTAGCCAATGTGCTGCATTTTACTAAGCATCCAAATAAATTAGAAGGAAACGTCCTTTTTATGGTCAACCCAGATGAGGAAAGTCAGCATGCTGGAATTATTTCTGCCGTTTCTGAACTGAACCGTTTGAAAAAAGAAAAAAATCTTTCATATGTAGCAGCGATTAATACCGACTTTATTACACCTCTTTACGATGGAGATTCCACGCGCTATATTTATACAGGAGCCGCTGGGAAACTGCTTCCATGTTTTTATATTTACGGAAGGGAGGTACACGTAGGAGATACGCTTGCTGGTATAGATCCTAATTTGATTGCATCTGAGATTACAGGAAGCATCCATAACAATATTAATCTAGCTGAAAATATTGAAGGAGAGCTGGTACTGCCACCTTCCTGTCTGTATCAACGAGATAATAAAGAGGCTTATAATGTGCAAACTGCTGTAAGCAGTCATTTGTATTTTAACTATTTCATCTATGAACGAACGGCAAAAGAAGTGATGAGTCAATTAATTGCATTATCAATCGAAGCATGTGAAAAAGTGGAGAAAAAACTTTCTGATTATTACGAACTTTTTGTTTGGAGAACGAATTTACCAAAGCGAAACTTGTCTTGGAAAGTGGATGTTGTGAGTTTGGAAGATTACCTGGAAGAATTGGATCAAAAAGGGATAAATGCTCAGGCTTGTATTGAACGAGCTTTCGAACAGTATGGGCATTTAGAACTTAGAACAAGGTGCTTTAAAGTAATTGAAGAACTTCAAAAGTTAGATCCGCATCAAAGTCCGCGCGTAATTGTCTTTTTTGCACCGCCTTACTTGCCTCATAATCACTTGAAGAAAGACGAAAGCAGAGATCAGCAGCTTCTTTATCCCTTGCAAGCAGCTGTGGAGAAGGTTGGAAAACAGACGGGAGAGACGTTTCAGTTTAAAAATTTTTTTCCCTACCTAGCGGATGGCAGCTTTTTATCTCTTCATGAGACAGATGAGGAAATCGATGCTTTTACACGTAACTTTCCGGGGTGGGGGATTGTAGGGGCGATTCCTTTCCGTGAAATTCGAGAGTTAAATATTCCGTCCATCAATATAGGAGTATATGGGAAAGACGGACATAAGTGGACAGAGCGAGTGTATAAGCCTTATTCGTTCGGAGTTCTTCCTAAGTTGATTCAAGAAACAACTGTTCAGATGCTAAAAAGTAGGCATGCTTGTACAAACCACATATAAGAAAATGAAGAACGGAGGTACCGATGAATAGACATACAGAACAAAACCAATTACAGAGAACAATGAAAAGCAGACATTTATTTATGATTGCGTTAGGAGGCGTGATTGGAACAGGCCTATTTTTAGGTTCGGGTTTTACTATTAGCCAGGCAGGGCCGGGAGGAGCCATTCTTGCATATATAATAGGCGGCTTCCTCATGTACTTAGTTATGCTTTGTTTAGGAGAGCTAGCGGTAGCAATGCCGGTTTCAGGTTCCTTTCAAGAATACGCTACAAGGTTTTTAGGGCCTTCTACAGGCTTTATGATTGGATGGCTGTACTGGTTCAGCTGGGCAAATACGACGGGGCTTGAATTTACGTCAGCAGGAATTTTAATGCAGAGGTGGTTTCCTGATGTACCTATATGGTCATGGTGCTTGATCTTTGGCGTCATTACATTTTTAATTAACGCTCTTTCTGCTCGAAGTTATGCTGAAACTGAGTTTTGGTTTTCGAGTATTAAAGTTACGGCTATTATTCTATTTATTTTAATTGGAGGAGCTGCTGTTTTTGGTTTTATCGATTTCAAGGGAGGAGAACCCGCACCGTTTCTTTCACATTTCACCCAAGGCGCAGGTCTTTTTCCAAATGGAATACTGGCAGTTTTATTGACTTTAGTAACGGTTAACTTTTCGTTTCAAGGAACGGAGCTTGTCGGCATTGCAGCAGGAGAAAGTGAAAGTCCTGAGAAAACGTTGCCGAGATCTATTCGAAACGTCATTTGGAGAACGCTGTTTTTCTTTGTGTTAGCTATGTTTGTTTTAGTCTCTATTCTGCCATACAAAACAGCAGGTGTCATTGAAAGTCCGTTTGTTGCCGTATTAGATCAAATTGGCATTCCATACGCAGCGGATATCATGAACTTCGTCATTTTAACAGCTGTTCTATCAGTGGCGAACTCCGGCGTTTATGCTGCTTCTCGTATGCTTTGGTCACTGTCAAACAGCAATATGGGGCCAAAACCTTTGAAGAAATTATCTTCAAAAGGTGTTCCAATTAACGCATTAATTGTGACAATGATTATTTCAGGGTGCTCGTTGATTACAAGCGTCGTGGCTGCTGAAACCGTATATCTTTGGTTTATTTCGATTTCAGGAATGGTGACCATTATTGTTTGGATGTCCATTTGTGCCTCTCAATTTATGTTCCGCCGTCGTTTTTTAGCGGAAGGAGGAGACATAAAGGAATTGAAATTTAAAACGCCGCTTTATCCGTTCGTTCCTATTCTAGGTTTTTGTTTGTATGGACTTGTATTAATCAGCTTAATTTTTATTCCGGATCAACGAATTGGTCTTTACTGTGGTGTCCCTTTAATCATTGTACTCTACGTGTATTATCACGTAGGAATCAAGAAAAATATTGATCAAAAACAATCGGATTCACCGGTTTATAAAGCAAAATAAAAAAGAAGTGCACTGTGCACTTCTTTTTTATTTAGAGCGGATGTTTAATCGTTTCATACGATACTGCAAGCTTTGTCTAGTCAGCCCTAGTATCTTAGCACTTTTTGAGATGTTGTGGCTGTGTTGTTCAAGCGTTTGTTTAATACATTCTGCTTCGAACGCTAACAGCTGTTCCTTTAAAGGAAGAGAAGGGTGAAAAGCGCTTGGATAAGAAGGTGCCTCACTGCTTGCTTTATTTTCAAAATGTTCATGCTGCTTTAGCTGGAACTTCGTTCTGTATTGGAAAGGAAGGTGAGAATAGTGAATAACATCTTCGTCCATTACTAAGTTCATTGCACCTTCAATAATGTGTTCTAATTCCCGTACGTTCCCTGGCCAGTCATAAGAGAGAAAAGAAGACATAACTTGGTGATCTACGGTTTTTACATTCATCTGAAATAAATCATTGTATTTTTTGATGAAAAACTTTGTTAATTCAATAATATCTTCTTTTCGTTCACGAAGAGGAGGAATAAAAAGCGTCACGACGCCAAGTCGATAATATAAGTCTTTGCGTAATCGGTTTTCTGCAATTGCATCGATTGGATCTTCATTCATGTTCGCGATCACTCGAACGTTAACCGGTTTGTCCACTGTATCCCCAATTCTTCGTACGGTTTTTTCCTGCAGCACTCGAAGAAGCTTAGCCTGAAGATTTGGGTTTAACGAGTTGATTTCATCTAGCAGTAATGTGCCTCCTTGCGCTTGTTCGAAAAGGCCAGGATTATCCATTGCACCTGTAAAAGCTCCGCGCTTCGTACCGAACAAAAGGCTTTCAATTAAATTATCCGGTAGCGCAGCACAGTTTTGTGAAATAAAAGGAGCAGAAGAGCGGCTGCTGCCATTATGTATGCTTTGAGCAAACAGTTCTTTTCCCGTGCCTGTTTCTCCAATGATTAAGACATAAGAAGGAGTTCTAGTAGCGCGCTTGGCGTCTTCAATCACATCATGAACAGCTTGACTGTTTCCAATGATGCTATCAAACGTAAAGCGTGTGTTTCCTTTTTGCCTAATGTTTTGCCGGATTAGACGCTCTAGTTTCGTCACGTCCTGAGCAATTTCAACCGCTCCTTGAATGACCCCGTCTTTTAAAATAGGGAAGGTATTATTAATCGTCGTAATTTCTTGTCCTTGATTGTTGAAATACGTTTGCTTGACGTTAACCGTTTCTTTTCCTTTTTGCAGCGCCTGTACAAGCGTGCTTTGCTGATTTTCTTTGAACATAAACACATCTAACAAGTTTTTATGTAAAACGTCTTGTTCATCCATCAGCTCCATCTTTGTCATCTTTTCATTATAAATAATAGTTTTTCCTGTTTCATCGACCGCATGGATACCGGCATCGACTTTATTTAAAATGGTTTCGTATATATGTTTAAGAGTGCTTAATGTATCGGTCATTCAAATACTCTCCTTTAGCGGTGTTCATATCTCTATTTAAACAAAAATAGCTGAATTCTGATAGTGTTTCCACATAAAAATAAATGAATGACCGAAGAGCAATGTTATCCGTTTACAATAGATCCCCCATTAATGTGCAGAACTTGCCCGGACATATAAGAAGAATCAGAGCTTGCCAAGTATACATAGGCCGGTCCGAGCTCAGAAGGCTGTCCTGCCCGTTTCATAGGTGTATTAGACCCAAATGTCGCAACTTGCTGTTCGTCGAACGTAGACGGAATAAGAGGTGTCCAAATGGGTCCCGGAGCTACGCCGTTTACGCGAATGCCTTTTGTTGCGAGCGAAGCTGATAAAGAACGTGTAAAAGCAACGATAGCACCTTTGGTTGAAGAGTAATCAATCAGCTGATCATGCCCATGGTAAGCTGTCACAGACGTTGTATTAATGATAGCGCTTCCTTGTTTTAAATGAGGCAATGCAGCTTTGGTCAGATGAAAAATTGAAAAAATATTCGTTTGAAACGTACGAGTAAGCTGTTCAGTCGTAATATCCGTAATACTTTTTTGAGGATGCTGTTCAGCTGCATTATTGACTAAGATGTCTATTTTTCCGAAAGTCTGAATCGCCTTTGAGACGACTTCTTGACAAAAATGCTCATCTCCTATATCGCCAGCAAGCAATAAACAAGAAGCTTCCATTCGTTCAACTTGTTTTTTGGTTTCATTTGCATCATCGTGTTCATTAAGGTAGGTTATGACAACATTTGCGCCTTCTTTAGCGTAATGATAAGCGACAGAACGTCCGATACCGCTGTCTCCTCCGGTGATAACAGCTACTTTGTTCTGTAATTTTCCGCTTGCCTTATAGTCTGGAGCGATAGAGGTAGGGATTGGATGCATATCTTTCTCAATACCTGGCTGAGTTTGCTGATGCTGAGGAGGGAAGTTTTGTTTTTGATTTTGATTCATTGGTATACACTCCTTAATTAATATGAGTATGTAAGCGTATACTAGTATTTGTTAAGAAAGTGTATCTATGCATAGGAATAAGCCTGAACGAATAAAAAAAGGCTTTAAAAGAAAAAATGAATGCCGGAGCATCCATTTTTTTAGCGGTAATTAATAAATTGTACGTCAATAGGTAAATCAGCGCTGCGAATAGCTGAAATAATTTGCTGCAGGTCATCACGATTTTTACCGCTTACGCGAAGCTGATCATCTTGAATCTGGCTTTTTACTTTTAAACCGGTATTTTTAATAATTGTATTTAGCTTTTTAGCGTTGTCTTTGTCGATACCTTGAATTAGCTTGGCGCGTTGTCTAACCGTTCCTCCAGAGGCGTTCTCAATTTTTCCATATGAGATATTGCGTGTAGGTACGCCGCGTTTAATAAGCTTGGAGATCAGTACGTCTTTTAACTGTTCAAGCTTAAATTCATCATCAGAAATAAGAACAAGCTCTTCGTTTTCAAGCGAGATTTCGCTTTTACTGCCTTTAAAATCGTAGCGGGTTTTAATTTCTTTTGTTGCCATGGTAATGCCGTTTGTTACTTCTGATAAATCGACTTGTGACACAATGTCAAATGAACTATCTTTAGCCATAATAACCTCCATATGTAAAGAGTTTGTTCTTTTATTATAAATAAAACACAAACTGTATACAACTGATATTGAATAGAGAGCCGGTAATTGATACAATACAAGTTATGCTTTTTGTTGTAAGCTATAGAAGCAGCTTTTTTAAACAATGCATGCATTTAAGTTGATTTGAAAGTTAAAATGCTGTTCGATGCAAAGTGAGAAGGTATGTGGTGACGGAATAATCACTACTAATTTATATAAAGGATGGATAGAACGATGAATGTAGAAGCTGGGATGAAAGCGTATTTAACAGTAAACCGGGAAACGCCGATTGGTTATATGTTAGCAGAAGGTGAAGAAGAAATTTTGCTACATAAAAATGAAACAACAAGAGAACTTGCTGAAGGAGAAGAAGTAGAAGTTTTTCTATATCTTGATCAGCATGACCGTTTAACGGCAACGATGCACTTACCTCTTGTTGAAGAAGGTGTTTATGAGTGGGTCGAGGTCGTAGATGTTAATCCAGGTTTGGGCGTGTTTGTAAATATCGGCATGAACAAAGATATGTTAATTGGTTCAACAGACTTACCTGCCCTAGAAGATCTGTGGCCAGAAGTCGGAAACAAGGTTTACTGTACAATGAAGATTTCAAAGCGCGGTAAGATGTACGGAAAAATTGCTACAGACGATGTGATGAAAGCAATGGCATTAGATGCTCCGCCCGAACTTTTTAATCGTGAAGTGAGCGGATACATCTATCGCGTACTGCGTGTAGGTTCATTTATTATGACAGATGAAGGATATGTTGGATTTATTCATGAAAGCGAGAGACGCAAAGAACCAAAGCTTGGTACGTATGTAACAGGCCGCGTAATTAATGTAAAAGAAGACGGAACGCTAAACGTATCGCTTCTTCCGCGCAAGCAAGAAAGCATGGATGAAGATGCACAAGTACTATACGATTACATGGAAAGCCGCGGTGGCGTTATGCCATTTTGGGATAAAAGCTATCCGGAAGATATTCGCGAGCGCTTTAATATGAGTAAAGCTGCGTTCAAACGTGCGCTTGGTAAACTGATGAAAGAAGGAAAAGTTTATCAAGAAGAAGGATGGACATATTTTAAAAAAGAAGAAAACTAAAAGGAGAAGCCGCTGAAAATTCAGCGGCTTCTTTTTATAAGTGATCAGTTTTTTTAGAAAATGAATGTTTTCCAAGCTCACGGTTATGCTTAGCTTGCAGATTCTTTTCGTGAAGCTTTGCGTTATTATCTTTTGCTTTTTTATCGTTATCGCTCGTTTTTGGCATTGTGATACACCCCTTTTTGGTCGTATCTTTAGAATGCCCTGACCTCTTTAAATTATTCGATGGTTTCATTCAAAAAGAAGACTGCAATCGTCCCTGGGCCAGAGTGAGAACCTATGGCTGCACCAATAATATTAATAATAAAATGTTTGGTTCCAAAACGTTCTTGAATCATCTCTTTCAGCTGAAGAGCTGTTTCTAAATCATCTCCATGGCTAATTCCAATGGTTTGAGAAGAGAGGTTTTTTCCTCGCTCTTCCATTACATCAAGCATGCGCTTAAATACTTTTTTACGGCCGCGGATTTTTTCGATTGGAATCAATTTTCCATCTTCCACATGAAGCAGCGGCTTAATATTAAGCAGACCTCCTACAAAAGCAGAAGCTTTGCTCACGCGTCCTCCTTGAGCAAGAAAATCTAAGTCATTGACCGTAAAAATATGTTCCATATGCAGCGCGTATTGCTTTATTTTTTCTGTCATCTCTACTAGTGAGAGGTTTTGTTGTAGTAATTGTGCTGCATAATAAGTAACTACTCCCTGGCCAAGAGATGCACATTTCGTATCGATTATCTCTAATTGAAAATCGGGATACTTTTCTAGGAGTTCTTCTCGAATCATCATTGCTGTTTGATATGTACCGGATAATTCTGAAGAAAAAGCTAAATAAACGCACGAATCACCTGATTTAGCTATGTCTTCAAAGACTTCATACATAGTAGTTGGAGCCGCTTGAGATGTTTTTGGCATCTTGCCTTTACGGATGGCTTCGTAGACAGAAGCTGGCTCAATCGTTTGTAGATCTAAAAATTCTTGATTATCCAGGCTTACGCGAAGTGGTAAAAAGCCAACGTTATTTTCTTGAAAAAAGGATAAAGGCAAATCGCTTGCACTATCGGTTAAAAGTTTAATTGACATAAATGTCACCTTCCTAATTGCATTTATAAAATATTAAATGAATTTGATGTATAAACATTGAGAAGCGTTATATACGACATAGTATTAGTGTATAAGCACTTTGAGGAAAATACAATTTTTGAATAAGTTTTTTTAATTCTGCCAAATCGTACATACTATATGTACTAACTATTTTAAAGATGCTGACTTTATTCATTTTATAAATGGGTATAGGAGAGTAAGAAGTTTTAAAAAAGCGGAGGTCGGTCATTTGAATATGTGGCTTGAAACAAAAAAAGCGATAGTCGTCTTGGTAGGAGCATTATTGAATGCGCTTGCGCTCAACTTGTTTTTGATACCTGCTAATGTATATTCGAGCGGCTTTACAGGAGTAGCGCAGCTTGTTTCGAGTATCGTGACAGATTACACCCCTTTTACTATTTCCACTGGAGTGCTGCTGTTTTTGTTAAATATTCCTGTAACTATTTTAGGGTGGAAAAAAGTTGGGAAGTCATTTACTGTTTACAGCTTTATCAGCGTTGCTGCAACAACTTTGTTTCTTGGAATTATTCCTATTCAAGCACTTTCTAAAGACATCATCCTTAACGCAGTTTTTGGAGGCGTTATTTTAGCGGTAGGGGTAGGAATTACGTTGAAATTTGGAGCTTCAACTGGTGGGCTCGATATTATTGCCCTGATTTTATCTCGAGTAAAGGACCGACCAATTGGCACTTATATGTTCATATTAAACGCAATTATTATCGTGCTAGCAGGTCTTTTATATGGTGCTGAGAAGTCACTCTATACGCTTGTGACGCTTTATACAACTACTCGCGTCATTGATGTTATTCATACGCGTCATGTCAAACTCACAGCAATGATCGTAACGAAAAAAGGAGTGGAGCTAAGAAAGGCGATTCACGCCAAACTTGTGCGAGGGATTACGGCGGTACCGGCTAAAGGCGGCTTTACAAACGAAGATAAAGAAATGCTGATGATTGTTTTGACTAGATACGAATTATTTGACTTGGAGCGAGTGATTAAAGAGGTAGATCCTAAAGCATTTACCAATATCGTTCAGACAACGGGAATCTTTGGTTTGTTTCGCAAGGATTAAAAAAGGTCCAGGTATTCATTACCTGGACCCTTTGTATTAATGTGTGCCTTTTAAGTCATTAGAAAGCTCTTGAAGCTGAGCTTGTTCTTCAGGAGAAGCATTTTGCTGCGCATGAGACAGCATATCAGCTGCAATGTTTTCATCAGAAGCTGCAGACGTATGAGCCTGAGACGTTTGATGATTTTGACCAGCAGCTCCCAATGTATTCTGAAGCTGCTGAAGCTGAGCTTGTTCTTCAGGAGAAGCGCTTTGCTGTGCATGAGACAGCATATCAGCTGCTACGTTTTCACTAGACGTGTGAGCTTCACCATGAGCGTGAGACTGCCCGCCTTCTAAAGTGTTTTGAAGCTGTTCAAGCTGTGCCTTCTCTTCGGAAGAAGCATTCTGAACGATATGAGACAGCGTATCAGACGTAATGTCTGCGCTTTTCTCTTGTGAATGTGATTCTCCATCTGTATCATACGCTTGATGCAATGAGTTTTGGAATTGCTTCAGCTGCTCTTGCTCCTCAGGAGAAGCGTTAGAAGCAATACTATTTAATACGCCTTCTGAAATATCAAGCTCACCATTGCTGTGCTTTTGACGGTGAAGCTGATCTTCTGAATGGCCGGATACTGCATTTCGAATCGCATCTTTTACTTGACCAAAAAGTGAATTTTTCATAAGTTACTGTCCTCCATGAGGAGTTTGGCGCTGCTGAGCTTGAAATGCTTCTGCCTCTGCCATAGTCATATGATAAGGAATTCGTTCATCATGTTTTTGAACTGCGTCTGCACCTTGTTTCACAAAACGTTTTGATCGATTGCCTCTGCCCATCATAAATTCCTCCTCGTAATATAAATAAAACCGACACCTTAAGAAGTGTCGGTTATAGTGTGTGCTAAATAAAAAAAATGATAGCGATAAAAATTTACCTTGCTTTTCAAAAAAAGCTAAGTTATAAATTTAACGTTTTTTCCAAATAATAAGCAATACCATCATTTTCATTCGATTTTGTTACTTCACGCGCTAGCTGTTTTAATTCGTTAATGCCATTTTCCATAGCGATACCGTGTCCTGCAAATTTAATCATTTCAAAATCATTGTCTTCATCTCCAAACGCAATAATTCGTTCGCGTGGAATTTGATAATGATTAGCTACGCGCTCAAGACCTACAGCTTTATTAAGTCCTTTTTTTACAATTTCAACGACATGCCAAGGTGCTCCCCAGCGTCTATGTTCTAGTACTTCTGCATGAACATCTGAAAGGTGAGAGCGTATATCTTGTACATGTTCTTCATCTGCGTGAATTAAAATAGACGTTGGATCGTGCTGCAGCGTATGACGCAAATCACCCGTTTGTAATTTAGGATCCCCTAGGCTAAGTACATCCATTAATTTTCGATCTTCAAAATGAAGATACACATCATCTTGTACTTCTGCCATGATATTGTTGATGCGATAGTCTTGCATAGCTGTCACAATGTCATGGACAGTGCGGCGGTTTAAAGGTTCGTGATGCGTGCCGAAATCAGGCTGAAGGGGGTGATGGACAAGCGCTCCGTTAAAGTTTACGATAGGCGTGGATAAATCTAATTCGCTGTAATACATAGCACTGGAACGATAAGGTCTACCAGTTGCAATCATTACAATATGTCCTTCTTGTTTTGCTTTTTCTAATACCCGTTTCGTTGTAGGTGAAATGGTTTTTTCATTCGTTAACAATGTTCCATCCAGATCTAAGGCGATTAAGTGTTGATCGTTTCTCATATAGGGCTCCTTTTAAATTGAAGTAGTTATACGATTATATTGAATTCTACTAATACTCATGCTTGTATTCCCATATTTTACACAACTTTTCCTTAGGAGCAAAGCAGAACGATTGACATGCAAAAGCTGTCTTGTTACGGTGTAAGACATAGTTATTGATTGCTTACGATAAATTGTTTAAGGGTATATTTAATACGTGAAGATAATTACGGAAGTAAAAGAAAGGAGAATGAATATGGATAAACAGTTAGAAGATAAAATCATGGAATCACTAGAGGAAGTAATTGATCCAGAGCTTGGCGTTGATATCGTAAATTTAGGCTTAGTGTACGGTGTAGAAATGGAAGAAAACAACACTGTTATCGTGACGATGACGTTAACTTCTATCGGCTGCCCGCTGGCTGGTGTGATTGGCGAACAAGTGAAAAAACAATTAATTTCGCTTGAAGAAGTAGAAAATGTAGAAGTGAATATCACATTTAATCCGCCATGGGATAAAGATCGCATGACGCGCTACGCTAAAATTGCATTAGGTGTTCAATAAGAAAAAAGCCATCAACGATGGCTTTTTTTCTTATTCAATTCTGCACAATTCCACAGGGCAGTCCTCACAGTCTATTTCTTTCTTTAAAAAAGAAAGCTTATGAATGATGATTTTTCCATCTGCCATTGAAATCACTTCGTTTTTTCGCAACTCAGCGAGCATGCGATTGACTACTTCTCGAGATGTCCCGCATAGATTGGCGATTTCTTGATTGGTTAACGTTACGTTTAATAAAATACCATTTGGCTTCATTACTCCAAAGCTATTAGACATGCGTATCAGAGTAGAATAAAGAGCACCTTTTTTTCCATTTAGAATTAAGTCTCTAAATTTTGTCTGCATTCGCTTAATTTGTAGTCCCATCCACTTCATGTACTCCATAGAAAGAGCAGGGTATTGTGCTAGTTCGTTTTCTAACACCCGTTTTTGAATACTGATTGCCGTACAAGGTTCAATAGCTTTTGCTTGAAGCATATGGGGAGTAGATCCGCAAAACAGCATGACTTCCCCGATTAAGTCTCCGGAACTCGCCAGCTGAAGCGTCAGCTCGCGTCCTTCCGGCGTCACTTTACCTACTTGCACGGCCCCTGACGTAATAAAAAATAAATGAGTTGAAGGTGAACCTTCTTGAAAGAGAAAGTCACCTTTTTTAAACGAAAGTTTATGATCAAAGTTCATAAAAAATTGCTGCAGCTCATTTGAAAAAGAATCCGTTGTGATGTTCATCATGTTATCACCTTTTAATTAAAATTTTTGCGACTGCTACTTATTAATCTATTAAGTTAGAACAGTCTGTATATGCTGTACGTCCACTGGCCGTATAAAAAATATCATACGGATGATTTTTATCGATATTCTTATTATACACAAAAACAACCAGTGTTTTCCAAAAACATCTGTGAACAATTTCTAAACAAAAATAGAAAGTTAGTTATAAAAATAAAAACTTATGAATAAATAAAAATGTTTAAAAATATAGAATAAAGTATTGGATTTTTTAAATATTCATTTGATTTTATTTTTATACGGTATTATAATGATAAATAATTCAAATAGATACGTGGAAAAAGGAGTTTTAAAATGAAAGAATACAAGGTAGGAATTGTTGGAGCAACAGGGTATGGAGGAGTAGAACTGATTCGTTTGTTAGCGAATCACCCACATTTTCATGTTTATGCAGTTTATTCATCCTCTCAGGATGGGATGGAACTAGCAGAAGTTTATCCTCACCTTTCTAATACTGTATATACGCTGCAAGATATAAACCCTAAGAAGATGGCTGAAGAATTAGATTTAGTGTTTACAGCAACTCCGTCCGGTGTTTCTAGCAAACTTGTACCTCAATTAATAGAAGAAGGAATAAAAGTGGTAGATCTATCTGGAGATTTTAGATTAAAAACAGAAGCGCTTTATGAAAAATGGTACAAAAAGCCTGCTGCAGCTGAAGCATTTTTACAGCAGTCTGTGTATGGATTATCAGAATGGTTTGCAAACGAAGTCGAACGCAGTACGTTCGTTGCGAACCCGGGTTGTTATCCAACAGCTACACTGCTTGGGCTAGCTCCCCTCGTTAGTAAACAAATGGTAAAATCAAACTCTATTATCATTGATGCAAAGTCCGGGATCTCAGGAGCAGGACGCGGTCTTTCGCAAATGGCTCATTATGCTGAAATCAATGAAAATATGAAAATATACAAAGTTAATCAACATCAGCATATCCCAGAAATCGAATCTATTTTAGAAAAGTGGGATGAAGAAATTGGCCACGTTACGTTCAATACGCACTTAGTTCCAATGACGCGAGGGATTATGAGTACAATATACGCTGAACTTTCTAAAGAAAGCTCAGTACAAGAGCTTCATCAGCTATATGTAGATACATATCAAAACTCCCCGTTCGTTCGCGTTCGAAAAGCTGGTGAATTTCCGTCTACTAAAGAAGTAAGTGCATCAAATTATTGCGATATCGGTGTTACATTTGACGAACGAACAAAGCGTGTCACGATTGTTTCTGTCATTGATAACTTAGTTAAAGGGGCAGCCGGTCAGGCCATTCAAAATGCCAATATCATGATGGGGTTTGAACAGCAAGCGGGTATCGGGCTACTGCCTGTCTTCCCATAAAGACACAGCATCACTAATCACGATAAAAGCAGGAGGGAACGTATAGTGATTACGGTTAAACAAACGAAAGAAAAGATAAAGAAAATAGAGAACGGTACAATTGTAACGCCGCTAGGGTTTTCAGCAGATGGCGTTCACGCTGGTTTACGTTATGCTAAAAAAGATTTAGGAGTTATTGTAAGCGACGTGCCAGCTAATTGCGCAGCTGTTTACACGCTTAATGCCTTTCAAGCAGCGCCTTTAGCTGTTACAAAAGAAAGTGTAGCGGTGGAGCAGAAGCTGCAAGCGATCGTTGTGAACAGCGCATGTGCAAATGCATGTACTGGAGAACAAGGATTAAAAGATGCATACCAAATGCGAAATACATGTGCAGAAAAGCTTAATATCCTACCTCATCATGTAGCGGTAGCTTCTACAGGCGTAATTGGAGAGCTTCTAGATATGAAAAAAATTGTTAAAGGTATTGGGTTATTAAGTCCTTCATCGAACAAAGAAAAAGCAGAAGAATTTCAAACGGCTATTTTAACAACAGATACAGTGATGAAGTCAGCTTGCTATGAAACAAAAATTGACGGCAAAGTAGTTACCATTGGAGGCACAGCGAAAGGATCAGGCATGATTCACCCAAATATGGCTACGATGCTTAGCTTTATCACAACAGATGCTAAGGTTGAAGCTTCAGTGCTACAAGATGCGCTAAGTTCTATTACAAATAAAAGCTTTAATCAAATTACAGTGGATGGTGATACGTCCACCAACGATATGGTTGTTGTTTTAGCAAATGGAAAAGCTGATCATCAGTCGCTTACACCAGATCATCCTGAATGGAATTCGTTTTATGAAGCACTGCGCTTGACGTGTGAAGATTTAGCCAAACAAATTGCACGCGACGGTGAAGGAGCAACAAAACTAATTGAAGTAAACGTATCTGGTGCTCATACAAACGAAGAAGCAAATGTGATTGCTAAACAAATTGTGGGCTCGAACCTAGTGAAAACGGCCATGTATGGAGCCGATGCTAATTGGGGACGAATTATTTGTTCAGTTGGATACAGCGGAGTAGCGCTTAATCCAGAAACAGTGAATGTTTCGTTAGGCAATATCCAGATGTTAGAAAACAGTCAGCCTGTTTCATTTAGTGAAGAAGAAGCAAAGACTTATTTAGAAAATGATACGGTCGAAGTCTATGTGGACTTACAGCAGGGAAGTGGGATCGGCAAAGCGTGGGGCTGCGATTTGACTTACGATTATGTCAAAATCAATGCCAGTTATCGAACGTAAGGAGAGAGTGAAATGAGCAATGAAAAAATCGTCGTTGTAAAATGCGGAGGCAGCATTGTCAACCAGTTAACAAGCGCTTTTTTTGAAAGCATTCAGCAGCTAAAAGCAAATGGATATCAGATCATTGTTGTGCACGGAGGCGGACCTGATATTCAAGATACGCTTACCAAACTTCACATTGAAACGGAATTTGTAGATGGGCTTCGAAAAACGTCCAAAGAAGCATTAGAAGTTGTGACGATGGTATTAGCAGGCAAGGTTAATAAGCAGCTTGTAAAAGATCTACAAAAAGCGAACTTAAAAGCGGTAGGACTATCAGGAATTGATGGATTATTGCTTAAAGCAGAGGCAATTGATGTGGAACGTCTAGGTTACGTTGGAGAAGTAAAAGGCGTAAACGATACATTATTAAAACAACTAACTGACAGTCAGTATATTCCAGTTGTTTCTTCCATTGGAGCAGATGAAGAAGGTAATAGCTATAATATTAATGCTGACGTGGCAGCCGGAGCCGTTGCACAAGCAGTAAATGCTGAAAAGCTGATGTTTGTAACGGATGTAAAAGGTGTGTTAAAGGATGGAGCATTGCTTCCTGAGCTTACAAAGTCAGAGATTGATGCACTTATTGAAGAAAAAGTAATTTACGGCGGAATGATTCCGAAAGTAACATCAGCGGTAAATGCGTTATCTCCTTTGCTTGAAGAAGTTCATATTATTAGCGGAACTGATGGATTTTTAGATAAGGAAGGGAAGCTGATTGGTACAGCAATTAAATATAGTGGAAAAGGTGGGGAAGATAGCGATGAGTTCATTGTTTCCAACATATCAACGGTTTGATATCCATGTGGAAGAGGCGCAAGGAACAAAATTAATAGATAACATAGGAAATGAGTATTTAGATTTTATTTCAGGTATCGCTGTTTGTAACGTAGGTCATCGTCATCCTGATGTTCAAAAAGCGGTCGAAGAGCAGTTAAATAAAGTGTGGCACGTGTCAAATTTATTTCATCAATCGATTCAAGAAGACGTAGCAGGTAAGCTTGTGGAACACTCAAACGGTGATGCAGTATTTTTCTGTAACAGCGGTGCAGAAGCCAACGAAGCGGCGATTAAATTAGCGCGTAAGTACACACAAAAACACAAAATTATTACGTTTACAAAATCATTTCATGGACGTACATTTGCTACAATGACAGCTACAGGGCAGGCAAAAATTCATGATGGCTTCGGTCCTCTTGTTAATGAGTTTGTTTACGTGCCATACAATGATGAAGAAGCATTAAAACAAGAAATGGACGACAGCGTAGCAGCCATTATGGTTGAAGTCATTCAAGGAGAAGGCGGAGTGGTTCCAGGAACCGAAGCATTTTTATTAACCATTCAAGAGCTGTGTAAAAAGCACGAAGCACTGTTTATAGTCGATGAAGTGCAAACTGGAATCGGCAGAACAGGAAAACCATTTGCTTATCAGCATTTTAACGTTTCACCAGATATTATTACAGCAGCTAAAGGATTAGGAAGCGGAATGCCAGTTGGTGCGATGATTGGAAAAGAATATCTCAAAGAAGCATTTGGACCTGGTACTCACGGAACAACCTTTGGAGGAAACCCAATTGCACTAGCTTCAGCCAAAGCAACCTTAAACATTATTTTTAATGAAGCATTTTTGGCAGAGGTTACAGAAAAAAGCCTTTATTTTACCAATGCTTTGAAAAATAGCTTAGCAGCTTATTCATTTGTAACCGATGTTCGCGGAAAAGGTTTTATGATTGGAATTGAATGCGGGGAACATCAGTCAGCATTGCTTGCAGCTATGCGTGAAAAAGGATTGCTAGCACTGGGAGCAGGACCGCATGTAGTACGATTGCTGCCGCCTTTAACTGTAACAAAAAAAGAGTTGGACCAAGCTATTCATATCATTGAAGAAGCGTTTAGCCAAACAAAAATTACTTCATAATACAAATTTTTTTGAATATGTTTGTATAAAAATTCTGTTTTATAAATAATTATTCGAAGAGGGATGCACAATGAACGGATATTTACACTTAGCAAACGGCGATTCGTTCGCCGGACACATTGAACATACAGCAACGCACCAGGCAGAAGGAGAAATTGTTTTCTTTACTGGAATGACTGGTTATCAAGAAGTTGTGACTGATCCATCTTACAAAGATCAAATTATCGTCTTTACGTACCCTTTGATTGGGAACTATGGTATCAATGAAAAAGATTATGAAAGCAAAAAGCCTCACGTAGCAGGCGTTGTCGTATACGAATGTTCAGATGAAGGGTTCCATTACGAAGCGATGTACAGCTTTAAACAATATTTAAAGAAATGGAACATTCCGCTTATTACACATGTGGATACGAGAGCGGTCGTAAAACGAATTCGAAAAGAAGGTACGATGCAATCTGCCTTTTCGACATCTGCTGAATCGCCAGCATTTACTGCTGAATGCGATGGATATGTAGTAAAAGAAGTATCAACAAAAGAGCCTGTTACTTACGGAAACGGTGAAAAACACGTTGTATTAATGGACTTTGGGTATAAAAAATCAATTTTACAAGAGCTGTTAAATCGAGAGTGCAAAGTAACAGTTGTTCCTTATTCTACAAGCTCTTCAAAAGTAAAAGAGCTGCAGCCGGATGGCATTGTCTTATCAAACGGACCTGGAGATCCAACTCAAGTGAGCAGTCAGCTGGATGAATTAAAAGAAATTATTTCATCGTATCCAACTTTGGGAATTTGCTTTGGACATCAGTTAATTGGGCTCGCTTTTGGGGCGCAAACCAAAAAGCTGGCGTTCGGTCACCGAGGAGCTAATCAGCCTGTAATTGATTTAACGACTAACAAAGTGTGTATGACTTCTCAAAATCACAGCTATGTCGTAGACGAACAGACGATTACGTCTACGCCATTAAACGTTCGATTTAAAAATGTGAATGACGGATCGGTTGAAGGTTTAATGCATAAAGACCTTCCTGTTATGTCGGTTCAATATCATCCAGAAGCACACCCTGGACCAAGTGACAGCACGTATATCTTTGATGAATTTATGACGAAAGTACAGCAAGTAGGGAGCGGAAAAGTATATGCCTAAAGACCAAACGTTAAAAAAGATTTTAGTAATCGGATCAGGACCAATCGTAATCGGGCAAGCAGCAGAATTTGATTATTCAGGAACTCAGGCATGCTTGTCATTAAAAGAAGAAGGTTATGAAGTTATCTTAATCAATAATAATCCAGCTACAATTATGACGGACACTCACGTAGCAGATCGAATCTATTTTGAACCATTAACAGTAGACTGCGTAGAGAAAATTATTGCAAAAGAAAAGCCCGATGGTTTGTTAGCCACATTAGGCGGACAGACGGGTTTAAACTTAGCCCTTGAGCTTCATGAACAAAACATTTTGCCAAAATATGATGTGAAACTTTTAGGAACGCCGATTGAATCAATTAAAAAAGGTGAAAGCCGTGAAGAGTTCCGCGCATTGATGAATGAACTGAATGAACCGGTGCCGGAAAGTGAAGTTGTTACAAAAGTAGAAGAAGCGTTAGCTTTTGCCAAGAAAATTGGTTTTCCTGTTATTGTACGTCCTGCTTATACGTTAGGCGGAACGGGCGGAGGAATTGCTCATTCTATGGAAGAGCTTGAAAAGCTTTCAGCGTCAGGTTTACGTGAAAGTGCTATTACTCAATGCTTAATTGAAAAAAGCATCGCTGGATTTAAAGAGGTTGAGTACGAGGTTATGCGCGACGTAAACAATACGTGCATCACCATTTGTAATATGGAAAACATTGATCCCGTAGGCGTTCATACTGGAGATTCGGTAGTCGTTGCTCCTTCTCAAACGTTAACAGACGTGGAATATCAAATGCTTCGCTCTGCTTCAGTTAAAATTATTTCATCGCTTGGCATTATTGGGGGTTGCAACATCCAGTTTGCGCTTGATCCAAAAAGCAAGCAGTATTATCTAATTGAAGTAAATCCGCGTGTGAGCCGTTCGTCTGCTCTTGCATCAAAAGCAACTGGCTATCCGATTGCCAAAATTGCTGCAAAGCTATCGGTAGGCTACACGCTTCATGAGTTATTAAATCCTGTGACGGGAGACACGTATGCAAGCTTTGAACCTGCTCTTGACTATGTAGTAGTGAAATTTCCAAGATGGCCGTTTGACAAGTTTTTCTACGCTGAAAGAACGCTTGGCACCCAAATGAAAGCAACTGGAGAAGTAATGGCTATTGACCGTAACTTTACACGTAGCTTCCAAAAGGCATTATCTTCTTTAGAAATTGACTTACAAGGATTAGAAGTAGAAGAACTGCAAGAACTTTCAACAGATGAATTAAAAAGCAAGCTGGGCGAACAAAGCGATGAGCGTATTTTTGTTATCCTTGAGCTTTTACGCCGAGGCACAACGCCTGAGTATATCCATGAAGTAACACAAATTGATTATTTCTATTTAACACACTTTGCACAGCTGATTAAAATGGAAGCCTCTTTAAAAGAAGTGCGTTTTGATTCGATTACAGCTGAACACTTTAAACAAGTAAAGGAGCATGGTTTTACAGATGCGTATCTAGCAAACGTATGGAATGTGCCGGAGCTTGACGTAAGAGCGAAACGTAAAGAACTACATATTACGCCAAGCTATAAAATGGTGGATACATGTGCAGCGGAATTTGAATCTTCAACGGCTTATTTCTACTCTAGTTACTACGGGGAAAGTGAGATTGAACCATCAACGAATAAAAAAGTTGCGATTATCGGTTCTGGACCAATTCGTATCGGGCAAGGAGTAGAGTTCGACTACAGCTCTGTACACGGTGTGCTAGCTCTTGAAAAAGAAGGATACGAAACGATTTTAATTAACAATAATCCAGAAACGGTAAGTACGGATTTTGAAGTAGCAGATCGCTTATATTTCGAACCTGTAACAGTAGAAGACGTATTAAATGTTCTTGATGCTGAAAATGTGACGGATGTAATTGTTCAATACGGAGGTCAAACGGCTATTTCGCTTGTTAAAGGTCTAGAAGAAGCTGGCGTTAATTTATTAGGTATTACAAATGATGTCATTGATGCACTTGAAGATCGTGACCTGTTTTATAAGCTCTTAGACGACTGCGATATTCCTCATATTCCAGGTGAAATGGCGAAAGACGCGAAAGAACTTGTACAAAAAGCAAAAGATACGGGATTCCCATTACTCATTCGTCCTTCTTACGTGATTGGCGGAAAAGGAATGCTGACAATTCAAAACGAAACGGAGCTTCAGTCTTGTTTACCGGCTATTAAAGCGTCTCATTTCCCAATGCTTATTGATGCTTACTTCCCTGGAAAAGAAGCAGAAGTTGATGTAGTAGCAGACGGAAAAGATGTGTTGATTCCGACAATCGTTGAACATATTGAAAAAGCCGGCGTTCATTCAGGAGACAGCTATGCGCTTTTACCAGCAAAAACAGTAGAAGCAGCACATAAAGAAAAAATGGTGAGCTACGCTCAAAAAATTGTAAACAAACTTCAATATAAAGGGATTATGAATATCCAATATGTTATTTACAACGATGAAGTCTACATGCTGGAAGTTAATCCGCGTGCCAGCCGTACAGTCCCTGTAGTAAGCAAAGTGTGCAACACGCCGCTTGTTTCGCTATCAACTCAAATATTGCTTGGGAAATCATTGTCGGAAATTAGTGAAAAGCTAGGTTTATTGCCGGATCCAGCTTACACAACTATCAAGTTTCCAGTGTTTTCGACAAGTAAATTATCAGGAGTTGATCCACTTGTTGGACCGGAAATGAAGTCAACTGGTGAAGGAATTGCGATTTCTTCAACGATTGAAGAAGCAGCAAAAAAAGTATTCCATCAGTATGTGTTAAGTAAAAAAGGTGCTGCAGAAGTGTATATCAACGGAGAAGCGCAGGGCCTTGAAGAACTTGTGCAAAGCGCGGGCTTAACTCTTGTTAAAGATAAAGAAGTTAGTGAATGGGTGAAAACGAAAGAAGCTTTATTATATGTAAGTTTACAGCCTGAAGATAAAGAAAGCCGTATGTCAGCATTAAAACACGGTTTAATGGTTATGACGGAGGCAGAAACGGCTTCGCTATTTTTCCAATCGTTCCAAGTCGATGAATATCACGTTTCATCACTGCAAGAATGGTTTCAAAAAACTAAAAAGGAAGTGACAGTATCATGAGTACAGTATCGGTAAATACGAATTTAAAAGGAAAAGATTTGCTTACACTTAAAGATTTATCATCAGACGATATTATGTCACTTTTGGAAAGCGCCATTGAGCTGAAAGAAAAGCATAAAAATGGTGAAATCGTAACATCGTTAAAAGGAAAAACGCTGGGGCTCATTTTTGAAAAATCTTCAACAAGAACAAGAGTCTCATTTGAAGCGGGAATGATGCAGCTTGGAGGAAACGCCCTCTTTTTAAGCAGCCAGGATTTACAGATTGGACGCGGAGAAACGATTGCTGATACAGCACGCGTACTATCTGAATTCATCGATGCTATAATGATTCGTACGTTTGAACACAGCAAGATCGAAGAGCTTGCAGATTACGCATCCATTCCCGTTATTAATGGTTTGACAGATGATTATCATCCTTGTCAGGCTCTAGCTGATTTATTAACGATTTACGAGCACAAGAAATCATTTGAAGGGCTAAAAGTAGCTTATGTTGGAGACGGAAATAATGTAGCGCATTCGTTAATGATTGCCTGTGCAAAAATGGGAATAGATATTTCAATTGGATGCCCTGATGGATATGAGCCAAAAGACTTTGTCACAGCTTATGTTCATGAAATAGCTGCTACAACAGGTGCGAAGGTTACGATTACAAAAGATCCTGTAGAAGCTGTGAAAAATGCCGATGCTATTTATGCAGACGTATGGACAAGTATGGGACAGGAAGAAGAAGCACAGCAGCGTTTGAAAATATTTGCTCCTTATCAAGTAAATGAAGAACTAGCTGCCTATGCTAAGTCAGACTATTTATTTCTGCACTGTTTGCCTGCGCATCGTGAAGAAGAAGTAACAGCAAGCATTATTGACGGACCAAATTCTGTTGTTTTTCAGCAGGCTGGAAATCGTATGCATGTACAAAAAGCTTTGCTGCAAGCCATTTTAGCTTAAGAGAAAAACCCTTTCTGAGAATATCAGAAGGGGTTTTTTGTTTAAAGGGAATTAATTGTGGGAACACCAACTGTATACTAAACAGAACGAAAGGTGATTTATGATGAAAGTATTAGTTGTTGGAGCAAACGGAACAACGGGAAAACAAGTGGTAGAAAAAGTTGCAAACAGCAAGCAGCACGAAGCTTATGCGATGATTCGCGACGAAAAGCAAGCAGACGCGTTAAAGAAGCTGGGTGCCAACGTTGTGCTTGGTGACTTGGAGCAAGATGTTTCAGATGCTTTAAGAGGTATGGACGCTGTCATATTTGCAGCAGGGTCTGGAGGACATACGGGAGACGAAAAAACAATCGCTGTGGATCAAAACGGCGCTAAAAATATCATTGATGAAGCAAAAAATCAAGGTGTAAAGCGCTTTGTTATGTTAAGTTCAATGGGAACAGACGCACCTGAACAAGGACCAGAAGGCTTACAGCTTTACCTGCGTGCAAAAGCGATAGCGGATGAATACTTAAAACAGTCTAATCTACAGTATACAATTGTACGACCAGGAACTTTATCGAATGATCAAGCTACTGGGAAAATTGATATCAATAATGATATTGAAGATAAATCTCAGACGATTCCCCGAGCAGATGTAGCAGCCGTACTTGTAGAATGTCTAAACGAAGAAGCTACGATAGGAAAAACGTTTGAGATGCTAGCTGGAGAAACTGAAATCGAACAAGCTATCAAATTTACTCATTAATATAAAAGGGCGGATCTAAAGGTCTGCTCTTTTTCTCTGCCTAATATGAAAACATCTCCATTATGAAACAGAAATCTTAAGGGAATAGTATAGGAGAACATTTCATTTCAGGAATGAGGAGGCAGGACAATGGGACAAAATCGTCATTTCACACCGGGTCAAAAAGCTCCTAATAACGGAGTGTATATTGAAATTGGTGAAACAGGAAGTAACGTAAATAATCCTCAAAAGGTTAAATTAAAAGCAGGAGAGCGTTTTCCAGAGACGGCCAACGATGATCGCCACTGGACGTACATGCGTAAGCCTTAAATAGTAAAAAATAAAGAAGCCATTCTAAATTGAATGGCTTTACTTGTTTTCCTATTGCTGGGTATAATGAAATAAAGGTCAATAAAGGTCAAATGTATCGAAGGAGGATGTTCAATGGATATAAATAAAATGACCCAAAAATTGCAAGAAGGCGTGATGGAAGCGCAGTCCGAAGCTATTAAACGAAATCAGCAGGAAGTAGATATTGTTCATTTGCTTTATACGCTTATTCATCAGCAAGATGGTATTGCTCCTCGCATATTAGATCATTTACATATCGATCATCAATCTTTTCAGCAGCAGGTAAATCAATTGCTTGCGAAAAAACCAGCCGTTACAGGAAGTGGTGCTGAAGCAGGGAAGGTTTATATTACGAATAAACTTCAGCAGCTGTTTGTTAAAGCTCAAGAAGAAGCATCTCGTTTGCAAGATGATTACGTTTCAGTTGAGCACATCTTTTTAGCATTAGCACAGGAACCGTCTTCTAGTGAATATGGCAAGTTATTTTCAAGTCACGGTATAACAAAAAAAGCTCTGCAAGATGTGCTTGCCAGCCTTCGAGGAAATCAGCGAATTACAAGTCAAAATCCCGAAGTCACATATGAAGCGTTAGCTAAATATGGAAGAGACTTAGTAGCAGAAGTACGAGCAGGCAACATTGATCCAGTCATTGGACGGGACGGAGAAATTCGCCGCGTTATCCGCATTTTATCGCGAAAAACAAAAAACAATCCAGTTTTGATCGGAGAACCTGGCGTTGGTAAAACAGCGATTGTTGAAGGTCTAGCACAGCGTATTGTTCGCCGAGATGTGCCTGAAGGATTAAAAGATAAAACCATCTTTTCATTAGATATGGGAGCTTTAGTAGCAGGAGCGAAATTCAGGGGAGAATTTGAAGAGCGTTTAAAAGCTGTTCTTCAAGAAGTTAAGAAAAGCAACGGTCAAATTCTTTTATTCATTGACGAGCTTCATACAATCGTTGGAGCAGGCCGTACGGATGGAGCGATGGATGCAGGGAATATTTTAAAACCAATGCTTGCTAGAGGAGAACTTCACTGTATAGGAGCTACAACTCTTGATGAGTATCGTCAGTATATTGAAAAAGATCCAGCGCTTGAAAGACGCTTTCAACAGGTGCTGGTTGAAGAACCTTCAGTAGAAGATACAATCTCTATTTTACGTGGTTTAAAAGAACGATTTGAAATTCATCACGGGGTGAATATTCACGACCGAGCGATTGTTTCAGCAGCGGTTATGTCTGATCGGTATATCTCAGACCGCTTTTTACCTGATAAAGCAATTGATTTAATTGATGAAGCATGCGCAACTATTCGAACAGAAATTGATTCGATGCCATCAGAATTAGATGAAGTTACACGACGTGTCATGCAGCTTGAAATTGAAGAAGCGGCATTAAGTAAAGAAACAGATCAAGCAAGCATCACAAGGTTAGAGGCAATTCGAAAAGAAGTCTCTGATTTAAGAGAACGTGCAGATACAATGAAGCTGCAGTGGGAAAAAGAAAAGCAGTCGATTCAAACGGTGCAAGATGTCCGGGAGCAGCTTGAAAAAGCGAAGCGAGACCTAGAAGAAGCTGAAGGGAAATATGATTTAAATAAAGCAGCTGAACTTCGCCACGGACGCATTCCAGCTCTTGAAAAAGAACTAAAACAGCTGGAAGAAACAGCTGCTGAAAAAGCACAAGAAAACCGTTTGTTAAGAGAAGAAGTAACAGAAGAAGAAATTGCTGAAATTGTAGGAAGATGGACGGGAATTCCGGTATCAAAACTAGTTGAAGGGGAAAGAGAAAAGCTGTTGAAGCTTGAGTCAATTTTACAGCAGCGTGTGATTGGGCAAGATGAAGCTGTATCCTTAGTGACGGATGCTGTGATTCGCGCACGGGCAGGCATTAAAGATCCGAACCGTCCGATTGGGTCATTTATTTTCCTAGGACCTACCGGAGTAGGAAAAACGGAGCTAGCCAAAACGCTGGCACATTCTTTATTTGACAGTGAAGAACAAATGGTTCGTATTGATATGTCTGAGTACATGGAAAAGCATGCGGTCTCTAGGCTTATAGGAGCGCCTCCTGGCTATGTAGGATACGAAGAAGGCGGCCAGCTAACGGAAGCGGTGAGACGCAAGCCTTATTCAGTCGTTTTGTTAGATGAAATTGAAAAAGCCCATCCCGAAGTATTTAATGTTCTCCTTCAAATACTAGATGATGGAAGAGCAACAGATTCAAAAGGAAAAGTCATTGATTTTAAAAATACAGTTATTATTATGACGTCGAATATCGGTTCTCAATTTTTATTAGACGGTTTAACAAGTGAAGGCGAGATTACTGAAAAAGCCAGAGAGCAAGTGATGGCTCAATTAAGACAGCATTTTCGTCCAGAATTCTTAAATCGAGTAGACGACACGATTTTATTCAAACCGCTAACTGTTCATGAAGTAAAAGGGATTATTGATAAGCTATTGGTTCAGCTTGAAAAGCGTTTATCCGATCGTCATATTTCGTTAACGTTAACAGAAGAAGCAAAAAATTATATTGCAGCCTCCGGATTTGATCCGGTATACGGAGCTCGCCCTTTAAAAAGGTTTATTCAAAAATATATTGAAACAAAAATTGCCAGAGAATTAATTGCAGGGCAAATTGAAGATTATAGTCAAGTGACAGTTGATGTAAAAGATGATGAGTTTGTTGTCAGCGTATAAGTTTCCTAAAAAGACCATTCATGATAAATTGAATGGTCTTTTTTTGCTATTAAAAGCAGCTCTTCTTTTAAAATAAATAAAAAGAAATGAAAGAAAATACGTGAGAGCTAAGCGTAAAAACTTATTCAGTTTTAGGTTGTAGAATATATCTAATTCATTTATGATAATACAAAATGGGCAAAGGAGCATGAATGAGCACATGAAGGACCGTATAGAGCTTATATATGACGAAGCATACGATTTTATAGATCAGGCATTAACTAAAATAAGAGCGCTGGATAAAAATGATCTTCAAGCTGAAAATGAAGAAGTGCAGGAAAAGGCAGAACGGACAGAGTTTGCACTTCAAGCTGCACGAGATATTTTAGAAAATATGATTATCCCGGGTAAAAAATTGACTTTTATTTACGAAAAAGGTTCTGTGGTAGTAGAAATTCCCGATAAAAAATAAAAACGACTTCCTTTTATGGAAGTCGTTTTTATTTTGGCAATGCAAAGTGCTCATCAATGGATGCATCACTTTTTCGATACTGCCCGGGTGTCATATTGGTTGTTTTGCGAAATACTTTTGTTAAATAATTGGCATTTGCATAACCGACGTTTTCAGCAATTTCTTCGATTGAGTACTTGGTTTGATGCAATAGCTCGGCCGCTTTTTGAATGCGAAGCTTCGTTAAATATTGAATCGGCGTAATCCCAGTTGTTTGTTTGAATAACCGGCTAAAATGATAGCGAGATAAATGAGCTGCATCTGCCATTTCATCCGGACCGATTTCTTCATGATAATGATTACGGGCAAATAAAATAGAGCTAATGATACTTTCAGGCCAATCTTCTGTAAAACTGTCCATGCTTTTAATATATTGGTACAGCTCCATTACAAAGCGGTAAGATAAGCTTGAAGCATGAAATGGATCTGCTATATGTTTTTCACTTGCCCGCTTATATATTTGAGCAAGCAGCTGAACAGGTGCTGATTCAGGATGAAACCGTATTACAGGGGAGTGGGTTGACTGAATATAATCCCAGCATTTTTGTACTTCATCTCCGTATAATGTAAGAAAAATAAACTCCCAGTTTTCACTTTCCTTTGGTAAGTAATAACGATAATTTCCAGGTATATTGACGATGAATGCTTTCCCAGCATCCACTTTATATTCTTGTCCATCTATTTCAATCATTCCGTACCCAGAAACCGTGTATTGAAAAATATATTTCCCGACGTCTTTTCGCTGATTTCCGCTCCAGTTATAAAGGGGGGAGAAAACTTCATCCCACCCAACAGACCATAGCTGCGCAACTTCATTTGTGCGGGATTCTAAAAACCTGTATGCGTACGTTGAATATTCTTGAGCTTGGAAATGTGAGAGCAAATTTTCACCTTCTTTTTGAAATAAAGTAGTACTTAATTCTTACTTTAACGTAATCGCTTTCATTTTTCTATAATTTTTTGAAAATATCGTGATTATTTTTAGGGAATGTCTCTAAATCTATTATTTTCTTATCATTTGCAAGTCAAGGCTCATATAAAGATAACACCTTTTTGGCGCAAGAGTAGTTCATTGTCAATTCAAAAGAATCATTTTTAAAGGGATAAGCAAAAAAGTACCGATTATCGATAGTAATTTTACCATTGAGGCAAGGAAAATTGGACTTTACAATGTACATATGAATCCGTTTCCAAAAAACTACTTAAAATAGGTGATAATAAATGCTGGGAAAATTAATCGAAGAGTTCAAACAAATATTTCATTCGTCAAAAGCTATTCGCTGCTTTTTTGCGCCAGGGCGTGTCAATTTAATTGGAGAACATACTGATTATAATGGAGGGCATGTTTTTCCTTGTTCATTGAGTATAGGAACGTATGCGGTAGTACAAAAACGTCATGATCAAAAAATACGTATGTACTCAAAAAACTTCTCCGAAGCAGGCGTTATTGAATCCTCTTTAGAGCAATTAACGTACAAAACCGAAGATGATTGGGCTAATTATCCAAAAGGAGTAATGGATACCTTTAAAAAGCACGGATATGACCTTCCTTTTGGATTTGATATCTTGTTTTTCGGCAACATTCCTAACGGAGCAGGACTTTCATCGTCGGCATCAATTGAGTTAGTCACATGCGTACTTTTAAATAAAATTCTTGAATTGAATATTGATATGATGGACCTTGTAAAAATGGCGCAGCAAGCTGAGAATGAATTTATCGGCGTAAGCTGCGGGATTATGGATCAATTTGCAATTGGAATGGGAAAAGAAAATCAAGCCGTATTGTTAAACTGTCAAACTCTTGAATACCAGTATAGCCCGCTGCAGTTAACAGATGCTGTGCTCGTTATTTCTAACACAAATAAGCGAAGAGGGCTGGCAGATTCAAAATATAATGAGCGCCGCATGGAGTGTGAAAGAGCGCTGGCAGATTTACAAACGTCACTTTCCATTAATTCGCTTGGTGATTTAACCAAAGAACAATTTGAAAAGCATAAATTTTTGATACAAAACGAAGTAGATTGTAAGCGCGCTAAACATGCGGTATATGAAAATGAACGCACAAAAGAAGCGGTTGCTAAATTGCAAAACGGTGATTTAGAAGGGTTTGGTCAATTGATGAATGAATCGCACTGCTCACTGCGAGATGACTATGAAGTAAGCGGGAAAGAACTAGATGCTCTTGTAGAAGCAGCTTGGTTGCAAGAAGGTGTGATTGGATCACGCATGACAGGTGCAGGCTTTGGCGGCTGTACAATCAGTATCGTACAAAAAGCACAGGTTGATAGGTTTATTGAGGAAGTAAAAGACGCCTACTATAAGAAAACAAGTTTAGAAGCTGAATTTTATGTGGTTACGGTTGGAGAAGGAGCGCGTGAACTCACATTAGAAGCAGTATAAGAGAAAACAGATAGAGAAAGGAACGAGTGTATGTCAGTCAACATTCATGAAGAAATCACCCGACTTATTCAATATGGTTTACAAAAGAATCTATTAACAAAATGGGATATAGATGTGGTGAGAAATAAACTGCTGGAAGTGTTAAAGCTCGACGAATGTATTATAGTAGAAGTCGAAGAAGAATGTCTGGAACATCCAGCTGCTATTTTAGACAACATGCTTGATTGGGCTGCAGAAAACAATCGAATCGCTGAGAATTCTATCACGTATAGAGATTTATTCGATACCAAAATAATGGGATGCTTTGCAAGCATGCCTTCAGAGGTTAATCGGACATTTTATGATCACTATCAGCAAAGCCCCCAAAAAGCCACAAGCTATTATTATAAGCTGTCAAAAGACATTCACTATATTCGCAGAGATCGAATTGCTAAAAACGAAAGATGGGTAACAAAAACTGACTTTGGAGAACTTGAAATTACTATCAACTTATCCAAGCCGGAAAAAGATCCAAAAGCAATTGCAGCAAGCAAATCATTGAAGGAAAGCAACTATCCGCTGTGTCTTCTATGTAAAGAAAATGCTGGTTATGCAGGTCGTATTAACCACCCAGCTCGTCAAAATCACCGGATTATTCCTGTGGAATTGCAGGAAGAGCTGTGGTACATGCAGTTTTCACCTTATGTTTATTATAATGAACATGCCATTGTTTTTGCGAGTGAACATACACCCATGCATATTTCAAAGCAAACGTTTAAGCGGCTGCTTGCCTTCGTTGAACAATTTCCACATTATTTTCTAGGATCAAATGCAGATTTACCCATCGTAGGAGGATCTATTTTAACTCATGACCACTTTCAAGGCGGCTATCATGATTTTCCTATGGCTAAAGCAAAAATAAATAAATTGTTCTCTCTTAAAGCATATCCAAACGTGAAAGCTGGAATTGTTCATTGGCCGATGTCGGTCGTTCGTCTTCAAAGTTCGCACCTTGCACCATTAGTAGAAGCAGCGGATTTCATTTTGAAGAAATGGAAATCATATAGTGATCAAAGTGCTGATATTTTAGCTTTTACAGATCAAACTCCTCACAACACGGTCACGCCTATTGCTAGGAAAAGAGGGGATTTGTACGAATTAGATTTAGTACTGCGAAACAATCGAACAAACGGCAAACATCCAGATGGCATTTATCATCCGCATGCAGAAGTTCATCATATTAAAAAAGAGAACATAGGTTTAATCGAAGTAATGGGGCTTGCGGTTTTACCCGGTCGTTTGAAAGACGAAATGAGTCTAGTGGCCGAAGGGTTAGTTCAGAATAACCTGAGCGAGTTAGCCAGCAGACATGATCAAGTGCAAAAACACGTAAAGTGGGCGGAACAAATCAAGAAAAAATATCCACATATTGAAGAGCAAAATGTCCAAAGCATTCTCCAACAAGAGCTCGGTTTGGTCTTTGCAACTATTTTAGAACATGCAGGTGTGTTTAAACAAAACACTGAAGGGCAGCTCGCATTCAGTCGTTTTATGAATTCGTTAAATGAAGCGTAAATCATTAATAAAAACAGGCAGCTCGTAATGAGCTGCCTGTTTTTATACAGTTAGGGCATGCTGTTTTAAAAGGGTGTACAGAGCCTGTGTTCCTTTACTATCATCGCCTTGTTTTTCGAGCTGTTCATAAAGCGATTTTGCTAACTTTAGCCCTGGTGTATACAGCTCCATTTCTTCAGCTGACTCAATGGCAATTTTCATATCTTTAATAAAGTGTTTAATATAAAAACCTGGTTCGAAGTCTCCTTTAATCATGCGAGGAGCTAAATTGCTTAACGACCAGCTTCCAGCTGCTCCTGTTTCAATACTTTTTAAAACGGTGTTTGGATCTAACCCAGCTCTTTCAGCATAGAGTATCGCTTCACACACGCCCATCATATTAGAGGCAATAGCAATTTGATTGCACATTTTTGTATGTTGACCAGCACCAGCACTTCCTTGAAGAACGATATTTGTTCCCATTTTTTCAAGAATAGGCGTAACGGCAGAGAATGCTTCAGAATCGCCTCCTACCATAATCGCTAACGTTGCTTTCTGAGCCCCAATGTCCCCTCCTGAAACAGGAGCGTCAAGCGCATGAATGTGCTTCTCTTTTGCTGCTTGATAAATCTCACGAGCAAGTATAGGGCTTGATGTCGTCATATCAATTGTATAGCAGCCTTTCTTTGCATTATGTATAATGCCTTCTTTACCTAAATAAATCTCTTTTACATCGTGAGGATAGCCTACCATGGTGATAATAACATCAGATTGTTCGGCCACTTCTTGAACGGTTTCTTTCCAGTTGGCCCCTTTTTCAAGTAGTGCTTGAGCACGAGTTTTTGTTCGCGTATAAACAAGGACTTCATATCCTGCGTCAATTAAATGCCCAGCCATGCTTTGACCCATAACGCCTGTTCCGATAAAACCAATTTTTTCTTTAGTCACAGCAGTATTCACTCCTAAAATTAATAGTTTGATTATTCTAAAATTATATAGTTAAAGGTTGGGATAATCAATGATTATGAATGTATATAAATGTAAAAAACAGCTTCAGTCATTTGTTTTGAATACGAGTTAACGAAAGAAATTGCTGAGAAGAGCTTATGCCAAAAGATAAAAAAAGCGCTGGCTTTACAGCCAACACTTTTTAGTGATGATTATTTGCTGGTTTATTCGGTACACCCAGTTCTCCAATCAAAATTACAACTAGCGTGAAAACTACTCCAAGGATGGAAGCGGTTGCGAAACTGTAAGTACCGCCCGTCATTGCAGAGATTACGTACACTGCCATATTCATTAGTAAAAAGCCCCAAACAAAAGCCATTACGACACGCATTCTATTCACCTCGTTTACAGTACAGTTTGATTTCATTTTAGCATATAGCAGTCAAATAAGAAATTGAATTTTTTATGAATAAATAAGGGGCGTGTTCCCATGCAGAAACAAAAGAGCAATAAGTCAGAAATAGGCATTATTCTAGTGCGCTTTTTGATGGTTCTATCATACACTGTATGGAACAACTAGTAAGTTACGGAGGAAGAGCTATGATACATCGACGCTTTTTTAGCTTAGATACGCAATGGAATGTCGTACATGTCCCTGAACGACCGAATGGTTTCGGTGTGTTAGTATTGGGTGATAAAGATCATTTTGTTGAAAGTTCAACTAGCTTATGGATTCAGCACGGCGGAAGGTCACAGCTGTTGCAATGTTTACAAGATGAAGGATACACAGTATTTTATTCCAATTTATATGGCCGGCATTGGGGGTCTCCTGAAGCATATCACCTTGCAAAACAACTTTATCATTTAGTAATGAAACAAGAAATTTTAAATAAACGAATTCATATTTTAGCTGAAGGAATGGGGGCTCTGTTAGCGCTGCAGCTAATGGAAAATGACGGGAATACGTTCGTTCGATCAGCTGGTTTACTAAATCCATGTATTGATCTTCATACGCATGCAGAACATGAAAAAAACAATAAATTCTTTTATAAACAATTTACGAAGGACTTGACTCAAGCTTATAAAGTGGAGCGGAAGCAAGTATCAAAGTTAATTAAGGAGTACCCTTCTGTTACAGAATTAAAATCAACGCTGCCCGTGAAGATATGGACGGCGCCTAATGCCTCTACTCATTATCCAATTGCACACAGTAAAAAATATGAACTACATCGTGAAGAACTTCACTCTCCGATTATGCTTTCACTTTATTTACCGGAAAAAAACTATTTGTTTGAACGGTCCCTTCTCCAATTTTATAAACAGCATGAAAAAGTGTTATAAGCAAAGCTTCTATGATTATACATATCATAGGGGCTTTTTGTATAAGAGATAAAATGAAAAAAGAGTTCATGATGCTTTTACAGATGAACCTCTTTGAAATAAGGAATGAGTGCCCTCTATAACTATAGGGATTTAAGCTTTTTGTTGAATAAATGATGAATGAAGAATTGGAGGAAGCGATATGGGAAATGTAGTAGTAATAGGGGCAAACCGCTTTATTGGTTTTCATTTATGTATGGCTTTTTTAGACGAAGGTACAGAAGTAAAAGGGTATACACATTCTGCTCATAAAGAAGAAGATGATTTGCAGGAAGAGATGAAATTTTTCTTAGGGCGAAACGCTAATTATGCATCGACTGAAGTTGGAGAGTCATTAGATATGATTACCTCAGAAACGGATGTTGTCTACTTTACGTATTTCGATGGAGGAGATTTTTATCATCCTGATTTTTTAAGACAAGAAATGCAAAAAGCACAGCAAGTGCTCATTCAAGCGCTTAACAAATGCCGTCAATTCAACATTCGATTTGTGTTTGTTTCTACCATGCGCGTATTTGGAGACCAGCAGCGAAAAATTGAAGAAACAACGATTCCAGAACCGGACAGTAGTGAAGGAAGGCTATACGTTCATTTTGAGCGAATGATAGAGAAATATAAAGATGATGGATGGCCCATTATAATTGTCAGAACGCCGACTCTTTACGGACCTTGGCAGCCTTTGTCAATGTGCTATTCCAAAAATATTGCCGGGTACGAAGAGGCTTTTGACATTATGGAAGGCACGGATTTTATTATTTATATTGAAGATGCCGTCAGTGCACTTAGACGCTGTAAAACTGCTGCATATTCATATGAAGTCGTTCATTTAGTTGAAGAAAAGTTACAGCCTTGGAGCGCAGGAGCAAACATTACTCATATGGAGGTGAAGGAAGAAGCGGCTCAAGAAAAATATGAAATCAGCAGGAAAGCGAAAGAACTGCTGCATTTTTCTTCAAAAGTAACGGCTAAAGAAGGCATTTATCTGCAAAAAAAACATATGAGAACATTCTTTTTACCTCTTCATTAAAAGGAGAAAGTTGTACTTATAGAATAGATTCGCTAATATAAGGAGGAATAAATGTTTTTAATAAAGGAGATTTCACTATGGAAGAGCAAAATATGCAATTCATGCAAATTGCAATGAAGTACTTGCCAGAAGCAAAACAGATCTTAGATGAAACAGGCGTTGAGTTATCAATGGAACACGTACAGCCGGTATTGACATTACTAACAAAAGTAATGAACGATGCCTATAAGCTTGGCAAGCAAGATGCATTAGCTGAAAATGAAAACAACTAAAGAAAACAGCTCGGTAGAATCCGAGCTGTTATTTTTGTTTGGAAAATAAATCGACTAAAGGGGCAAACTGTTTAAGAAGAGGAGCTAGTTCTTCGACGGCGAGTACAATTTCATCGATTTGTTTAAATAATCGTTCCCACTCCTCTCGCTCTCTTTCTTCTTTTGATTTTCTGCGCCCAGCTCCAAACATAAAATCAGAAAAACCTTCATTTCTTTGTCTTCTTGCCATGATACTCATTCCTTTCACTATTTTAATGGTGGGTAAGTTCTTACCTAATGTCCCATACTAGAGTAAGAGGGTCCCGTATCATTACTATATGTAGCATGATAGATACCTGAGTAGGACGAACACCTATATAGACAAAAAATAAAAAATGAAGTAAAATTAGTACCAACTCATAATAATTGATTATATAATCGATAAATGAAATGACGGATATAGGTTTTATAGGAATATAAGCCTTTTATTTAAAGGAGAGGTTGATATGAACGCTGGTGTTCTAGGAATTGGACGTTATGTACCAGAGAAAGTTGTAACAAATTTAGATCTTGAAAAAGTAATGGATACATCAGATGAGTGGATTCGTACGCGCACAGGTATTCAAGAGCGCCGAATTGCAGCCGATAACGAGGACACATCTGATTTAGCTTATAAAGCAGCAGTTGAAGCTTTACATAAAGCTAACGTCGAGGCAGAAGATATTGACATGATCATTGTTGCTACGGTAACGCCAGATCAACCGTTTCCTACAGTATCATGTATGCTACAAGAAAAATTGGGAGCAAAAAAAGCAGCTTCTTACGATGTGAGTGCCGCATGTGCAGGGTTTATGTACGGCATGATTACAGCTAAGCAATTTATTGAAACCAATGCTTACAAGCATATATTAGTGGTCGGTGTAGAAAAGCTTTCTAAGATTACAGATTGGGACGACCGTAACACGGCTGTTTTATTCGGAGACGGAGCAGGTGCAGTTGTAATGGGACCTGTATCAGAAGGACGAGGTATTTTATCCTTTGAACTAGGGTCCGACGGTACGGGAGGCAAGCACTTGTATCAAAACGAGCTTGATCATATTGTCATGAACGGACGTGAAGTATTTAAGTTTGCTGTTCGACAAATGGGGGAATCTGCTGTTAATGTAATTGAAAAAGCAGGTTTAACAAAAGAGGATGTTGATTTTCTCGTACCTCATCAAGCGAATATTCGTATTATGGAAGCTGCAAGACAGCGATTAGACTTGCCTGAAGAAAAAATGTCTAAAACAATCCAGTACTACGGCAATACATCAGCAGCATCGATTCCAATTTCAATTGTTCATGAGCTTGAAGCAGGGAAAATTCAAGATGATGATTTAATTGTAATGGTTGGCTTCGGAGGCGGCTTAACATGGGGAGCTATTGCTATTAGATGGGGAAAATAACACTACATTTTTAAAGCAACTGAAGGAGATGAATGTACGATGAATAAAAAACGTGTAGTTGTAACAGGACTTGGTGGGCTTACACCAATTGGAAATGACGTAGAAACAGCTTGGAAAAACGCAGTAGCAGGCGTGTCTGGCGTTGGTCCTTTAACAAGACTAGATGCAGATGAATTCCCGGCTAAAGTAGCGGCTGAAGTAAAAGATTTTAACGTGGAAGATTTTATTGACCGCAAAGAGGCTCGTAAGATGGATCGCTTTACTCAATATGCAATGGTAGCTGCATTGGCGGCTGTTAAAGATGCGGATTTGACTATTACAGAAGAAATTGCTCCAAACGTCGGCGTTTGGATTGGTTCTGGAATTGGCGGTATGGAAACGTTTGAAAACCAATATTCAACGTTATTAGAAAAAGGTGCCCGCCGCGTAAGTCCATTCTTCATTCCGATGATGATTCCTGATATGGCAACAGGACAAGTTTCTATTGCTTTAGGGGCCAAAGGCGTGAACTCTTGTACGGTAACGGCATGTGCAACAGGTACAAACTCTATTGGTGATGCGTTTAAAGTCATTCAACGCGGAGATGCAGACGTGATGGTGACGGGCGGTACGGAAGCGCCAATCACGCGTTTATCTATTGCTGGTTTCTGTGCGAATAAAGCACTTTCTACAAATCCAGATCCTGCAACAGCATCTCGTCCGTTTGATAAAGACCGCGACGGCTTCGTTATGGGAGAAGGTGCGGGTGTTATTGTGCTTGAAGAGCTTGAACATGCACTAGCGCGCGGCGCACGTATTTATGCTGAAATTGTGGGCTATGGTTCAACAGGAGATGCTCACCATATCACAGCGCCAGCTCCAGGAGGAGAAGGCGGCGTTCGTGCAATGCGTCATGCCATTGAAGATGCAGGCCTACAGCCAAGTGATATTGATTACATCAATGCTCACGGTACAAGTACAGGATACAATGATAAATTTGAAACAATGGCTATTAAAGAAGTATTTGGCGACCACGCTCAAAAAGTAGCAATTAGTTCAACAAAGTCAATGACTGGACACTTGTTAGGAGCTGCTGGCGGAGTAGAAGCTATTTTTAGTGTGAAGGCAATTCAAGACGGTATTCTTCCTCCAACAATTAACTATCAAACACCTGATGAAGAGTGTGATTTAGACTACATTCCAAACAAAGCGCGTAAGCAAGAAGTAAAAGCGGTGCTAAGCAACTCACTTGGATTTGGCGGTCACAATGCAACAATCATCTTTAAAAAATACGAAGTATAATGAAAAATTCTAGGCTGATGCCTAGAATTTTTTTTATTTTTAATAACCAAAAGAGTAGCTGTGAACATATCATGAAACAAAAGGAAGAAGAAAGTGAGGGGAAAACATGCCGATTGTTTCAACTTCTACTTGGACGGAGCCGAAAGAAATAAGCCGTTATCTTGCGCGCTATTTTAAGAAATTAAAAGAAAAAGAATATATGGAATTACTTTTTAACTATGGAATGTGTCCGCCTTCTTTAATGTTTATAAAAGAATTAGAAGAAATGAAGAAAAGACAGGTTTGGAAGAAAGTTAAAGCACATTATGAGAAGCTTAAAAAAGCATGGAATGGGCCCGATGTAGCGGTGCTAGTGCTTCCAAGCAATCCTAGAAATCGAAAAATGCAGCGTGAATTTAATGGAAGAGCAGGTGTCGCTTTTACCGATAAATTATTTGTGTTTATGACAAGTCATACATCCGATGAAGAAATGTTAGCGGTGCTTACCCATGAATACCATCACGTTTGCAGGCTAAAAGCCATTAATAAATCTGATGAAACGATTACTTTGTTAGACGCTATGATGATGGAAGGGTTAGCTGAAAGAGCTGTAGAGGAGTATTGTGGTAAAAAATATTTAGCTCCGTGGACAAATTATTATAACATTGAAGAAGCTAAAAAAATGTGGGAAAAGCATGTTAAACCTTATTACAATCTCCGCGCCGACGAAAAGAAATATGATCAACTGTTATTCGGCCAAAATTGGTATCCAGAAATGATGGGCTACAATATTGGTTATCACCTTGTTACTTCATGTATGAAGCCTCACACTTTAACTACTACCGAGCTGCTTCCTCTTAGCACCAATACTATCTTAAAAAAATCTGCGTTCCAACTGTAAAAAAGCAAGTTCTATATACCTAAAATTAAAAATAGTAAATTTTATCCTATTTCCAACAAAAAATTAGGAGGTTTATGCGTTAAAGTGCCGAAGAGATATTCAGAAATCATTATTTTAAAAATAAAAAATATAATTAATTTTCAAAATATATTGATTTTGTAATGAAATTGTAATAATATCTTATTCAAATATAACAATTTTTAGAAAAATGAGGTGTGCACTATAAATGGATAAAAAGCCCGTCGAATCAACACCTTTACTAGAAGTTAAAAATTTACAAACTGCTTTTTCCATTAATGATTCCTGGCATAATGCTGTGGACGACGTGTCGTTTCAAGTCGGACGAAAGCGAATTATAGGGGTTGTAGGAGAATCTGGCTGTGGAAAAAGCGTATTGTCTTTATCCGTCATTGGGCTATTACCTAAAGTAAATAGTCAAATTAGAAGCGGAAGCGTTTTATTTAACGGAAAGAATCTTACGCACTTATCAGAAGATGAGATGAATGATGTTCGGGGGAAAGACATCTCCATGATTTTCCAAGAACCGATGACATCCCTTAATCCTGTGTTAACCATTGGGTATCAGCTGCAGGAAGTATTGTTTAACCATATGAATATATCGAAAGCGGAAGCGCGTGAAAAAAGCATTGCGCTTTTAAAAAGCGTTGGTATTTCGAGATCCGAAAAGCTCATCGATGAATATCCGCATCAGCTGTCAGGAGGAATGAGGCAGCGTGTCATGATTGCCATGGCGGTAGCTTGTCAGCCTAAACTTTTAATTGCTGATGAGCCGACAACGGCCCTAGATGTTACGGTTCAAGCTCAAATTTTAGAATTGCTAAAAGAAATTCAAGAAAGCAATGATATGTCTATTATTATGATTACACATGATTTAGGAGTAGTTGCTGAGATGTGTGATGAAGTGATTGTCATGTATGGCGGAAAAATTGTGGAGCATACAGATGTTGATACGTTATTTTATGAACCAAAACATCCGTACACGAAAGCGCTTCTTCACTCAATTCCACGCATGGAAGATGATGTAGAAGTATTAAATACGATCAAAGGAATTGTGCCTTCTCTTGTAAACATGCCGCGGACAGGCTGTCGTTTCGTTAACCGATGTCCTCATGCAATGGAAGACTGCAGTTCCGTTACGCCTGTTCTTCGCCAGGATTCACAGGGGCATGATGTCGCATGTCTGCTGTATAAAAATAGCTATCCGTCAAAAGGAGTGAAGACAAGCTAATGACTAAAGCAGTGAAAGATGTATTGCTAGAAGTTCAGCATTTAAAAACCTACTATCCTATTCACGGCGGATTTTTCCGAAAGAAAATTGGTGATGTAAAAGCAGTTGACGGTATTTCTTTTGCTATTCGAAAAGGAGAAACGCTCGGTCTAGTAGGAGAATCTGGCTGTGGAAAATCCACGGCAGGAAGAACAATTCTAAGACTGTTGGAACCAACTAGCGGAAAAATTATTTTCGATGGTAAAGATATCACAGAAGCAAAAGGAACTTCTCTCCGTAAAATTAGACAAGATTTTCAAATGGTTTTTCAAGATCCCTATGCTTCCCTCAATCCAATGCAAATGGTTGGAGATGTTATTTCTGAACCAATTCGGAATTTTACAGGAAAATCAACCAATCAATTAAAATCAGAAGTTATGAATCTACTTACAAAAGTAGGGTTACCGGAAGATGCATACTATAAATATCCTCACGAATTTTCCGGTGGACAGCGTCAGCGGATTGGAATTGCACGTGCACTTGCACTTCGTCCAAAACTTATTATTGCTGATGAACCGGTATCGGCACTCGACGTTTCTGTCCAATCACAAGTTTTAAACCTTCTAAAAGAACTTCAACAAGAATTCGACCTAACCTTTTTATTTATTGCCCATGATTTGAGTGTTGTTAAACATATGAGTGACCGTATCGGTGTTATGTACCTAGGCGGTTTAGTGGAAATTGCTGATAAGAAAAGTCTGTACGCAGAGCCATTGCACCCTTATACGCAAGCGCTTGTATCGGCTATACCTGAACCAGATCCGCGAAAGAAAAAACAGCGTATTATTTTACAGGGAGATGTGCCAAGTCCAATTGATCCGCCAAAAGGCTGTGCGTTTCATCCTCGCTGTATACATGCAATGGCGGAGTGCAGCCAAACGAAACCTGCCTTAAAGGAGGTGAGACCTGGCCATCAAGTAGCTTGCCATTTATATAACTCGTAAAAGCTACATACGAACAGATTATTAGTTAAATAGGGGGAACGTCATGATGAAAAAGAAATCGTTTTTATCACTTGTTTCCATTTTGCTTGTGCTATCGCTTTTTCTAGCGGCATGCAGCGGTGGAAGCAGCTCTTCATCTTCTAGTAATAAAGAAGGCGGAGAAACAAAAACTGAAGGTGCAAAAACAGACAAGCCAAAAGATGGCGGAACGATTACGTATGGGATTGACGGAGCGCCGGAAGGGCTTTTTGAGTACGCATTGTATGGTAGTGCATATGATAGCCAAATATTAGAATTTATCAATGAAGGTCTCTTTACTTATGATAAGAAATTAAAAATTAAATCTGACTTAGCTACTTGGGACGTGAGTGGTGATAAACTAACTTACACGTTTAAATTAAAAAAGGGGATTAAGTGGCATAACGGAGATCCATTAACTGCAGATGATTTTAAATATACGTATGAAACGATTGCCGATAAAGACTATACAGGTCCACGCTATGTAAACGTTGAGCACATTAAAGGCGCTCAAGAATATCACGACGGCAAAGCGGATTCTATTTCCGGAGTTGAAGTAGTAGATCCACAAACATTTAAAGTAACGTTTAAAGAAGTTCGTGTAAATAACTTAGACAATCTATGGCCGTATCCAATGCCGAAAAAGTATTACGAAGGAATTGCTGTAAAAGATCTTGCAGAGTCCAAACAAGTTCGTAAAGAGCCTATTGGTGTTGGACCGTTTAAAGTGAAAAAAGTAGTAGCAAGTGAATATGTCCAAATGGAACGTAATGATGATTATTGGAAAGGTAAACCTCACCTTGATGGTGTTGTTGTAAAAGTACTGGATCCATCTGTTTCCGCCGGAGCATTAAAAAAAGGCGATGTCGACATTATGGATGTTCGCCCAGCTGATCTAGGGCAAGTTGAAAAAGCAGAAAACTTAGACTTTTTAGAAGGGAAATCAACTAGTTATTCGTATATTGGTCTACGATTTGGACATCGTGATCAAAAAGCTGGTAAAAACGTAGATGATTACGAAAAGTTCAAAGATCTAAAACTTCGTCAAGCATTGCTTTATGCAATAGATAGAAAAGCAATGGTAAAAGCATTTATGAACGACAAAGCGGTTGTTTCTAACACAGTTATTCCGTCTGTATTCTGGATTGCTGCTGACCAAAAAGATTTAACAAAGTACAAGTATAGTCCTGAAAAAGCTAAAAAATTATTAGCTGAAGCTGGTTATAAAGACAAGAATAATGACGGTTTTGTAGAAGATCCAAACGGAAAACCATTTACGATTTCATTCGGTCACTATGCTGGTCCAGCCAACTTCGAGGGTCGTGCGAAGGCTATTATGCAAGCATGGAATGATATTGGTATTAAAACAAAATTAGCAACGGGTTCACTTGTTGAATTTAACTTATACAATGAAATGAAAGATAACGACGATAAGGCGTTAGAAGCATTCTTTGGTTCTTGGGACACTGGTTCCGATCCAGATCCTACAGGATTATGGAGCTCTGATGCTGAATGGAACTATGGCCGTTGGGTAAATAAGGAATCTGATGAAATGCTTAAAGACGGTTTGAGTGAAAAATCATTTGATGATAAATACCGTAAAGATGTATATGTAAAATGGCAAAAATTCTTTAATGAGCAGCTGCCAGCACTTCCTTTATGGGAAAATATCAATATTTATGCTGTGAATAAGCGTGTGAAAAACGTAACTCTAGATCCATCAACGGTAGTTGTAGATCCGGAGAAATGGTCTGTAACGGAATAAGTATTTTACATGTAAAGGAGAGTCAACGATGCTGCAATACTCACTAAGACGTATTTTAGGGATGATTCCAATGCTGATTCTGATCTCCTTTGTTGTGTTTTCCCTGGCAAAAATGATGCCAGGGGACCCTTTTGGGGGAGAAATCAACCCTAGTAATACAGATCCAAAATACATTGAGGAAATGCGTGATAAGCTAGGATATAACGATCCTATCTACGTTCAATATTGGAACTGGGTAAAGGGAGTGGCACAAGGAGATTTAGGAAAGTCAACAACTCATAAGTTACCGACATTAGATATTATTTTAGAGCGTATGCCTAATACTATCTTTTTAGCTTTGACTTCGCTTTTGATTACGTATGTGTTTGCATTTATTTTAGGTATGTATGCAGGAAGAAAACCGTATACCTTAGCAGATAACTTTATTGCAGGATATAATTACTTTGCATTAGCGGTTCCATCGTTTATCGCAGGGATCGTAGGCATTTATTTATTTTCCTTTCAGTTAGGTTGGTTTCCGTTTAGCGGTTCTGTTGAAGTAGGATTGAAAGAGGGATCATGGGAATTTATTCAAAGTAGAATTCATCACGTTATATTACCCGCGCTGATTCTTGGCTTGATGTCGACCGCGCAGTATACCCAGTTTTTGCGCAATGATATTATTGAAAACAGTCGCAAAGATTTTGTGCGCACTGCTAGAGCAAAAGGGACAAAAGAATCTAAAATTTATAATGTTCATATCTTACGCAACTCAATGATTCCGCTTATTACGTTTTTAGGATTTGATCTTGTAACAATCATTAGCGGTTCTATCATTACAGAGACGATCTTTACGTATCCAGGAATTGGAAAATTGTTTGTTGACTCTGTAGCAACTCGTGACTACTCAGTTATGATGTCGCTTACAATGTTGTTTTCAATATTAACACTGGTTGGGAATCTGGTTGCTGATTTGTTATACGGCGTAGCAGATCCGCGTATTCGTTTGGATTAGGAGGAGAAAGTATGGAAATTGTAACGAAAAAAGATGTACAGCCAGAAGTGAATATGAAAGCTCCTAAAAACCTTTCTCCATGGGCGATTGCGCGAAAGAAGTTTGTTAAAAATAAACTAGCCATGATAAGTTTAGCTTTCATGATTGTGATTACGCTTCTTGCCATTTTTGCACCGCTGCTTACAAAAGCAGATATTACACGTATCGACTATATGGCGATGAATGCAGCCCCTTCTAGTGAGCATTGGTTTGGAACGGATACAAATGGACGAGACGTATTTGCACGTACATTGTATGGAGGAAGAACTTCGTTACTGATTGGAGTTGCTTGTACAACACTCGTTATTTTAATCGGAACTCTTATTGGTTCGATTGCGGGTTATTACGGAGGCAAAGTGGATCAATTCTTAATGCGTTTTACAGACTTTGTATTAAACTTTCCGCTAATTGTTTTCGTTGTAGTGTTAAATACAATCCTAATTGGAAAGATCTCAGGCGTTTGGACGCTCATCCTAGTTGTTAGTTTCTTAAGCTGGGGAAGTACGGCCCGGCTGGTTCGAAGCAAAATCTTGGCTGAAAAAGAAAATGAATATGTGCTTTCAGCCGTTTCGATTGGGTGCAGCCCGTTTAAAATCATCTTTAAACATTTGCTGCCAAATGTGTTTTCAACAATTGTGGTTCAAGCCAGTTTGCAGATGGCGATCCTTATTGTGTTTGAGTCAGCGATTAGCTTTATCGGTTTTGGCGTGCCGGCTGATACGCCAAGCTGGGGGAATATGCTGACAGAAGCAAGGGAATCAGATGTGCTGCAGAATAAGCCTTGGATGTGGGTTCCGCCAGGTTTAGCTATTACCTTTACAATCCTAGCTATCAACTTCATTGGTGAAGGATTAAAAGATGCTTTGAATCCCAAATCTCTTCGTTAAAAATCTATCCAAAAGTGTGATAGATTTTTTTAGGTTTGTCAGACCTCCTGACAAACCTATTACTATAGAAGAAACTCGGATTTTTTTCTGCTTATAGGGGTGGATATAGCTCATGAAGCCTTTAGCAATCATTAGCACTGGCGTTATATCTGAGCTTCGAAACAAGTGCATTTGAATAATAGCCAAAAACGAAGGCATTTTACAATTAATTTTTAGAAAAATAACATCATTTGGAATAAAAATTCCTTTCTCTGCCTATACTGATGGATAACAAACAGATAGTAAGTGAGGGGTAAATTATGCTATATCTTCATGATGTATGGGTTAATTGGTTTGAAGGCGAAGAAAACGGTTATAATGTGTGTCATTTCCATGAGTGGAGAAAAGACGATTGTGTAGAACTGCTCGATCAAGCACCGTTATTAAAAGTAAATCCGCTTTTATTTCATTACATTGAAAATGATCTTTCCGAGCTACCTCAACAACTACTACAAGATGTCTATCAGAAAGCATACATTCGGAAAAATCATGAACGCACGCAGGTTGAATATTGTTTTATTGTTACAGATGGAACGAATATTTTAGCAATTGATACGATGGGATATCATATTCCGATTCGAAAAAGCCGCTTAATTCCAAGACAGGAACAGTTAGTCTATGAGATGATTGCGGATCAAGAAGAGCTAGAATATAAGTTCAGTGAAGACGAGCTGAATAAAAAAGAGCATCATATTCTTTCGCCGTCTCCTGAAACGATGAGAGGACTAACACGTAAAGAACGTCAGCTAAAACAGCTGTTATTTATGGCACTTGATCAGCTACATACAACAAAAAATACTGCTCAAATCCGCTACTGGTACACAGAGTGGAATCCAACGAAGTACGAAGACATTCAAGAGATGCCGTTTCAAGACGTATGGAATCAGCTATACGATGAAACGAAGTCAGGGTGGTCACCGAAGCATAAATTATTATGCGAGCGCTTAGTAAAAGGACAACCTTTCTTTGAAAAACTTTGGGAAATTGAACAAGAGCCAAAAGTTAATTAAAAAAAACGACTGCATAGCAGTCGTTTTTTTTAACGTTTACGGCCAATTCCCATTGCGTTTCGCATTTTGCGAAGCATTTTATTAGCCGTTGCATTTGCTTTATCGGCACCTTGATCTAAAATATCATCTAGCTCGCTAGAATCAACTAATTCATAATATCTTTCTTGAATTGGAGCGAGTGCTTCAGCTACCACTTTGGCTGTGTCAGCTTTAAAGTCACCATAACCTTTGCCTTCGTACATCGCTTCAATGTCTTCGATCGATTTATTGGCTAGGATTGAATAAATACTTAATAAGTTTGAAATACCTGGCTTATTTTCTTTATCGTAGCGAACAATACCTTCTGAATCCGTTACGGCACTTTTGATTTTCTTTTCAATTGTTTTAGCGTCATCTAAAAGCGTAATGAAAGCTTTTTGGTTTGGATCGGACTTGCTCATTTTTTTCGTAGGATCTTGAAGAGACATGACGCGTGCGCCCACTTTTGGAATACGTACTTCAGGGATAGTGAAGATATCATTGTATTTTTTGTTAAAGCGCTCAGCTAAGTCACGCGTTAATTCTAAATGCTGCTTTTGATCTTCACCAACTGGAACCAAATCGGTGTTGTATAAAAGAATATCCGCTGCCATTAATGGAGGATAAGTTAGTAATCCTGCTGATACTGCTTCTTTTCCAGCGGACTTATCTTTAAACTGAGTCATACGTTCAAGTTCACCGATATACGCTACGCACTGTAACATCCATCCCGCTTCTGTGTGGGCAGGCACTTCCGATTGAATAAATAAAGTCGATTTTGCTGGATCAATTCCTACCGCTACATACAGAGCAGCAAGGCCTCGAATGTTTTTACGAAGTGCTAAACGATCTTGAGGCGTTGTAATTGCATGCTGATCTACAATACAAAAATGACAGTTATAGTCATGTTGAAGTTCAACAAATTGCTTCATCGCTCCAATGTAGTTACCTAAAGTGATTGTACCGCTTGGTTGAATACCTGAAAAAATTGTTTTCATCAAATCTTCCTTTCATCTGCACATATATGATGCTAATTTACGGATACAACATAAAAAGGCCCATCCGCTCCTAGCATAAGCTAGGGGCGAATGGACCGCGTTGCCACCCTAATTAGCACACATAATTGTGAACTATCTTTATTCATGTAACGTTGAGGTCAACGTTCAAGCTTTGCACTTGAAAGCTCCAAAGTCCATTCTGCAGGTTTCAATGTTTGTTCTCACCAGCCACAAACTCTCTGAAAATGAAAATTCTGCATACTACTCTTTTTCACAGCTTTAATTATATAGTTATTCGTTATTATAACGCGAAAAAGCAGGAATTTAAACATCTTATCGCTAAAAAGTTTTATAAGACAATTTACTGGAATTTTTCAGCGGCAAAAAAAGACAAGAACCTTTTAATTAAAGCATTTCTTAATGAAAATTTGGTGGAGGATTTGGTAAAAATCTTTTATTTAATATTTCTAATGGCCTTGTAATACTATCGTAATACCTATACTACAAAAAAGATTTTAGAAGTCTGACAAGTAGGCACAATCCTTATAAGATAAGGTTTTTTCCCTCATGACAAAAAAATACCATTAAATAATAGTATTGCAATAAATTTTTAAAATATTTATAATAGGCGTAACAAACATATTTTTTACAAAGGTATTACAATTTCTTAATTTTTCAGAAAACACAAAATAGACAATGTTTTGTTTCAATTAGCGAATTTTGTAATGAATGAGTCTTCTACATATTAAGCGCATACATTGGATTTACAGCATGTAAACAATTGATGACAGTTTCATAGAGTAGAAGAATAATTTTGCAGTGAGGTCTTTAATGCTCTACTACGTGAAAAAATAACTGATTATTTTGTATTGAAAGAGGATTAAGAAATTAGTACATATCAAAAAAATATGGTTGCCACACAAACAAAATTTAATAGGGGGTAACACGCAATGAAGAAAAGGTTGTCGATTCTTTTCAGTTTGCTGCTTGTAATGAGCTTGTTTTTAGCTGCATGTGGATTTAACAAAGAATCTGGTGGCAGTGAAAATGCTAGCAGTGATGGCGGCGAAAAGAAAAAAGAGCAAGAGCTTCGCGTAAACATTAAAACTGAGCCTTTTTCATTAAACCCAGGCTTAGCTAATGATTCAACGTCATCAAACGTATTATTACAAACATTTGAGGGTTTAACTCGTATCGGTAAAGATGGAAAACCTGAAAATGCAATGGCGAAAGATGTGAAGGTCAGCGATGATCAAACTAAATATACGTTTACAATTCGCGACGATGCAAAATGGTCAAATGGTGACCCTGTAACAGCAAAAGATTTCGAATATGCATGGAAATGGGCGTTAGATCCTAAAAACGAATCTCAATATGCATATCAATTATACTATGTTAAAAATGCACAAGCTGCTAATGAAGGAAAAGGTTCATTAGATGATGTTGCGGTTAAAGCAACAGATGATAAAACGCTTGAAGTAACATTAGAAAACCCAACGCCATATTTCTTAGAATTAACAGCTTTCTATACGTACTTCCCAGTGAATACGAAAATTGCTGAATCAAATGAAAAATGGTACACAAATGCAGGCGAAAACTATACGTCAAACGGTCCTTTCAAGCTTAAAGCTTGGAAACATAATGACAAAATCGAGTTAGTTCCTAATGAAAACTATTGGGATAAAGATGCTGTAAAACTTAAAAAAGTTGAAATGTACATGATCAATGATAACAACACTGAACTTTCAATGTTCAAAAACGGTGAATTAGACTGGGCGGGTATGCCTACTGGTCAATTACCAGCTGATGCACTTCCTGAATTAAAGAAAGACGGTTCATTAAACATTCAAGAGATTGCAGGTACTTACTGGTACAAGTTTAATACAGAACAAAAACCTTTAGACAACGTGAACATTCGTAAAGCATTAGCTTATGCAATTGATCGTAAAGGTATTACAGAACAAATTACAAAAGACGGTTCAGTTCCAGCGATGGCGGCTGTACCACCAACAATGTTTGAAGATAACAAAAAAGGTTACTTCAAAGACAATGATGTGAAAAAAGCAAAAGAATATTTAGAAAAAGGCTTGAAAGAAATGGGCCTTAAAGATGCTTCAGAACTACCAGCAATTAAGGTTTCATACAACACGGATGAAAAACATGCAAAAATTGCACAAGCTGTTCAAGATATGTGGAAGAAAAACCTTGGCATTAAAGTACAGTTAGACAACTCTGAGTGGGCTGTTTACATTGAAAAGTTACACCAAGGAGATTATCAAGTTGGACGTATGGGCTGGTTAGGAGATTTTAACGATCCAATCAACTTCTTAGAATTGTTCCGTGATAAAAAAGGCGGAAATAATGATACAAACTGGGAAAACCCAGAATATAAAAAGTTATTAATTGACTCTCAAAAAGAAACAGATCCTAAAAAACGTCTGGAAATGTTGAAAAAAGCAGAAGGTATCTTTATGGATGAAATGCCAGTGGCACCAATCTACTTCTACACAAACGCTTGGGTACAAGACAAGCAGCTGAAAGATGTTGTGATGTCTGGACTTGGAGACATTCAGATTAAGTGGGCTCATTTTGAGTAAGTAACATCAATTGTGACAAAGGGTATATGGGGCCTGGTGCTCCATATACTTTTCTTTCTTGTGCGCGAATTTTGTAAAAATATGGAGGTGTGTCAGGGTGTTCAAATATATAGGAAAACGACTTATTTATATGTTTCTATCATTATGGCTGATCGTAACAGCGACCTTTTTCTTAATGCGTGCTGTTCCAGGAGGTCCATTCACATCAGAAAAGCAGCTTCCCCCTGAAATTCAAAAAAATCTAAATCAGTATTACGGTTTAGACCAGCCTTGGTACCATCAGTACTTTGATTATTTAACATCAATTTTAAAGTGGGATTTTGGTCCATCTTTCAAATATAAAGGCCAAACGGTAAATGATTTGATTAACGGCGGATTCCCTGTTTCATTCATGCTAGGTATGGAAGCTATTTTAATAGCAATTGCTATTGGTGTAGTACTTGGTGTTATTGCTGCTTTAAAACATAATAAGTGGCAAGATTACACGGCGATGGTTATTGCAGTTCTAGGAATCTCAGTTCCGAGTTTTATCATGGCAGCGGTATTACAATACGTTCTGGCTATGAAACTACAAATTTTTCCGGTTGCACGCTGGGAATCTTGGGCACACACGGTGTTACCAGCTCTCGCGCTTGCTTCAACCCCTATGGCGTTTATCGCACGATTAACTCGTTCGAGTATGCTTGAAGTATTAAGCAATGATTATATTCGTACAGCGAAAGCAAAAGGTTTAAGCAGAGGCGTGATTACAGTTAAGCACGCCATGCGAAATGCGATGCTTCCAGTCGTATCCTATATGGGACCTTTAGTAGCAGGGATTTTAACAGGTAGCTTTGTTATTGAAAAAATATTTGGTATCCCGGGATTAGGTTCACACTTTGTACTCAGTATCTCAAACCGAGATTATACAACGATTATGGGCGTAACGGTGTTCTACAGTATTTTACTACTTTTTTGTATCTTGCTTGTAGATATTGCATACGGATTCATTGACCCTCGAATTAAACTTACAGGTGCTAAGAAAGGAGAGTAACTATGCAGCAACTTCCAAAAATTCCTAAAGAAATGTTTGAAACAGCAGGGATTGACCGCGCTCAGGCAGAAAAGATTGAAAAACCGAGTCTTTCATTCTGGCAAGATGTTTTTATTCGTTTTCGCAAAAACAAGCTTGCTATGTTTGGGGTAGTACTAATGGTTCTCCTTGTTTTTATGGCTATATTTGGTCCATTGATGGTGAAATATGATTATGCAACCAATGATTTATTGAATGCTAATCAGGCTCCATCTTCTGAGCACTGGTTCGGTACAGATGAATTAGGGCGTGATGTTTTTGCTCGTACGTGGGAAGGCGCTCGTATTTCATTATTTATCGGGTTAGCAGCAGCTTTAATTGATTTATTCATCGGCGTAGTTTGGGGAAGCATCTCTGGATACCGCGGTGGCCGTACGGATGAAACAATGATGCGTGTTGCGGATATCTTATATGGTGTTCCTTACCTTTTACTCGTTATTATTTTAATGGTTATGCTTGGCCAAGGGTTAGGCACGATGATTTTGGCGATGACTATTACCGGCTGGATTAACATGGCCCGTATTGTACGTGGACAAGTATTGCAGTTAAAAAACCAAGAGTACGTAATGGCTTCACAAACATTAGGAGCAACAACAAAACGTATTTTATTTAAACATCTTATTCCTAATGCAACAGGTCCAATTTTAGTAACAATGACACTAACGATTCCTTCAGCAATCTTTACAGAAGCATTTTTAAGCTACTTGGGACTAGGCGTTCCGGCACCGCTTGCAAGTTGGGGAACAATGGCTTCAGAAGGCTTACCTGCTTTGGAATACTATCCTTGGCGCTTATTTTTCCCAGGTTTGTTTATCTGTTTAACAATCTTAGCGTTCAACGTAATTGGTGATGGATTACGAGATGCGTTAGATCCAAAACTACGTAAGTAAGGAAGTGGACTCATATGTCACGTTTATTAGAAGTAAAAAATTTAGCTGTATCATTTAAAACATATGGCGGAGAAGTTCAAGCTGTTCGCGGCGTTAACTTCCACTTAAATAAAGGTGAAACTTTAGCAATTGTTGGTGAGTCAGGATCTGGTAAAAGTGTAACTTCACAAACGATCATGCGCCTTATTCCGATGCCTCCTGGCCGAATCAAAAGCGGTGAAATGCTGTTTGACGGCATTGATTTAGCTAAGAAAACGGATAAAGAAATGGAAGCTATTCGCGGTAAAGATATCGGTATGATCTTCCAAGATCCGATGACTTCCTTGAATCCAACGATGAAAGTTGGGGCTCAGATTGGCGAAGTCGTAATTAAGCATTCCAAAGTGTCTAAAGCAGAAGCGAAAAAACGGGCAGTCGAGTTATTAACGCTTGTAGGAATTCCTTTTCCAGAACAGCGTGTGAATCAATATCCGCATGAATTCAGCGGCGGGATGAGACAGCGTGTTGTCATTGCGATGGCTCTTGCTTCTAATCCGAAGCTATTGATCGCTGATGAACCAACAACGGCGCTTGATGTAACAATTCAAGCCCAAATTTTAGAGCTGATGAAAGACATTCAGAAAAAAACGGATACCTCTATTATCTTTATTACCCATGATCTTGGTGTAGTAGCAAATGTAGCAGATCGAGTAGCCGTTATGTACGCTGGTCAAATTGTTGAAATGGGCACAGTGGATGAAGTGTTTTACGATCCAAAACATCCGTATACGTGGGGACTGCTAGCTTCTATGCCAAGCTTAGATAACGAGGCAGAAGAAGAGCTGGCTGCTATTCCTGGAACGCCGCCAGATTTAACGAATCCTCCAAAAGGAGATGCATTTGCAGCGCGAAATCCATACGCAATGAAAATTGATTTTGAGCAAGAACCTCCAATGTTCAAAATATCTGATACGCACTATGCGAAAACATGGCTGTTACATCCCGATGCACCAAAAGTAGAGCCGCCTGCTTCAGTTCAGCGCCGCATGCGTAAAGTTGACAATGTATACAGTACACCTGTACTCGTAGCGAAGGATGGTGAATAACATGACAGATAAATTATTAGAGATTAAAGACTTAAAACAACATTTTTTCACAAGTAAAGGAACAATTAAAGCAGTTGATGGTCTGACGTTTGACATCTTCCGCGGAGAAACATTAGGGCTTGTAGGTGAATCCGGTTGCGGAAAGTCAACGACAGGGAGAACGATTATTCGTTTATATGACGCTACTAGCGGTGAGGTACTATTTAATGGCGAAAATGTACATGGTCGCAAATCTCGCTCAGAGCTTAAAAAATTTAATCGTAAAATGCAAATGATTTTCCAAGATCCATATGCGTCGCTTAACCCTCGTATGACCGTAGCAGATATCATAGCAGAAGGCATTGATATTCACGGTTTAGCTAAGACGAGAAAGGAGCGTATGGCAAAAGTTCACGAGCTTCTTGAAACAGTGGGGCTTAACAAAGAACATGCAAATCGCTATCCACATGAGTTTAGTGGCGGCCAGCGTCAGCGTATCGGTATCGCAAGAGCACTGGCAGTAGAACCTGATTTTATCATCGCAGATGAACCAATTTCAGCGTTGGACGTGTCTATACAAGCTCAAGTTGTTAACTTAATGAAGAAGTTACAGCGTGAACGTGGACTCACATATTTATTTATCGCCCATGATTTGTCAATGGTAAAATACATCAGTGACCGTATCGGCGTTATGTACAGGGGTAAGATTGTAGAGCTTGCACCAAGTGATGAACTTTATCGAAACCCTGTGCATCCATATACAAAAGCGTTACTTTCAGCTATTCCGCTTCCCGATCCTGACAGTGAAAAAACGCGTCAGCGCAAAATTTATGATCCAAGTATCCATGACTATAACGGTGAAGAACCGGAGCTTAGAGAAGTATCTCCCGGTCACTACGTGTCTTGTTCTCAAGCAGAATTTGCCACATATACAACATAACAAAAACGATCTCACAACGAGGTCGTTTTTTATTTAGTTATCAAAGAACACTAAGCTTCAAGTTGCAAAAAACATGTAAGAACAAGTAACATTAGCGCTTTACAGGTATTATACAGTAAAGGATTGAAAAATACTATTGAAAATTTTCAGAATTTTATATTTAAGACAAAATATCTATGTGTAAACCTTATAACTAAAGGAATATAAGTGATTAATAATGTTTTTTATTGAATAATAATTCAAGATTTATAAAAAGAAGGTAGACATGCGTCTACCTTCTTTTTATAAATCTGCTAAGATATCGCCGTCTTTACGATTTTTGTCAATTTTTAATACTTGATCTGCCGGCTGATAAGACGCACCATATATTTCTTTGTCTTTGTACGTATGAATTAACTCGTACGTTTTTTTCATTTTATTTAAAATGCTTTCCTCTGTTTCAGAAGTAGGAGACCAATATAGAATTTCCATCTGGTTAATTTCATTTGTGGCTAATGACCGGCGGTTATAGCCAATTGTTTGAGCATGCTTAAAGTCTGCACGTTTATAAAAATGCAGTCGTTTTGCCGAGTCTGAATCTTTATAGTCTACAGGCTCTACTTCTAAGATAATTGGTTTGTTATGCTGTTTTAACTCATCAATTAATTTACCGCCAAGCCCTTGACCTCGAGCGTCTTTTGAAACAAAGAGGTAATCAATAAAGATAAATTGGTCTGTTTCCACGTACATTAATACGTGATGAGGTCCTTCGTTTTTATGATAAATATCGCTGCGTTCTTGTAAAAGCGTTTCGATATGCTTCTTTGATTTCATTTCTTCAATGGGAAAATATTGACTTAGTTTTTCATACCAATTCATAGCACCCTCCTACTGATCTTTTCATGATGATGTTCATAATAGTGTTTAAACAGTTATCTTATCTTTACCCTTTTTAGGGAAAAGTAAGCATCTATAATTGAAAATATAGAAGAATAATCGATTGATTATTCTTAATAGTTAGATAACTATAGTGAAATAAGAACATATAATGTAAAAAATGGTTTTTATTATATTTCGATCGTAAGTTTATTTGTGAAAATCACAAAAAACTATCGCATTTTTTGTGATTTTTGATAAAATGAACAAAGTGAAGTTTTTTTAATATTGTATTTTATAGATGTGAGAACGGTAAAAGTGTAGGTGTGAAACTTGCAATATCAGATTTTTAGTACATACACTGTTTAGAATTATTTGGCTAAAAAATAAGTTAATACTATACACGTAGCCGCTATCGCTATTAAATGAAATGGATATGTTAGGAGAGAGAATTATGCAAGGGAACACGCAAGAAAAAGAATTAAGCCGTGGACTTGAGGAAAGACATATTAGCTTAATGTCTTTAGGTGCAGCTATCGGAGTTGGACTGTTTTTAGGTTCTGCATCCGCTATTCGGTTAGCGGGTCCTGGTATTCTTATCATGTATGGAATCAGTGGTCTTATTATGTTTTTTATTATGAGAGCGCTAGGTGAAATGGCAGTACAAAATCCAGTAGCCGGTTCTTTTAGTAAGTATGCTAACGATTATTTAGGACCACTTGCTGGTTATTTAACAGGCTGGAACTACTGGTTTATGTGGATTATTACATGTATGGCTGAAATTACAGCTGTTGGAGTATATATGGAGTTTTGGTTCCCAGGTGTACCTCAGTGGATATGGGCACTTGCAGCACTCGTTATCATGACAGGGGTTAACTTTTTAGCTGTAAAAGCATATGGCGAACTAGAGTTTTGGTTTTCTCTTATTAAAGTAGTAACGATTATCCTTATGATTGTGCTGGGCCTAGGCATGATTATCTTTGGAATTGGAAATGGCGGTATTGCAACAGGAATCAGTAATTTATGGAGTCACGGGGGCTTTTTCCCGAATGGCATGAAAGGTGTTCTTTTATCACTTCAAATGGTTATGTTTGCTTACCTTGGTATTGAAATGATTGGGGTAACAGCAGGAGAGGTGAAAAATCCGGAAAAAACACTAACAAAAGCAATTGATAATGTACTGTGGAGAATTTTGATTTTTTACATCGGAGCTTTGTTTGTTATTATGTCTATTTATCCTTGGCCAGAGATTGGAACACAAGGAAGTCCATTTGTTTTAACATTTGATAAAGCTGGAATTCCCGCTGCAGCAGGGATTATAAACTTTGTAGTGTTAACAGCGGCTTTATCTTCTTGTAACAGTGGAATTTTTAGTACAGGCCGTATGTTATTTAATTTAGCTCAGCACGGGGAAGCTCCAAAACGCTATGCTAACTTAACAAAAGGCGGCGTGCCTGGTGCAGCAGTTATTGCTTCAGCTGTTGTACTGCTAATCGGAGTTGGCTTAAACTATGTTGTTCCTGATAAGGTGTTCACATGGGTGACGAGTATTGCCACTATTGGAGCAATTTGGACATGGGGAATTATTTTACTTTCTCAAATTCGCTTCCGCAAGGGATTAAACGATCAGCAAGTAAGTGATTTAAAATATAAGCTTCCGTTTTTCCCGTATACGTCATATCTCTCTCTTGCTTTCTTAGCGGGAGTAGTAGTGGTGATGGGTTTTTCCTCTGATACAAGAATAGCCCTTATTGTAGGTCCGGTATGGTTTGTTTTATTGGTTGTTGTCTACTATTCAAAAGGTTTTCATAAAAGATAAAAAATAAGGCTCGGACAAAAGTAGTTTCGTTGAAGGAAGATCCGAACGAGTTAAATTCTTGATTAAGAATTCAACTCGTTCGGATTTTTTTATGGTGAACATAGGTTTACTGTATGTAGGGCTTCTAGCTATTGAATTGGAGGGCAAGGGGAAGACTCTCAACAGCGATGTAACAAGCGGGATCCATACGAACTCCTATATCCCATTTGTTCATCTTTAGATTGATGTAGTTGTGTCCCACCCGCATTTTTTTCCAAAAGAAAATGAAGGATTTATTATTTCACTTTTTGCTTTAGTGTGCTAATATATTATATTGTTAAACAAATGAAGAGATGAATGAAGAAACAAATAATTTTTACGCGTTAATAGATTAGCATCGAGCTTTCTATCTCAAAAGTTTAAGCTTTTAGAAAGCAAAAGGAGACACAGCAAATGAAAGATAAAAAATGGGGACTTTGGTTTTTAACAGCCTTTGTAGTTGGTAATATGGTAGGCGGAGGAGTATTTATGCTTCCTTCTAATTTAGCAAACGTATCAAGTCCAGTCGGTTCAACACTTGCTTGGATTGCAACAGGTCTGGGCGTGTTCATGATTGCTCTTGTATTTGGAAACTTAGTCATGCGAAAGCCCGAATTAAAAGGAGGGCCTCAAAGTTATGCGGCGAATCTTTTTTCATCGCCTAAAGCAGGTAAAGTAGCAGGGTATAGCATGGCTTGGGGCTATTGGGCAGCTAACTGGGCTGCAACAGCATCTGTCATCATATCGTTTGCTGGATATTTAACAACGTTCTTTCCAGTAATGGAGAGCAAGGATATTTTATTTTCAGTCGGAGATTTTCAATTAGAAGCTGGAAAATTTATTACGTTTTTAGTATGTTCTATTGTACTTTGGGGAATTCAAGCTATTTTACAGCGAGATATTAACAGCGCCGGTAATATTAACTTCATCACAACAGCAGCTAAAATTATTGGATTCGGTTTATTTATTGTTGTGGCGCTGTCGCTATTTAGCGCATCCAACCTCGTTAGTACAGAATTTGTTAATTCAAAGGGTATAAATGTAGGATTGGGAAGTCAGGTCAATGGGGCAGCTATTGCTACACTGTGGGCGTTTATCGGAATTGAATCGGCTGTACTGTTATCTAACCGTGCAAAATCACAAAAAGTAGTGAAGAAAGCAACGCTGCTTGGATTATTGATCTCAATGGTTATCTATGTGGGGATTACGCTTCTAGCTATGGGGATTCTTTCAACAGCTCAGCTTCAGCAGTCTCAAAAACCTTTGGTAGATACGTTAGAAATGGTGATTGGACATAAAGGTGCTTACGTAATGGCCATTTTAGCACTTATTTCTTTATTAGGCTCTACTGTTGGATGGATTGTTGTTAGTGCAGAAGTTCCTTATCAAGCAGCGAAATCAGGGTTGTTTCCACAGTGGTTTGCTAAAACAAATCAGAACAATAGTCCAGCCCGCTCACTAACATTAACAAATGGCTTAACACAGTTGTTTTTGTTTGCGACTATTTCAGGTACAGTTTCGCAAGCCTATAATTTCGCTATTGTTGTAGCTACTCTCGCTTATTTAGTTCCTTATTTCGTGACGACAGTTTATCAATTAAAGCTTATTGTGACGGGTGAGACGTACGACACGATTAAAGGATCGCGAGTAAAAGACGGAATCATTGCCTCGTTAGCACTTATTTATTCACTTTGGGTGATTAAGACAGGGACAGCTGATTTAAAAACATTTTTCTTAGGTATTGGCTTATTTGTAATCGGGCTGTTACTGTATCCTATCTTAATGAGACGAGGAAAAAGCACATCAGCTATTAAATAAAAGGTTATTTCAAAAGCTTTGCAGAATGTCAGTTCTTCTGCAAGGCTTTTTTAGTGACTGAAAAATTTGAGGAATTTGTAAAAGAAAAAAATAATAAAAAAAATGAAACTAATCTACAGGTTTATTCGTAATAGTAGTGTGGTAAATAAATAATGAAGAAAATCGGCAATGAAAATAATGACAGTGAAGGAACGAACTAATGTACTAGTTCACTTCAAAAAGTATATCATTCCGATGAAGTTTATAGTATAATGCAAATAGATATTATTTTTTAAAAGTAATTATAAAGTAGTATCGATTTTCATTATCAGTCATTAAATATTTACACTCGTTGAAGTTTGTATAAAACAACATGATTTACAGTTCATGTTTTAAATGTTATGACCGATTATGATAGAAGGAGTGAAGGAGTAAATGGTTACATTATATACATCACCAAGTTGTACATCTTGTCGTAAAGCGAAAGCTTGGTTAGAGGAAAATGATATTGGATATACAGAGCGTAATATCTTTTCAGAGCCGTTATCAATCGACGAGATTAAAGAAATTTTACGTATGACAGAAGATGGAACAGATGAAATCATTTCAACACGTTCGAAAACTTTCCAAAAACTAGACGTTCAGGTAGACGCTATGCCTCTGCAAGATTTGTATGAATTAATTCAGCAAAATCCTGGCTTATTGCGCCGTCCGATTATCATTGATGAAAAACGTCTACAAGTTGGTTACAATGAAGACGAGATCCGTCGTTTCTTACCACGTAAAGTGCGTACTTTCCAACTTCGCGAAGCTCAAAGACTTGTGAATGGTTAATTTTTATATTTGTCTGTTTAAGATTTAAATAAGAAACCAACCAAGTAACGTTTGCTTGAAGTTGGTATATAAAAAATAAGCAGCAGGGAGCCAAATGGCCTCTGCTGCTTATTTTTTGTCGAAATAGCAGGGAAAATGAAGTATATATGTAATTAGTAAAGAAAGAGAGTATTTAAACATATAAAAGTGGTGGTGAACGGATTGGAGCTTTTACAGCTAAAATATTTCCAAGTAGTTGCTAGACTAGAACATATAAGTAAAGCGGCTGAAGAGCTATACGTATCTCAGCCTGCGCTCAGCAAAACGATTTCACAGTTAGAAAAAGAGCTAGGCATTCGTTTGTTTGATCGAAACGGTAAATACATTAAATTAAATCGATATGGCAAAGCATTCTGTGCCAAAGTAGAACTTGCTTTAAAAACATTGGAAAGCGCAAAGCACGAGCTAAAGGATATGTCGAACGATCCATGTGAAGAAATTCGCCTTGTTGTATTAGCTAGTTCACATTTGCTTCCAGAGCTATTAAGCAGGTTTCGTGAACAATATCCTCAGGTGCGTTTTCGACTGATGCAGCATTTGACTAATAGCAATTCACAGCCTGATTTCGATTTATGCATTTCAGCTTTTCCATTAACAACCCGTCAGATCGAACATACTCCTTTGCTTCGTGAATCGATTTTGCTTGCAGTGCCTCTTGATCATCCTTTAGCCAAGCAATCACGTGTAAAGTTAAATGAACTTAAAAATGAGAAATTCATTGTGCTGAAGAAAGGGAAAGAGCTAAGGAAAATAACGGATGTAATTTGTAAGGAACAGAATTTTGTACCTCAAATTACGTTTGAAAGCGATGATCCAGCAACAGTAAGAGGTTTGATTAGAGCGAAGCAAGGAATAGGTTTTATTCCTGAAGTAACTTGGGGAGGTTCTACAGGAAAAGATGTAAAACTGCTGAAAATTGAAGAGGAAACATTTGAACGTACTATCTTTTTAGCTTGGAACAATGGAGGCTATGTGACGGATTTACAACAAATCTTCAGGCAGTTTGTGATTGATTATTTTAAACATTTACGCTCCGGTATGCCTCATGAATACGTATAAGAATCATGACTAAATGTCATGATTTTTATTTCTTTTTCGAATAAATCTAAAGTGAACAGTAGAGAAAAACTGTATTATGTCACTTTTGATATAAGTATATAACTAAAAATGCATAGGTTATTCAACTTTTTTCCTTTACACTATTTTTAAACCATAAAGTAAACGCTTTCAAAAATAGGTTGGGGAGGAAGTAATATGATAATCTTCGGTGTAGCGCTGCTATCTATTTGCATGTTGATAGGGGTAATTGTAGGGGACGCATTAGGAGGGCTGATGGGAGTAGAAGCCAACGTTGGAGGAGTAGGGGTATCCATGCTTCTTCTTGTACTAGCGGTGGATTATTTAAAGAAGAAAAATAAGCTCCAAGTAAAATCCGAAGAAGGCATTGCTTTTTGGGGAGGTATTTATATTCCTATCGTGGTAGCAATGTCTGCACAGCAAAATGTTGTAGCTGCTCTTGATGGAGGAGGCATGGCGCTTCTTGCAGGGGTGGTAGTAGTCGTAGTAGGCTTTTTATCCATACCATTTATCAGCAGAATAGGAGAGAAAGCGAAGGTGAAAGAACAAGAAATAGAGCTTTCTATTTTACCTAAGGAGCAGATCAAATGATGAATATGATCAAAGAAGGATTAGAAAATAACGGGCTGATTACGGCATTTGCTATTATTGGGATTGTCATGTATATTGCTTATTTTTTATCAGATAAATTAACAAAAGGAAGAGTTCACGGATCTGCTATTGCTATTATGTTTGGGTTAATTCTTGCTTATATCGGTGGAGTGAACACAGGAGGAGAGAAAGGAATTTCTGATATACAGTTATTTTCAGGAATTGGTTTAATGGGCGGAGGGATGCTGCGAGATTTTGCCATTATTGCTACTGCGTTCGGCGCCAATTTTAGTGAAGTGAAAAAAACGGGAATCAGCGGTATTACGGCCTTGTTTTTTGGGGTTTTCTATTCTTTTGTAATAGGTGTAATTATTGCTCTTTGTTTTGGATATAGAGATCCCGTTGCTTTGACCACAATCGGAGGAGGAGCCGTAACCTATATTGTGGGGCCGGTCTCTGGAACTGCGATTGGAGCCTCTTCTGATATTATCGCGTTAAGTATAGCTGTAGGATTAATTAAATCCATTTCAGTTATGATTTTGACACCGATATTTGCTAAGAAAATCAAATTAAACAACCCTCGTACAGCAATGATCTATGGAGGAGTTATGGGGACGACGAGCGGTGTAGCAGCTGGTTTAGCCGCGACAGATGTAAAACTTGTACCTTACGGAGCCATGACAGCTACATTTTATACAGGTCTTGGTTGCTTACTCGTACCATCTATTCTTTTTTTACTCACAGAGATTATTTTTTAAGTGTACAAAGTGTTTTATGAATAAAAGACTGCTGTGCTCATTAAACTAAAGAAAAGGCCATACTAAATAAAAATGTTTAGTATGGCCTTTTCTTTATCATTTAGTTGAACGAAAGCTATTAACAACCATGCCGCTTATCAGCACAACAGCAATTGTTATAAACGGAATAAATGTTCCTAGAGATGTATGGGCTGCAAAGAATGAATGTAAGTTCTTTTCATGTCCAATCATATTTCCAGCAGTATAAGCTAAAATAGCTGCTCCCCCATAAACGAGCAGGGGAAATCGTTCCATCAAATATAAAATAAGCTTGCTTCCCCAAACAATAATGGGGACGGATACGAGTAATCCGGTAACGACCAAGATAATATTTCCATGAGCTGCGCCTGCTACAGCTATTACATTATCTAGTCCCATTACAATATCAGCAAATACGATCGTTCTTACAGCGGCGCCTAATGTCACGCCTGCACGGATTGAAGATGCATCATCACCTTCTGATACAAGAAGCTTAAAGGCAATGATCACTAATAAAAAACCGCCGATGAGCTGCAAGTAAGGAATAGTTAGTAAATAAACAGCTAAAATAGTAAGTACAATCCGAACGATCACAGCTAAGCCAGTCCCTAAAAAAATAGCTTTATTTCGCTGATATTCAGGTAAGTTGCGGCTTGCTAAGGCAATAACAATAGCGTTGTCTCCACCTAATACAATATCGATACCGATAATAAGAAGAATGGAGGTTATTAATTCTAAATCCAATAGTCTTCCCTCCCAATATGTAAGGATAAGTAGCTCATATTGCTTTATCTGTGTTCATTTTTAACAAAAAGCGTTCATAGGGTAAAGAGATTATGTATATAACAAAGTAAGGTGTAAGGTGGCTATGAGTTGTCAGAGTATTTTTTATTTCCTTTCTTTCGCATTTTGTCATAAAATAGATATACAAGGTTCACTCAAATAGTGTATGCTTGTATATCCCAAGTTAGAATGCTTTACAAAGTGAGAAAGTACATGTAATATTGCTTTAACACGGGGGTAAAATAGTCCCTTCATCGTTTAGGGGTAATGTTCGAAATGGCCGGATTACCTTCACTGATTTTTCCGAAGGGAGAGATGATAATGGAAATCGAACGCATTAATGAAAACACAGTAAAATTCTTTGTCACTTACGTAGATATTGAAGAACGTGGATTTGATCGCAATGAAATTTGGTTTAGCCGAGAGCGCAGTGAAGAGCTATTCTGGGAGATGATGGACGAAATTCATCAAGAGGAAGAGTTTGTAGCAGAAGGTCCTCTTTGGATTCAAGTACATGCGCTTGAGAAGGGGCTAGAGGTTATTGTAACAAGAGCACAAGTTTCAAAAGACGGTCAAAAGTTCGAAGTACCTGTTGGTGAAAATGATAAAATCGATATCCCTGTAGATGGAAAAATTGAAGCGTTGCTTGATCATCAAGCGAATCAAAATAAAAAAGCTGATTTTGAAGAAGAAATTATAGAAGACGAAGGGCTACAGTTCGTCGCACGCTTTCAAGACTTAGAACATTTAATTTCCTTAAGTCACCATTTAGAGTTAGATGATATCATCAACAGCATGTACGTGTTTGAAGGAAAATATTATTTATACGTTGAGTTTACAGATGATGAAGACTTTGTAGCTGAAATTGATAACATTTTAAGTATCATTTTAGAATATGCAAATGAATCAAATGTAACAGTTCATCGTTTAATGGAATATGGAAAAGAATTAATCAGTGAAAATGCACTTGAACAAGTAAAGCAGTATTTTCCTTTACGATAATAGCAGCCGATTTCATGTATATGAAATCGGTCTTTGTTTTGCCCTCTTTTTTGGAAATGCCCTCCGCTCATATCGAACAATTTAGGTGGAAAAAGCAGGCGGCTGGTTCCTACACGGGAAAGTGTAGTGTTAAAATAACAAGTTTGAGGATAATAACGGTATAGAGACCTGTTATTAATGATGAAAGATTGGTTTTAGGATAGGTGAAAACAAGTTGAAAAATAGATTACAGCTTTTAATTTTTGTTATTGGTATTATTGCTTTGCTTTATTTTACAAAAGGGTATTGGGACGGTAAATTTATTGGCGTGCTAAGTATCTTAATTACGATTAGTGTTGTTTTCATCGGTCTTGTTATTTCATTAGAAAACCGTCATCCAACTCAAACGCTAACGTGGCTCGTAGTATTAGGCGGTTTCCCGGTAATAGGATTCTTTTTTTATTTGTTATTTGGACGCAATACGCGAAAACGGCGTTTATTTGCTAAAAAAGCAAAGCTGGATGAACAGGTGCTTTTAAAGATGGAAAGAGATTCCGGTATATTAGAAAATCACTTTGAACAGTTGGGCACCAGTAGAAAGCAAATGCTGAAGCTAGCCGTCAGGCTTGGCAAGAGTCCAATTTCTTTTTCATCAGATACGCGCGCATTGACGAATGGAAAAGAGACGTTTCACGAAATTATGGAATCATTAAAGCATGCAAGGCATCATATCCACTTAGAGTATTACATCGTACGACATGATCACTTAGGAGAACAAATTAAAGATATTTTAATTCAGAAGGTACAAGAAGGAGTTTATGTACGTTTCTTGTACGATGCCGTGGGCAGTTTTCAGCTTTCACCGCATTATATTCACGAGTTAAGAAACGCGGGCGTAGAAATGATTCCATTCTTGCCGGTCAGACTGCCATTTCTCAATAATAAAATCAATTTCCGTAATCATCGTAAAATTGTAGTCATTGATGGAACAATTGGATTTGTAGGAGGTTTGAACATTGGTGATGAATATCTCGGGAAAAGTCGGCATTTTGGCTTTTGGAGAGATACCCATTTGATGGTGAAGGGTGAGGCAGTTCGTTCATTGCAGCTTATTTTTTTGCAGGATTGGTATTATATGACGGGTCAGACGATGCTTACTCAAACGTATCTATCACCGGATTTAATTGACATTGATATGGAAAAGTGCGGCGGTGTTCAAATGATTGCCGGCGGACCAGACCGTGAGTGGGAAATTATCAAACACTTATTTTTTTCGATGATTACGTCTGCGAAAGAGTCCATTTGGATTGCTTCTCCCTACTTCATACCTGATGAAGATATTTTTACTTCCCTCAAAGTAGCTGCTCTAAGCGGTATAGATGTAAGGCTTCTTGTACCTCAGAAGCCCGATAAAAAAATTGTTTTTCATGCATCACGCTCTTATTTTCCGGAGCTGCTAGAAGCAGGTGTGAAAATTTACGAGTATAAAAAAGGATTTATGCACAGCAAGATTGTGATTGTTGATAGAGAAATTGCCTCTATTGGAACAGCTAACATGGATATGAGAAGCTTTCATTTGAATTTTGAAGTAAATGCTTTTTTATATCGCACAGCTAGTACTCAAAAGCTCGTATATGAATATATGCAAGATTTAGAAGAAACGAGTGAGCTTCACTTTAAAGACTTTGAAAAGCGGCCATTTATACAGCGGCTATTTGAGTCAACAGCTCGTTTGCTTTCACCGCTATTATAATCGCTGTAAACCACATTGCGTACGGTGCAATGTGGTTTTTTTCTGAAAGAAAAGGGTTTAGTAGAAAGGTGTCGAATACAAGAATATAGCTCGCTATTATAGGAAGGAGAAATGTACGATTGTTAGTTGCCCAAACAGAAGAAGGCCTCATTTCACTAGCTCAGCGCTTTTCGCTTGAACAGCTTAAGCTGTGGAAAAAAGAAAAGCAGTTCTACTGTCCCTCTTGTCAATCCCCTGTACAGTTAAAGGTAGGTACAAAAAAAATCCCTCATTTTGCGCACCTGAAAAAAACGTGCGTCGCTCAGCATGAAGGTGAAACAGATTATCATCTCGACGGAAAACGAAAGCTGTTTCACTGGTTTAGTTCTCATCTTGAAGTCGAGTTAGAAAGTTATCTTCCTGACATTATGCAGCGTCCAGATCTTCTTGTAGATACGCCCTCGCAAAAATATGCAATCGAATTTCAATGTGCTTCCTTATCTTCCTCAGCGCTAACCAAACGTTCTATTCATTATGAGAAAGGAAATTATATGCCCCTTTGGATTATGGGGGCAAAAAGAATGAAGCGCTTATCCACTTATATGTATCAACTTTCTTTTCAAGAATGGCAGTTTCTTACTCTTTCCGATTATACGCCCACACTTCTTTATTTTTCACCTTCTACTAATCAACTGTTGAAACTTGAACATCTTATTCCTTTTTCATCTCAGATTTGTTATGCACAGCTTGTCGTGCTCTCTCCTCACGAGCATACCTTTCATGATCTTTTTTCTACACATACACAACCTCAATTTTTCTCTTCGTGGATAAAGAAAAAGAAGGCATGGAGAACGCATTATATCCTTTATCCTAATCAGAAGCTTCAGCCTTTTTTACACGCTCTTTATGAAAAAAATATTCCTCCCTCCCATATTCCAGCAGAAGCAGGCATGCCGCTGCCTTCTTTATACATGGTTGAAACGTCTGCTACTGTATGGCAAACGTGGCTGCTTCTCGATTTAATGCAGCACAAGCAAGTAGGGGATTTAGTTACAGAAAAAGAGTTAGGCCGGCTATGGCTCAACAGAATTCATAAGAGGCATATTGTATTTCGGTCTTTGCCAATGGCCCCTGTTGCTGTGGAACAGCCCCTGTTTGAGTATATAGAGGTATTATGCCGGCTAGGGATGCTAACGTATATTACTTCTGGGTTATACAAAATCAGAAGGCCCTACACGATTCCAAAGCAAACATCTGATGCTTTTTTAGAAGATGGACAAATGATGAAAAGGTGGTTAAATCAAGCAAAAGAAGTGACATAATCACTGAAAATCAGTACGCTTAAGAAAGAATCCTTTTTTCAAAAGCGTACTGACTTTTGATTAATTCTTTTAAAACAACATACAATAACGAAAGAAATAAAAAGGATTCGCCTTAGAAAAAGCGAACAGTTATAGACAGGTAGAAAAAGATGGAGGGATGACCATGAGTGAACAATCAAAAGTAAAAAAGTTACCAAGTAGAAGCGAGATAAAAGTAGAAGATACGTGGAAACTAGAGGATATTTTTGCTTCAGATGACGCATGGGAAAAAGAATTTGAAGAAGTAAAAGCTCTTATTCCCCAAATGGAAAAATTCAAAGGGAAACTTGGAGAGTCCGCTCAAACTTTATACGACGCTCTTCAAGAGCAAGACGAGCTCACAATGCGCGTTAGTAAACTTTATACATATGCTCATATGCGCTACGATCAAGATACCACTAACTCTTTTTATCAAGGGTTAAATGATCGTATCAAAACACTTTATACCCAAATTGCAAGTGCACTATCGTATGTAACACCAGAAATTTTGTCTATTGAAGAATCAAAAATTAAACAATACATGGCGGAACATAAAGAGCTAAAGTTATATGCTCATGCATTAGATGAAATTACTCGCGAGCGTCCGCACATTTTATCAGAAAGCGAAGAAGCGCTTCTTGCTCAGGCTTCTGAAGTGCTAGGATCTTCAAGCAACACGTTTGGAATGCTAAACAACGCAGATTTAGAGTTCCCTTCCATTAAAGATGAAAATGGAGAAGAAGTAGAAATTACGCACGGGCGCTATATTCGTTTCCTAGAAAGCAGCGATCGACGCGTACGAGAAGAAGCGTTTAAAGCGGTGTACGAAACGTACGGTAAATTTAAAAATACGTTTGCAAGTACGTTAAGCGGCACGGTGAAGAAAGATAATTTTAGTGCCCGCGTTCGTCACTATAATTCAGCTCGTCACTCAGCTCTTAGCACAAATAACATTCCAGAAGAAGTATACGATAACTTAGTTAAAACAGTGAACGATAATTTGCATTTATTGCATCGATATATTGATTTACGTAAGAAAGTATTGGGAATTGAAGAGCTTCATATGTATGATCTCTATACGCCTTTAGTAAAAGACGTAAAAATGGAAGTAACCTATGAAGAAGCAAAAGATTATATTTTAAAAGGCCTGAAACCACTAGGTGAAGACTACCTTAACGTGTTAAAAGAAGGGTTTGAAAACCGTTGGGTAGACGTTCATGAGAACAAAGGCAAGCGAAGCGGTGCTTATTCTTCAGGAACGTATGGCACCAATCCTTATATCTTAATGAACTGGCAAGATAATGTAAATAACTTGTTTACACTAGCCCATGAATTTGGCCATTCTGTACACAGTTATTACACAAGAAAAACGCAGCCATATCCTTACGGAGATTATTCAATCTTTGTGGCAGAAGTAGCTTCAACGTGTAATGAAGCGCTTCTAAACGATTATTTACTAAAAACGATTGATGATGAAAAGCAGCGCTTGTACTTGCTTAACCATTATCTAGAAGGATTCCGAGGTACGGTATTCCGTCAAACGATGTTTGCTGAATTTGAGCACGATGTGCACGTGCGTGCTCAAAACGGAGAGCCGCTTACACCTGAATTATTAACAAAATTATATTATGACTTAAATAAAAAGTATTTTGGAGACAACTTAGTGATTGACGAAGAGATTGGATTAGAATGGGCTCGTATTCCGCATTTCTACTACAATTACTACGTTTATCAATATGCTACAGGGTTCAGTGCAGCAGCGGCATTAAGCAAGCAAATCCTTGAAGAAGGAGATACAGCTGTTGAGCGCTATGTAGGTTTCTTAAAGTCAGGAAGCTCTGATTATCCAATTGAAGTGTTGAAAAAAGCAGGAGTAGATATGACAACGTCTCAGCCTATTGAAGAAGCGCTAGCTGTATTTGAAGAGAAATTAACGGAAATGGAACGTTTATTAAATCAATAAAATTAAAATGAAGCAGGAGCTGTATCCTGCTTCATTTTTTAAATCCTCGAAATTTGTTGTGATTGTTAAGCAATGTAAAAATAATAAGGATAGCTAAAAATAAGAGAGGGCCTGCGATAATGAGAGGGACAAGCTGCATAAGAGATAAAATATAGAATAAAAAAGAAACCAAAAGAATAACAACCCCTAGAGTAATTCCAGCAATTTTCATAGTTAACACCTCTATTAAAAGCATAATTGGTTGTACTATATGAGTGAATCTGGCTGTTTATGAAGTTTTTTTATAAAAAAGTGAATAAAATTGAAAAAAGGGGTTGCCAAAAGTCGACATAATTTGCTATAGTATTAATCGTGAAGTTTATCACAAAACAAACATATACCCCTTTGTTTGACCGTGAAAAATTTCTCCCATCCCCTTGTTGTCTTAAGACAAACGAAAAGACTTGGCGAAAGCCAAGTCTTTTTTGTTTAGTTGATGCTTAGGACAAGCATCAACATTTAATGATTAACAGCTCTTTTCAGTACTTCTCCAAAAGGTGCCGTATTTGACAGGAACTCTCTCAACCACTTGCTGAAGCTGAAGTTTTTTCAATTCCTTTTCAGCCTCTTCTAATGATAAACCATACACAACTGCAACTTCTTTTGAAGCAACAAATTGAAAATAGCTTAAAAATGAACGAAGAGGCGGAAGACAAGCTGGATCTGGGTCAATTTCTAACATCTCTTTAATGATGTGTACATATGTTTCATACGAATAGTATCCTGATATCTTAATGCCTTCTTCTTCAACTTTTTCGTTGAAGAACACAAGAGTTGGAATCTCATCGACATCCATTTCCGACGTGATTTTTAAATCACATTGAAAGGCCTTCGCAGCGTAATCTGAATGCAAATCTTTTACAAATTCATCAACATCTAGCCCCACATGTTTTGCACATTGTATTAAGACAGATTCTTCTGTAACATTTTGTTTTTCTAAAAATACTACTTCTTGAAGTCTTCTCAAAAAGCGAATGCCCTGTTTCTTTCCTTGCAGACCGGCCGCTTTAATCGCAATTGATGCAGCGTAAGGAGTATCGATTGGGTTTTCAAGCCACAGATTGCCGTCACATGACATACCTGATCGGCTTCCAGTTTTCTCCCACGATTTTGCAATATGTTCAAATTTCTGCTGTGCTCCAATATTTAATTGCTGTAAGTTTCCGCCAAGCACATGCTTGAGGGATAACAGCTGACCATATTCTATTTGTAACTTCTTTAGAATAGGCTCGAGTGCCCAGCATTCCGGGCAAAGAGGGTCAACAAATACATAGATTTCAAGCGGTTTTTTATTTGAACCTTGACAAAGCTGATGCAAGGATGGGTATTGGCTATTTAGATTACTCAATGTGAAAATCCTTTCTCATCTGTCTGTTCCGGTGAATTAATCATGTGTTGGGCAGTTAAAATAAGACGATGATAAAGTTCATCTCTCTCAGGGCCTTCTAAATTAATTTCGTCCATTGCTTCATGCATACACGTCAGCCAGGCTTTGGCTCTTGACGGTGTAATTTCAAAAGGAAGATGCCTAGCTCTCAGCATAGGGTGACCATGCTCTTCAGTGTATAACGAAGGCCCTCCTAAATATTGTGTCAGAAATTGCTTTTGCTTTCGTGCTGTTTCTGTTAAATCATCAGGAAAAATTGGCGCGAGCTCAGGATGTTTTCCAACGCGTGTATAAAAAGCATCAACAAGTTTTGAAATCGTATGTTCACCGCCTAATAATTCGTAAGGGGAGTGGATTTTTTCTCTCATGTTGATAACTCCTTTGTTATAAGAAATATACGTCTTAACTCTTTGGTGTTTTTTACTTTCCTTAATTTTAGCAGTGTCATTTCGTTAACTCAAACTATCCGCTTACTTCTTCTACTGGAAAAGAGATAAAGTGGAATTTTACATAAGAAAAGTCTATGATGCTGTCGCGAATCACTAATTATGAGAAACAAAGGAATACTTTCACAAACGTTTCCTTCTATTTATATAGTGTAACCTCGACAAACTACAGCCATTCTATGTTCGAGTGGTGAATGATTTGGCTCATTTACACAAGATAAGAAGACATAATTTTATTTACATATTTTTGCGTTTCTTGAAAAGGGGGGACTCCGCCGTATTTATCAACATTACCTGGTCCAGCATTATAGGCCGCCAATGCTAATTTCACGTTTCCGTTGTATTTATCTAACATTTGTCGAAGATATTTGGCTCCTCCAAATACATTTTGCTTGGAGTCGTACGGATCTTCTAGACCAAGAGCTTTAGCGGTTGCTGGCATTAGCTGCATAAGCCCAGCCGCTCCTACAGAACTTTTGGCAGATGGATTAAAGTTTGATTCTTGTTTAATAACAGAACGAATAAGTTTAGGATCCAGCTGGTAGCGTGCAGCTGCTTCTGTAATTATCGTTTGTACATCCTGAGAACTGGCCTTTGCCGTTTCATTTTTTTGTGCAGGTAAGGCAAAATTTGAAGCCGCTGCCTTACCTGAGGAAGAAACAGATGGCTCGGACTGCATTTGAACCGCCGTAGATGGAAACATCTGCGCTGCCTTCAAGTAAAGATTGGTACTCATTTGAGGCTCTTGATTGACGTAGTCTTGAAAAAGCTGAGCAAATACAGAGAGTAAAGTTGTACCAAGCATCACGTTAGCTGTTGGCATCTGGTTGTTAACTGAAAATGGCTGAGTTCCAGGAAATTGAACGGAAGACATGTAATTGTTAATATTCATGCTCATAAATTTATTCTCCATCCATTAACGTATACTTTCGCTTGTAAAACCGTCGGATTTTGTTTTCCGTTGGTTTCTTTTTAATATCAAGCTCCGTAAGCAATTGCTCAAAATATTTTGCTCCTTCATTGGCATCGGTTACTTCGTATTCAAGTTCATAATCTTCAGCACCTAGATAAAAGCTATGATCGAGTACAAGTAACCCGTTTTTATATGGAATTTCTGCTCGACTTGTACACAAAGTGCCAAAATAAGTTAGCGCATGGCTATCGACTTGTAAATCAGTAATAAGCTGTTGAATTGTTGACGGAATCTTGGCGCTGCCATCTCGCAATTCTTTAGCTTGTTCATTTGTTAATGCTTCATGTGTTTCTAAAAGACCCTCTTGATGAGGCTGTTTGAGCGTGAGAACGGACTTATCTTTTTTGCTTCGAATTCGCAGGGCAGCCCCGCAGTCTTTTAATGAGAAAGCAGGTGTATCAAAATAGTGGTTTTCTTGAGAGACAAACTGATCTTCAGTTAGTTGAAAGTGTGAGCGGAGACGATCAAACTCTTCTTTCGTTACTATATTTTTAAATTCAATTTCAATTTCTTGTTTCAATGAAATCATCCTTTTAATTTAGGTCTTTTGGTAAGGCACTTTCCATCTTAATTTATCACACTTTTTGAGACAGTCAAACTACATTTCCTAACAGGAATATCCATATGGGCAACTTGGAAAATGAAGAAATACGGATTGTTTAGGTTTTACCTTTATTAAACGTTCCTGGAATGTGTTAAAATAGTAACGAATTGTATAGTTGGAAGGAGTTTATTTATGCACAATCGAATTGACATCACTACCTGTGTGATGAAATCAAATGAATTACATTTAAAAGCAGACCCTATTGAGACGGAAATTGAACAATTGGAAGATACAAAACAAATGCTTGTTGACTCAGATAACATGTCATTTGTATATGTTGTAGATATTAATGATCAATTTATGTATGTTGGCCTTAGTGATAATATTTGGGCAAATTTAAAGCACGTCTTACATAAAGATATGAAAGTATTTTTAGAAATTAATAAGAAAGTAATTGAGCTATCAGCCGTTAAAGAAGAGCTATCTTATCTCATCAGTAACATCGAAGGAAATGTGAATTATGGAGACGAGATGGTAGCAAGGGTAGAGGAAGTTTTTTTAGATAAAGAAAATAAGTAATAGAGAGAAAAAAGGGGGGTGTTATTAATGATCAGGCATTGGGATTTATTTTTAGCACCGTATAAACAAGCCGTTGAAGAACTTAAGGTGAAATTAAAAGGAATTCGTTCACAATATGATATGAAATCTACGCATTCACCTATTGAATTCGTTACGGGACGAGTGAAGCCTATCGCCAGTATTTTGGATAAAGCGACTCGAAAAGGAATTTCTCTCGATCGCTTAGAGGAAGAGATGCAGGACATTGCGGGACTCCGTATGATGTGTCAATTTACGGACGATATTAAAGCGGTCGTAGAGCTCCTTCGTCAGCGAACAGACTTTGAATTGATTGAAGAAAGAGATTATATTCTTCATAAAAAAGAAAGCGGCTATCGTTCATATCATGTGGTCGTATGTTATCCTGTTCAAACAATTAAAGGTGAAAAGAAAATTTTAGTGGAAATTCAAATTCGTACACTGGCTATGAATTTTTGGGCTACAATTGAGCATTCTTTAAATTATAAGTACAGCGGGAAATTTCCTGAGAATATCAAAAAGCGACTTCAGCGTGCTTCTGAAGCAGCTACTCAGCTCGATGAAGAAATGTCTCAAATACGAGGTGAGATTCAAGAAGCTCAGGCTATTTTCTCACGAAAAAAAGAATCGGCGGAAGAATCTTAGGTATGACTCAGCAACAGCTTTGTACATTGGATGGATAGGGGGAGAGAATTAGGTGGAGAAAATAAAATTTGCTATTACATCAAAAGGCAACCAAATATCAAATACGCTTATGCAAAAAATGAAAACGTATTTATTAGATTTTCATTTAGAATATGATGAAAACCAGCCTGATATTGTAGTGTCAGTAGGAGGGGATGGAACGCTTCTCTACGCGTTTCACCGTTATCGAAACCGACTTGACAAGACGGCTTTTATTGGGGTTCATACCGGCCATTTAGGCTTTTACGCAGATTGGACACCTGATGAGATTGAGAAGCTGGTGATTGCTATTGCAAAGACACCCTATCAGACTGTAGAGTATCCACTGCTCGAAGTGATTATTCGCTACACCAACGGTGGACGCGAAGCTCGATACTTAGCTCTGAATGAATGTACGGTAAAAAGTGTAGAAGGTTCTTTAGTAATGGACGTGGAAATTAAAGGGCAGCGATTTGAGACCTTCCGAGGAGACGGCCTTTGCGTATCCACTCCCTCGGGAAGTACAGCTTACAACAAATCCCTTGGAGGCGCGATTTTACATCCTTCGCTTCAAGCTATTCAAATTGCTGAAATGGCTTCTATTAACAATCGAGTGTTCCGTACGATAGGTTCTCCATTGGTTCTTCCTGGACATCATACAGCGCTGTTAAAGCCTGTCAACGACGCAGACTTTCAAATTACCATTGATCATTTAACTCTTTTACATAAAGATGTAAAGTCGATTCAATTTCGGGTAGCAAGCGAAAAAATTCGATTTGCTCGCTTTCGTGCGTTTCCTTTCTGGCAGCGTGTCAGAGACTCTTTTGTATGTGATGATTAAAGGCAGGGAAGAGAATGAAACAAGTTTTTACGTTGAGTTGGACCGTAGATCATTCTTTCGAGGGTGTAGCGGTTCGTGAATTTTTAAAAGAACATGATATTTCCAAAGCTTCTCTGACGGACATTAAGTTCAGAGGAGGAGCAATTGAAGTAAATGGAGAGCATGCAACGGTTCGATATATTCTGCAAAAAGGTGACGAAATTAAGGTGGCGTTTCCACCAGAAAAAGCAAGTGAAAGTCTTCTTCCTAAAGCTATACCTTTGGATATTGTATACGAAGATGAGTATATATTAGTGTTGAATAAGCAGCCAAACATGCCAAGTATACCTTCTCGAGAACATCTAACGTGGTCACTAAGTAATGCTGTGCTTTATTATTATGAGAAAAATAACATTAACTCGACTGTTCATCTTGTAAATAGGTTGGACCGAGACACATCTGGGCTGCTTATTGTCGCTAAGCATAGGCACGTTCATTACTTATTCTCTAAAGCACAAAAAGAACATGAAATTAAACGCGTGTACCGAGCTTTTGTTCATGGGAAGCTTGTTGGCAAAGAAACGATAGAGGCACCGATTGGCCGAAAAGAGTCAAGTATCATCGAACGGGAAGTAAGAGAAGATGGGCAGTTTGCTATTACACACTATACGGCGCTTCGTCAGTATTCTTCTTTTACAGAAGTTGCTCTTTCGCTTGAGACGGGGAGAACTCACCAAATTCGTGTTCATATGGCTTATAAAGGATATCCACTGCTTGGAGATACCTTATATGGAGGAACGAATCATCTTATTTCTCGTCAAGCTCTTCACAGCTATGAACTCACTTTTTTTCATCCTTTTTTACAAAAAATTTTGTCTTTTACAGCACCTTTGCCGCCAGATATGCAGAAACTTCAAATCGTAAAAGAAAGTCGCTTTTTTTAATGAAAAGCGACTTTCTTTTTACACGAAGTGATTAAATTTTTCCTCTACGTAAGGCATAGATGAAGGCACCGATATAATATTCCTTTCAGGATACTGAAACGCCGTTAAAGCCCCTCCAAAAACTGCGCCTGTATCAATATTAATGGTATTGTGAATTTTTCTGGCTTTTACTACGGGTGTATGCCCATAAACGATAAACGGTTTTCCGTTATAATGTTTGGCCCAATCCCGTCGGACAGGCATGCCGTTTAGATGTTTTTCACCCGTAATGTCTCCGTATAGCACAAAGGTTTTTACTTTTTTATCCGTTCTGCCGATGTATTCAGCTTTAAGACCGGCGTGAGCAATAATTAATTGGTTTTGATCAAGCTGCACATATAGAGGTGATTGTTCATAAAGCTCAATGAACTTTTTTTTAATGAATTTCTGTTCTCTTGAAGGTAAAGCTTCGTACTCGGCAACGGTCGTTTCTAATCCATGAGTAATTTGCACTTTGTTACCGCAAAAGAAGCGATATAGCTTATTGCAGTGATTGCCTGGACAGTAGTAAGCTTGCTGATGCTTTATTACAAGTGACCATACGAGCTCAATCACTTTTAGTGAATGAGGTCCTCGGTCTGTTAAATCACCTACAAATCCAAGGCGCCGTCCGTCAGAGTGGACAGGAATCCCGTCTTGCCATTCATACCCAAGTTTTTCTGTTAACGCTTTTAATTCATCATAGCACCCATGGATATCGCCTATTATATCTACTTTCATCTTTTATCCACATCCTTAAAAGGTTTTTCCTTTGACGATATAAAATTACCCTTATATGGAGCAAACTATGTGTAGAACTTATATATTATTGGGAAAAGAGTAAAGAGCTATGAGTTGAAAAAAAACAAAATTCATCATAAAGTTAAATGAGTTTTGTGCGACAGGGAGGTTGAAGACATGACAGATTCAATTGAAAAAGAAGAAAAGGCATGGTTCGCCGAACATTTATTATCACTTTTAGAAAAAAATGAAATCGATGCATTTCGTGAAGAATTTTTACATATGCATACGTATGACCAAGCTCAATTTTTTGAAGAATTAGATGAGCCTTCTAGATTTGCGTTGTACGAGATGTTATCTCCGGAAGAAATGGCGGATATCTTTGAAAATGTAGAGATACGAGAAGAAGATTATCAAGAAATTCTCTCAGAGATGCATCCCAATTTTGCAGCAGACATGCTGTCGGAAATGTCGGCGGATGATGCCGTTGACGTATTAAATGAATTGGATAAAGAACAAGTGGCGAGCTATTTAACGATTATGGATGAAGAAGCAGCCGATGAAATTAAAGAGCTGCTTCATTACGAGGAATATACCGCTGGAAGTATTATGACGACTGAGTTTGTGGCCATTCGTGAAAATCAAACTGTACATTCAGCCATGCACATTCTACGCAGGGAAGCTCCAGAAGCGGAAACAATTTATTATGTATTTGTTATTGATGAACAAAAGCATCTAGCAGGTGTTATTTCTCTTCGTGATTTAATTATAGCAGATGAAGATACGATGATAAGCGAAGTTATGAATGAACGAGTCGTATCCGTATCAGTAGCAGAAGACCAAGAAGAAGTTGCGCGTATTATGCGCGATTACAACTTTCTTGCGCTTCCAGTTGTTGATTTTCAGCAGCATCTTCTCGGAATCATTACGGTTGATGATGTGATGGATGTTCTTGATGAAGAGGCATCGGATGACTATTCTAAATTAGCCGGTATTAGTGATGTAGATGATACGATTGACCACAATCCTTTAGTAGCGGCCAAAAAGAGGCTGCCTTGGCTTATCATTTTGCTGTTTTTAGGAATGATGACAGCGAGTTTAATTGGACGTTTTGAAGATACTTTGAATCAAGTAGCTATTTTAGCTGTATTTATACCTTTGATCGGCGGTATGGCTGGTAATACAGGAACACAGGCGCTAGCCGTTGCGGTTCGCGGACTAGCGACGGGAGAAATCGAAGAAGAAAGCAAATTTAAGCTGTTAATCCGAGAAGCAGCTACCGGAATGATTACGGGCGCATCATGCGGACTTTTAGTTGTATTAATTGTTTATATTTGGCAAGGAGATCTTATTTTAGGAGCTTTGGTAGGCGTGTCTGTATTTTCAACATTGATTGTGGCTACACTTGCAGGAGCGTTTATCCCGCTTCTCATGCACAGGTTCAAAATTGACCCTGCAGTCGCATCAGGACCATTTATTACAACGATCAATGATCTTATCAGTATTTTAATTTACTTCGGTCTAGCGACAACATTTATGAGTTATTTAAAATAATGAAGGGACGTTAGAATTCGGCATGAGTAATCATGTCGGATTTTCATTATCAGTTCATATAGTTGACAGAGAACCTTCAAGCTTTTATGATTAACCTTTAATTTTGAATACTAACGTCTTCGTTTTATAAATAGCGAAGGTAAAAGGAGGGGAATCTAATGGAACAGCACGCGTCCTTTACATCACTTGTTATCGTCATTAGTTTGGCCTTTTTAACGCCTATACTGTTACATCGGCTTAAACTCAACATTATACCTGTAGTCGTAGCTGAAATTATTATGGGATTAATTATAGGGAAAAGTGGTTTTGACCTTGTGGAGCAGGATATGTGGCTTGAAACACTTTCCACTCTAGGCTTTATCTTTTTGATGTTTTTAAGTGGTTTAGAAATTGATTTTTCTGCTTTTGCTGGAGGAAATTCAAAAGACAAAAAGGCATCAGGAGCGAAGGTGCCAAATGCTTTTTCCATTTCTATACTAGTGTTTGCAGCTATCTTTGCAGTTTCACTATTTTTGTCCTATGTTTTTGTATGGACAGGTTTTATTGATAATGCCTTTTTGATGACGCTTATTATTTCTACCATTTCATTAGGAGTAGTAGTGCCGACATTAAAAGATGCACAGATTATGAAAAAGCCGATTGGACAAACCATTTTATTGATTGCGGTTATTGCGGACTTAGTCACGATGATTTTACTAGCCGTATTTGCTTCCGTCTATGATAAATCAGGAGATAGCAATACATGGTTGATTTTAATTTTATTTGGAGTAGGAGTGATTTTATACTTCATAGGGAAGCAGTTTAAAAACCGATCGTTTCTTGAAACAATGTCTAAAGGTACAATTCAAATCGACACGCGCGCCGTATTTGCACTCATTATCATTCTGGTGGGCCTTTCGGAGTCAATTGGTGTTGAAAACATTTTAGGCGCGTTTTTAGCGGGATCACTCGTTTCTCTTCTAGCTCCTAACAAAAATTTAGTTCATAAATTAGATTCGTTTGGCTATGGATTTTTAATTCCTATCTTTTTTGTGATGGTAGGAGTGAAGCTTGATGTTTGGTCATTGTTCAGTGATAAAAAAGTGCTGATATTAATGCCTTTATTATTCATTGCATTGTTGATATCCAAGCTAGTCCCAGCGTTAATCTTAAGAAAATGGTATGATATGAAAACCGTTTTGGCATCGGGTTTTCTTTTAACATCGACTTTATCACTCGTTATTGCGGCAGCAACGGTGGGTGAAAATATTGGTGTTATTGATTCACAAATGTCCGGTGCGCTGATTTTGGTGGCGATTATTACCTGTATTATTACACCTATTATCTTTAGAAAACTGTTTCCAAAGCCAGAAATCAGTGACAGAAAGCTGAAGGTTAATATGCTCGGTGCAAATCAATTTACACTCCCGGTTATTCGAGAAATGGATCTTGATTTATATGATGTTACGATTTATCACCCTACTCAGGACAAAATTGAAAACCGTACGTCGGATTCCATTTTTAATATCGTCGACATCGATGGATATAGTAAGGAAACTTTAATACGTATGGGGATTTTAGATGCGGATGTATTAGTTGTAACAACAGGGGAAGAAGAAAGAAATAGCGACATTGCTCTATTTGCAAAAAAATATGGTACAGAACGGGTTATTGCCCGCGTAGAAAGTCCTGTATTAGATGAAAAGATGAAAGAAAATAACATTGAAGTTTTTTCTGTGCTGTTATCTACGACTGCATTGCTAAAAGCTTTAATCGAATCGCCAAATATTTTAAATATCTTAACGAATCAAGAAACAGCACTTTATCAAATTAATATGCGTAACCCTAAATACGAGGGGGTAGAGCTTCGTAAGTTCCCATTTACAGGAGATGTGATTTTTGTTCGAATCTTTAGAGGCAAAGATTCCATTGTACCTCATGGCGATACAGAGCTTGAATTTGATGATCGTTTGATTGTAACGGGATCTCGCTCGTATGTGAATGAATTACGTATGCTTCTTGAGTATAAAATTAGATAAAGGTATCTAGGTAGGTTTAGTTTTCTATGTTATTGAATGAGAGAAAGAGACTGGGACAAAATTATTTTAGCTGAAGTGAAAAACGAACCACTGATCAAAATATTTGATAGTGGTTCGTTTTTTTTGTTGTTTTGAAAATAAGTTTCATCGGCCGTCCGCGGAAAGCGAAGTCTTGCACGGAAATCAACTGTGGTGTAACAAGCGGTTCAGCTCATGTGTCCCATTTGTGCGTCTTTAGATTGAATTCATTTCGTTATGTCTCAACCTCTTTTTTTGTGTTTTCGCAAATGCTGGAAATAAAAGGACAGCGCTGCTTTTGGTGTTAAAAAGGCTACCGCAAAAAAATAAACAAGTTTTTCCGTGTTCAAGCATACATTTTTAAAAGAACGATAACAAGCAATTGGAGGTATGCTTCATGACTAACTCAAAATCTAAGTCAGAAGAAAACGAGCCGCTAATGTACATTGTCCAGCCAAACGCTACGCAAAATCAGCGTTCTATGCAATATTATTTTAGTTCAAAACAGCAAGACAATAAAGGAATAGAGAAAGAGCACGTGTTAAAAGAAGAGCCCAGCTTTTCTTCCATTCAAGAAGTCAAAGAGCCTGACGTAGAAAAAGTGGAAGAGATTAAGCAAGAAAAAGAGGAAGAGCGTTCAATTGTTCCCGTGGATATACCGCAATCAGAGACTAAAAAGCCAAATAAAATGTTTCAGTCTATGACGATTAAAGAAAAAGTTGATTTTCTATGCAGTTTCCCGCCTCATATGTCTCAGCCAATTTGTGAAATTACGTGTCAAAACCAAAAATATATAGGAACAATTTTAGAATTAAAAGAAGGAAGTTTATACGTGAGCGTTCCTCCTAATAAAGAGAAAACAGTATTGATATTTCATGATATTCAGACCATATCTATCATTAAAATTTAAGTAACTCTAAAAGCTAACAGTGAAGAAGCACGTTAGCTTTTATTTTCATAAGTTTGTGAATGCACGGAGGAATGAAAATGACATGGATTTATCTAACATTATTTGTCTTTGCAACATTTCGACTTACTCGTCTAATTGTTTTTGATAAAATCACAGCGTTTATTCGTAAACCGTTTCATAAAATTGTAGAAGATCAAGATGAACAAGGAAATACGGTAACTTATCTAGAGATAAAAGGGAAGGGACTGCAAAAGTGGATTGGAGAGCTGCTCAGCTGTTATTGGTGTACGGGCATATGGTGTGCGGTAGGGATTTATTTTAGTTATGTAGCGTTCCCGCATATTGCTATTCCTATCATTACAATCTTAGCGATTGCAGGATGTGCAGGAATTATAGAATCATTTATGAAATAAATGGACGAGTTAAAAGACATATTGAACATCAATATGTCTTTTAATAATTAAGGGAAATTTAGCACTACTTTATTAAAAAAAGGGATGCCTTCTTGCCACTCTTCGCTATAAAAAAAGCCTTCTAGAATAAATGAAGTCGTATCAGAGGACAGCGGAATGACTACTTGAAAAGAGTCAAATAGTAATTTGTCTTTTGGCTTTAATACGGTTTGCTTAATAGGTTTGATCCAATATTCACCGTCATTTTGAATTTTTTCGTTCCATTTTGGATGAGCATAGCGCCATTCTAAAGAAGAAGAGGGGATACTGGAAACTTCAATGTCTTTTTCATCAATGATCTTCCCGCTTAATATAGCCGAAGCAGTGGGTTTCATTTTTAAGCAAAGCACCGGAGAGCGTAAAGTACTGCTCGTTTGATTTTGAATAATTACGTTGCCGAATATCGTCAGCTCGCTTTCATCTTGTTCTGGCAGCAGTATAGAATGTTGAAAGAAACAGAGGATATCACTCTTTTCGAACCTTTCCACAGGTTTTTCCACAATTTTTTCGATTACTTTTTCCACAATCTTTTCTTCAATAACGGGCTGTTTTCTCGAGGCTTTTTCCCGAAATGCTTCTGCAATAATTTTTTGTTCAGAAAGCTCGTTTCTTAGTAAATCCAGCTCTTTTTCTAATCCTTCAATTTCTACTTCTTTTTCAGATGTAGAAAGCGTCTCAGCGTGCTTTTTCTTCCAAAACGATGTATTTTCTTTTTCTCGTTCTAAAGCTCGTTCATAGCTTTTTAATTGGTTTTGTACGTGCCGAATTTCCGATTTATAGTGAATGAGCTTTTGTTTTAATTGAGTTAAATCATCTTTAGGGGAAGGGGAGTTACGACTCATCTAGTAGTCTCCTTTCCTGCTGAGCTATGAATTAAGTTTGTAAACCTGAGCTGCCTACAGCAGTTTTATTTATATGTATGCACAAAGCTTGTAAACGATGAAAAAAGAGGAGAAATATTCTCCTCTGATAGAGTATTTAATTAATCGAAATCTGTTTCAAAGGAACTTTCATAGCTTCTTTCATCACATTCATCGTGATGATGTTTTCCAGGGAAGATAGCTTCACATTGAGGTGGATATTCGACAGGTAAGCAACCAACGTTGGATGGATCGATGATTTCAGGTCGAGGGTAGCAGAAGCTGCCTTCCACTTCAATTTTCACGTCTTTTTCAATTTGTATACTTAAACATAATACGATGTCGAAGCTTAGCAGTTGTAAACGTCCGTGTGATAATCTTATAGAACCGCTTGTTCCTTCAAAAGAATCTAGGTGTACAACTGGGTCAGTGCCTTCAGGAGCACAAAGATAAAACGTTTGATGTGTTTTCCATGGAATATTACAAGAAGTAAATTCATGATGTTTTTGATGGTTACCTAAATCAATTAACTTAATCTTGTAAAAGCCACTGATTGATAATTTAACTTCATGAAGAACAACACTTTCTCCATCGGGTAAAATAATTGTTCGAGGGCGGCGACCTCCGTGCGGCACAAGTTCAATTACTTTATCCAGTGCGTTTTCATCTGAAGGATCCACAGGATTACCATGGCAATCTGTTAAAATAATTTCAACTTCTACGTCATCTCCTAAACCTTTAAGCACATGTTCATTAAATAACGAAGTGTCATGGGTAAAAATTTGTGGTAAAACGACTTGACGTCTAACCCAGTCGTACACTTTAGGTACGCGGATACACAATGATTCAAAAAGTTCTCCCATTTTTAAACCTCCTAATTGTAATTGTCCTTCCTTTACGCTTTTCGTTACTAGGTATCGGACTACTATAGTGTATGAATGACCTGCTTTTATGTTCCTTAGTAAAAGCGGAATTTATCGGAATAAATTCTAGGTGAAGCGAGCATAAAAAATGAAGGAAATAATAAACTCAATTACAGCATATTCATGTTAATAAAAAGTGTTATTCATCTTTAAGTGATTTTTTAGAAGTAGTGGGTTATTTATAATGGAGGAGTGAAGGGCATGAGTGAGGAAAAAACAAAACAATATATTGCTTCATTGAAGTCAGAACTGGCTTTTTATAAAGAAGAATATCAAAAATTCAAGCATCAAGAATTTGAACATGAAGATATTAAGGAAGAGTTAGCGGAATTAAAGCAAAAGCATGAAGAAGAAAAAAGGAAACTAGAGGAAAAAATAGATTGGCTTAAAGCATGTGTTAATGAACAAAAACCAAAAATCGAACAGTCCATTGTACAGTACAATCATGAAGCACAAGGAATCATTCAAGAGCTGCAAAAACGGCTGCGTGAAGTGACAGAGCAAAAGGGAGGAGAGAGATCAAGAGTGAAAAAGTCAAAAAACAGCACGGATTTATTTTTGTCCATGCAGCGCAAAATGGACAAATAAGATAGAACGTCTTTCTTTAGTCCTGAATATAATGTTATAGATAGGATGCTGTGAAAAGGAGGCAAAACATGATGTATTATCATTATAATTATAATCCTAATCAATACCCTCAGCCCCTGCCTTATCATCCACAACCAATGACAAAACAATCAGTGAAGAAAGGGCAGTCTATTCCTAAGCCAGTCCAGTACCCTTCTCCAAAACAAGGTGGTTGCGGCTGTGGTTCAAAGTTACCAAAGCGATAAGTAATAGAAGCATTGTCACTCGGACAATGCTTTTTTACATAGGGTGGAGAGAGGTGTAGAGATGCCGGATTTTTTCGATGAATTTGAACGTTTTTTTGAACAGCATATGATGGGAGAACATCGAAAGAGAATGAACGAAGTAGAAAAAGCAGAAAAGCAGATGGAACAGCAAGAGAGGAAACTGCAGCAAAATGTAAAAAGACTTGATGAGCAAGATGCTGAAGATCCTTTTGGACAATGAAATTTAATGTACACAGTTGAAAAGCCCATACAAAATCATTTGAGCGAACATACAGTATAGAGAGTAAAACAGAGGGGGTGTAATATTATGGGCTGCGGATTTGGCTACGGTGGTTGTGGTTACGGTGGTGGCTACGGCGGTGGTTTTGCGTTAATCGTTGTATTATTCATTCTATTAATTATTGTTGGTTGTGTTTGTTTTTACAATTAATCCCTTCTATGAATAAGGCACCGAAAAGTGCGGGTGAAGTTTCACTCGCACTTTATTTTTTTATTAAATGTAAAGGGCACCATCTAGGCACATTGTGCATACGATGAAGTATAAATAAAGGAGGTCATGCAAAATGGATAATAATATGTTTAAAAATATAGAAAAGAAAACAGGCGTTAATATGAAGGATATTTTTGAACTTGCGAATTCTGTACAAAATGCTAATTTTAAAGATGAGCAAACGGTGCGTAATATTGTGAAGCGAGTAGCACAAATTGCGAATAAGCCAATTTCAAAACAAAAAGAAGAACAAATTGTTAAGGCGATTGCAAACAATAATCAATCCATTGATTTTGCGACCATCGCTAAAATGCTAAATGAGAAAAAATAATTTAATATTTTTATATAAAGCCCTGACGTGTCAGGGCTTTTTTCTATTTATGCAATTTCATTTGTTTGAAATGCGTTAGGATCAAGATCAAACAGTTCCGGATGCTGTGCTAAGTAATTAATTTCTTTAATACGATGAGCGAGAGGGGGGTGAGTTGAAGTAGCTTGAGTCAACCACATAAAAAAACCTTTTTCCTGTGAGTGCGTATGAACAAATTCCTCTTGATTTACTTTTTTATTTAGACAATGACCAACCGCAAGTATAGTGAGTGCTTGAGTGGCAGCTTTTGCATCACCAATCGCAACGGAAGCTATGCGATCACACGTATATTCACAGGCCCTAGAGTAAGCTTTTCCTAAAAAAGGAACCCAAAGAGCAGGTAGAATAAGTGAGTGGTAGAGTGTATGTTTACGTTTGATATGAACTAATTCGTGGGCAATAATAAAAGAAAGTTCTTTTTCTTGATTATCTTCAATCATTTCAACAATGTCGGAGTATAAAATGACAAAGTGACGTCCAAAAAAACGTGTAGCAAACGCGTTTAACAAGCCGCCTGATTGAATAATATAAATATCGGGCAGCTCTAAATCCAGCTCTGAAGATAAATGTTTTGCCTGATGATAAGTGTGCGGGAACTGCTTCTCTGTCAATCTAACTCCATTATTGCGAATTTGAGCAATAGAGAAACCGTGGAGTATAAATGTAATTAAAAAACCGATTACAAGATAAATAATACCAACGAGTGAAATAATTAAAAAGAAATAGGTTAATAAGCTGATAACCATACACAGAATGAAAAAAATCTTTTCATTTTCATGAATAAGCTTTGCGTTCAATAATGGAGCCCCCTAAAATATAGTAGTACAGTACATAACGTAGTGTAACGCATCCATTTATGAATATCTACCTCTTAGTGGAATATTTGGTTAATAATAGATGGTAAGAATATCGGTTATGGACGCTAGCTTGAAGTAAGATAAAGAGGTTGAAACATAACTACAGGAATCCAATTTAAAGACAACAATCTGGATACATGATCTGGACTGCTTCCTCGACCGCTGTTGCTTTCTGCGGGGGCTCATCTGTCCCCGCAGGAGTCTTCGCCTTGTCCTCCAACCAACAGCTAGAAGCACCTGCGTTCACCGCGATTATAAAAAACACGAACTATTTATCCGTTTATGATAGATAGTTCGTGTTGCAATTTAATGAAACTACTTTTGTCCAAGCCTGTTTTTCCTTTACACTTTTTTTATAAACGACTTCAGGAATCTTGAAGGATAAGCGGTTTTACCTCTTCTAGTTTGCGGAACAGATAAGTAAAGTGAATTCTGTGCACGCGTCATGGCTACATATAAAAGGCGGCGTTCTTCTTGAAGCGGCACATCATCTCCGCCTCGATAAGCTTCGAGTGCATAATCATGAGGCAATCCGCCATCTACGCTGCTCAGTACGTATACATGCTTATATTCAAGACCCTTTGCTCGATGAATTGTGGTTAGTTGAATACTTTCATTAAATTGCTTGCTTAAAGCTTTCATCTCTGTGTTCATGGCAATCATATGATCCACATGCTCTAACAGTTCAGGTACGGTTTTAAATTTACGTGCTACAACTTTTAAATCCCGCACGTCATCCGAACCTTTTTCCATCATATTTCCTTCATTTCCGCGTTTTTTGACAAAATCATCGAATCCCATATCTTTAGAAATTGTCTCAAGTGCCAAAGAAGGAGACATTGATTTTAGCGACTTGAATAAAGGAATTACTTTCTTGAGCTTTTTTTGCTGAAACGGTTTTAGATCTTGAAGATATTCAAGTGCATCAATAAATGTACCATCATGAAGAATACTTGCTGCTTTTAAGTCATTGACTGCTGTTTTCTTTAAAAAGAGTGCGTTTACTAAATCTTGTAGCGAACTTGCGTCATTTGGATTCACGCTCAAGCGTAGAAATGAAAGTAAACTTCGAACCATTCGTCTTTTATAAAAAGAATCCGCATCTTGTTCGATTGAAAATGGCAGGTTTGACTGCGATAAACGTTCAAAGATGGCGCGTGAAGAAGCGTGAGTTCGGTACAAGACCGCGAATTCAGTTGGAGAAGCCCCTTGCTTAATTTTTTCTTTCATATCCGTTACAATCATTGTTGCTTCTTCTTCTTCGTCGTATGGAAAGAAGAATGTAGGTCGCAACTCATTATCAAACTGGGCAGCCATTTCTTTTTGTCGGCGCGCTGTATTTCGTGCAATGACTTTATTCGCAGAAGAAACGATGGCATGAGCTGAACGATAATTTTGGTTTAACGTAATAACAGTTGTATTAGCAAAATCTTTTTCAAAGTTTAAAATGAACGACGGGTCGCTTCCGCGGAAAGCGTAAATTGATTGATCATCATCTCCTACGACACACAAGTTTTTAGAGTCTTCACTTAGCATTTTCATAATTTTATATTGAACTTTATTGATATCTTGAAATTCGTCAATTAAAAAATAGCGAAACCTTTTTTGATAACGAGTTAGTAAATCGGGATTTTGTTTTAGCATTTCATAACATCCATACAGCATGTCATCAAAATCGAATAGCTGTTTTTGCTTTTTGACTTCTTCATAACGACGATATAAAAAGTGCACATCTTGTTCCCATTTGTCCTTTGGGCGAACATCTTTCACGCCAACAAGCGTGTTTTTCCAATAGCCGATTTGCTGAAGTGCCTGATCAAACGGAAAATCTTTTTCATCCACGTGGAGCTCTCTTGCTGCTTCTTTCACAATCTGTTCTTTTTGCCAATCCCATTTTAGCAGGCGGTCCATTTGCCACGCTTGAGGATTATGATGAACAATCATACGTAAGAAAATGCTGTGAAAAGTTCCAACTAGCATTTGACGAAGATGTAAGCCGGACATCTTTGGGTATGTAGCCAATCGTTCTTTCATTTCTTTAGCTGATTTAGCCGTGAAAGTCACCAGCATAATGGATTTTGGATCAATTTGTTTTTCTTGTATCATATATGCGGTGCGAGCTGTTAATACACGCGTTTTTCCGCTGCCTGCACCGGCTAGAATAAGGAGCGGTCCTTCTGAATGTGTAACAGCTTTCCATTGGTTCGAATCTAATTCAATACCGCTCTCTTTAAATTCATTTAAATAAGGAGAGTCAGAGTGTTTAGGAACAGCTGGTTTTAAGCGAAAAGCAGGAACACTTGAAAAAGGTGCGGAAGACCTCCATGTTGCTTTCTCTTTTACAGTTGAACTTTTCTCGCCAATAGCTCGTCCTTTAGGAATACGAAATCCATTGGTTTCTCTGTATTCAGCCGGAGTTTCTTTTATTTGTTGCACAGCTGTTGTTTCTGATAGTATGTCTGAACACTCTTCTCTTTCATGGGGAACTTGAGCATGATAAAAGTAAGGAGAATGCTCAATCCCCAGATATAATTTAACTGGTTCTCCGCAGTGAGCACACGTTATTTCTCCTCGGAGACTAGCTTCATATAAATATTGAAATCGGTCTCTAGCCGTTATAGCAAGATTAAGTATCTGATTTTGATAAAGTGTACGTTGCAAAAAAACATGGCCTCCTTTTTAAAACATGAATAATCAATAGTAAATAAGAGGGAGTTAAAGCAAGAAGCCGCTCTCGTTCTACATCGATATAGATGTGTGTATACGCACAGTTTTTGTTTTATAGTCAAAGTCTATCATATCAAAATCACCTTTTTTTAAAAAGAGCACGGATATTTTTGGAGGGATAGGATGTAAAAAAGGGTATATATTGAATAAGACATCACATATGTTCAAAAAAGGCGGTATAGATACAGGGTGCCATCTGTTTTGAGCAAGTCTAAAGTAGAGGATTTAAGTAATCTGTTTCAATGTCGATACTTCTTGAGAAAAATACTGAGGTCTGGGAGTAGAAGGTATCTTGAAAAAGAGGAGGGTTCATATGGGATATATACTGCCCGTCACGCCTTATCAATCTATTCAATATGCAAATCGCCTTCAAAAAAATAATGCTTCTTTTTCAAATCGTATTTGGCCTATTGAGAAAAAAAGCTTTGACGAAGAGTTTGAATCGCGTTCTCACTTACTGGAATTGACGCCAAGTTCAGTACAAAAGCGAAAAAAACTTCAAGCAGCAGAACGTGTATACAGCAAGCTAACAAATAAGGGCCTAGTGATTAATACAAGTGTCTAATACAAAAAATCGTGAACGCAGCAGAATGAATGCGCTCACGATTTTTTAACAAAGTAATGAACAAGTAAAAACATCTTAGTAAGATTCAATAAAAAGAGTACTGCCCTGCTGCCATTCAGCATAAAGCACCTGTTTATAATCGGTAAATCCTTGTTTTTTCAACTGTGTCTTTAACCAGTCTTCATCAAAGCCTGACTGAATCAAGTTTTTCAAAAGCAAACGTCCATCACTGACGAAGGCGATAGATAAAACGGGTTCAGAAGGAGGCAGCTGTAGATCGCTTCTTGTCGGCTTAGCATAATCAGATTTTGGCAATACGCTTAGTGATCCATCTGTTTCTAAAATCGCATATTCAACTTCCCGAATGGAAAATATGTCTTTTGAACGAAGCATATGAAGAAGCTGATCGATATCCAATCGATTTTTGCTAAGTTCTTTGTACGAAATTTTCCCTTTTCGAATAATAATAGATGGTCGTCCTTCTAAAAACAAACGCAGGCGAATATTTTTTTGAGTAATAACTTCGGTGACATAAATAAGCGCTCCCCAAAAGATAACAGCAAATAAAATTTTGCCTATTCCTACTTCTGAGTCATATAGCGCATTTCCTACTAACTCTCCTAATACAAGAGCAGAGATAAAATCAAAAGTGGTAAGCTGAGTGATCGTCGCTCTGCCTAAAAATTTAGTTAAAATAAACAGGCAGATAAATCCGATAAAGAGTTCTAATGCAATTCCGATAAGTTCATCCATATTTTCACCTAATTCACATGATTAGGTATTAGTATAAGCAAAGCAAAGGTTCTTATCCTTTAAAAAAGCAAAAACACCAGGTTCAATTCCTAGTGTTTTTTACTTAGTTTCTTTACCATCTCTACATGTGGAATTCCAGCATCCATAAATTCACCTGAAACCGTTACGTAGCCTAGCTTTTTATAAAATCCTTCCGCATGCGTTTGAGCATGCAGCTTAATCTTTTCAATCTCATGCTCTGCTGCGACCTCTTCTAACTTATCCATCAAAAGCTTTCCTACACCGTCTTTTCGATAAGAAGAAAGAACGCAGATTCGTTCTGCTTTTCCATAGTCCTCTACCATACGGAAGCGTCCTGCCCCAATTGGTGCAGTTCCTTTGTATACAACTAAATGCAGGGCTTCGGTATCGTATTCATCGATTTCTTGCTCTACATCAACCTGCTGTTCTTCTACAAATACTTTTTGACGTACGAAGTAAGCATCAGAATGATCTTGTTTGTTCGTTAGTACTTTGATGTTCACGTATCTTATCCCTTTCCAAGACGAAATGTTTCAAACACAGTCCATGTTTCATTTTCAAGCTGGTACATTAAGTGAAAGCGATCCACTGTTTCTTCATGAGCGACATCTACAAGCTTCAACTGGCTATACACATCTAAGTGCTCATCATCTGAAAGGCGTTGACCAATTGTAATATGTGGAATAAATGAATATTCAGTTGGCTGTTCGAGATTGCCTTCATGAAGTTTATTGTAAAGTGACGTCAGTTCTTGCTTTTGTTCCACTTTTAAGTAAATAACGTTATTGGCTGGTGAAAATGAGCTTACTTTCGTTACATTTAATGTAAATGGATTTGTTTCTTCGGCAATTTTACGCAAGTTAGCCGCAATTTCATCAATTTGGTCTTCTGTAGCTTCAAAGACTTCTTTTAATGTAAGATGAGGCGGAATTAATGAATAGTGAGAATCATAGCGCTTTCGATAAGAATTCGCTACATCTTGCAATTTTTTAGATGGAAAAAGTACAACGCCAAATTTCATAAAAAATCCCTCCAAAGTAAGATCATAAAATATGTATAAAGCGAGCTTATTATAACAAATTTTCGAAAAATATGATATCTTTCTACTTCAACATATATTGAAGCGACCGCTTTACGTCTTTTTGCCAGTATTTCCACGTATGATTTCCATTAAATTCTTCGTAGAAAACAGAATATCCACGCTGCTTCATTTGTTCGTGCAACAGGCGGTTAGGTTCAATAAAATTCAATATACCATCTTGCGTTGTTTTGACAGCCGTTTCTTCAGTTCCAATAACATGATACAAATCCAGAAGTGAAGGAGAAGCAAATGAGTTGACCGTTTGTAATACAGCATCGTTCACGAAAGGAGAATGCATAATTACTTTCCCGAACGTGTGAGGATACGCAATGGCCGTCAGCAGTGAAACTGTAGCAGCAAGCGAATCACCAATTAAAACACGTGATTTTCCCATTTGATATGTAGGATATGTTTTATCCAAAAATGGCACAAGTTCATGTGCTAAAAAGCGAATGTAAGCATCTACTTGATTTCCTTCTGGATGATACTTATCGCGTCTGTCTTCCACGCTTTTATATGGAATTCCAACAAAAATAGTACGATCGATTTCCGACTCGTTCATTAAATCATCAATTAAACGAGGTGTCCGTCCGTACATAACATAATCTTTTCCGTCTTGGGCAATAAGTAAGGAATACTTATAGAGCGTAGAATAGTTTGACGGCAAATAGACTAGTAACGTGACATCTTCTTGCAGTGCGTCACTATAAAAAGAAATTTCTTCTAACTTCCGCTTACTTTCTGACATGAATAATCGACTCCTATGCATTTGAATGAAAGCGTTACCTTTATTGTAACACATTTTCTAATAACCGTTCTTTATTTTATTGTAACGAATTTTTTAGCGAATGACGAGAAAGAGGCATGCGTCATTAAAAAAGCGCTTCAGAATCGACTGAAGCGCTTTTGATTAATCTAATTTTTTCATTTTTTTAAACATAGCTTTTTCTGCTTGGCTGGCTTTTTCTAGCGGCTTCTTCGTATATTCTTCTTCTTTTTCATCAATCGAAACCAATTCTGTGTCATTTTTTACATAACTTCGGATATTGCGAGCACCGAAATAGCCGTTTACATCTTCTAAAATAGGCTTGTTTTCTTTTTGATCATAAAGAGTATATGAATTCTCTTCCTTAACGATAGCGTAGTGATTCCCTGCTAGAAGAGCTACGGCTTCTTTTTCGCTTTTTCCAAAAGTAGACATGAGAAACAGAACGATTAAGACGATAAAGAAAAGGGCTGTTGCGCCAATGAAAAATAATAATAAGCCTCTGCTAAATTTACTTTGTTTTTCTTCCACAGTAGACAAACCTCCTGATTAGATAATTTTATTATAGCAAGTAAATGTAATGAGCGCCTAAAGAGATATGTGACGAGTTTATGAATTCAGGTGGATGAAACAAAAAAGGTTTTTAGCGCCTCTCATCGAATTTAATATAAAGAGAGACAACAACTTGAAAAGGAGAGAGAGACATGACAGCGAAAAAAATCCCAACGAGCAAAGAAGTAGCAAAGGCAACATTTGATTTGCTAGAAGAGCGTGGCGTAACAGTTTTAGATATTGCTGAAATTGTGTATGATTTACAGCTTCCTTATCATCCTGCTCTAACCATTCAGGAATGCGCTGAGAGCGTAGAGAGAGTACTGCAAAAGAGAGAAATTCAGCATGCGCTTCTAGTTGGAATCGAACTTGATAAGTTAGCTGAGCAACATAAATTATCAGAACCTCTTCAAAGTATTGTAGAACAAGACGAAGGGTTGTTTGGTGTTGACGAAACGATTGCTTTAGGTGCCGTTTTAACCTATGGCAGTATCGCTGTTACGACCTTTGGCTATTTAGATAAAGTAAAAGTAGGCATTATTGAAAAGCTGGACTGTAAAAAAGAAAAAGGAGTTAATACCTTTTTAGATGATTTAGTAGCGAGCGTGGCTTCTAGTGCGGCAAGTCGTTTAGCTCACCGTCAGCGTGATGAACAAGAACAGCTGCAAGAAGGCAATCCGGCTACGTAATAAATTTCTTTTAGTATGTATATAAGCTGCGTAAATTAACACGCCGAAATGATTTAGTCTTTTATTTAAGTAACGGATACTAGGCACGTATCACCTGCGTGTCTAGTATCCGTTAATGGAACGATTTATGGCTGTAGTGAAGTAGTCATAAGGTAGCTTAAGTTTTTCAGCCCAAGACTTTCATAAAAAGCAAGTGCTTTCTCGTTAAATGCCCATACGGTAAGCTGGAGGTCATTTGCTCCTTTTTGTACAGCCCACTGTTTCGTAGCAGAAAAAAGACTTTTTCCTACGCCATAATTTTGAAAGCCTTTCTTAACGCCAAAATATTGGATGTACGCTGTGTAGGAAAGAGGAGCTAATGTAGTGGGAGGGTTATATTTTAATTCAACAACAGACGCCCCAATAATTTGATTTCGATATTGAGCTACAAGAATATCAATGGTTGCATAATAAAGAGTAGCTTGATACTGTTCCGGAGATAAAACAGCCATCTGATTATCAAACATAGAAGGAAGCGCATTTGCGTGGAGTTCTAGTGATTCCCCTAATATTTTATTTACTTCTGTATAATCATCGAGTTTTGCAGTGCGATAGATAATCTCCATACACACTTCACCTACTTTTTAAAAGTTGTGCTTTATCATATGTAGCAACTTAAAAAATGTTAAATGAGAATTAAAACTTAAAAATTTTAAGCGAAGAACTGCACTAAACAGAGCATATATTCTATGCCCTGTTTGATGTTATAGTTGAAGAATATATAAGAGCGAAACGTTAAATTCTAGTTTCAGCAATGGCATCGCGTACTTTTTCAAGCGAGTGTTTAGAGGCATCTTTATTCGCAATCATTACATTAACGTACAAAGCATCAATGAGGCTTAGCTGTCCAATTCTCGAGGCAAGAGCTTCAGATCGATATTCTGTTTCTTCTGAACTCGTATAAAGAGAAACATCGACATTTTGGCTTAATGGAGATTTTGGAAAACCCGTAATACCGATCGTTTTGGCACCGTTCGCTTTTGCTGTATTTAAAATGTTCATTGTGTCTTTATTTGTTCCAGAATGAGAAATCACTACCGCTACATCTTGTTTTGTTAATTGAGAAGCGGACATAAGCTGGAAGTGGGAATCAATAAATGCAAACGTTTTAATTCCTGTTCGAACAAATTTATGAAAAGCATCCATAGCCACTACGGAAGAACCGCCCGTGCCATAAAACTGAACTTTATCCGCCTTCATAAGAAGTTTGACGGCTTTTTCAATAGCGTTGCTTTCTAGTATTTGTAATGTATTTTCAAGCGTTCGTACATTGGAGCGAAAGATTTTTTCAGCAATCGTTTTTTCATTATCCGTTTCAGCAATTTCCTCGTGAATCTGCTGAATAGGCGTCATAATTTCAGCAGCCAGCGCTATTTTCATCGCTTGATAGCCCTTGAAGCCAATTCGTTTACAAAAGCGAAAGACTGTTGCATCAGCTACATTTAAATCGTCTGCCACTTCGTTAATGGTACTGTGAATAATTTGTTCCGGCTGTTCTAAAATATAATTTGCTATTTTTTTCTCTTTTTCACTGAATCTAGCATAGTGAGAACGAATTTTTCCTAAGCAATTTTGCGTCATAACTGATGTTCCTTTCCACGAATTTAGTAGTAAAAAGAGTATAGCATAAAAATATGAGTGAAAAAAATTTTCTTGTAAACGATTGCAAAATGAAAAATAATTCGTATAATGGAGGTAATGTGAAATTTTTTTTCAAAAGGAGTTTGTAAAATGAAAATTGGATTAATCGGTTTAGGAAAAATGGGATATAATTTATCATTAAATTTAATGGACAACCATCATGAAGTAGTAGCTTATGATGTAAATAAAGAAGCGGTAGAAAAACTTGCAAATGAAGGAGCAACTGGCGCCTTTACTGTTGAAGAGTTAGTTAATGAACTTCCTCCTTCACCTAAAGTTGTATGGATTATGGTTCCGGCTGGAGAAGTAACGGAAAATGTTATTACAGAACTAAAAGAACTTCTGTCAGAAGGAGATATTATAATAGATGGAGGAAACTCTAATTATAAAGAATCTGTTCGACGTGCTCAGGATCTTCAGGAAAAAGGTATTTACTTCTTTGATGTAGGGACAAGCGGCGGAATGGAAGGGGCAAGAAACGGAGCGTGTACAATGATCGGTGGAGATGCGGAAGTATTCCGTACAATTGAACCGATTTTTAATGATATTTGCGTAGAAAATGGATTTATGTACGCAGGTAAAAGCGGAAGCGGTCACTTTTTAAAAATGGTTCACAATGGTGTAGAATATGGAATGATGCAATCCATTGCTGAAGGATTTGAAGTCCTGGAAAAAAGTCAGTTTGATTTCGACTATGAAGCCGTAGCACGCGTTTGGAATAACGGATCTGTTGTTCGTTCTTGGTTGATGGAACTAACGGAAAATGCGTTTTCAAAAGATCCTAAACTAGACAGTATTAAAGGAGTCATGCAGTCTTCTGGCGAAGGGAAATGGACCGTAGAGACTGCTCTTGATCTTCAAACGGCAACTCCTGTTATTGCTTTATCGCTAATGATGCGCTATCGTTCATTAGAGGAAGATACATTTACAGGAAAAGTTGTAGCAGCACTTCGAAACGAATTCGGCGGCCACGGTGTTGTAAATAAGTAAAGTAGTAAAGTAGGGGGACAGCAGCATGAGCAAAAAATATGCAATAGGTGTAGATATCGGAACAACGAGTACAAAGTCTGTATTGTTTTCAGTAGACGGTACAGTCATTGCAAATCATGGGATTGAGTATCCATTATACTCGCCGACGCCCGCGATGGCTGAGCAAGATCCTGAAGAAATTTTTCAAGCAGTTGTACGTACAATTCAAACGGTTGTAAAAACGAGCGATGTAAAACCTGAGGATATTTTATGCGTTTCATTCAGCTCAGCTATGCACAGTGTTATTGCCGTTGATCAGCAGGGAAAGCCGCTGACAAAATGTATCACGTGGGCGGATAATAGAAGTGCAGAATGGACGGAAAAAATTAAAAATGAATACAATGGTCATGAGATTTATTTGCGTACGGGTACGCCTATTCATCCGATGTCGCCGCTTTCCAAGCTAACATGGCTATCTAATGAACAGCCTGAACTAGTGAAGGGAACACATAAATTTATTTCGATTAAAGAATATGTATTCTTTAAGTTGTTTAACGAATATGTTATCGACTATTCGATTGCATCAGCAACGGGTTTGTTTAATCTGAAAAATCTTGCGTGGGATGAAGAAGCACTTAAAGTAGCAGGTGTTACAACCGATCAGTTATCCACTCCTGTTTCAACAATGCATCAGTTAAAAGGGCTAAACCCAGCGCTTGCAGTTGACATGCACTTACTTCCAGATACGCCCTTTATTGTAGGTGCAAGTGACGGTGTATTATCAAATTTAGGCGTAAATGCAATTGAACCAGGCGTTGTGGCTGTGACAATCGGGACAAGCGGAGCTATTCGAGCAGTGACTGACAAGCCAGTAGTCGATCCGAAAGGTCGTATTTTCTGTTATGCGTTGACAGAAGACCACTGGGTAATTGGCGGCCCTGTAAATAACGGCGGTATGATTTTCAGATGGGCTCGCGATCAGTTTGGAGCGTCGGAAGTAGAAACAGCTAAACGCCTTGGAAAAGATCCGTATGAAGTATTAACGGATATTGCAGCTTTAGTGAAACCGGGAGCGGACGGTTTATTGTTTCACCCATACCTTTCAGGAGAGCGTGCGCCGCTTTGGGATGCAAATGCTAAAGGTTCATTCTTCGGCCTAGGTTTGCATCATAAAAAAGAACATATGATTCGTGCTGTATTAGAAGGCGTTATCTTTAACTTGTATACGGTATTATTGGCACTTGAAGAGTTAATTGGAGAGCCTACAAAAATTCAGGCAACAGGCGGATTTGCACGTTCCGCACTTTGGCGTCAAATGATGGCAGATATTTTTAACCAAGAAGTATCGGTGCCGGAAAGTTTTGAAAGTTCATGTCTAGGAGCAGTTATCCTTGGCTTATATAGCCTTGGCGAAGTTGACTCATTGAACGTTGTTTCTGATATGGTTGGAGCGACTAATCATCATTATCCAATCAAAGAAAACAGTGAAGTATATAAAGAGTTAACGACTATCTATATTCGTTTGGCTCGCTTATTTAAAGAAGAATACGAAAGCATTACGGCTTTTCAAAAAAAATATGTACATTAAGTTCACAAATCATCGCTTGAAGTTTTCAAGCGATGATTTTTTGTGTGTTAGGTTATCTAACAACCAAAAGAGTTGACACTACACAATATATAAAAGTTCCCTCAAATAATGTTACAATTTGTCCAGTGTATCCCCGTTTCTCATTAAATATAATAAGGGATAACGTTAGTATTTATCACATACTAGAAGGAATCGTCACAAACGCCTTTATATTTCAGAAAATTCAAATAAAATTTGTTTTTTGAAATGAACTTATTTTATGAAAAGGGGTTTTATGGATGAAAACACAAATTGAGCAAGATGGAATTGTGACGCTCACAGATGAGACGCACAATCAGCTGAGCGGCAGTGACCTTTGGAATGAGGATTTACGTCCGACTACGATGAAAGAGCATTCTTGGAAAGGAGTTAACTTTGCCACGCTTTGGATTGGGATGTGTCTGTGTATTCCAGCTTACACAATGGCGAGTGGAATGATGACGCTTGGAATGAACTGGTGGCAAGCAATTGGTACAATCTTTTTAGGAAATGTTATTGTTCTTATTCCTATTTTGCTTAATTCTCACGCTGGAACCAAGTTTGGCATTCCTTATCCAGTATTTGCCCGCCTGTGGTTTGGAGATAAAGGAGCACATATCCCAGCACTGGCTAGGGCCATCGTGGCTGCTGGGTGGTTTGGAATTAATACATGGATTGGAACGGAAGCAATTGATACACTTCTAAGCGCTTCGTTTTCGTCTTGGAATGGTTTAACTGGTCATACAGCCATTGTATTTGCTCTTTTTTGGCTTTTAAATGTAGGAGTGGCATATAAAGGTCCGCAAGCGATTAAAGTATTAGGAGCGATTGCTGCTCCCGTTATTGGTATTTCGGCTATTATTCTTTTTATATGGGCTTATACAAACTCGGGAGGGTGGGGCCCCATTTTATCTACGCCTTCTAAATTTACATCAACAGGAGAATTTCTAGCCGTATTTTTCCCAGCTTTAACGGGGGTTATTGCCTTTTGGGCGACGCTCGCTTTGAACATTCCGGATTTCTGTCGATATGCTAGAAGTCAGAAATCTCAAATGGTTGCGCAAACCTTTTCCTTGCCATTGACGATGAGTATTTTTTCATTTATTGGAATTGCCGTTACTTCAGCAACAATCGTTATATTTGGAGAAGCTATTTGGGATCCAGTGGCCTTAGTAGCTAAATTCCCTCCGTTTATCATTTTCTTAGGAACAATCGTTATCGTGCTTTCTTCTTTAACGATTAATGTGGGAGCAAATATCGTCGCACCAGCCCGTGCAATTGAGAATCTGAATCCAAAGAAAATCACGTTTGCGATGGGGGCGCTAGTGACCGGTATTTTTGCTATTCTACTTCAGCCATGGTACATCATGTCTAATTTCGGGAACTATATTTTCGGCTGGCTTGGAACATACGGAGCGCTGCTTGGCCCTATAGACGGCATCGCCATTGCTGACTACTGGCTTGTAAGAAGGAGACAGATGGCATTAAAGGATTTATATGAGGTAAACGGTCGCTACAGTTATTCAACAGGTTTTAATAAAAACGGCATTTATGCATTAGTAATTGGCGTGGCCATACCCGTTTTAGGCTTACTGATTCCTGGACTGCGCTTTTTATGGGATAATGCCTGGACATTTGGTCTATTCATTTCTATCATCGCTTACACGTATCTCATGAGAGGAGATAAAAGTGTATTAGCGCCGGGGGAATATGAAGAAATAACGTTAAAAACAAGCGAAAAAACGATTATCGACAGTCAAACGGCTGATCCAACCATCACCAAATAAATAAGATGAATCCAATCATTAACATGATTGGATTTTTTTATGTGTTAAAACTGTATGGAAGAAAATTGATAAAATTTTTTTGAGTTTTTTTGTTGATTTAAGAATTTTTTTTTCATATAATTTAAGTAATAAAAAAATGAAATCGTTTTCTAAAATAATTAATGTAAACGATTTCGATAATTGAAACTTATTTTTAAAAAAATTCACAGGATGTAGAGCTTTTTTGCTACATAGAGAAAGCGTTTACTTAAAGGGAAGGTGGAAAGCAAGATGGATGCATACTTATTAGCTATTACAGTTGCCGCAATTGTTATTGTTATTGTAGGTGTTTCAGTTTTTAAATGGCATGCGTTTATTAGTTTAACGGTTGCGAGTTTGTTTTTGGCAATTGCTTCTGGGTTATCAATGGATAAAATTGTTGGCGCTTACGAAACGGGAGTGGGCGGTGTTTTAGGCCACTTAGTAGGAATTTTAGCGCTGGGAACAATTTTAGGTAAGCTGATGGCCGATTCAGGTGCCGGCATGCAGGTAGCGGATTATTTCGTAAGAATATTCGGTGTGAAAAGACTGCCATGGGCGATGCTAGTAGCAGGTTTCATTATTGGTATTCCTGTTTTCTTCGAAGTAGGAATTTTAATTCTACTGCCTTTAGTTATTTCCATTCATAAAACAACAAAACAAAATATATTATTGATTGCTCTGCCGGTTATTGCGGGATTATCAATTGTTCACGGTCTCGTTCCTCCTCATCCAGGTGCGATGGCAGCTATTAGTATTTACGGAGCAAATACGGGGAAAGTGCTTTTATATGCATTAATCATTTCAATTCCAGCTGCAGTTATCGCTGGACCGGTTTTTGCAAAATGGGTTCACAAACGAGTGATTCCAGAAGGAGAACCTGATCTAATTCGTATTACGACAACATCAAAAGATCTTCCTGGTACAGGCGTTTCATTTTTTGTCATTTTACTGCCCGTTCTATTAATGGTCTTAGCAGCTATAGCACCTGTTATTAACGGATTGCCAAGCGGCGTAGTGAAGTTTGTAGAATTAATAGGAAGTCCATTAATTGCACTTTTAATTGCTTGTTTTGCAGCGTTTTACCTGCTTGGAAAACGTCAAGGTATGACAAAAGATGTGATTAAAAAACTAACGGAAGAATGTTTGCTTCCTGTAGGATCTATTGTCTTAATTATTGGTGCAGGGGGCGGCTTCAAACAAGTATTAATCGATAGCGGAGTAGGTACAACGATTGGTCAAATGTCTGAACATCTATCTCTATCACCACTTGTACTTGCATTTTTAATTGCTGGATTAATCCGTATTGCTACAGGTTCAGCAACAGTTGCATTAACAACAGCGGCTGGTATTGTCTCACCAATCATTGAGCATATGTCCGGTGTTAACTTAGAACTACTTGTTATCGTTACGGGTGCGGGTTCACTAATGTTCTCTCACGTTAATGATGCTGGCTTCTGGATGGTGAAGGAGTATTTAGGATTAACAGTGAAAGAAACGTTCAAAACATGGACCGTTCTGGAAACGCTTCTATCCTTTATTGCTTTTGCAGGAGCACTTATTCTAAATGCATTAATTTAAAAATAAGACTCTTTTACTCTATGTAAAAGAGTCTTATTTTTTTATGAAAGAAAAGAATTTGCAAGAAAAATAATCAAAATATTTTATTTATTCGTTAAATTATGGCAAAATGGAAATAGAAGAATAATAGCTTCTAAGAAGGGAATGACAGAGAGTGAGTAATCAACTAGTATTTTTCACAAACTTTTCAGAAGGAAAATTAGATTCAGACGTTTCTTGGTATTGTCCACCAGCTCAATTTCAAATTGATACAGAAACGAATCGATTAGTGATTAAAACAGACGCTAAAACGGATTTTTGGCAGCGTACTCATTATGGCTTTGAAGCGGACAATGGACACTTTCTTTACCGTGAAGTAGAAGGCGACTTTGAAATCATGACAAAGGTGCATACATATCCAGTTAATCGCTACGATCAAGCAGGTCTCATGATTCGTGTATCAAAAGATACGTGGATCAAAACGTCAGTTGAATACAATCCCGATGGTCCTAACCAATTAGGAGCAGTCGTAACCAACCAGGGCTTCTCAGATTGGTCCAGTCAAAATTTTACTCAAAACAAATCAGCGCTTTATTTTAAAATTCAGCGCAAAAACGATGATTACACCGTTTGTTATTCAAGTGATGGAGATTCTTGGACTCAGCTCCGACTCGCTCACTTATTGAACTCAACCAAAGAACCTGTTCAAGTTGGTATTTATGCTTGTAGTCCTCAAGGAGAAGGGTATGAAGCCCAATTTGATTTTATAAAAGTAGAAAAAATGTAAATAAAAACCACGATTTAGCCACAGCTAAATCGTGGTTTTTATTTAGAAAGCGCATTATCTAAAGGCTGTGTGACAGAAGCGGATGTCGGTTGATTGTGTAAAGCAATTTTTTGCTTGAAGTAGCTGATGACAAAACCTGTAATCGCAATGGATATAACAGAGAAAATTCCTTTTGAAATTCCAATTGAATACATGCTCGACAGCACGACAAGGAAATCAAATGAAAAATTCACTTTTCCAGGATCCCAGCCAAATTTTCGCTGTGCGAATAACGCTAGAATATTAGCACCGCCGAGAGAAGCTCCGTTCATAAATAAAATGGATAAGCCAAGGCCGGCAATTAGTCCGCCCGTAACAGCACCCATCAGGCTGGGAAGTGTAAAAGAAGGAAGCAAGTGATCGAGTGAAGTGAGAAGCGATAGCAAAGACACTGATCCTATAGTTGTGGCGGTAAATTTCCATCCCATTTGAAAGAAGGAAAAGAGATAAAAAGGAATATTAATGAGAAAAAAGATTACCGCAAACGATAAGGGAAGGGCATATGACAAGCTAAGAGACAGACCAGCTGTTCCCCCCGTCACTACGTGAGAGTGCCGCAAGATAAGAACACCAATACTTGCAATCGTACATCCAAGAATAATCCATAAAACTTTTTTCATAAATAAACCCCTTTGTTTGTTTTTTCGGAATTTTCATTTTCAATTATCTACTTTAATGATAGGATATTAAATAAAGAAAACACATGTATAAATGAAGGAAATAATACTTGTTCTTTTATCAACTTGAATAAAGATTTTATTTATTATATTCATTTTGAAAGGAAAGGTTTGGATGGATGAAATCGATGCACAACTATTGTCTATTTTGCAAAGGGACGGACGTATGACGATTAGTGATTTATCAAAAAAGCTGGCTCTTAGCCGTCCAAGCGTATCAGAAAGACTGCAGCGTCTTCAGGAACGAGGAGTGATCCAGCGTTTTAGCGCTACGGTGTCTCCGAAAGCTTTAGGAAGAGATACACAGCTGTTTATTCAAGTAAGCGAATTAAAAAGAAAACCGGAGGAATTTGAAGACTTTATTGAGCAAAATGAAGACGTGCTTGAATGTCATCGCGTAACGGGGCCGGTTTCTTACTTTATCAAAGCAGCCGTGTCTGGAATGGATGGACTTAGAATGCTAGTGGATGAACTGATTCCTTATGGAAATGTGAATACCTCAATTATTTTAAAGTCGCCTGTAGAAAACAGGATGATTACTCCTGTACAAAAACCGGCCCCATAAGAGGCCGGTTTTCTGTGTAAGGAGATATTAATAAAATCCTTTAATAATATAAAAATGATTTTGTAAAATATCAGGTATTTCTTCTTCTGAAACGTTCCTTTTCGTCTTTTTTTCGCCATCTGTTACAGTTAGCGTTTCACCAGAGAGGGTAATGCGCCCTGTAGGGGTTGCGATCGTAACAAGACGTTTGTGTACAAACGGAGAATCCGCTGACGTTTGATTGAACTCACACATGGGAGTAAAGTCAGTCAGTTTCTTAGGAAGCGTAGACACACGGTACAGCGTTTTCCATACATCATCTTCCCATCGCTGCAAATCATACATATGCTCAGCAACGTTTGTCATACGATAAGAGCCGCTTACATCTATTACTACTTCGCCATTTAAAGGCATTGGCTTGCGCACAGAATCTCCAAATCCAACGTCTACGATGTAAGGCTGATTTTCAATCGTCACAAGGTTTGTAGCGTGACTTCCTTCAATGGTCCACGTGCCGTCGGGTTTTTTGACGGTAGCTGAAACGTAAGAGACTTCATATCCGCTTTCTTTTAACAGCCAGCCAAATAGACCGTTTAATTCGTAGCAAAATCCTCCCCGCAAATTTACGATTACTTTTTGAAAAATTCGTTCTAAATCAATTATGATAGGGGTTTGAGACAGAACATCTAAGTTCTCAAAAGGAACATGAAGCATGTGTTTGTTCTGTAAAGCAGCTAAGCTTTCATACGTTGGGCTATCCGGTTTCTTAGCTAAAAACCGACTAAAATAATAATTAATATTCATCAAATGCACCTCTTAGTAAATCATTTCTCTCTGTCTTTAGCAGAACGTTCATGTAACAGCTCTTTTTCGATTGTCTCTTTGGAAGCGAATCCTTGAAATGCACGGCTGTCAATTTTTAAAGTCGGTACTTTCGTTACATGAGCATCTTCATACGCATGAACTAAGCTATCTTTATGAACTTGTTCGAACGTCCGGTCTTTTAAGATACGTATAAATATTTCTTGATCTAAATGCAAGGAATCAGCGATTTCTGCTAAGACTTCAATCTGGCTAATATCTTTTTCCTCTTCCCAATAAGCTTTAAAAACAGCATCTACATAGGCACTTTCTTGACCATGTTTTTTAGCAAAATGAAAGCCTTCATGTGCTAAATGAGTGCGCGGGACTGGAGGCATGTCCGGTATATTTATTTCTACGTGCAGCTGTTGTGCTAAGGGAGCTATCGATTGATTCCAAGGTCTCTCTAAAACATCTTCTATTTGCTCCATCTGCTGGGCTGGCTCAGGACAAAGTTCAAAAGGCTTCCATTCAATCTCAGTCTTTTGTTCTTTCATGACTTCTCTTAAAGGCTTAGTGGCTAGAAAACATAGTGGACAGACAAAATCAAAATAAAACTCAATATGCGCTTTCATCCCGTCACGCTCCTTTATGGCATGTTTTTATTTTATCAAAAATAAAGACGATCCTTCCAACTTGGGAACTGCGGAAAAATAGTTGACAAAATTGGATAACTCTTTCTATAATATAGTCAATACATATCACGAGCGATTAGTTCAGTGGGAGAATACATCCTTGACAGGGATGGGGTCGGGGGTTCGAATCCCTCATCGCTCATACCAAAGCCGTTTTCTTATTAATAAGAGAGCGGCTTTTCTCTTTTGTTTGACAAATCAATGCTACATTAAATCTTGAGCGCGTATAGAAGAATTAAAGTATAATGAAACATAGTGCATCAGGTCATGATAAAGATAATCACTAATTTAAAATAAATGAGGGTACAAAATGAATCAAAGAAGTTTTAGTCAATATGGTCTTAGTGACAAGGTAGCTAAGGCGCTTTCTAGTCTGCAATACAATCATCCTACGGAAGTACAAAGCAAGGTGCTTCCCATCGCGCTAGAAGAAAGAGATGTTGTCGTGAAGTCTCAAACAGGAAGTGGAAAAACGGCTTCCTTTGGCATTCCACTGTGTGAATTAGTTAATTGGGAAGAAAATAAACCCCAAGCCTTAGTGTTAACACCTACACGAGAGCTGGCTGCGCAGGTAAAAGAAGATATTACAAATATCGGCCGTTTTAAGCGAATTAAAGCAGCAGCTGTCTACGGAAAATCACCGTTTGCTAAGCAAAAAGTAGAATTAAAGCAAAAAACACATATTGTTGTAGGTACGCCTGGACGAGTGCTTGATCATATAGAAAAAGAAACGCTTGCATTAGAGAAAATTCGTTATTTGGTTATTGATGAAGCAGATGAAATGCTAAATATGGGTTTTATTGACCAAGTAGAAGCAATCATTCAACATCTTCCTAGTGAGCGTGTAACGATGCTTTTCTCTGCTACGCTTCCTGAAGATATTGAAGAGCTTTCTCGCAAGTATATGAAAAAGCCGGTTGATGTTGAAATCAAAGCAAATGGATTAACGACAAGTACGATTGACCATTCTGTTATATCAGTAGAAAACGAACGTAAATTTGAACTGCTGAAAGACGTAACCACAGTAGAAAACCCAGACAGCTGCATCATTTTTTGCCGCACACAAGAGCAGGTAAATACGTTGTTAGATGATTTAGATGATCTTGGGTATCCTTGTGATAAAATTCACGGGGCAATGGTGCAAGAAGACCGTTTTGAGGTTATGAATGATTTCAAAAAAGGTAAATTCCGTTATTTAGTGGCGACAGATGTAGCTGCGAGAGGAATTGATATTGATAATATCACACACGTTATTAACTATGACCTTCCGTTAGAAAAAGAAAGCTACGTTCACCGTACAGGAAGAACGGGACGTGCCGGTAAAAAAGGGAAGGCTATCACATTTGTAACGCCTTATGAAGAGAGAATGCTATCGGAAATTGAAGAATATATCGGTTTTTCAATTCCAGCATCTACTCCTCCTTCTAAAGAAGAAGTACAGCAGGCAGCATCCGCTTTTACTGAAAAAATCAATGAGCGTCCAGAAGTTAAAAGGGATAAAAGCGAGTCATTAAATAAAGACATTATGAAGCTGTATTTTAACGGAGGAAAGAAAAAGAAAATTAGAGCGGTTGATTTTGTGGGAACAATTGCGAAGTTAGACGGAGTAACCGCGGACGATATTGGAATTATTACGATCCAAGAAAATGTCTCTTATGTAGAGATTTTGAATGGAAAAGGTCCAAAAGTGTTACAAGCAATGAAAAACAAAACGATTAAAGGAAAGAAATTAAAAGTTCATAAAGCGATTAAATAGCAGAAGGAAGTCCATCTTTTTAAAGATGGGCTTTATTTATAGAGCCAATAAAGGAGTTGAGAGTATGAAGTACATAAAAGAAGCGTGTGCAGAAGGGTATGAGCAGGCAAAAAAAGCAGAAAAGCTAGGAGCAGACCGCATTGAATTGTGTGACAATCTCAGTCAAGGAGGCACTACGCCAAGTTACGGCACCATTGAATATGCAAGCGAACATCTTGATACAGATATCAACGTGATTATTCGCCCAAGAAGCGGTGATTTTATATATTCCGAAGCAGAATTTCAAATTATGAAAAAAGACGTTAAAGCATGTAAAGACCTTGGAGTAAACGGAGTAGTATTTGGCATTTTAACAGAAGAAGCTGAAATCGATTACGGACGCACTAAAGAGTTAATAGCAGAAGCTCATCCTTTAAGCGTTACGTTTCATATGGCATTTGATGAGATTAAAGATAAATACAAAGCCATTGATATACTTAGTGAATTGGGAGCAGACCATATTTTGACCAAAGGAGGGAAAGGATCTGCTTTGCAAAATCTTCATATAATCCGAGAATTGATCACATATGCTAACGACCGTATTATTATTTTGCCCGGCGGAGGAATTCATGAAAGCAACGCAGAGGTGGTTATAAAAGAAACAAAAGCAGCTGAATTACACGGAACAAAAATTGTAGGAGATTTATCTCGTTAAATAAAAAGAGGCTGGGACAAAAGCATTTTAATCCAAGTGAAAAACGAACCATTAATCAATATGTTTGATTCGTGGTTCGTTTTTTTGATGGTGAATATAGTTTCATCTGTTTCGTTCCTTCTAGCAGGTGATTGGAGGGCAAGGCGAAGACTCCTGCGGGAACAGCGAAACAGATGAGACCCCGCAGGAGCACAAGCGACGAGGAGGCTCAGCGGCCGCCCGCGGAAAGCGAAGCCTTGCACGGAAATCAACTGCGGTGTAATAAGCAGTCCAGCTCATCTATCTCATTTGTTCGTCTTGAGATTGAATTCATTTAGTTATGTCTCAACCTCTTTTATTTTGATGTATTTTCTTTTGCTGCTAAGCCGCTCGTCATTTTGGTACGTTGAAAGAAAAAAGAACCTACGACGAGTACAGCAATTAAAAGAGTTAAGAAGAACTGAGAACGTAATGAATCAATAAATGCCATGGCTATAAAAATACTAGTGATGGCAAGGATTGTAGCGTAAGTTAAGTAAGGAAATAACCACATTTTAATTTTTAATGCTTCGGGATTTTCTTTTTCATATTTTTTTCTCATTTTAATCTGTGAAAATGCAATAACAAGATATACAAGAAGCGCTACGCCGCCTGACGCATTCACTAAAAACAAAAAGATTTTGTCCGGTGAAATATAGTTAAAGATAACGCTAATGTACGAGATAACTGTACATGCTAATATCGCGCTAACCGGCACGCCTTTTTTATTTAATTTTGAAAAACTTTTTGGCGCATCGCCGTTTTGAGACATGGAAAACAGCATGCGAGAACTTGTATACAGACCAGAATTCAGACAGGAAAGAACGGCTGTTAAAATAATAAAGTTCATAATTTGAGCTGCGGCCGGTACATTCACTAATTCAAGAATAGATACAAATGGGCTTTTCATTAGGCTTGACGAATTCCACGGAAGAACCGTTACTAAAATAAAAATAGAGCCTAAATAGAAAAACAAAATGCGATAAATAACGGTATTGGTCGCGATGGTAATGGCTTTTTCAGGCTGAGACGATTCACCTGCTGCGGTTGCGACAATTTCTGTTCCCATAAAGGAGAACATGACAAGGGCAATTCCTAAAAATACAGAGCTAATTCCATTCGGTAAAAAGCCGCCTTTGTGCAAAAGGTTGGAAGTGCCGGGAGAATCAATTCCTGGAATGAATCCACAAATAATAGCTATACCTAAAATTAAAAAAAGAACGATACTGACGACTTTAATGAGGGAAAACCAATATTCAAATTCTCCGAAAGATTTAACAGAGTACAGATTGGTCATCGTTAATAAAAAAGTAAGAGCCAGGCTTACTCCCCAAGACGGCAAAGACGGGAACCAGTATTGAATAATATTTGCACCTGCAATGGCTTCAACAGCAATAACGATAACCCAGAAAAACCAGTAAAGCCAGCCAATCGTGTAGCCGGCCCAAGGGCCTAATGCTTCTTTTGCATAAGTAGAAAAAGAACCGCTGGAAGGATTGGCAGTAGACATTTCGCCAAGCATTCGCATGACTAAAATAACGAGCAAACCAGCAAATGCGTACGAAAAAATAGATCCCGGTCCAGCGGTGTTAATGAGTGATCCGCTTCCGATAAATAATCCAGCACCGATAATTCCTCCAAGAGAAATCATGGTGATATGCCGGATCTTTAACTCTTTTTTTAACTGTGGCTGTGGATGGCTGTTCATTTGTAACCTCCTATATAAATTGAATTTTTAGTTAATATGGAGAATTATAGTATTTTGTAAGACGTATGGACAGGATGTTGTTAGAGGTTCTTTCATACAAAAAGCGGATATGAATTGTTGCATTCATATCCGGCTTACTCTGACACAGATATTCATTATGCGTATAAAGTACCTGATTAGCGTTTTTTTCCTTTTTATAATAAGCAATGTAGCTGAAAATAAACTGAATGATTGTTTCAAATAATTTAATCAAAAGAGGTATACATTCTATTAAAGGATAATGTGGAGTGATATTCAAACTCTCTGCAAAGCTCTAAATGCGGGTTTTCCTTTCTGAAAACGGGTATATATAGTGGTAAGAAGTTTATTCTTTTGTTAAGTATAAAAGAAAGATGTGCGATAGAAACAGGAGGTTATAAATAATGAAACATGTTGAAGTAGTAGAAAAAGGAGCAAACATTAACGAAGCAGTTAATCAATTTGCAGACAAAGGTTTTGAGAAAGAAGAAGTATACGTGTTTACGTATGACAAGGAAAATTCAAAAAATTTAACAGAAGTAACGGACACAAATATTATTCGACTGTCTGAAGAAGGTCCTTTACATTCAGCAGCGAGTTTATTTTTAACCAGAGAAGATGAGCTTCGAACAAAAATGGCTTCACTAGGCTTATCAAAAGACGAAACAAAAAAATATGAAGAAGAGTTAAAGAAAGGCAGTGCGATTGTAGTGGCTGCTACAGGAGAAAGAAAAGACGTTTAAGTTTAATAGAGGCTATGAAAAAAGTAGTTTAGTTAAAGGAAGATCCGAACGCGTTTGATTCTTGATAGAGAATCAAACGCGTTCGGATTTTTTTGTGGGGAGGGTATAACAAGTGATCTATACGAGCTTCTTTATCCCATTTGTTCGTCTTTAGATTTAATTGATTTTGTTATGTCTCACACTTTTTTGTTTTTTCCAATATATGATTGATAAAACTAATGGTATTAGTTAAAATTAAAACTAATACCATTAGTTTTAATTTTGATAATAGGGGATGAGGAAATGAGAATAGTTCGTGAGAAAATGTTGTATCAACTGACGTTTTTGCCTCGCTTTTTTCCAGTGAATTGTTATTTAGTCGAAGAGAAAGACAGTCTTACATTAATTGATGCGGCTCTTCCATACAGCGCGTCGGGTATTTTGAAAGCTGCAGATCAAATTGGAAAACCGATTACTCGAATTGTTTTTACACATACTCATGAAGATCACATCGGAGCGATTGATCATTTGAAAAAAAGGTTACCGAATGCTTCTGTTTATATGTCGCAAAGAGATTATCGATTATTTTCAGGAGATTTCACACTCGATTCTGAAGAACCTCAAAACCCAATCCGTGGAGGAATACCAAAACTAGGAAAGGTTTCAACTAAAATTGATCATTTCATCGAAGAAGATTCTTATATAGGCTCACTTGCTCCTATTTTTACACCTGGACATACACCTGGATCTATGTCTTTTTTAGACCAGAGAACGAACGCATTAATTGCCGGAGATTCGTTCCAAGTGCGAGGAGGAATTGCGGTATCAGGTCAGTTAAAACCGCTGTTTCCGTTTCCTGCCTTTGGAACGTGGAGCAAAGAGCTAGCGCTTAAAAGTGCAGAAAAGCTACATGAGCTAAACCCGTCACTTCTTGCTGTTGGACACGGAAAAATTCTTTCTCAGCCGCTAAAATTGATGGGGAAAGCAATACAACAAGCGAAAGTAAAAATAGAAAAAAGGAGATGAAGGGATGTCGCCACGACAAGGACTAGATTTCAAAAAGGTTATTCAAACAGGTGAAAATTTGGCCAATCGTGAAGGGTTTTATGCTGTTACAATTGCTTCATTAGCAAAAGAATTAAATGTTCGTCCACCGTCTTTATATAACCATATAAAAGGATTAGAAGAGCTGCGCAAAGAACTGGCTTTAAGTGGACTGCAGCAGCTATATCATCTTTTAAAAAGTACTGTCGAACATGCTTCCGCAGAAGACGCTGTTTATCATCTAAGTAAAGCGTACGTTTCATTTGTAAGAAAGTCTCCGGGAATATACGAAGCAACGGCAACGGTAGCACCAAGGATAAAGGATGAAGAAGTACAAAAAGCATCTGATAACATTTTGTTTTTAGTGCTGGATGTGTTGAAACCGTATCAGCTTCGGGAAAATGAAGCCCTTCATGCTGTTAGAAGTCTTCGCAGCATTTTACATGGGTTTTCTTCTTTGGAGCATAAAGGGGGATTTGGAATGTCATTAAGCACTGATGAGACTCTAGACTTTTTAATCCGTACGTTTGCATTGGGCCTACACCGGTATAAACAGACCACATAAATTTCATTAAAGCCACTAAGCCTAATGCTTTAGTTGAAATTGAAAAAAAAGAGAAAGAATGATAGATTACAAATAAAGACATTTATTCCTATTGTTTTAGGGTTGTTACTGATGAAGCAGGCAAAACCTAAGCTGCAAGGACAGAAAAAGATAGTTTCTGTTTGTTGCTGTTTAGGTATTTTTTGTTTTTGTTTAAAATAACCAGCCCTTTTTCATTTGTTTTATAAGGGAGAAATCTTCTGAGAATGGAGAGAAGCAAACATGCTTAATTCAAGAATGATCGTCATATTAAGAGAACTAATGTCCGTACAGTCTACATTATCAACCGTTACGAGTGAATATTTAGCAACAGTAAATCAAGTATCTTCTCGAACTATTCGAACGGATATAAAACAGCTAGATGACATTTTGTCTCAGTACGGAGCTAAAATTAAATCAGCTCGTGGGACAGGATATGAACTTAGCGTTTTAGATGAAAAACAGTTCCATCACCTATTAAAAGAACTTTCGGCTAATCAATTATTTGATGCAACTTCTATTCCAACCGTTCCTGATGACCGCGTGCATTATTTAATCAAAAGATTGCTGCTAGCAGACGAATATTTGAAGCTCGAAGATTTAGCAGACGAGTTGTATATTAGCAAGTCAACGGTTCAAAACGATTTAAGAGATGTTAAAAAACAGCTGTGTAAGTATGATATTCTTTTAGAAAAACGTCCTAACTATGGCTTGAAAGCTAAAGGGGACGAAATGAAAATGAGATTCTGTATGTCTGAGTACATATTCAACCGAAAAGATAAAGAAATAGATATGGTATACAATAAAATATCTATTCTGCCCCAAGAATCAATCTTAACGATTAAAGCCCACATTTTAAATCAAATAAAACGATACAATATTATGGTTTCAGACATTGGATTAAATAATTTAATCATTCATTTAGCTATAGCTTGTAAGCGAATACAAGAAGAAAATTTTATTTCTTTGTATTCAGAAGATCTGCTTGAGATTATGGAACATAAAGAATATGAAGTGGCAGCTGAAATTGTGCGGGAGATTGAAAATGCATTCAAGATTCGTTTTCCGAAGTCAGAAACGGCATATATCGCCATTCATTTGTTAGGTACAAAAATGCTCAACAATAGCAATCATGAAGAAAAAGAAGTGAAGCAGTTTATTGACACAAATATCTATGAATTAACAGCAGCTATATTAGAAGCAATTGAAAAAGAGCTTCATTTAGGAATTAGTGAAGATTCAGAGCTGATCCTTGGCATGAGCTTGCATTTGAAACCGGCTATCAATCGCTATAAATATGGAATGAATCTGCGAAACCCGATGCTTGAAGGAATTAAGAGTCATTACCCTCTGGCTTTTGAAGCTGGGATTATAGCTGGGAAGGTTTTGAAAAATCGCCTTGAAATCGACATGCATGAAACGGAAATTGGCTATTTAGCTTTACATATTGGAGGGGCCATTGAACGTCGGAAAATTATCAATCAGCCTAAGCGCTGTTTGATTGTATGCGCATCGGGAGTAGGGAGTGCCAAGCTATTATCATATAAGCTGCAGGCTACTTTTGGATTAAATCTGACTATTTTAGGAACAACGCAGTATTATAAGCTTCACCAAATGTCGCTGCACTCTTTAGATTTTATTGTTAGTACCATTCCAATTCCAGATCATCTTCCTGTTCCTGTAGTACAAGTAAGTACGATTCTAGGAAACAGTGATTTTAAAAAAATTGATTGTTTAATGAAGAACAAACAGCAGCCTTCCTTAGAATACACAAAAAAAGAATTAGTATATTTACAGCAAGAATTTCAAACGAGAGAAGAAGTGCTTCATTTTTTAGGAGAGAAATTAACTCATCTAGGACTAGTTCCTTCTCAATTTATAGAATCTGTTTTTGAAAGAGAAGCTGCATCACCAACAAGTTTTGGCAATCTCGTTGCGATTCCTCATCCTATGGTTCCTCAAACGGATACGACGTTTTGGGCCATTTGCACGTTAAAAAAACCGATTATGTGGGAAGGAAACCTCGTACAATTTATTTGCCTTTTAAGTGTAAAAGCCAATAATCAAGGCGATTTGCAAAAGATGTACAGTTTGTTAGTCCGCGTTGTGGATGATAAGCAGGTCGTGCAGCGCTTAGTAAAGTGCAAGGATTATGAGGAATTTATAGAGGTGTTTATGAAAAATATTAGATAAAAAAAGAAGTCTAAGAGAGGGGCTTCTTTTTTTATCTGAATGTTCAAACATAATTTTTCCGCTAGTAACGGAAAAAGGTTGTGTATAAATGTAAGCGCTTTTATTTTAAGGTAAAACTATCAACAAAACAGATAGCAAAATAAAAAACGGGGGAATGACAAATGAATATTCTATTATGTTGTGCAGCTGGAATGTCTACAAGTTTACTAGTAACAAAAATGGAAAAAAGCGCTCAGGAGCAAAGCACGGAGTATAAAATTTGGGCGGTTCCTGGTGACTCTGTTCGCAACCATATTGATCAAGCGGATGTACTTTTATTAGGACCTCAAGTGCGTTACCTATTGCCGCAGCTTAAGAAGCTAGGTGAAGAAAAAGGAGTGCCAGTTGACGTTATAAATCCTGTTCACTACGGAACGTGTAATGGAGAACAAGTGTTAAAATTTGCAGTTCAACTAGTTTCAAAATAGGAGTGTGGACTACATGAGCAAATTTAATAGTATGCTTGAAAGCAAAGTAATGCCTATCGCTGGAAAAATGGCGGGTCAACGCCATTTACAAGCACTTCGAGACGGTATTGTTCTGACAATGCCGCTCATTATTATCGGTTCAGTATTTTTAATACTGTCGAATTTACCGATACCAGGTTATAACGACTTTATGGCAGGGATTTTCGGAAAAGAATGGGCAACGAAAATGGCCTATCCAGTTGGAGCTACATTCGATATTATGGCGCTGCTTGCTTGTTTCGGAATAGCCTATCGGTTAGCTGAAAAATACGGAGTAGATGCTTTGTCCGCAGGGGCTATTTCACTTGCTGCTTTTTTACTTGCTACTCCGTATAAAGTGTCCTTTCTCCCAAGTGGAGCCAAAGAAGCTATTTTAGTAGACGGCGGAATTCCAACCGCTTTAATGGGAAGTAAAGGACTCTTTGTAGCAATGATTGTCGCGATTCTCTCTACGGAAATTTACAGATGGTTTATTCAAAAAGACATTATCATCAAGATGCCTGATGGGGTTCCTCCCGCTGTTGGAAAATCGTTTGCTGCTCTTATTCCTGGCTTTACGGTAATAGCATTTATTTGGATTTTACGTTTGTTAGTAGAACAAACGCATTTTGGAAGTCTGCATAATATCGTTGGAGAATTGCTTGGAAAGCCTTTAGGTGTGTTAGGCGGCAGTTTAGGCGGTACGCTAGTTGCCGAACTTGTTATTATGCTCATGTGGTCATGTGGACTTCATGGAGCGAATATTGTCGGTGGAATTATGGCTCCCATTTGGTATGGAGCTATGGATGAAAACCGAATTGCATTTGCTAATCATGAAGCATTACCAAATATTTTTACACAGCAGTTCTTTGATATTTGGATTAATATCGGAGGCAGCGGAGCAACGTTAGCTCTAGTTGTAGCTATGATTTTAAAAGCACGCAGTCAACAAATGAAGCAGCTTGGTAAGTTAGGAATAGGACCAGCTCTTTTTAACATCAATGAGCCAATCATCTTTGGACTTCCGATGGTGATGAATCCAATGATGCTTATTCCGTTTATTATTACCCCTCTTGTGACGGTAGTAGCAACCTATATTGCGATGTCGACAGGACTGGTAGCAAAACCAGCAGGTATTGCGGTTCCTTGGACTATGCCTCCGATTATTTCTGGCTATTTGGCAACAGGAGGGAAATTATCGGGTGCAGTTATGCAAGCTATTAATATCGGAATCTCTGTTTGCATTTATTATCCTTTCTTTAGAATGTGGGATAAACAAAAATTCACTGAAGAAAATGGTATACAGCCTGCAGCTGAAGGGGTACCAAGTGATACAAAGAAAGATATTGTGTGAGGAGGGATAAAGGATGGAAGGCATTCAAGAATATATTTTTAAATTAATCTTACACGGTGGAAACGGCAGAAGTTCAGCAATGGAAGCGATAGCAGCTGCCAAAAGCGGAAATTTTTCAGAAGCACGTGAAAAGCTTACACAAGCTGCAGAAGAATTAAATGCTGCTCATCATATCCAAACGTCGTTAATTCAAGGTGAAATTAGAGGGGAAAGCACAGAAATTTCTCTGCTCATGATTCATGCTCAAGATCATTTAATGAATGCGATGACGGTAAAAGAAATGGCTACTGAATTTGTAGATTTATATGAAGCAATCAAAATTTCTGGGGGGATTACACTATGAAAAAAGGTATTAAGATTGTAACGATTGGCGGAGGTTCAAGCTATACGCCTGAACTAATAGAAGGATTTATTAAACGATACGATGAACTTCCAGTTCGAGAACTGTGGCTAGTAGACGTTGAAGAAGGAAAAGAAAAGCTAGAGATTGTTGGTAATTTGGCAAAACGAATGGTGAAAAAATCAGGTTTGCCAATTAATGTTCATTTAACGTTAGATCGAAGAGAAGCACTAAAAGATGCAGATTTCGTAACGACTCAATTCCGAGTTGGTTTGTTAGATGCACGAGCGAAAGATGAAAGAATACCGCTAAAATACGGGGTGCTTGGTCAAGAAACAAATGGACCGGGCGGATTATTTAAAGGACTTCGCACGATTCCCGTTATTTTAGATATCTGCCGTGACATTGAAGAGTTATGTCCAGAAGCTTGGCTGATTAACTTCACAAATCCTGCAGGCATGGTAACAGAAGCTGTGCTCCGCTATAGTAACATTAAAAAGATTGTAGGACTTTGTAATGTACCAATCGGAATGGAAATGGGGATTGCTAAGCTGCTTGATGTAGATCACTCTCGCATTCGAATTGATTTTGCTGGTTTAAATCACATGGTCTATGGATTAGATGTATATGTAGATGGTGTAAGCGTTAAAGATCAAGTTATTGATTTATTGAGTGATCCAACTAACAGCAGCTTTGTGAAAAATGTAGCGGGACTTGGATGGGAGCCAGAATTTACAAAAGCCCTAAATGCGTTAACGTGTCCATATCACATGTACTATTATAAAACGCGTGAAATGGTAGAAAAAGAGCTCGTTAATTATGAAAAAGGTGAAACGAGAGCAGAAGTCGTAAAACAGTTGGAAAAAGAGCTGTTCGAACTGTATGAAGATCCTAATCTAGACATTAAACCGCCTCAATTAGAACAGCGCGGCGGAGCCTATTATAGTGATGCAGCCGTTCGATTGATTACATCCATTTACACGGATAAAGGTGATATTCAGCCCGTAAATACTATCAATAATGGTGCCATAGCAAGTATTCCTGCTGATTCTGCCGTAGAAGTAAGCTGTATCATTACAAAAGATGGACCGAAGCCAATTTCAGTCGGCGACCTTCCTGTACCTGTGCGAGGTCTTGTTCAAACAATTAAGTCATTTGAGCGTATTGCAGCTGAAGCAGCAGTGACCGGAGATTATGATAAAGCTATTTTAGCATTAACCATTAATCCTCTTGTGGCTTCTGATAAACTAGCTAAGCAAATTGTAGACGAGATGCTAGAAGCTCATAAAGATTACTTGCCTCAATTTTTTAAAACGGTTCAAGCTTAAAATCAAGCTGTGCGAATACAGTACGTATTCGCACAGCTTTTTTTCTATTTGTAAAGCTAGATTTCTGCCACCATCAATGTAACAATATAAAGTAGAAACGGACAGCAAAGGGTGGCTAGAAATGATTCATTTATTAATTATGATGGTAGAACGAGTCGGAGTTATTGTCATCTTAGGTTTTTTGCTGGCACATACAAAAGTTTTTCGGCAATTTCTCCGCAAACAGCAAGGATATAAAGGAAAAGCTGTACTTATTTTTATTTTTTCTCTTTTTAGCATTATTAGTAACTACACGGGAATTGAGATTCAAGGAACAATTATTCGAAATGAAGACTTATTATTAAAAGTAGATCCATCAAGCTCGATTGCAAATACACGAATTATGGGTGTGGAAATGGGCGGTCTGCTTGGCGGTCCATTTGTTGGTTTAGGAGTAGGAATACTTGCTGGCGTTCATCGCTTTATGTTAGGAGGGAGTACGGCGTTTAGCTGTGCAGTTTCATCCGTTTTAGCAGGGGTGTTAACTGGATATATCGGCTATGCCTACCGGAAAAAACATCGAACGATTACACCGCGCTTTGCTGCACTTGTAGGCATAGCGATGGAAACGCTTCAGATGCTGATTATTTTATTATTTGCTAAACCGTTTGATTCGGCATGGACGCTAGTGAGTATTATTGCTATTCCAATGATTATTGTAAATGGCACGGGAAGCTATATTTTCTTATCTATTATTCAGTCCATTTTACGGCAAGAGGAACAAATGAGAGCGCTTCAGACACACAAAGTATTATTAATTGCGGATCAAACTCTTCCACATTTTCGTCAGGGTCTTACTAGTGAATCATGTGAAAATGTTGCAAATATTATTCATCGCTTCACAGGTACGGATGCTGTTTCGCTAACTGATACGCACAAAATTTTAGCTCATGTAGGGGAAGGAATTGATCATCACGTTCCTTCGCATAGTTTAATTACCGGGCTGTCTCACGAAGTGCTGAAGACAGGAAAAATTATGAAAGCAAAATCGAGAGAACAAATTGATTGTCAGCATAAAGACTGCCCGCTTCATGCCGCTATTGTGATGCCGCTTACTTCTCACGGTACTACCATTGGAACACTAAAAATGTACTTTAAAGATGCGAGCGGGTTAAGCCGAGTGGAGGAAGAGCTGGCAGAAGGATTAGCTAAACTTTTTTCAACTCAGCTAGAGCTCGGCGAAGCAGAGCTTCGAAGTAAATTGCTAAAAGATGCGGAGATTAAAGCTTTACAGGCTCAGGTGAATCCTCATTTTTTATTTAATGCTATTAATACGATATCGGCGCTGTGCAGACAGGACGTAGAAAAAGCCAGAAAGCTGCTTTTGCAGCTAAGCATTTATTTTCGTTCCAATTTGCAAGGTGCAAGGCAGCTGTTGATTCCGTTATCAAAAGAGCTTGATCATGTTCACGCGTACTTATCGCTTGAACAAGCCAGGTTCCCTAATAAATACGAAATTGACATGTATATTGAAGAAGGGCTAGATGATGTCTTGCTTCCACCATTTATTCTTCAAGTGCTTGTGGAAAATGCCATTCGGCACGCCTTTCCGCGTAAACAAAAGCACTGTCGCGTAGAAGTTCATATTGAGACAAAAGATAAATATGTATACGTAAAGGTAAAAGACAATGGACAAGGTATAGACACAAAACGATTGCAAAAGCTTGGCAATCAGCCCGTTTTTTCAGAAAAAGGAACGGGGACGGCTCTTTACAATATTAAACAACGTTTGCACGGATTATTTGGAAAAGAAACAACGCTAGAGTTTGACATAACAGAAGGAACAGCGGTTTCGTTTGTTATACCAATTGAATTAAAAAGCGAGGGTGTATAATATGCTGCGAGTACTAATAGTAGATGATGAAATGTTAGCGCGAGATGAATTAAAATATTTATTACATCGAACGAAAGAAGTAGACTTCATTGAAGAAGCTGAAAGTATCGAAGAGGCGTTGGATAAAATGATGGATGAAAAGCCGGATTTATTATTTTTAGATATACAACTGTCAGATGACAGCGGTTTTGATATTGCTAAAAGGCTTAAAAAAATGAAAAATCCGCCAGCTATTATATTTGCAACCGCGTACGATCAGTACGCTTTACAAGCCTTTGAAGTAGATGCAATTGATTACATTTTGAAGCCTTTTGACGAAGAAAGAGTGGTGCAGGCCATTCATAAATATAAAAAAATGCGTGTTCCTCATTCCGCTGTGAAAGAAGAAGAATCGTTAGGAGAGTCTTCTTCTCAAACTGGAAAGTTAGCGATTTCTGTAGACGATTCGATTGTGTTGGTGAATATAAAGGACATCTTGTTTGTAGGGTTAATAGAAGGAGAAGTCACCATTCAGACTATAACAGAATCCTACCATACTGCTGATACGCTTGCTATGCTAGAAAAAAAGCTCCCTTCTCAGTCGTTTAGTCGTGTGCACAGGGGATATATCGTCAACGTAGATCATATTTCCGAAGTACAGCCTTGGTTTAATTCTACGTATAATTTAGTAATGAAAAACGATGAGCGAGTTCCTGTCAGCCGTACATATGCTAAAGAATTAAAGAAACGTTTAGGAATTTAAGAAAAAAACAGCTTGCGTATGCATTTTGGCAAGCTGTTTTTTGCATTTCAAGGCTCGATTTTTGTAAGTGAGCACAAATATTTGACTCTTTGATTTGAAAACGCTTTCCTATTGATTTTCATTTTATATAATGAAGTCAACAAACAGAGAGAGGTGAAAGAAATGAGTGCTAAAAAAGTGTATGGCTTCTTAACACAAGCATTTATTTTTTCCGTAATTATGTTGATTTCAGATTTTATTGCAGAGCATTTGCCTTTTCCAATGCCTGCTTCAGTCATTGGACTTGTGCTGTTATTTCTTGCACTCTGCTTGAAGATTATTAAACTAGAGCAAGTTGAATCACTGGGAACGGCTTTAACTTCTTTGATCGGATTTTTATTTGTACCAGCAGGTATTTCTGTTATGAATTCATTAGGTGTTATGCAGCAGTACGGCATTCAAATTTGTTTAGTTATCATCGTGGCAACGATTATTTTGTTAGGCGTTACAGGCTTATTTTCACAGCTTATACTTGGCATGACAAAAGATAATAAAGCAAAAGAAGAAATAAAAGATGTAGATATGAGTGAAAAAACGAAAAAACAAGGTATTGCTTAACATCAATTATAAAGAGACAAGGTGGTTGGAAAGATGAATCCGTATTTTGGAATCGTGGTTTCTTTAGCTGCGTACGGCATTGGAACGTATTTATTTAAAAAGTCAAAAGGTTTTTTCTTATTTACTCCTTTATTTGTGGCAATGGTACTAGGAATTGCTTTTTTGAAAATTGGTCATTTTTCTTATGAGGAATATAGCAGCGGCGGGAAGATTATCAGCTTCTTTTTAGAACCGGCAACAATTGCTTTTGCCATCCCTTTATATAAGCAAGCCGATAAATTAAAAAAGTACTGGTGGCAAATTCTTTCTTCTATTGCAGTAGGGTCAGTTTGTTCGGTAGCGATTATTTTTGCGATTGCTAAAGGTATTCATATGGATGAAGTTGTGATGAAATCAATGCTTCCGCAAGCAGCTACAACAGCGATTGCGCTCCCATTGTCTCAAGATATTGGAGGGATTCCTGCTATTACTTCCTTTGCTGTTATTTTTAACGCAGTCATCGTATATGCGCTGGGCGCTTTATTTTTAAAAATATTCAAAGTGAAGAATCCAATTTCAAAAGGATTAGCTCTTGGAACTTCTGGACATGCGCTGGGAGTAGCCGTGGGAATTGAAATGGGAGAAGTAGAGGCAGCCATGGCAAGTATTGCAGTTGTTATTGTAGGCGTCGTCACAGTTGCCGTTATTCCACTTTTTGTTCAGCTAGTCATGTAACAAAAGCCTGAAGGAGTCAGAGATTTTCTGACTCCTTCAGGCTTTTGTTTGTTAATTAATACACCACTCCAAAATGTCGTGATGCGCAGTTTTGACAGGTTGTATGGTCAAAAAGACTCTCAGGAATGATAAATTCAAAACAAAATTGACATTGTTTGAATTGACTTTGTCTATAAAACATTGTCTCTAAGAAAATAGCTGTAATATGTTCAGTTATGTGCTTATGGGAACGTTGTTCTAAAGTGGACCATGGAATAGACTGATGCTCTATGTAAATCGGACAGGAAGTATAGGGTGTATCCCATTGAATGGCTTGATATCCAAACGTAAGGCCATGATGAGCTGCTGATGTAAATATGATTAGATTTTGATGGAATTCTGGCAGAGGTAATTCTAGTTTTTGATCTTTAAGCGATCTCGTTTTGGAATGAAGGTTATACAATTTAATTTGAAAATGAATCCACTGAGTGGCGTGAACGGTTATTGACATGTTTTAAACCTCCAATTCAGACTCTTTCTTTTATCATAATTGATTTCAAAATAAATAAATAGTAGACAAAAAGAAGATAACAAAATTTTATATAGATTACTTATAAGGCGTAGGGAAAGGTGATATAAGCATAGCATCCTTTTTTCTACCCCTTTTTAAAGCATATTAATCTTCTATATAAAAGCTTGCTTTCAACGAATGGTATCGGCGTATTCATACGCTTTAAACAGATTTTAATGTTAGAAGTTATAACAAGGTTCATTTCTTTTAGAGAAGTTTATGGAATAATAAAAACTGTATATTTTACGGTCTGAATCTATGTGTTGGAGGTTTTTATATGACGAAACAAAAGCTGATATTAATCGGAAATGGAATGGCAGGAATGCGCTGTATTGAAGAAATTCTTATTCATTCTCCAGATGGTTTTGATATTACTGTTTTTGGAAGTGAGCCTCACGTTAACTATAATCGAATTTTATTATCAACCGTTTTACAAGGCAGTACAAAGCTTGAAGATATCAATATTCATTCTTTGGCATGGTATAAGGAAAATAATATCACTTTATTTAAAGGAGAAAGCGTTACGCACATAGACACTAAGAGAAAAATAATAAAAACAGATAAAAACAGAGAGACGATGTACGACAAGCTTATTCTTGCTACTGGCTCGAGCCCGTATATGCTCCCCGTTAAAGGGTCTGACAAAGAAGGTGTCCTCGCTTTTCGTACCATCGAAGACTGTCAGGAAATGATTAAAATTTCTAAACAATATAAAAAAGCAGCGGTTATTGGAGGGGGTCTGTTAGGGCTGGAAGCTGCTAGGGGACTATTAAATTTGGGAATGGATGTTCAAGTCATTCATCATTCGGGTTTCTTAATGGAGCGACAGTTAGACAGAGCAGCATCTGCTATGTTAAGGGAAGAATTGGAAAAGCAAGGCATGAGTTTTCTATTAAACAAGCATACGGATGAGATTATAGGGGAAAATCGAGCAGAAGGCGTCCGATTTAACGATAGCAGCAAAATTGCAGCTGATTTAGTTGTAATGGCTACAGGAGTGAGGCCAAATGTTAATCTAGCTAAAAAAAGCGGAATAGAAACAAATAGAGCAATCATCGTAAATGATTATTTAGAAACGAGCATCCCGGATATCTATGCAGTAGGTGAATGCGCGGAACATCGAGGGATGACATACGGCCTTGTTGCTCCTCTTTACGAACAAGGAAAAGTCTTAGCGCGACATCTTTGCCAAATAAAAAACGATGGTTATCGCGGGTCCGTTCTTTCCACTCAATTAAAAATATCAGGAATAGACGTTTACTCAGTCGGAGAGTTCAAGGAAAATCAAGGTGCAAAAGCCATTACTATTTCGAATATGTTAGATGGTATATACAAAAAAGTCGTTTTTCGCGAGGGGAAAATAGTGGGAGCTGTTCTTTTTGGAGATACCAGTGAGGCTATAAAGCTATCACAAATGATTAATGAAAAAAAGGATTTGTCGCAAGCGGAAAAAGTACAATTATTTCCTTCTCAACATGAAAAAGAAAATGCAGTAGCTTCTATGCCACTTACAGATATGGTATGCAACTGTAATGGTGTAACAAAGGGAGCCATTATTGAAGCAGTACAGAAAAATGATTTAACGACAGTAGATGAAATAAAAAATTGCACGAAAGCTTCTGGTTCATGCGGAGGATGCAAACCCCTTGTAACAGATCTTTTAACATATATTCAAAGCGATGAGTTTGATGAAATCATTGAACAAAAAACCTTTTGTACATGTACACATTTATCAGAAGATGAGCTGGTAAGAGAAATGCAGCAATATCAATTTGAGACGGTTCAGCAAGTAAGAGAAATATTAAAGTTTAAAGACATGAAAGGCTGTTCGTTATGTGAAGGCGGTCTTCATTACTATTTAGATATGATGCATCCTCATTATGAAAACAATCGACATTCTTTATTTACTACGGAGAATGAACAGGCCGTTTTGCTTCACGATGGGACTTATGCAGTGGTACCGCAAATTCACGGTGGTCTGACAAATGTACAGGAATTAAGGAACATAGCAAATGTAGCTGAAAGGTACAACATCTCTAATATTCGTTTAACAAGTGATCAGCGCATTCAACTTATTGGAGTGAAAAAAGAATATCTTCCGTTGATAAGTGAGGAAATAGATAGAGGACTTCAGCAGCTATATGAACGTACAGTTAAAAATGTATCTGTTTATATAGGAAAAGGAACGTGTATTTGTCAGCATGAACCTGCTCTTGCTTTATCAAATGAATTAGATAAACAGCTTGAATATGTAAAGACCCCATGTGATATCAAAATCAGTATTGCTTCGTGTTCTCACATTGCAGAGAATGTAACAACAAGTGATATAGGATTAAGCAGAATAGACAGAGGATGGGAAATATATGTCGGCGGAAGCAGCGCAGAAGACAGAAGCGGGGAGCTGTTTTATGTGGCCGAAACGAACGAAGAAGCAGTAGAAATCAGCTGTTCTTTGATTCAATATTACCGTGAAACAGGAAACTATTTAGAAACTGTCGGGAGCTGGATCGAACGAGTAGGAATTGTTCATGTCAGAGAAGTTTTGTTTGAGATAGACAATCGAGAGTATTTAATGAAGCAGCTCAGTTCAGAGCGCTCTCGTGCAATCACATATTTATTATAGGAAAGAAGGGTGACCTACGATGACTGAGATGCTATTGAAATATTTTCGTGAGCAGCAAAAGCAAGTTGAAACCGAGCGTATCTATAATACTCAGTGTCCTTACTGCAGCATGCAGTGCAAAATGCAGTTAGTTGAACAAACACATGTAAAAAGGAAAACGTATAAAACAATTGGAACAGATAACCCTACTTCTCAAGGAAGGTTATGTATCAAAGGAATGAATGCGCATCAGCATCCTTTGCATAAAGATCGGATTCAATATCCTTTATTAAAAGTAAACGGAGAGTTTGTAAAGATTTCTTGGAAAGAAGCTCTTCACTATATTAAAGAAAACGTTACAGAGATTCAAGAGAAAAATGGAGCAGATGCGCTAGGTGTTTATGGAAGTGCCTCTATTACAAATGAAGAAGCTTATTTATTAGGGAAATTTGCTCGAGTTGCGTTAAAAACAAAATATATTGATTACAATGGACGCTTATGTATGTCGGCTGCTGCTTCTGCTGCTAGTAAAACATTTGGCATGGACAGAGGATTTACGAATAGCTTGCAAGAGATTCCGTTTACTGAATGTATTATGTTAGCTGGAACAAATATTGCGGAATGTCAGCCAACGATTATGCCTTATTTTGAGAAAGCAAAAGAAAACGGAGCATTTATTATTGCAATTGATCCAAGAGAAACCGCTACAACTAAAATAGCTGATTTACACTTGAAACTTAAGCCGGGAAGCGACGCGGCATTAGCCAATGGAATCTTGAAGGTCCTTATCGAAGAAAATTATCTAGATGAACGATTTCTACAAGAACGTGTAAATGGATTTGAAGAAGTAATTCAATATGTGGCGTCTCTAGAATTTAATATCATTGAAGAAATAACGGGAGTGCCACTTGAAGAGATGTACCAAGCTGCCCGTATGTTTGGTCAAAGAAAAACGGGAATGATTTTTACTGCTAGAGGGGTAGAGCAGCAAACAGACGGAAGTGCTGCGGTGCGAAATTTTTTAAATATTCTACTTTCTGTTGGGAAAATTGGTAAACCTCGCTGCGGATATGGGGCCATTACCGGTCAAGGAAATGGGCAAGGAGCCCGGGAGCATGGTCAAAAAGCGGATCAGCTTCCAGGCTACCGTTCAATCGAAAATCGTGAGCACCGGATGTATATAGCGGATGTGTGGAACATAGAGGAGAAAGACCTTCCTAGAAAAGGTGTTTCTGCATATGAGATGATTGAAAAAATTCATGACGGTGAAATTAAAGGGTTGTTTTTGATGTGTTCAAATCCAACAGTTTCAAATCCAAACGCTAATTTTGTTAAGAAGGCTTTTGAAAAGCTTGATTTTCTAGTAGTAGCAGATATGTTTGAATCAGAAACAGCAAAATTAGCAAACTTGATCTTACCAGCATCTTCCTACTTGGAAGATGAAGGAACTATGACAAATGTAGAGGGAAGAGTTACATTACGCGAAGCTAGCTTTCCATGCCACGGCGAAATCAAACACGACTGGGAAATACTGTGTGAAATTGCTAAAGTTTTAGGGAAAGAGGAACATTTTTCGTTTGCATCAGCTGAAGAAATATTTAATGAACTGCGAATAGCAAGTAAAGGAGGGATCGCGGATTACTCTGGTATTACGTACGAACGATTACGAGAGGAAAAAGGAATTTTATGGCCATGCAGAAGCTTAACAGATAAAGGAACCGAGCGCCTGTTTGAAACGCGTTTTGCTCATAGTGATGGAAAAGCGATGATGGTCCCTGTCTCGAATCAAGCTATTGTACCTAAAGCAAAAATAACGGAAAAATACCCTCTCTATTTAACAACGGGGAGAGTGATGTCGCACTATTTAACGGGTGTACAAACGCGAAAAAGTGCATCTTTATCTGCTAGAAATTTCGAATCTTTTATGGAAATCCACCCTTCAACAGCGAAAAAATATGAAATTTTGAATCAAGAATTAGTACAAATTGAATCTTCATATGGAAGGGTTGTGGTAAGAAGCAAATTTTCAGAGGGCATTCGGCCAGATACCGTATTTGTTCCTTTTCACTGGGCGGATTCTCAAAATGTTAATAACCTTGTTTCTGAGAAATTAGATCCCGCCTGTAAGATGCCAGGGTTTAAAGTAAGTGCTGTGAAGATTAGCCCTTCTGTAAAAAGAAGCAGCTATTAAAAATGCTGATGCAAAAAGCCTCTTGAAAAAAGAGGCTTTTTGCATGGAATCAGGCAAGGTGCTTTTGGTTAATACGTACATTTTGGTTTTTGAATCCAGAATAATTTAGTAAGAGACAGAATAGGGCAAAAAGCGCTAGTAAGGAAAAACCGACAACGTAGTCTCCGCTTGTATCTTTTATAAAGCCTAGCACAATAGGGGGAAAGAAGCCGCCTACTCCTCCGAATGCTCCTACGATCCCGGTAACAGCTCCAATATTTCCTGTTGAAACAGATGGAACCATTTTAAAAACAGCTCCATTTCCGATACCAAGGGTAATGGCTGCAAGTAAACAACCTACGCTAAATAGGGAGAAGGCAGTGATGGTAAATGCAATAAATAACCCTATTAGTAGCATTCCGGTAAAGACGAAGGTGAGTACTTTTTTTGCTCCGAAGACATCCGATAAATATCCTCCAAGAGGCCGTACAAACGTTGCTAGTACGACAAATACAGCTGTTTTCAGCCCACTGTCTACAGTTGAAGCATTAAATTGATCATGCAAAATGGTAGGAAGATAGATGCTGAACGTTACAAATCCACCAAATGTTAAAAAATAGAAAACGGATAAAAACCACGTTTCTTTAAATTTTAATACCGATAAAGATTCCTGCAGCGTTTTGGGGGAAGCAGCAGAAGGGTGGTCTGAAGTTCCTATCCATAATAAAAGAGCCATTAAGGCTACCGCAATTGCTAAACTCCAAAATACCCAAGGCAAGCCAAAAGAAGAAAAGATAAGTGGAATACTAAAGCTTGCTACCGCCGATCCTAAGTTGCCCATCCCGGCAATTCCCAAAATAAAACCTTGCTTTTGAGGTGAATACCATTTAGAGACATATGTAATGGAAATAGCAAATGTTGTTCCAGCCATGCCGATAAAAAATGCCCAAAAGAGCAGCATAGAATAAGAATGAGTAAAGCCTGCACAAATAGTAGGGAGTAAAAGAGCCAGCATAGTCAAAGAATAGACTTTTCTTCCCCCGAAGCGATCTGTTAAAATCCCCATCGGAATTCGCATGAGGGAACCTAATAAGACGGGAGTGGCAATTAAGATACTTTTTTCAGCATTGGTTAATGAATACATTACTTGAATATCTGCAGCGATAGGTGCGAAGACAGACCATACTGAAAAAGCAATAATCATAGATAAAGTCGAGATAAGAAGTACAGATAAGGGCCGTTTAGAAAACATTACTTAAAAACCTCCTTTTTTATATCCAGCGTAAAGCTGTTGCAATATGGTAATTATGATACTACGCTTTCTTTCTTATGTATCATTCTGTGTTAGGTTTTCTTCCGTACTTTTACTGAAGAACGGACCCAGATAAAAGTGGAGAGATAACTTAGACTTACACTTACACTCTATCTAAGTGCTGATGAAGAAACGGTTAAAAAGCTTTGAAGGAACAGTAAGTAGAAATATTGTCGAAAGAATGGAAGGGAAATTGAAATTAGAAGAGATTAATAGAGTAAGCATCTATAAATTTGTGCTATCGAATTATAGCGAAATAAAAAATAATTCATATTTTATATAGAACACAAATTTTTGAAATAGAAGGTGGAAAAAGTGACAGAAAAGCATCCTCTTTCAGGTTATAAAAAGGATGATAATGGGGTTCTCTGGATATGGAGTTACGTTGGACAGGCTAGAGTGAAAATGGGGTATAAAGTAAAAAGTCTGCTTCACTATGAGCAATCTTCCTATCAACAAATCAGTATTGTGGATACAAAATGGTATGGGAAAATGTTGGTGCTAGATGGTACTCCACAAATTTCAACAGGAGAAGGGTTTATTTATAATGAAATGATTAGCCATGTGCCAATTATAACGCATTCAAATCCCAAAAAAGTTGCGATGATTGGCGGAGGAGACTGTGGTCCTGCACGGGAGGCCATGAAGTATGCCGGAATTCAACAAATTGATGTAGTCGAAATCGACCCAAAAGTTACAGAAATCTGCCGCACATGGCTAACTCCGGCTTCTTGTTATAATGGTGAAACGAGGCTCAATATGATACATCGCGATGGAATAGATTGGATTCAAGAACAAAAGGGAGTTTATGATGTTCTCATAATTGATCGGCCTGACCCTGTTGGACCGGGAAAAAAACTATTTCAACCTGATTTTTATCAATATGTCTACAACAGCCTTAAGGATGACGGCGTGGTTGTTTTTCAATCGGGATCTCCTTACTACAATACTTCTACATTACAAGGCACAATTAAAAATTTAAAGGAGCTATTTCCAATTGTCCGCACATATTTAGTGACGATACCTCTTTTCCCTTGCGGCATTTGGAGTTTTACGATTGCTTCTAAAAAAATGGATCCTCTTCAGGCCGATTTGACGAAGCTGCAGCATACAGATACTCAATATATTGATCCTGAAATTTTCCATGCATCATTTGTTTTACCTAAATATATAAAAGAAATAGTAGACGGAAAAGATTCCTAAAAACTAAGTAGCGACGAATGTTTGTTGAAAGTCATCAATAATCTCGGAAAATATCTTTGTTATAGTAGTTCTGTGTTTGCTGCGCAGAGTCCGGGATAATTCAATTTGAAACGTATTAAAATGATGACTGTAACCTAGATAGCCGCTATTGTCACCTTGTCTGTGAAAGGCAATTGATTCGTTTCCAACAAATTTATTATCAAATATTACATGGATTTTCGGGAACGAATCTTCAGATTTTTTAGTCAGCTCCTGTTGAAACCAATCTTTAACTTCCTTTGAGCAAGATTGTCCATATAAAGTCCCCACTTCAATTGCATGAGGCCCATAATGTGTATCCTTCATTCCATGAAAAGATAAATGCAAATAGGGTGTTAAAAGGCAATTATTATCATCTACTATCTTCAAAGATTTAACAATTTCTTGGATTGTTCTTCTATATTCATGTATCCCCTCATGGTTTGTTTTATTTAGGTTTCTATTTAAATCTGCTATGGTTCTGGAAACCGTACTAACGATTCCTGCACATCCTGTTTTCTTGACTAAATTTTCTACAACTTTATCCGTAAATAAATCAGCAGCAGGTGGTTCTGCATGAAGTGCATCCACATGACAGCTTATAAAACCAGTTCCTTTGTTGTATTTTAAGTAGTTTCCATGAATGAATTTTAATGTCATTGACTATTTCTCCTTTTATATCGTTTGAAATCTATCCTTTCTATAATAAATGCAGTAAAAATAAAATCGGTGAATTATTACACGTGTTAAATACATACATAAAAAGTTTTTAGAGAGGGTGGAAATAAATAGATAAATGTACAGGATTTTTTTGTCCAGTTACATACTATATGAGTAGCTGATTATTGTTATAGGGCATTAAAGTAGCAAAATACGATAGAAAGTTTTAATTAGGAGGCTTTAAAATGGATCCAATGAGAGAAGAGTTAGGGATATTATCTGATAAAGAAATGACGTTGCAAACTCTTAATCTGAATAATATACCGTCTGTTGAATTAGTTGACCCCAAAACCTGTTCATATCCAGTGATAGGGAGGAAGTATGGTCACCATAGCGGAAGAGATATTGTTATCGTAAATACAAAGGACCAAGCAATATATGAAGGGTATGATTATTTTACGAAAATATATGCAATAGACAAAGAATATTGTCTAGAAGTAGAAGGACTGAGCGTAAAAACAGTACAAGTAGTGACCAGTGAACATGTTGTATTTAATGAAATACCCATTCGAACGCAAGCCTTCGGCTGGAAATTAGAACAGGTACACGGCATGGATGTACCGGAAATGCTGATGAACGTAGCCATTCGAGCGCTCTACGTAACGGGAGCTAAAAGCGGCTTTGTCAAAATGGGGTTATTAGAAAATGGAGAGTGCATCGTCACAGATATTAACTCATCAGAAAGTGAATGGATAGAAAATCCATTAAAGCCTAGTGTTCCTTTTAGCATGGGTGCTGACGTTGAGTTTATGTTAAGTTGTGATGGAGAGCTTCTACCAGCTTCTACTTTTTTTTCTGTTGAAGGTCCGGTAGGCTGTGATGAAAGACAAATAGAGCAAGATAGCGGTGAGTATGCATTAGTAGAAGTTAGGCCTGAAAAAGCGAATTCATCAACAGAACTATTTGAGAACATCCAAAAGTTAATAGAAAAAGCATCTGCACAGGTACCATATGAAAATATTCATTTTCGGGCAGGCAGCATGCCGTTTTCAGGGTATCAATGTGGAGGACATATTCATTTTGGCATTCCGCTTTCTTTATCCTTATTAAGAGCTCTTGACCACTACCTTGCTATTCCAATAGCGCTGATAGAAGAATCTAAGACCGCTAAACTCAGACGGAAAACGAACCATGGAGGTATTGGACGCTATCGTGAAAAACCGTATGGATTTGAGTATTTAACTTTAAGCTCTTGGATTATCGACCCTAGAATTACTCTCTCCACTTTAGCTCTTGCTCAGCTAGTTGCTACCCATCATCATGAATTAAAAAGCGAATTTTTATTTCATCCACTTACGCAACGTGCTTACTATCAAGGGAATAAAATCTTTCTTAAACGAATGTGGAAAGATATCAAGGCCAATCTTATGAAAACATCCAGCTATCCACATTATCAAAATGAACTATCTTTTCTATTTGAAATGATAGAAAAAGAAATTCCTTGTGATGAATCAAATGATATTCGGCGGAATTGGAATGTAAAGATTTCTAAAGAAATCTATGACCGCGGACATATTATTCAAATCCCCAAAAAGCTCCGTTTAAAATACGGCCTCAAAGAGGGGCAGTCTACGATTGTTAGTGCAGGAAAGGCAATATCAACTGCAACTGTTCATTCTTATCCTTTTTCATTTCGCCATCCAAATATGGTTCAACTCTCTAAATCTCTCCGTGATAAACTATCTCTCCCGAAAGATTGGTGCCCCAAGCTATCAGCTTCAGAAGGCATCATAACTTTAGGTCCTATCATTGGCATTCTTGCTAACCGTCCTTTTGAAAGACAAACAACCTATTTCCATCATCTATGTCGCTTAGCAACTGAAAAGCGAATGCTTGTATATGTGTTTGAACCCGAAGATATTGATTGGGAGAAAAAATTGGTTAAAGGAACAACTATTAACGGTGAAGGGCTTTATCCTTTTCCTGCTGTTATTTATGACCGTTATTTCATAGATGGCAGAAAGAATATTTTAATAGATGAAGTAAGGGCAAAACTTCAGGCGGTTTATAAAATTCCTTTTGTTAATTCTTCAAATTTGTTTCAGCTCACGGGAGATAAGTGGGCAACATATGAACTTCTTATGAAAGAATATGAAGAATTTCTTCCAGAGTCACGTCTGGTACAAAATTCTGGTGACATTGCAGAAATGCTTGATAACTACGGAGAAGTCTATTTAAAACCGCTTGGCGGAGCCTTAAGTAAAGGAGTCATGCGTATCGTTCGCCGACCAACAGGCATCTTTTGGTTTGATCTTAATAAAAAAGAGCTGCATCAATTCAGTAATATGGAAGAATTATTTACTTTGCTCTCTCCTTTGATGAAAAACAATCCTTATCTTGTTCAGGAAGGAATTCGCAGAAAACAGCATAAAGATAAAAATTTAGAAATACGGGTTTATATGCAAAAAAATGAAAAGCAAATTTGGCTTCGAACGGGTATGGTTGCGCGTCTCACCGGTGAAGATGTGCTAACGGAAGATTCTGAAACGAATATGCGCCTCAGTAAAATATTAAACAGTTTATATCCTGATCCAACAGACAGAAGGCTCATTATAAACCAATTAGCTAAAGTATCTAAAAATATTGTTGCAACAGTAGAGGAGAAAGTGGGTCCTTTTGGGGAGCTGGCGGTAGATTTATGTATAGATCAGTACGGTTCCATAAAGTTACTTGAAATAAATGCAAAACCAGATAGTCTATTCTCACAAATTAGAGCCTACAAGCTGCGTACTTTGGCGGGGATTCGTCTGCTTAATTATGCGTCTTCACTGGCTGGTTACGAAGAAGAAAAGGAGGATTTAACATGAAGCACTTCACATTAAATGAAATCCTTAAACAAACGGGAGGAGACCTTTGTTATGGATCAGGAAATCCTGTTATTAAACATGCTATAAACTACGCTAAAAAGGATATAGAGGATCATACACTCATCTTTCATTTAGATAGAGAACCGATTAGAGGGAAGTATTGGAAAGAAAATCATTCAATTGTCGTTATAACAGATCACCCTGAGCTGTGCACGAACTTAGAGGGAAATATTATTCTTGTTAAAACAGCTCAATTAGAAGAGGCTTATTGGAAATTTATTGAATACTACCGAGGGCTCTTTGATCTTCCTGTTATTGGTGTTACAGGGACTTGTGGGAAAACGACCACGAAAGAGATGATCCGACAAATATTAATTGAAGATTATAAAGTGAAAGCTACGTGGATGAGTATGAATTCTATGTCTGTAAATCTACGTTATTTAACAGGTATTGATGATACGACAGAAGTAGCTGTTTTTGAAATGCCAGTCGCTTATCCGGGCTATTTAAAAGTTGCGTGTCGCTACTTTCAGCCACAAATACGAATTCTATTAAATATAGGCGTACACCATCTCGCTGATTGTGAAACACCTGAAGAATATATGAAAGCAAAAGCCGAAATTGTAGAAGGTTTAGATCCAAATAGAGGCATTTTGATTTTAAACGCAGATGATGAAAATATTAAGAGAGTGCTTGATGTTAGTCATCTGCAAAATGTTGTATATATAGGTAAAAATGATAGTTCCCAATTTCAAGCAAAGAATATTAAATATGCCAAGGGAGGAATGGCTTTCACTTTAAAGCACCAAGACAAAGAGTACGATGCCTTTATCCCTGGATATGGTGAACATAATGTGTATAATGCACTGGCCGCCATTGCTGCAGTATTTTATGTGGGCGTTGATATTTCCGTTGCCATACAAAGACTTAGCTTATTTGAACAAGTAGAAGAACATTTGGAATTTAAAAGAGGAATGAATGAATGTACGGTAATTAATGATACATGGAACTCTTCACCTTTATCGATGGCTACAGCTCTCGGAGTTCTTAGTGATATGTCAAAAGAGAAACAATCTATTGCTTTATTAGGTTACATGCCTCAGCTAGGAGAAGGACCTTATGCAATTAAACAATATGAAGATATGGGAAAAAAAGCAGCGGAATCAAAGATTGATATTTTAGTGGTAGTAGGAGAAGAAGCAAAAACTATTGGGACAGGAGCTTTAAAATGTGGAATGGACCCTAATAAAGTCTATTTTTGCAAGACTGGTGATGAAGTATACAATGTGCTAGATCCATATTTAAATGAAAATACAATAATTTTATTAAAAGTAACGCATCGTGTTATGACAAAACCTACTTTTAAAGAATTAAGAAATAAACTTATTCCAGACAACGAAGAGTAAAAGGAGGATAGACATGAAGAAGACTAAACAGCTAAGAGAGTTGATAGAAAGTAAACAGCTAGAGTTTATTATGGAGGCTCACAGTGCGCTATCTGCAAAGATTGTAGAAGAAGCAGGGTTCAAAGGGATATGGGCCAGCGGCCTGTCATTATCTGCAGCACTGGGTGTAAGAGATAATAACGAGGCTTCATGGACACAGGTATTAGACATCTTAGAGTTTATGAGTGACGCAACGTCCGTTCCAATTCTTCTTGATGGGGATACAGGCTATGGGAACTTTAATAATGCAAGAAGATTAGTTAAGAAATTGGAGCAGCGAGACATTCCAGGCGTATGTATTGAAGATAAATTGTTTCCAAAAACAAACTCATTTATTAAAGGTGAAGCACAGCCGCTTGCAGATATTAATGAATTTTGCGGCAAAATTAAAGCAATGAAAGATAGCCAAAATGACGAAGATTTTGTAGTGGTATCGCGTGTAGAAGCTTTTATTGCAGGGTGGGGGCTGAAGGAAGCTTTAAAGCGTGCAGAAGCTTATCGCCAAGCGGGAACCGACGCCGTTTTGATTCATAGTAAAAGGTCAGATATGACGGAGATTGAAGCTTTTATGAAAGAGTGGGGAAACAGGCTTCCGGTTATTATTGTTCCCACCAAATATTATTCAGTTCCAACTGATAAATTTAGTGATTTAGGAATTAGCTTGAGCATTTGGGCCAACCATAACTTAAGATCTTCCATTACAGCTATGCAAAAAACGTCCGCTCAGATTTATTGCGATAAAAGTTTGATTAACGTAGAAAAAAATGTCTCTCCGCTTGAGGAAGTTTTCCGTCTTCAAAAAGCTGAAGAGCTCGACCTCGCAGAGAAACTTTATTTAAGCTCTGCCAATCATAGCACGAACGCTATGATTCTGGTAAAAGAATCAGCAAATGAAGCTTTGATAACTGAGCAGATAAATCAGTTAAAAAAAGTCGGCGTGACAAATAGTATAAAAGTAGGTTCCAACAAAGCTATGGAAGATAAGGCGTTTCCTAATAAAGGAGAATTATATCATCTCTATGCTGCAAGAGGTAAGCTAGGAACGGCTACTTTAATAAGCGATAGTAACATCGTATATAAAACACATGTTTTTGAGGAGTTAATTCATGAAAGCGGTGATATCACGATCGTAGCAGGAGCTGATTATGAGTTAAAAGGGAATCAAACATCTTATGTAACTGCTAAACTTCCCTATTCCAAGCAGCTGTATTCCAAAACAGTAGACTTGATTCAAATGTCGTGCAATCCAAACTCTAACAACATTCACGGTGAATTCATTGGTCTTTGGAAAGTTTCTGGAAAAGGCACTGAGGTTGTAAAAAAAGCTTTGGAAGAATTGGCACAAAGAAAAGATTTTGCTCAGCTCACGTTTTCTGATTTCTTTAATTATATTAATCTAATTCACCCGGTTGCTGTTAAATATACGATGGGGTCATGGATAGATACCGAAACGTATACAAAGATTCAAAAAGATGGTGGGAGAAATGATTAGTACGTCCGTATTTGGAACTCAATTAAAAAAACTAGGTTTTCAATTTTATAGCGGGGTTCCTTGTTCCTATCTTAAACATCTTATTAACTACGCTATCAACGAATGTGAATATATTGCAGCAGCAAACGAAGGAGAAGCGGTAGCGATTGCTGCTGGGGCATCAATTGCTGGCAACAAAGCAGTTGTTTTAATGCAGAACTCCGGATTAGCAAATGCTGTTTCCCCTTTAACCTCTCTTATTCATCCGTTTAAAATTCCTGTCCTTGGATTTGTCAGTTTTCGCGGAGAACCTGGATTTCCAGATGAACCGCAGCATGAATTAATGGGAGAAATTACTCCTGTCCTGCTAAATACAATGAAAATAAAATGGGAATATTTATCTTCTGATTTTGCCGAAGTTAAAAAACAATTACAGCGGGCTAATCAAACTGTTGAAAATAATGAAAGCTACTTCTTTATTGTAAAAAAAGGAACGTTTGAGCCAGTTAAGCTCTTAGAAAAATCAATAAAAAAAGTTACTCCTAAAATGAAAAGTGAACAGATAACAACCGATGAGTTACCTTCAAGGTATGAGGCATTACGAGTAGTTAATTCATTAAAAGACAACGATACTATTCAATTGGCCGCTACAGGAAAAACAGGAAGAGAGCTTTACGAAATAGAAGACGCAAGAAATAATTTTTATATGGTTGGATCTATGGGGTGCGTTAGTTCCATTGGTTTAGGCTTAGCTTTGAGCAAAAATGAAAAGAACATCATTACAATTGATGGAGACGGAGCGTTGCTTATGCGCATGGGAAATCTAGCAACCAACGGATACTACTGTCCAGCAAATTTATTACACATTCTTTTAGACAATCAAACCCATGATTCTACAGGGGGGCAACATACGGTCTCTCATAACATTAATTTTGTAGATATTGCTTTTTCCTGTGGATATCAAAATTCCATTCATGTTCATAACTTACATGAGTTAGAGACGTATATCAAACAGTGGAAAAGTGATAAAAAATTAACGTTTTTATATCTTAAAATAGCGAAAGGATCTAAAAAGAACCTGGGGCGTCCTGAAATGAAGCCTTATGAAGTCAGAGAAAGACTGCAGGTGTTTTTAGATGATTAAAACAGCTGTTATTCTAGCTGCAGGGATGGGGAGCAGGATTCGTAAAAGAGCTGGAAACCGCCCTAAAGGTTTTTTGATGATTGATGAAAAATCGATTATTGAACATTCCATTTCCAAGTTAATAGAAGCAGGAGTCAAGACGATTTTTATTGGAACAGGATATATGAAAGAAGAATATGAAAAGCTAATGGTTAGATATCCTCAAATAAAATGTGTTTATAATTCTAGATACGAAACAACGGGAAGCCTGTTTACGCTGTATCAATTTAAAAATTATATTAAAGAAGATTTTTTACTATTGGAATCAGATGTAATTTATGAAAAGAATGCGTTGGAAACATTAGTAAACCATTTGAGATCAGACGTCATACTAGCGAGTAAATTGAACGGTGCTGGCGATGAAGTTTATATTGAAGCTGATGAAAATAATAACCTTAAGAATATGTCAAAACAAAAAGAAGAGTTGAATAGTATCTATGCAGAACTAGTTGGTTTAACCAAACTCTCTTATGCTACATTTCAGAGACTTTGTGATGAAGCAAATACGCTGTTTCAGTTTAATCAAACGATCGATTATGAATATGGCCTCGTTAAAATTTCCAAAAAAGCAAATGTGTATGTTCATAAACTGGATAATTTGGCATGGTGTGAAGTGGATGATGAAGATCACTGGGCAAGAGCAACTGCTATTGTTTATCCGATTATTAAAGCTCGAGAAGGTATTACGCATACAGTTAAGAGAAGTATACTCCTAAACCCCGGACCGGCAACTACAACAGATACCGTCAAATATGCTCAAATAGTGGAAGACATTTGCCCGAGAGAAAAAGAATTTGGAGAGACGATGGAATTTATCTCTGCTGAACTAACAAAATTTGTGGGGAATCCAGAAAAGTATACTACGGTATTATTCGGCGGATCTGGAACGGCGGCAGTGGAATCGATTTTAAGTTCAGTAATTGATAATGGTACGGTTGTTATTATCAATAATGGTCCATACGGTGAAAGAATGTGTAAAATCGCTGAAATTTATGGACTGAATTATTTAGAATATAAAAGCTCCGCCGAGCAGGCTATTGATATGAACGACTTAGAAATTTTTGTGAAAAAGATTTCAACGAACGTTTCTTATCTGGCGCTTGTTCACTGTGAAACTTCCACGGGGCTTCTTAATGATATTGAAAAAATTGGGGAATTTTGTGCAGTGAAAAATGTCGAAATGATTGTGGATGCAATGAGTTCTTATGCAGCTGTTCCAATTGACATGCAAAAAATGAATATAAGCTATCTAGCCGCAAGTGCAAATAAGAACCTTCAAGGAATGGCAGGCGTGTCGTTTGTTATAGCAAATAAAGACCGGTTAGAAAAAACGGAGCAAATAAAGCCTCGTAACCTTTATCTTCATTTATATGATCAGTATCGATATTTCCAAATGAATAAACAATTGCGTTTTACTCCTCCTGTTCAGACTATGTACGCCTTAAAGCAGGCAATTATAGAAACTCAGTGGGAAGGAATTGAGAAACGATATGAACGCTACTCAAAATCATGGACTACTTTAACGGATGGAATTACTCGGCTTGGGTTAACCTATTTGGTTCCTGAAACGCATCATTCTAAAATTATTACCTCTATCCTCGAGCCTTCCGATAAAAAGTATAATTTTGATATTATGCATGATTTTTTTTATAAACAAGGATTCACCATTTATCCTGGTAAAATTGATAAATTAGAAACGTTTCGAATAGCAAATATTGGTGATATCACATATAGAGATATAGAAAGATTTCTTCATCTTCTTGAACAATATCTTAACGGGCTAAAAGGAGAGTGAGAAAAAGTTGAATCAAAAATTAGCTGTAGCAGTTATGGTGGTAAATCAAGATCATCACGTGCTTCTAGTCAAGAACCATAGACGGGGATGGGAATTTCCAGGCGGTTTTGTTGAAGCAGGTGAATCAATAAAAGATGCGGGGATACGAGAAGTTAAAGAAGAATCTGGAATTGTTATTGAAGTGACCAACTTTCTAGGAGTAGAACAAGATGTTAAACGATCTACTACTGTTATTTTATTAAAGGGAAAAGCGATTAGCGGGGAAATTTCTGTCTCCAATGAAACGCAGGATGTGGGATATTTTACGTTAGAAGAAGCAAAAAATATAATTAAATTAGATAACTTTAAGGATCGAATGGCTAGATGTCTAAAAGAGACTGAAATACCATTTTTCTATGTTTTAAAAGACACAGGCTCTTTTTACGTATAGGCGGAAGGTTTCTGTGTTGTGCTAGAAATGAAGCCTGAACGCGATTAAATAAAAAACGCTCATCGTCATGCATAACGATGAGCGTTTTTTTATCAGTAAAAGTATCGTTGTTTATTCAGCCGTCGCAATTTCTTCTTCTACATCATGGTCTTCTAAATTAGCATTTAAAAATTCACTTGTTTCCGATAAATTGAGATTTAATTTCGTTTTTTTGCAGATTTGAATTGTAACATCTTGAACAGAGACATCTAAAACATGTCCCCCTTCTTTTTTATATTTATCAATAAAGTGCAGGTGGTAGCCGGGAACACCGATGCCTGAAGAATATTCTGGCGTATAAAAACCTGCTAGTGTTCCATTTACATCTGAAGATGTAAATGTAGGCTGATCAGCAGCCGCATCTACCATAGAAGGATAGGGCTTCTCTTGCTTTGAAACCGTGCGCGTTTTTACTTCTTTAAACTTTCCGTCAATGCGAACTGCATAGAATAAATTCGGGCTAGGAATAAGCTCGTTCATTAAGGTTTCTAGTTGTTCACGATTCATTTCCTTTTCTACACGATAAGAGATATCTTCATAAAAGGTTGTCATAATGGCAAAAGGTGTTTTTGCATCTTTGCCAATAGGCGCGGCTTTCCCATCAGCAATATGATAAAATTCTCCGTCAAAGGCAATCATTTCACCGTCCAATTGATTAAACGTACCGATGCCGAAATCACCTTTCTTAGATAAATCCTTGTATGTAACAATACCGTCAAATACTCCGTCTAATAAAGCGATCATGGTGGAAGTTTGGTGAATCGTTAATTTTTCTTTATTGCTCATTCTTTACTCAGTCCTTTCAGTTAATTTGATCTGGCAGTAGCTGTGTATTTAATTTTTCATTATCTTTATAATCTACAGGAACATCGATGATAACTGGGCCTTGTTCACGAAAAGCGCTTGCTAGAGTGTCCGAAAATTCTTCTGGTGAGTTAACTCTAAATCCTTTGGCACCAAAACTTTCAGCAAGCGTAACAAAGTCTACACTGCCAAACTCTACTGCAGATTTTCGGCCATATTTAATCTGCTGTTGAAAGCCAACCATATCGTAGGTTTGATCGTTCCAGATAATGTGAACAATTGGTAAGTTTAATCGAACGGCTGTCTCGAGCTCCATAGCTGAAAATAAAAACCCGCCGTCTCCAGACATGGACAGAACTTTTTTATGGGGGCGAACGAGTGCAGCTGAAATAGCCCAAGGCAAAGCAACACCTAGTGTCTGCATACCGTTGCTGAATAGTAAATGCTGAGGTTCATAGGAACGAAAATAACGAGCCATCCATATGTAATGCGAACCAACGTCACATGTGATGGTAGTATCATCTTCAACAAAGTTCTGCAGAGCTTCAATTAATTGTAGGGGATGAAGGTAAGTGTCATTAGAAAACTCGTACTGATCGTCAGGTTGTTCAAGTTTACTTTTTAGCGTTTTTAAAAAAGAAGCACTTTCTTTTGAACGTATTAAATGTGGGAGTTTATCCGCTAATATGTCAATTGTGCTTGGAATATCCCCTACTAACTCAATTTCCGGCTGATAATGGTGGTCAGCTTGTGCTTGTAAATCATCTAAATGAATAATGCTCCTTTGACTTTCTGAGTTCCAAAGAGAAGGAGGATATTCAACTGGGTCATATCCGATTGTTAAGACGACGTCAGCATGCTTCAATAAGACGTCTCCGGGCTGATTGCGAAAAAGACCTACTCGCCCAAAAAAGTGAGTTTCAAGCTCTCTTGAAACAGCTCCCGCACCTTGGAACGTTTCCACCACAGGAAGGTCATGTTCTGCTATAAGCTGACGGATTGATTCCACTGCTTTAGATTTACTTGCTCTCATACCTAAAAGCAAGGCAGGTAGTTTTGCTGTGCGAATAGTGTGTATAGCTTGGGCAACAGCGTCTAAATTGGCAGTCCCAATCGTAGGAGCTTTTAAAACGGATAGAGTGGAAGCTGATGTTTCGCTATCCATTACATCCTGCGGCAAGCTGACAAAAGATGCTCCTGAAGGAGAAGAAACAGCTTCGCGAAAGGCGTCTGTTATCACTTCTGGAACGTTTGCAGCGTCTTCTACCTCAACGCTGAATTTGGCGATAGATTTAAATAGTCCTTCATTATCCATTGATTGATGCGTCTTTTTTAATCGATCTGCTCTTGGAACGGCTCCTGCTAGGGCTACCACTGGATCACCTTCAGAAGTAGCAGTCACAAGGCCAGTGGCTAAGTTAGCGGCACCTGGACCTGATGTGACAAGGCAAACGCCCGGCGTACCTGTCAGTCTTCCCATAGCAGCTGCCATAAACGCAGCATTTTGTTCATGGCGGCAAACAATTACTTCTGGTCCTTTTTCTTTCAAAACATCAAATACGCCATCAATTTTGGCTCCTGGAATGCCAAAAATATAAGGCACATTCTGACTTGCCAAACTTTCTACTAGTAAGTCAGCGCCTTTTTTTGTTTCGGCAGTATCAGCATTACTCATCATGCATTCTCTCCTTTATGTTTCTTAGATAGGTTTTAAGGCCTACTGATTGAATACCCAATTTGTATGACAACTAACCTAAGGAAAGGAGAAGGTTTTAATTTTCTAAATAAAAAACTTCCCTATTAATTAGGGAAGCAGAGATGTACCTATTGCGAATAAAACATATCTGTTTTATTTGTAGGTTTATGGTACTTGAGGGATAGCAAGTGAAAGTCCAACGCGGCTCTTATTTGGTATGGTTAAAAAGCTTTTGGTAACTAACAATTTTTTGATCTAGCTTTTGACTTAATTTTAAAATCTCACCGTGAGAATAGCTGCTTGTTTTTTTAGCTAATTGGTAAATATCTGATTGTAAGGCTCGAATTTCTTTTTCTAACTGAGGTTGCTTCATTGAAATCCTCTCCAAGTCAGAATACTTCTATCTTCTATCTTCTATGTTTTATCTTTTATCTAATAGTATGAAATTCCTTCATATTTGTAAAATGTTTTTTGTTTTGAAAAATATGACATAGGTGAAGAGCTGCTAACAAGCTTTGTCGAACACTTTTTTTACCTGTTTTCAATAAATATGATATACTGAGACTAGGAAAAATGACAATCTGGAGCGCACGTTCAGTTATTCTTAACAAGCGAATGAATTCTTAGCTTTGACAAGTGCAACTTGTAAGGTGAAGAAATTCATCACATAATCTTATTAGATCTGAACCTTGTTAGCCCAGATGAGGATTTGTCGAAAACGATTCACTAGAGAAAACCTTCGAGACCGCCAACTCGGAGGTTTTTTTATTTTTGTGTATGGGAAGTAAAAAAAAGACATAGACTAATAAAGAAAAAGGTCCCGCACCCATAATCGGCCGTAGTTGATTACACCTTGTCCATTTCTGCAAGGAAGCTGTCTTTTTACTATAGGGAAGTGCCGCCAAACACGATTCCCTAAAGACAATCAGCACACGAGGCTTATGGATGAAGAACCTTTTAGACGATACTTATCGGTGATTACTTATTTTACTACTGGAAAAATAGCAAAATAAGAGCGACTATGGCTCCTAAAAGCTCTACGTAAGCCGTTAGGAGCTGAACATTCTCAGCATCTAGGAAAAATGACTTGAGGATTCGTCTCAGACTATCCACCACCTTTTTCTTCCTTGCGTGAATTCCCAAGGGAAAGAAAGGGGACGACAGTGCTTCTTTATTTTAACAAAAGTAGGAAATGATAAGTAGATTTATTTGAAGTGTAAACTAAAAAAGCATGTAGAATACATGCTTTTTTAATTTGGGTAAATTTCTTTTATGCGTCCGACTTGTCCATCTGTTAAACGGACTTTGATGCCGTGTGGGTGAAAGTTTGAATTGGTCAGAATGTCTTTGACCGTTCCGCGTGTAAGTTTTCCAGAACGCTGATCTGCTTTTAAAACAATGTCGACTTCAATTCCAGGAGCTACGTCTTTTCTATTTTGTCCGTTCATTATACACCTGTTCTCTTTCGCTGATTATTCGTTTTTTTTGTTTGTTGACTCGTCAGCTTTTTGGTTGCTTGATTGGTGCTGCTATTTTGAGCTTTACTTGAAGATTGATTTTTCTTATTAGCAAGCTGCTGTTTGATAGCATCTTGAAGACTAATTTTCTTTTTAAGCTGTTCTGTCATATGGGTTCCTCCTGAATATATACATCATCTGAAAAAACAAAGAAAGTAAGGGAATGAAAAAGCTGACTAGATAGTCAGCTTTTTTTAATTAGAAACAGTGACTTCTTCTACAGGCTGCATAAGTACAGCTTCTTTATCAGGATACGTTTTTTCAATATGATGTTCTCCCCAAGAGCATAATGAATCAAGAATGCTTTTTAAAGACCATCCGTAATCTGTTAAAGAGTATTCTACTCGAGGCGGCATTTCATTGTACATTTTTCTAACAATGATGCCGTCTGCTTCAAGTTCTCGAAGCTGCTGCGTTAATACTTTTTGCGTAACACGCGGCATAATTCTTTTTAATTCTCCAGGGCGCTTTGTCCCTTTAATTAAGTGACAAAGAATAACGACTTTCCACTTGCCTCCAATGACTTCTAGTGCCGCTTCCACTGGAATATTATATTTTTTCACGTTAACAACTCTCCTTGTTCTAGAGATAACGGTCAAATGCATGTTTTCGCATTTTTTCTGATGTTTATCATATCACTATAGAGCAAAATTTTCTAGGTGTAAGCATTTTTTTAGAATACCCAATAGTTCATGACTTTAGTATTTACGCTTATTGTAACCTCCAGGTGCCTATATCACTTGAAAGTGCGTACTTTTTCTTTGGTTTTACATCGCTCATAATAACAATTGTTGATGGCGAGTTAGCGAATATATGAAAGGTACCTAAGCTAATTAGCCGTAAGAGAAGCTATTATGAAGAAGTTATCATAACGAACAGGAGGCGTTAAGAAGTGAACACACTTTCACAAACACAACAAAGTAAAAAAAGCGGTGCTTTGCCGCTATTAGCGCTAGCTATTAGCGCCTTTGGAATCGGGACTACAGAGTTTGTTCCAGTAGGTTTATTATCATCGCTTGCAGATGATTTAAATATTTCCATTACACTAGCAGGGTTATTAATTTCAGGATACGCAATGGGAGTTGCATTTGGAGCTCCCGTATTAACAGCTTTAACAAGTAAAATGAGCAGAAAATCACTGTTGATGCTATTGATGGTTATTTTTATCGTAGGAAACTCAGTAGCAGCTTTATCAACAAGCTTTGGGCTGCTGCTTATAGCACGAATTATTACTGCATTTTCACACGGAATTTTCTTTTCTATCGGTGCGACTATCGCTGCTGATTTAGTGCCAGAAGATAAGCGAGCAAGTGCCATTGCTTTAATGTTTACAGGTTTAACAGTTGCAACTGTTACAGGTGTTCCGCTTGGTACATTTATCGGACAAGCTTTCGGCTGGAGAGCAACATTTTGGGGAGTAGCGTTACTTGGGGTTATTGCCATTATTGCAAGTGCTCTTTTAGTGCCTAAAAACTTAAAGGAAGCGCCGCCGGCAAAGTTTAGTGATCAATTGAAAATTTTGAAAAACGGGCCGCTTTTACTATCGTTTGCTATTACCGCCTTAGGATATGGCGGAACGTTTGTAGCTTATACGTATTTAGCACCTATTCTTGAAAAACTAACAGGATACGCACCAAGCGCAGTTAGTATCTTACTGCTGGTATACGGTGTAGCAGTAGCCATCGGAAATACAATCGGAGGAAAAGCTGCGAATAAAAACCCGTTAAAAGCATTATTTTGGATGTTTCTAATTCAAGCAGTTATCTTAGTTATTTTATCGTTTACTGCATCGTTTAAAGTAGCGGGAACGATTACGATTTTTGCCATGGGCTTATTGGCATTTATGAACGTACCTGGACTGCAAGTGCTGGTCGTGAACTTAGCTGAAAAGTATGTTCCTTCAGCAGTGAACGTAGCCTCTGCGCTTAATATTGCTGCATTTAACGTTGGAATTGCTATTGGTTCTTTTGTAGGCGGCCTGATTGTTGATTCGATTGGTCTTGTTCATACTCCTTGGATTGGAGGAGTTATGGTTTTAGGAGCGGTCTTATTAACAGCATGGAGCCGCTCAATAGAAGCAAAAGCAAAATAAAACAAGAGATCATCGCAAAAGGCGATGATCTCTTAGCTATAAAAGGAGAGGAAGTAAATGACTACATTTCAACATCATAAGGCGTATCGTCGTATGTACAAGGAGAATGAGTTAACGTTAGGGTTGCATATGCCGCTTGAAAATTATCAATATGCCACGCCTACGATGGAGAAACAAGTAGAGCTCACGCAGCTTGCAGAACAATATGGATTTACAAGCTTATGGTTCCGCGATGTCCTTCTTCAAGATCCATCATTTGGCGATCCAGCCACGGGTCAAATTTATGATATGCTTATTTATTTGACGTATCTGGCCAGTCAAACAAAAGAAATTGCTCTTAGTACATCTGCTATTGTGCTGCCTTTGCGCCATCCGCTTCGCGTAGCTAAAGAAATGGCAACCATTGATCAGCTTTTTCCTGAGCGTTTAATTATGGGCGTATCTTCTGGAGACCGTCAAGCAGATTTTCGAGGGTTAGGTATTCCTCATGAAGAAAGAGGAAAGCGATTTGCAGAGGCTTTTCATTATTTAGAAGAAGCGTTAAATAAAGAATTTCCATCTATCCAGTCTGCTTTGGGATCCATTCAAGGAGCAAATGTCGTTCCTAAGCCAACGAAACGTATTCCGACGATGATCACGGGATACAGTCAGCAAAATATGGAGTGGTTTGCACAGTATGGAGCCGGCTGGATGTATTATCCTCGTCATCCCCATTTTCAAGCAGAAGCTATTACACAATGGAGGAAACTGGTTGACATCTATCATCCAGGCGTTTTTAAACCTTTTACACAACCTATGCATCTAGATTTGGCAGAAGATCCAAATGAAATGCCAACGCCAATTCGTTTAGGATGTCGAGCAGGTCGTAATACATTAATTGAGCTTCTTTCTGTTTATAAAGAAATAGGAGTTAATCATCTCTTTTTTGCTCTGTTTGATAGCAAGCGTCCGGCTGAAGAAGTTATACATGAGCTTGGCGAAGAAGTGCTTCCGCATTTTCCAGCTCATCTGTAGCTAAAAGTACTTTAGTTGAAGATCCGAATGGGTTAGATTCTTACTGGAGAATCTAACCCGTTCGGATTTTTCCATTGATTTCGTTATGTCTCAATCCCTTTTTATATAGATTTCAAGTTATAGGATATATAAGAAATATGTATTAGAGTTATTGACCCTATGTTCTTTATAATAAAATTATCCATTATCTCCTTGGATGATATAAAGTCGAAAGGAGAAACACGATGAGTGTTGCATTTCTATTTTCAGGCCAAGGCGCACAATATGCTGGTATGCTTCATGATATAAAAAATAAATGGGGATTAGCGACTACGTTTGAAGAAGCAAGTGAGGTTTTAAATCAAGACGTATTATCTTTAGATTCGTCAGAAAAATTAAAATATAATAAAAATGTTCAAATATGTCTTTTTATTGCAGGAGTGGCTGCGGCTAGGTCGTTTAAAAACAAAGGATACTCGCCAGACGTGGTAGGAGGGCATTCTATAGGGGCGTTTGGAGCAGCAGTTGCATCTGAAGTGTTATCTTTTAAAGAAGCTCTTCTTCTTGTGAAAAAAAGAGGGAAACTGATGGAAAATGCTTATCCTGATGGTTATGGTATGGGGGTTGTGATGGGACTGCGTGAACATCAGCTTCTCTCTATTGTACATGAACTATCAACTGATGCAGCTCCTGTGTACGTAGCGAATCTAAATTCTCCCGATCAAATAACGATTTCTGGCACCTTAAAAGCAATCGAGAAAGTTCTTGAAAAAGCATGTAAAAAAGGGGCTAGAAAAACTAAAATGCTTCATGTAACGGTGCCTTCTCACTGTCCTCTTATGGAAGGAGTTTCGAGGGAATTACGAAAAACCATAACGGAAGTGAAAGGAAAGGACCCTTCCGTTCCTTTTATAGGTAACTGTAAAGCTCGGAAATTATGGAAAGCTGCTGATGTTAAGGAAGACTTAGCAGCGAGTGTTGCGATGCCCGTCCGTTGGCATGATACGACGGAAGTTATGTATGAAATGGGCACAAGATTATATATTGAAATGGCTCCAGGAAGAGTGCTAACGGATTTGGCTGCTAAGAGCTTCCCTGAAGCAAGGGCTATTTCGGCAGCCGAATCTACGATGAAAACTTTGCTGATTTTAATGGAAAAAGAAAAAATGTAAGCGTATTAATTTAGAAGTATCAGAAAGGAGCTAGAACATGAGTGGCATAAAAAAAACTTCAAAATCATGGACAACTCGCCGAGATCAAAAAGCAGCTCGCCTTGCGAAAGTAGACCATCTTCTTAAAGAAAAGTTATTGGGTAATGAACACATTATTGAAGCGTTAGAATTGCTTATATCACCCGGAGATAAAGTAGTGCTTGAAGGAGACAATCAAAAGCAAGCATCTTTTTTATCAAAGGCGCTGAATGAAGTAAGCGCTGATAAAATACACGGCCTTCATATGATTATGTCTAGTATTTCACGTCCGGAACATCTCGACATATTTGAAAAAGGAATTGCTGAAAAAATTGATTTTTCGTACGCCGGTGCTCAAAGCCTTCGCGTGTCTCAAATGATTGAAGATGAGACGTTGAAAATGGGAGAAATTCATACATATCTAGAGCTTTACGGACGTCTTTTCATTGATTTAATTCCGAACATTGCTCTAGTGGCTGCTGACAAAGCAGATGCACAAGGTAATTTATATACAGGAGCAAATACGGAAGAAACACCAACCATTATCGAAGCAACCGCGTTTAAGGATGGAATTGTTATTGTGCAGGTAAACGAACTTGTTGAAGAACTTCCGCGAGTTGATATTCCGGCTTCTTGGGTTGATTGTATCGTCGTGGCGGATCAGCCTTATCAATTGGAAGCTTTATTTACGCGAGATCCTCGTCATATTACAGAACTCCAAATTTTAATGGCTATGATGACAATTCGAGGTATCTATGAGCGCCACAGCGTACAATCATTAAATCATGGCATTGGCTTTAATACCGCTGCAATTGAGCTTTTGCTGCCTACTTATGGAGAAAAGTTAGGACTGAAAGGTAAAATATGCAAGCACTGGGCTCTGAATCCTCACCCCACGTTAATTCCGGCTATTGAAAGCGGATGGATTGAGAGCGTGCACTGCTTTGGCGGAGAAGTAGGAATGGAACAATACACAGCAGCGCGTCCAGATGTGTTTTTTACAGGACGCGACGGCAGCCTGCGCTCAAACCGTGCGATGTGTCAAGTGGCTGGTCAATATGCGGTAGATGCTTTTGTAGGATCAACTTTGCAAATAGATGGAGAAGGAAATTCTTCTACCGTCACATCTGGACGTTTGTCAGGGTTTGGCGGAGCGCCTAATATGGGGCATGACCCTAGAGGCCGTCGACATTCTACGCCTGCTTGGTTGGATATGATAAACGAGCAGCACGAACTAGCGAGAGGCAGAAAACTAGTTGTTCAAATGGTTGAAACCTTTCAATCAGGAAATGAGCCTGTTTTTGTGGAGTCTTTGGATGCGATAAAGGTAGCGAAACAAGCAGGCGTAGCTACTGCTCCTGTCATGATTTACGGGGATGATGTGACGCATGTTGTGACGGAAGAAGGAATTGCTTATTTATATAAAGCACAAAGCTTGGACGAAAGAAAAGCAGCGCTTGAAGCAGTAGCAGGGGTAACACCTATAGGCCTTCGATATAGCCGAAATAAAGTGGAAAAGATGCGCAGAGATGGCTTAGTGGCTTTTCCCGAAGATTTACAGATTCGCCGTACAGAAGCAAAACGTTCATTATTGGCAGCAAGAAGTGTCGAAGATTTAGTAGAATGGTCGGATGGCTTGTATAATCCGCCTGCTAAATTTAGGAGCTGGTAAGAAATATGCGTATTCAAAGTATTCAAGAAGAGTCAAGACCAGCTGTGTTTTACTCATGTCTAATAGCTAAAATGGCAGTTACCGCTCTGGTTGATGAAGCGGTGCTTACACCTAAGCCTGGGCTTGTAGATGCAGCAACAACTGGATCTCATCAAGATATGAATATTGAGACGCTGTTAACTTCTGCTTATGCTTTACAACCGACCTTTTTACAGATTGCATTATACAGTCAAGGAAAGCAGCCAAGTCAGATGCTAAGGGAAGAAATTGCTCGAATTGGACGCGAGGGCGAACAAATTATGTACGGGGCTACGGATGGTGTTAATACACACAAAGGAGCCATTTGGGCATTAGGCCTACTTGCGTCTGCAACAGCGGTTTGCGGCATTCAAGCATCACCTGCATCCATCACAGAAGCTGCAGGAAAAATTGCTCGTTATGCAGATCGTTTTTGTCCTCTGCATTCATCTAATGGACTTCGTGTGAAAAAACAGTATGGCGCAAAAGGAGCGGCTGGAGAGGCGAAGCAAGGATTTCCTCACGTAATTCATATAGGCTTGCCTGCTTTACATAAAGCTCGCAAGCTAGGCATACATGAAACATCAGCAAGGATTGATACTTTAGTAACACTAATCGCCAACCTTGATGATACGTGTATTTTGCATCGTGCTGGTCCGGTTGTGTTAAAGGAGGTTAAAATGGCGGCATCCAATGTGTTAGAAGCTGGAGGGGTATCTACATCAATGGGAAAACAGCGGCTAGAAGCGTTAGATCATATACTTCTATCATCTAACGCTTCTCCAGGCGGAAGTGCAGATTTGCTGGCTGCTGTATTATTTTTAGATCGAATATCTCTTTTTAAAGAATCGTAAACGTCTGCAGGGAGGAGTGGCTAATGGAAACGTTAGTGTTTAAATACAAAGCCGATCGAAAGTTAACTCAGCGCGCACATGTAGGCGTTGTTGGTTCAGGGGATTTAGAAATTTTAATGGTTCCTTCTGATGAAGAACATGCTCACGTATCAGTACGAACAGGAAGTGAAGGATTTAGTGAAACCTGGAAAGCCGTATTAGACCGGTTCTTTAGTGTTCATACCATTCAAGCGAAAATTGTAATTAATGATTTCGGTGCTACGCCTGGTGTAGTCGCCTTGCGTCTTGCACAAGCTTTGGAGGTGAGTGAAAATGGGAGTGAATAATCAAAGCTTTATTGAGTTAAATGGAAGAGAACGAGCGCAGGCAATCTTAGATCAAGGAACATTCTATGAGCTGCTTGGCCCTTTTGACGGAATCGAATCGCCTCATTTACCTAAGCAAAATATTGTTCCTCAAAGCGACGATGGTGTCATTATAGCAGGTGGGCTGATAGCAGGAGAGCCAGCCGTTGTCATTTCAATAGAAGGAGGGTTTCAAGGGGGAGGCATTGGTGAAGTATCGGGAGCTAAAATTGCAGGAGCTTTAGAACTAGCTCTTAATAATCACAAAAAAGGTGTTCCTGTTAGACCTGTTTTTCTATTCGATACAGGAGGGGTAAGGCTCCAAGAAGCGAATTATGGACTTTTGTCGATATCTGAAATTGGCTCAGCTGTGGTTGCTTTGCGTGAGCATACACCTGTTGTTGGAGTTATTTCAGGAAATGTAGGCTGCTTTGGAGGAATGTCCATCACTGCTTCACTCTTTAGTTATCTCATTATGACAAAAGAAGCAAGGTTTGGCCTTAACGGCCCTGAAGTGATCGAACAAGAAGCAGGAGTTGAAGAGTTTGATGCAAGAGACCGAAGCTTAATCTGGAAAACGATTGGCGGTATTCAACGCTACGAAACCGGGTTTGCAGATACCTTAGCACAGGATGATGTCAAGGCTATTCAGCGAGCGGTTCAAGAGACGTTTCAGAAGAAAGGAAAAGCAACTAGTAAAACAGAACAAGTAGATTTTTACAGACATTTGCTTAGTAAGGTTGATCCTTCAGAAAAACTGGCTCCTGATCAGTTTCAAGAATTGTATAACACAACAAAAAATGAACCTATCCCTTCAACAGTCTCTTACTCGCTTAATGAAGTTCCAGGTAACATGCCCAACAGCCGCGGTCGCGTGTGGATCAACGCCTTAATAAATGATGAAGAAGCAGATTTTGAAATCCCTTCCGTTCTTTATAAAGACGCATTGCTAGGAAGAGAAAAGGTCCGATATATATCGGTTGTACCTAATCCTTATAATCGTTTCTTACGTGCACGGAAAGGGGAAGTAGGACTAGATGAAGGATGGGCAATTGCCAAGCATGTTCGTGAAATAATAAAAGAAGATCGAAATCAATCTCCTCGGCCTATAATCGCCATTGTGGACGTACCGAGTCAAGCGTATGGCTATCATGAAGAACTTCTAGGTATTCACTATGCTTGCGGTGCTGCGGCTGATGCTTATGCAGCAGCGCGCTTAGCAGGTCATCCGGTTATTACGTTAATTGTCGGAAAAGCAATTTCAGGAGCATTTCTGGCTCATGGATACCAATCAAATCGAATTGTGGCTTTAAAAGACGAAGGAGTGAATGTTCACGCCATGTCCAAACAGTCGGCAGCGCGCATTACTAAAAGAAGTATTAAAGAACTTGAAGAAGCTTCAAAGAAAGTCCCGTCCATGGCTTATGATATTGAATCATTTGCCTCACTTGGCGCTTTATATGAGCTGGTTAGCGGTATTCAAGCAGAGCAGCCCACAGAGCGCGACGTTCAAACGATTCAAGATATTTTGACTGGAGCCGTAGAAGATGTACGCCGTGAAGGTGTGTACGATTTAAGCACCCGGCTATACAGTGAGCAAGCAAGGAAGGAAGGGCGAAAAGCTTCTTTATTAGTAAGAGATGAGTTGGAAAAACAATGGAATATATAGCTCATGATTTGCTTCAGTTAAAAGAGGAAGCAAAGCTTATCAGTTATACACCTATCCCTGATTGGGTGCAGCATTCTTTAGGGAAGGCTCCGTTTGTCGTTGTAAGGCGGGCTGTTCACCGAGATAGCCTGATACCTGTTGGAGTAAGAGGAGAAAGAAGAAATCAGCGTTTTGGAGCATTTGTATCTGAGCATGCCGTTAAACAAAGAATTAGGCCGGAAGATCTCGTTCCTATTTTTCAAAACGGCCACTTTAGAAACATGCCAGCCACAGGTGCTTTAAAAGAAGTTGCTATTATTTTAAAAGATTTTGCGTGGGGACCAACCGGCAGTGTGGGATTCGAATTTGCAAGTGGTGCCGAAGTTGTTACAACAACTAGTGATGTGGATATACTTATTCGCCTTTCTTCTTATTTGTCGGTGGAACAAGCGCAACTGATAGTTAATCAGTTAAAAGAGTGTCCAGTTTCTGTAGATGTACAGGTAGAAACAGAAAAAGGAGCATTTTCTCTGGTGGAATATGCAAGGGGAGAAAAGACGCTGCTTCTGCGTACTGTATATGGACCTTCCTTAGTAAAACTAAATCAATTAGTATAAAAGACGGAAGAGGTATTTGCACCTTTTCCGTCTTTTCTGTCAATACCAGCTTTTTTCCTTGCTTAACAAGCGCTTTGCTTCAAAAAAGAATATTTGAATAAATTTTTTGGTGTTAATGCGAATCGGCAAAATTTTAGAATCTCCCTGTAATTCTTTCATTTTTTTACGAACAGCTGTAAAGTCAAAAAACTTAGAAGCATAATTTTCAAATTTCGGATTTGAAAAGTCTGTTAATCCGATAGAAGCAAAGTGATTTAGTGAGTGAGTAACTGCTCGTCTTATTCGCTGTTCACAAGCTTTGGTTTCGCGATTAATTTCAATGGAAGACGCGTGAGCTCCTAATTTTTTCTCAGCCACATTCACAAAAATATTTTTTAGAGAAGGGAAATGTTTTTCCACACTTTCTCTTTGGTCATAAGTGTACAGAAACTGTAAAATATCCAGTAAATCTTTTGCACCATTTTCTCCTACAATACCTAACTCGGCTAATAAGAATTTACCTACATCGTATAGATGGGCTTGTTTCGTTACCGGCTGGCTTGAAGGGGGAGCGTGATGAGCTGTCGCTAAACTATTCAAGGAGGTTTTAATATCATCGATTGATTTCTCAAGGGAGATTCGTTCCATTACTTTTCGAATAACCGTTAAAATTTCAATTCGGTTAATTGGTTTTGTAATATAGTATTCAATTCCTAATGAGTAGGCTTCTCCTATCAATTCTTTGGATTCCACCTGTGAAATCATAATCATTTTTCCTTTAAATGAATCTTTTAAATGACGGATCGTTTCGATTCCGTCACGTCCTGGCATAAGTAAATCGATAAATAAAATATCAATTTGTTTTAAATTTAACGTAGAGGCATCTAAAAAGCTTCCGTCGACGACTTCTTCTACAACTTCTCCTAAATCCTCATCTTCAATCAGCTGACTGAGCGTTGAACGAATAGCTGAATCGTCATCTGTAATACAAAATCGCATAAACTCATCCTTTCTGAATTAAATTACGAAGGGGGATTTGAATGATAAACGTCATTCCGCTGTCTTCTTGTGTAGCTTTAATCGTACCTTCAAGTTCTTGAACAATATCTTTTACATAAGAAAGACCAATGCCAGTAGAGGGGTTTCCAAATTGATCGTATTTTGAGGTGAAACCAGGTTCAAAGATAGCTTTTTCGTACTTTAAAGGTACTCCAGGACCGTTGTCTTGTACATGAAATTCTACATGTTCAGCTTGTCTATGTACCGATAAAACAATCCTTCCTTCATCTTTAATCGCTTCCACTGCGTTGGCTACCAAGTTATTAATGATCGATAAAATGGTGTAAACGTGGTAGCTGAAATGTTCCCCGTTTACAGAAGAAAAAAAGGTAATTTGTTTGTGAAGAGAATCGGCATATTTTTTGTTGATGCGTACGATCAGCTCGATTAATTCCTCTGCTTTCATATAATTTTGGAAACTTTCATTTGAAATTGTTTTAGATAAGCCCGCAAAAATACGCTGGTTGTCTTTTTTTACTTCGTGAATATCTCCCGCAATCCGAAGCGCTTTTTTACTGAGCGTTTGGTTTAGCACAGAATGATCTTTTTCCTGCTGATTTAATACGCGGTATAAATCGTACGAAGCTTTTGTAATCGCTTCTGTATTATGAAGGGTCTTTTTTAAATGAACGGTTTCTTCATAAAGGCTTGTAATGAGCATTAGCATGTGCTCATTTTGTTTGCGAATTTGACGTTCTCGTGACTGTGATTCATAAATCGTCATCATATTAAAAAAGCTAAGTACAATGAAGCTGTGAGCAAAAGCAATAACGGCCATGTCAGATAATGAATCGACATGGATTGTTGTATGCAAAACTATATACTGCGCAGTTAGTTCCACTACATCAGCAGCAATTTCAATGATGAGTCCAATCACTCCAATTACAATAGCACTATAGTTCATGCGGCTTACTTTAAAAACAAAAAATAAAAGTGCATACGTAAAGTAGAAGAAAAACGTAGGGTAATGCGTATGTGCAGAAGCCGCAAATTGAAAATGATCGAGCATGATATAATCGAGCATGATGCGAAAGAGAACGACACTTAAAGCGGTTAACAAGCCCCCGGCTAAAACGGTTTTTCGTTTTAAAAGCAACAGGAAAAAGAAAAATGTAGGAGCTCCAAATGTAATTCGAAATGTTTCATTTAACGGATAAAATTTTAACTCTCCCGCCAGCGGGACAGTAATGAGCATGAGCAATAAAATGTACGGATCTTTTCGAATGAAAGATTTAAAATTCAGATAATTCCACCTCCTGAAGTGATTCGTGAATTAGTATACATTGTGACAGCGTCCAGCACAATGGAGAAGAGTGCCAAAGATAAAAATATAATTACAAAAAGTTTTGTAGGTTTTTGTATGCTCTCGTAGGTTGCATTGTACATTAAAAACGAAAATGAAATCCCGTTTTATGAAAGCGCTTTAAAATAAAAAGTTAATTAAGTGATGAGGTGATTTTAATGAAAAGAGAAATTGAACAGGAAATGTCTTACTTACACGTCACTGCAAAAGAGCAGTTACATGAGTGGGTAGAGCAAATAAAAGAATTTTCTTCAGAAGGAAAAACGGCCGATTACATTCCAGCTCTGAAAGATATGGACTCGTCTCAATTAGGTATTTGTTTGATTGGTGCTGACGGAACTGTTATCCAGTCTGGAGACTATGAATCGGTATTTACTCTTCAAAGTATTTCTAAAGTCATTAGCTTTATAGCAGCTTGCTTATGCTGCGGCATTCCTTATGTGCTAGAGAGAGTGGATGTAGAGCCAACTGGAGATGCATTTAATTCTATTATAAGACTGGAAATGCATAAACCAGGAAAGCCGTTCAATCCTATGATTAACGCGGGTGCTTTAACGGTTTCATCTCTTTTATCTGGGGAGACGGCAAAAGAAAAATTAAGCTATTTGTTTGATGTGATAACAATGCTTACCGGGAAAACACCAATCATTAATGAAACGGTCTTTGAATCTGAATGGCAAACGTCTCATCGAAATCGTGCGCTTGCCTACTATTTAAAAGAAACGAACTACTTACAAGGAGAAGTAGAAGAGGTTCTAGAGGTTTACTTAAAGCAGTGCTCAATTGAAGTAACGACTGAAGATATTGCACTGATTGGATTAATTCTGTCATTAGATGGATATCATCCAGTGTTTCACAAACAAGTAATTCCAAAAGAAGTAGCTAAATTAACAAAAGCGCTCATGCTTACATGCGGTATGTATAATGCTTCAGGAAAGTTTGCGGCATTTGTTGGTATGCCAGCTAAAAGCGGTGTATCGGGAGGAATCATGTCATTGGTGCCACCTAATACGAAAAAGCAGTCTCCATTTCCAGACGGATGCGGTATCGGAATATACAGTCCAGCTATTGATGAGTACGGGAATAGCGTAAAAGGCGTTACGCTGCTAAAAAAAATCGCAAAAGAATGGGATTTGAGTATTTTTTAGTCTATTTCCGTACTCTTCATTCGCTTCAATAATATAAACACCAAGAGAAAAAACTTTCATGTTGTGCATTTGTTCTACCAAATTTTTTAATGAGGTGATAGGCATGCAACAAGCAGTCGAAAGTGTGATTAGCGTCATCAATGATTTTTTTTGGTCGAATTTATTAATTATTTTACTTGTATCAATTGGTATTTATTTTACGATTCGCTCTCGTTTTTTGCAGTTTCGCATGTTGAAAGAAATGGTCCTTGTTTTGAAAGAAGGACGAGCGGCTAAAGGTGGAGGAGTCTCTCCGTTTCAAGCTTTTTGCATAAGCATGGCAGCTCGAGTAGGAACGGGAAATATTACAGGGATAGCGATTGCTATTGCACTTGGTGGCCCGGGTGCTGTATTTTGGATGTGGATTATTGCCATTATCGGTTCAGTATCAAGTTTTGTAGAAAGTACACTCGCTCAAATTTATAAAGTAAAAGGATCAAACGGGTTTCGAGGAGGACCCGCTTATTATATGGAAAAAGGGTTAAATAAAAGGTGGATGGGCGGGCTATTTGCTGTACTCATTACACTATCATTTGGCCTAGTGTTTAACGCTGTGCAGTCTAATACGATTACGCTAGCATTTGAGAACTCTTTTGGAACGAGCCGCTTGTTGGTTGGGATTATTATGACAGTTATATTTGCGGTAATTATTTTTGGCGGAATCAAACGCATCGCCAAGATATCGGAATACATCGTGGTCGTATTAGCCGTTTTATACATTGGAATGGCTCTGTTCATTATCTTTAAAAATATCGATCAAATGCCTGCGGTTCTATCTCTAATTGTGAAAAATGCATTTGGATTTGAACAGGCGCTTGGGGGGTCAATTGGTGCAACGTTAATCAACGGAGTAAAGCGCGGACTGTTTTCCAATGAAGCAGGAATGGGAAGTGCTCCCAACGCCGCGGCAACTGCAGTGACGAGCCATCCAGTTAAACAAGGTCTTATCCAAGCATTTGGTGTCTTGACGGATACACTCGTGATTTGTACAAGCACAGCATTTATCGTTCTCTTATCCCCCGCCTATAAGCAGGGACTAAGCGGCATTGAACTAACGCAAGCTTCTCTTAGTACCCATATTGGCTCTTGGGCATCAGGGTTTTTAGCTATCATGGTATTTCTATTTGCTTTTAGTACGTTAATTGGCAATTATTATTATGGAGAAACGAATATTGAGTTTTTAAATTCAAATAAGTTGTGGCTTTGGTCTTATCGTGTAGGTGTTTTAGCGATGGTTATTTTTGGATCGATCGCTCAGCTTCAGCTTGTATGGAATTTGGCAGACTTATTTATGGGGATGATGGTAGTCGTGAACTTGATTGCTATTTTTCTATTATCGAAAGTGGCATTTTCCGCCTTGCATGACTATACTGAGCAAAAAAAGGAAGGGGAAAATCCAGTCTTTTATAGAGATGCGTTAGAAAACAATCAAAATATCGAATGTTGGGAAAGAGAATCTGCTCCGCCCCCTTCTGAAAAAGAGAATATTATCTAAAAAAAGTTCAGCCAATTGGCTGAACTTTTTTTATGCGTTTTTCTTTAATTCAGTTTGCGCAGTGCCTTTAGAAAACAATGTTTCTTTCACGCCGTTAGTTGCTACTTTTGTTTTGGCCGAAAAGATTGGATTTAAAATAACAACTACGAGTAAGTTAGATAATAATCCCCAGAATCCTTCATAAAGACCAAATGAATTTCCTGTGGCATGTACGGTAAACGTCACAACCAGCCCTACTACTAATCCAGCAATCGTACTTTCTTTCGATTGATTTCTCCAGAACAGACTGATAACGATAGCCGGGAAGATTTGTACCATACCGGATACCCCTAGTAACTGTAGGGAAACAAGTGCTTGAGGGAATAATAAACCGAATAAAAGTGCCAGTCCAATAACAACGAAAACCATAGAACGAGTAACCATTGTTAATGTTTTACCCTGTACATTTGGATTAATTAAATCTCTGAATATATTATTTGCAAATAAGTTAGACGCTCCGATAGCCATGATAGAACATGGAATTAATGAAGCAAGAGCAATCGTTGCATAAGCTAACCCTTGGCCAATGCCGCCATATGAATATTGAATTAAGGTTAATAATGCTAATCTAGGATCCGTTGTATCTTGAGGTAATACTTGATAAGCAATAAATCCTAAGAAGATGACTAGAATTAAAACAATATTGTAAAGCGGTAAGAAAATAGCATTTTTACGAAGCGAATCTGCACTTTTAGCAGTGAAAACACCTGTAGCAGCGTGGGCCCACATGAATAAAGCTAAAGCAGATACGAGTGATGCTGTAATAAACCATGGAATGCCTTTAGGTCCTTGTGTTGGGATCGTTAATAGCTGAGGTGAATCCTTTGCAACATTGTCGATCATGTTGCCCCAGCTTCCAAAATGCATAATTGGCAGAGAAACAACCATAAATAACATAATCGCCCATACTAAAATATCTTTAATAATTGCCGTATATGTGGGACCTTTAATTCCGCTGAAAAAGGTATAAAGAGCCACAAGAAAGAATGAAAGAATAACGACTGCTTTTACGTTAATGTAGCCAGTTCCTGCAACGCGAAGAGTATCTTGAATACCGCTAAGCTGAAGATCAATATATGGAATGAGCATCAATACACCTACTATAGCAATTAAAGAGGAGAGAAATTTACTGCTAAAACGTTCTCTGGCATAATCAGCAAGCGTAGTAAGTTTGTGCTTTTTAGCAACAGTCCAAAGCTTTGGAAGAAAAAAGTATGAAATTAAAAAGGCTAAAACAGAGTAAGGAATAGCAAAAAATGCGATGCTTCCCCCCTGATAAGCTGTACTTGTAAGACCTAGGAATGTATAAGCAGTATATAAATCTGCTCCTACTAAAAGCCAGACGAGCAGGCTTCCAAAACGTCTTCCACCTACAGCCCACTCTTCAACTGAGCTTCTAGATGATTTGTCACGTCCCGCTATAAAACCAATGGCGATAACGACAAGAACAATTGCTGATGTGATTAAAAGTGCGGTTAAATTTCCTTGCATTATTCAATGTCCCCCCAAGATTTTTGTAAACGATAAATGATAAATGTACACACAGGCGTTAAGAAGACCCATAAAAATAACCATAAATGCAAAAGAGGTAATCCAAAAATAATTGGATGAATGTTATTTACAAAAGGTAAAAAAACGAATTGAGCAATAAATGGAATGATGAATAAAATAAAAATTATGAATTTTCTGTTCAATTTTACTCCTCCTACTAAAAATTTATCTAACAATGTTCACTATGATAGCAAGTCTGACATGGTAAAGCAATAAGTTTTTTGAAAATTTCGTTATAATCTATGGAAATTTTTTTAGAAAAACAAAAAAGAGCTTATGGTGGGAGTATATTTGAAATGATTACGAAGGAAAAAAAGGGGGATAATCTAAGCGAAGTTGCTCTTGAAGCAAAAAGAGAACGGAAAAGAAGAAATTTAGTTTTGACCGGGAAGTTTTTATTATTTCGCTGAGATAAAGTATATTGCTATTGCATCATAAGAAAAGAATTTGTATGTTCAAATAGAGATTCATGGAAAGAATAAAACAGAGCAAATAAAAAAACTAGACAATAAGTGCTTGTCTAGTTCCACCACTCTGTCAGTGGTCCTTTGTCGCCATAAACAGGATCTGTTGTAGGAATAGGTACTTGTGCAATTTCATCAAATACGTGAGGGCGATCAGTTTGTTTTCCTGTTCTTAAATTGTAATCCATGCCCTCTGGATAAGCTCCAACCACTTTAAAATCAGCAGTTGACTGCAGACGCATATGCCCTGTTCCTGCAGGAAGTACGAGCACATCGCCAGCATGCACCACGATATTTTCCCCCATATGTCCACCTAGTTTTAAACGTGCAGATCCGCTAATTACACCTAGTGCTTCATGAGAATTACTGTGGTAATGGTGAAAATCATGTATGCCGCCTACCCAGCTGTTTTTCCAGTTGTGAGAATTAAAAATGCTCTCCACTTTCTCTTTCTTACTAATAAATACGTGTTCATACAACAAAACTGGAAGACGAGGGTGATTTGGAATGGTTCCGTCGTCATCAAAATAAAGAACTTTTACATTTGCATAATTCATAAGCATCCCTCTAACAATCTTTTTTCGTAATTTTCCCTGTTTTGTGCTTGCGTAAACAGAGAAGTTTGCTCGAAGTACTTCATTTGTTGCGAAGTGCATGATATGTAGGTTTTAACGTTTTCCTAAAAGAAGTCTCCCACTTCAAGCGTAGCTAAGCGGTGGGCAGTTCACTTTAGTATCTTTTCTTCATATTGTATATAAGTAAAGGGTCTAGTGCAAGAATTCTATGGATATATAGCTGTTAATTCTTATTATGTAAATGAATATTATATATTAATATAATTTTTAGAAGGTAATCTGCTCGTGGAGTAAAAGAATCAAACAACAAGAAAAGTTAGGATTTTAGTTGTTTTTGTAATTAAAAAGAGATTTTCAGAGGGTTTATTCATAATTTTACGAATAATTTATTATCTTTATAAAAGTAATGTAAACATTTTTGTGTATTGAGTAATAGAAATGAATGTTATATACTGATAAAAAATATATTCCTATATGTGACTGGCGCAACATGGATGACCATGGGGGAGCATATAGCGTATAAGCCGCGCGCCTGGGCAAACACTTGAGAGAATTCCGCAAGTGTTTTTTTTATTTTCCTAGGGAAGAGGAGTAGATTTGGATGAGCAATATGCAAAGGAAGATGGGAACATTTGCTTTAACCATGACAGGCATAGGTTCGATTATCGGTTCAGGGTGGCTGTTTGGAGCATGGAAAGCAGCTCAAATTGCGGGACCCGCGGCTATTTTTTCATGGGTTATTGGAATGGTGGTTATTTTGACCATTGCCCTATCATATGCTGAACTGGGCGCGATGTTTCCACAAGCAGGGGGGATGGTTAAATATCCTCAGTATTCACACGGATCATTTATTGGTTTTTTGGCTGCTTGGGCTAACTGGATTTCAATCGCTTCAACGATAACAGTGGAGGCTATTGCATCTGTGCAATATATGAGTACTTGGCCGTGGAAGTGGGCTCGCTGGACTCATGAATTGGTAGACAATGGAATTTTAACGTCCAAGGGGTTGGCAGTTGCGTCTTTGTTATTATTCGTTTACTTTTTTGTGAACTATTGGACGGTAAATCTCTTTGCGAAAGCAAACTCATTTATTACGATTGTTAAATTAATTATTCCTGGTTTAACGGCAGGGGCTTTATTTTTCGCTGGTTTTCATAGTGGAAACTTTTCAAGTGAGCATGGGGTTGCCCCTTATGGGTGGGCCAGTGTTTTAACGGCAGTGGCAACATCAGGTATTGTGTTTGCATTTAATGGGTTTCAAAGTCCTGTAAATATGGCAGGAGAAGCAAAATCACCTAATAAATCGATTCCGATAGCTGTAATTGGTTCAATTTTTATTGCAGGAATTGTATACATTATATTGCAAATTGTCTTTATCGGAGCAGTAAGTCCGTCATCAATTGCTGATGGATGGAATCACTTGAATTTTAATTCTCCTTTTGCTGATTTAGCGATTGCGCTTGGAATTAACTGGCTAACAATTGTGTTATACGCAGACGCATTTGTTTCTCCTTCCGGCACAGGTGCTACATATACGGCAACTACTTCTAGAATGTTATACGGGATGCAGCAAAATGGATACTTGCCAAAGATATTTGGTACTCTTCATCCACTTTACAATGTCCCGCGCCCAGCTATGTGGCTAAATTTAGCAGCTTGCTTCTTGTTTCTCTTTTTATTTAGAGGATGGGGTGTCTTAGCAGAAGTAATCTCAGTAGCGACGCTTATCTCTTATATTATGGGTCCTGTAGCGCTTATAACATTAAGAAAAACGGCTTCACACTTTTACCGTCCATTTTATTTAAAAGGGGCATCAGTTATTGCGCCATGCGGCTTCGTTTTTGCTTCCTTGACGCTTTACTGGGCAAGATGGCCGCTTACAGGTGAAGTGATCTTTATTATGGCAATTGGCCTGCCTGTTTATTTTTATTACCAAGCGAAAAATAAATGGGTGGGCTTTAAAAAAGAATTTTTAACCGGGGCTTGGATGCTTATCTATTTAGCGTGCATGATTTTTATTTCCTACATAGGAAGCGAAAAATTCGGAGGCAAAAATATTTTGCCTTTCGGATGGGATATGCTAGTGATTGCTTGCGTATCATTAGCTTTTTATTACTGGGGAATTAAAAGCGGCAAATCTAACCGATATATGAAAGAAGCTGAACAAATCAATCAAGAAAATTTTAAATCTAAATAAAAAAACACGAGCCCGTGCTCGTGTTTTTTTATTTAGGTCAGTGGAGAATTTAGACTTAGTTTTTATCAAAATATTGTAAAAAATATAGATTTTAAGGTTTAAGTATTTATATAGGGGGAACCTTTATTTGGGATAAAGTTCTAAAAAAACAAAATAAAGGGGATTGGGAAGCTGTGAAAAAAATGAATGTTTTGGCTTTGGCTTTTGTACTTATGCTAGTATTAGCGGCTTGCAACAGTTCTAAGGAAACGGGAGGATCCACTTCGGCTAAAAATAAGGCGATTGAAGCATCCATTGACAGCGCTTCTTACATTTTAGTAGATAGTGATGAAGGAGCTACAAGTGAAGAAAAAGGGCTGTTGAAAGTTGATTTAAAAGTGAAAAATGTATCCAAAAACAGTATATCTTTATCAGATTATGACGGTGTGTATTTATACGAAGGAGATGAACAGCTGTCTCCAAAAACTGGAGTGAACAGTCGTGAGCTTGGACTAGAAAGCAGTGCATCTGACAAGATTGGCGCTGGAAAGCAAAAAAAATTAACATTTGTCTTTGAAGTCAAAAAAGATAAAAAGTACAAAATTGGGCTTCAGCCAAAATCATCTGATTATGATGAAGAAATCGACGAAGTGACATTAACACTGGATACGAAAAAATACGCCAAAAGCTATAATAAGCTGCAAGACCCAGAAAAAGCTCTGCAAGCTTACACAGAAGTCCTTTACTTAAACAAAGAAAACGTAGACTATGATAAATATGTAACAGCAGATAAAACAGCTGTCATAGAAGAACAGAAAAAAGCGTTTAATGAGGAATTAAAAGGTGCGTTTTCTAACAGTTTAACCGACAAAGCAAAAAAAGATTTTTTTAACATGTATAAAGATGTTTTAAAAGAAAAAGCAAACGTGAAAACAAATGTGATTGCGAATGCAAATAATAAAGCCGTAGTAGAAGTGGAGTACACTACTCTTGATTTATCAGACTTATATTCATACGTATCGCAGCTTAAGCGAGCATACACAGATGAAACGAAAGATTACGATACAGAACACTCTGAAGAGTTTGCGGCTTCTAAATTCAAAGATATTGTAAATGAATTAGAAACGAAAGAAGGAAGTCGTCCCCTACGAATTTTTATGGTGAAAGAAGATGAGAAATGGACTGTAAAATCAAGTGACCTATACAGTGATTCTTTAGGTAAAACGTTTGGATCAAGCTATATTCGATAGACAAAAAAGAGAAGAATTTTTCTTCTCTTTTTTGTTTTCTGTAAATAAATCAACGAGCTTTTTGTAAAGCTAAATTTATCAAAATATGCTAGTATAGGTTCATTCATTCTTTTATTCTTATTATGATAGGCATCAATGGAGGTTCTTACTAATGAAAGCAAATTATTGTAAAGATACAAAGGCAGTTCGAACGAGCCGCATTTTTCCTAATGATATTAATAATCACAATACGTTATTTGGCGGAAAGTTAATGAGTGATATTGATATGATTGCGTCCATTTCAGCTTATCGTCACAGTCGTACAGAGTGTGTGACAGCTTCAGCAGACTCTATTCATTTTCTGCACCCTATTACGCCTCAGGATTCTGTATGTTTGGAGTCATACGTATCATGGGCAGGTCGTTCATCCATGGAAGTGTTTGTGAAAGTGATTAAAGAAAATTTAAAAACCGGGGAGCGTCAAATTGCAGCTACATCATTTTTAACTTTTGTGGCAATGGATGATGATGGAAAGCCCCGCGCAGTACCGGAGCTTATTCCAGAAACAGAAGAAGAAAAATACCTGTTTCAAACGGGGGCAGATCGCGCTACCACGCGTAAACAAGTGCGTAAAAAAAGCAATGAACTAGCCTCGGTATTGGATTTAGGACAACCTTGGTAGCATAAAAGAGAGGCCGAGACAAAAGTGTTTTAGCTCAAATGAAAAACGAACCAGTGATCAACATGTTTGATTAGTGGTTCGTTTTTTTTGTTATGGTAAACGTAGGTTTCATCTGTTTCGTTCCTTCTAGCAGCTGATTGGAGGGCAAGAGGAAGACTAAGGGGGGAAAAGCGAAAGAGACGAGGAGGCTCATCGGCCACCTGCGGAAAGCAAAGTCTTGCACAGAAATCAACTGGGGTGTCACAAGCGGTTCGACTTATATATCCCATTTTTTCGTCTTTAGATTGGATTCATTTAGTTATGTCTTAACCTCTCTTTTATATTTGATGAATCTCCTCTCTTGAACGAGAGGAGGAAATAAAATTATATGAAATTTATTTTCATTCATGGTAATATGAATTTAATATAATTTTCTAAAAAGTTTAAAAAGTACAACATTTATAAAGGAAGGTGTCGTGTCTAATGGTAACAGTAGAAGCAGCAGAAAGACAAAACAGCAGCACTGCCCTGCGCCGTGATGTAAAGTTTCTCGGTCAATTGTTAGGGAAAGTTCTGGTTCACCAAGGTGGAGAGGAACTGCTCAGCAAAGTAGAAAAAATACGCGAAGTAGCAAAATCACTTAGAGAAAACAAAGATGAAGTTATCTATAAAGAAATAAAAAATGAAATCGTTACTCTTGAACAACCGATGCGCGAGCAGGTTATTCGGGCGTTTGCAGTTTATTTTCATTTAGTTAATATTGCAGAGCAAAATCATCGAATTCGTCGCAGACGCGAATATCAGCAGCAAGAAGATTCTATTATGCAGCCGGGCTCATTGGAAAGTGCCGTTGTTTCGCTTAAAAATAATGGCGTGGCGCCAGACGTAATTGCTAACTTGCTTCAAACTCTATCTCTAGAGCTCATCATCACTGCTCATCCAACAGAAGCCACTAGACGAAGTGTCCTTGATATTCATAAACGAATGGCTGAGCTTCTAAAAAACTTGGATAATCCAACGTTAACAAAACGTGAACGTACGGAAATTGAAGAAAGACTGTTTAGCGAAGTATTAATTTTATGGCAAACAAATGAACTGCGAGATCGCAAGCCGACGGTAATGGATGAAGTATCCAATGGATTATATTATTTTGATGAAACGTTATTTGAAGTGCTTCCTCAACTTCATCAGGAGTTGGAAAATTCATTGCAGGAGAATTACCCTGAAGAAAATTGGAAGGTGCCTAATATTCTTCGGTTTGGTTCATGGATTGGCGGAGACCGAGATGGAAATCCAAACGTAACTCCTAAAGTAACGTGGCAAACGCTTGTCAAACAAAGGAAGTTAGCTATTCGTAAATATAAAGAGTCGCTTACTCAATTGAGACAAAGGTTAAGTCAGTCTACAAAAAGAGTCGCAGTTTCAGATAATCTTCTTGATTCTATTAATCAAGAAATATCGCTGCTGCCTGAGAAAAAGCGATGGAGAATCAAACACGAAGTATATCGCTGCAAGCTTACGATTATGCTTCATAAATTAAATTTAGTTGGAGAATCGGAAGCAGGCTATCAAAGGTCGGAAGAACTTCTACATGATTTATTTCTAATCAAAGATAGCTTGCAAAAGCACCAGCCTCAGGATTATCAGTTAAAAAGCTTATGTAAATTAATTCGCCAAGTTGAGCTGTTTGGTTTTCATTTAGCAACGCTTGATATCCGTAATCACAGCGGGGAACATGAAGCGGCAATCAAAGAAATTTTCCATGCTGTTTCTTTAGCTGAAGATTATTCAGCGTTAACGGAAGAGAAAAAAGTTGAGCTGCTAGGTAAAGTTCTTCAAGACCCAAGACCTGTGATATCGTTTGTAGAGAATTACTCTAAAGAAACGCAGCAAGTAATTGAAGTATTTAACATGATTCATCGAGCACATAAAGAATTTGGAGAAAGATCTATTGAAGTCTACTTAATCAGTATGACCCAGTCTGCAAGTGACTTGTTAGAAGTTATGGTACTCGCCAAAGAAGCGGGTATTTACCGCCTTCATGCAGATGGCCGCATTGAAAGTAAGTTAAATATAGCTCCGCTGCTTGAAACGATTGATGATCTCACAGCGGGTCCTAAAATCATGGAACAGCTATTTCAATTAGATTTTTATCGTGAGCACTTAAGGAAACAGCAGGATTTGCAGGAAATTATGCTTGGCTACTCAGATGGAAGCAAAGATGGAGGAACGCTTACTGCTAATTGGAAGCTCTATAAAGCGCAGCAGGAAATTCACGATATGGCGAGGAAGTATCAAGTTCGTCTGAAGTTTTTCCATGGCCGAGGCGGCTCACTAGGCCGGGGAGGTGGACCGTTAAACCGAAGCATTTTATCTCAGCCTGTTGAGACGCTAGGAGACGGTGTGAAAATTACAGAGCAAGGAGAAGTTCTTTCTTCTAGATATGCTTTATATGACATTGCCTACCGAAGCCTTGAACAAGCGGTCTCAGCTCTTCTTACAGCGGCAGCAAATGTTTCTCAAGAAGCTGAACAATGTGATATTCGTACACATGAATGGGAAGAAACAATGGACGAGATTTCAACTGCTTCTTTACGTAAGTATCAAGAGCTTGTTTTCAAAGATCCAGACTTTTTAACGTATTTTAAACAAGCTACACCTCTTCCTGAGCTGGGGGCTTTAAATATTGGGTCACGTCCAATGAGTCGAAAAGGAAGTGATCGCTTTGAAGACTTGCGAGCGATTCCGTGGGTATTTGCATGGACGCAAAGCAGACAGCTGCTTCCAGCCTGGTACGCTGCAGGTACGGGCTTACAGCATTTAGTAGAGAAATCCGGAGATATACAGCTTCTTCAGCAAATGTATAAAGAATGGCCATTTTTCCGCTCGACCGTCGATAATCTGCAAATGGCCTTAACAAAAGCAGATTTAATGGCAGCAAAAGAATACACGGAAATGGTACAAGACCCGGCTATTTCAGAGCGGATTTTTACCGCTATTAAAAAAGAGTATAATCTCACAAAAGAAATGATTCTTCAAATCACAGGTCAAAAAGAATTAATGGATCATCTTCCTACGATTAAAGAATCTATTAAATTACGAAATCCGTATGTGGACCCTCTAACATTCTTACAAGTTAAGGTCATTTCCAAGCTGCGTGAAGATGAGGCTGGAACGTTAAATGAAGAACTTTTAAAAGAAGCGTTATTAACGATTAACGGCATTGCAGCAGGGTTGCGTAATACAGGCTGATGATACCAAAAGACACCTCAAGAAAATAAAAGAGGTGTCTTTTGCTTATTCTTCTCACATAAAGAACTGCCTGTCAGTTCCCTCTCTTTTAAAGAGAACTTCCGCCTGTTAAATAGGCACTGAGAAAAATCAATGATAGAATAGAAAAAAGATGGAAATATTCTACAACTGAATACGAGTGATGGGGAACTAGATTGAATATGGAGGACGAGGACAATGGTAAAAAATTCGCAAATCTTCATTGAAGCTGACTCCGAGAATTCTGTATTTATTGGACTGGAATTTTGTGAGTATACACAAAAAATGAATCCTACTTGTTTGTCCAAACAGCATATAAATGTGTTTATTCATCCGGAAGAACTCACCGTGGAATTTAAGAAAACAAAAAGTGATAGAACTATCGATGATTTTCATCTCATGCATATCGTTCCGGTTCATTGCTTTAATTATTTATTATGTTCGATTTCGCAAGGTATTGTTACAGATGTTCAGCTGAAAGCGGTTGGCCATCAAGGAGAAACGTTGTTTGAAGAAAATCTTACATTGAAGTTTCATGAAAAAGCGACGGATTATGAAGAAACCCTCTCATTTTTCAAACATTTAAATCAAGAAATACAAAAGCAGACGAAAAAATATACAGCCAGTTATATGAGCTCATAATAAAGCAAGCTGCGGTTTTTAAAACCGCAGCTTTTATTCGTTTAACCGAAAAAATTATGTTAGAGATGCTTACAAATCAAGAGATTTTTCAGTGGGAAATTGATAAAGTAAAACTAAGAGAAATCAGTGGACAGAAAAGCTTTTAGCGGCTGGCCGCTCTTTATTCAATATATAAGGGTTAGGTTTTAAGGTTAAAAAAATAGCGATGAATACGTATTGTCGTTGTAGATGAAGTGCTAAGGTCGCTCTATCTGCAATCATCTAGAATCTTCGCGCGCTTATAGTCTGTTTTACGGAACGAAAAAGCTGCGGAATTAGAAGCACTCCTTCTATTTCTGCGGTTTTTTTTATAAACAAGAAATAAATTTACTTATTGTACGGAGGCGATGCAGATGATTAAAGATTTAGTATTGGCTAAGGAATGGCTGCCTGCAGCTTATTCACATGATTTAACAGATCAGCCCTTGCAAGTAACGATTTTAGAAGAGCGAGTTGTCCTTTTTCGCACAACTAATGCTATTAAAGCATTTAAAGATTTGTGCATCCACCGCGGTGCAGCGTTATCTCTTGGAAAAGTGGTAGATGATTGCATCGTATGCCCTTATCACGGATGGAAATACGATGATGCCGGGGCTTGTGTGAAAATTCCTCAACAGCCGCCGGGAAGAGCTATTCCTTCAAAAGCAAAAGCACAGGTGTATGACTGCGTTGAAAAGTACGGGATTATATGGGTGAAGATGAACAGCGAGGCAGGTGATACTCCTTTTCCCCTGTATGATGAACATCTTAACTCCGGATTCAAAACGGTTTGCGCCAGCCCTCATACTCTACAGGCAGCAGCTCCTCGTGTCGTAGAAAACTTTCTAGATGTAAGCCATTTGGCTTTTGTTCACGAAGGAAGCCTTGGGCACTCTGACTACGCCGAAATTCCTGATTATAAGGTGCATTGGAAAGATAATCGCTACGTTTCTGATGAAATCGCTGTGTACGCAGATGCAGATGGCACGGGTAACTTTGCGACTATTTATTATACCTTTGAAATTCTTCGTCCTACCGTTGCGAGGTTGAAAAAAGTTAACTACGAAACGGGTGAAATCTTTTCAATGCTGTTTGCGGTTTTACCTGAAGAGGAAAGAAAGTCCACCGTGTTTGCGCTGGTTTCTAGAAACTATTCGTTTGATGCACCTGATCAATATTTCCGCGATTTTCAGCAGCTTATTATTGAACAAGATACCAGTATTGTGGAAAGTCAAAAACCAGAAGAGCTGCCGCTTGACTTACAAGCAGAGCTTCATTTGAATCCGGACCGACTGAGTATTGCGTATAGAAGATGGCTCGGCGATTTAGGAGTAACCTTTGGAAGTGACATAGGAGAAAGATTAAAAAAAGCTGCTCAATAAAAAAAGAAGAAAGGAGTCTCCTTTCTTTTTTTATGTATGCTCACGGATAAGCTGCTGATAGCTATTAAAAAGGGTAGGATATGTTAATTGGCTTAAAATGACGCAGGAAAGCGTAGCAGACGCTAGAATAGTAAAAACGATAAGCAGCTGGAATTTGACAGCTTGTATCGGATCTGCCCCTCCAATAATCTGGCCTGTCATCATACCCGGAAGCTGAACGAGTCCAATTGTTTTTTGACTTTCTACAGTAGGAATCATGCTAGCTTTGATTGCGGCATTTAAAATACTATGAATAGCTTGTTTAGGAGTGCCGCCAAGCGCCAGAATCAATTGAATTTCGTCTCGTCTTCTATTTACTTCAGCATCTAACCGATTTAAAAATAAATTGGCCAAAATCATCGAATTTCCAATAATCATACCGCTGACAGGAATGATATATCGTGGAGTAGCAGGGATAATATGTAGTCCGAGCATAACGCTTTGGGTCAGGATTTCTACAATAAAAAGAGTGACAAATACACGCAAAAAAGCTTTAACTCCCTGCTTTTTTTTCTTTACAACATTTTGGGAAGCGACTGTCAGCATAAGGAATAAAATGAAGATCATAAAAGCAGGGTGATTCGCGTCAAAAATAAACGATAAAACATATCCGATCACTAACAGCTGAACGGCTGCTCGAATACTGGCAATAATAATATCTTTTTCGAGTCCTATACGAAAAGATTTTGATAAAAAAAGAGCAATAAAAACAAAAACAATGGTAAAAATCAGTGAAAGTGAACTCATAGAAAGGCTCCTTCAATAAATTGTTTTGTTTCAGCTTTTACAGGAGCATGAAAAAAGGTCTCTGTCTTGGCTTTTTCTACAATCACTCCGTTCATTAAAAGCCAGACTTCCTCTCCTAAACGTTTCGCTTGATCTAAATTATGGGTAACCCAAATAATCGTTTTATTCTGCTCTTTATGTAAATGAGAAATAAGCTGTTCAATTTCATGAGCAGAAGTGGCATCCAAAGCAGAAGTGATTTCGTCTAAAAGTAAAAGGTCAGAGCCGTTCGACAGCGTGCGGGCTAATGATAACCTTTGCCTTTGACCACCGGATAAATCTCTGGCATCCTGCTCTAACAAGTCAGGGGAAAGACCCGTTAAGGCACAGAGTTCTTCAGGCATAATATCCTGCTTGCCATGCAGTTTTTGAACAAGCATCATATTATCACGCACTGTTCCATCAATAACAGGAGCTGATTGAAAAGCAATGCCCACTTTTTTTCGTAAATCAGAAATAGTCCATTTGCTAATGTCTTTTCCATATACTTCAATACTTCCTTCATCAGGTGCAGAAAGTAAATTGCACATGGAAAGAAGGGTGCTTTTTCCGGATCCTGATGGTCCTACCATCATGACGAGCGAGCCTTGCATTACTGTACCCGATATGCCTTTTAAAACACTATGTTCTTTATCCTTAAATGTTTTATGAACGTCTGTAAATGTGATAGCAGGTATTGAATTGAACGTGTTCATAGTAACTCCTTTTTCATTCGTTTTGTTTATTGTAGCATAAGGGAAAGTATAAAAAGTTATTGGATGATATAAAAAAAGCTGTGAAAAATCACAGCTTTTAAACAGTTGTATTCACTTTTTGGCTGGCTTTTAAGGCATAATCTAAATCTTCAAGAAGGTCGTCGATTGCTTCTGTTCCAACCGATAGACGAATGAGTTCTGGGGTCACACCCGAAGCTTTTTGTTCGTCTTTAGATAGCTGTTGATGAGTGGTGCTTGCCGGGTGAATAATGAGTGATTTAGAGTCGCCGATATTGGCTAAATGAGAAAATAACTGAACCGAATCAATTAACTTAGCCGCAGCGTTTTTTCCTCCCCTTACACCAAAGGTTAAAATTGCTCCTTGCCCTTTAGGCAAGTATTTTTGTGCCAAAGAATAGGAAGGGTGGGAAGGAAGCCCCGCATAATTTACCCATTCTACTAATTCATGCTGCTCTAAAAATTTCGCTACCTTTAATGCGTTTTCGCTGTGACGCTCTAATCGCAGATGGAGTGTTTCTACCCCTTGAAGGAGTAAAAAGGAATTAAAAGGTGATAAAGCAGCTCCAATATCTCGTAAAAGCTGAACGCGCGCTTTTGTAATATAAGCAGCTTCACCGGCAGCTTCTGTGTATACAAGGCCATGGTAACTTGGATCTGGAGTTGTTAAGTCTGGAAATTTCCCGCTCGCTTCCCAATCAAATTTTCCACTGTCTACGATAACACCCCCAATTGCTGTTCCATGCCCTCCAAGAAACTTAGTAGCAGAATGAACGACAATATCTGCTCCGAAATCGATGGGACGAAGAAGGTAAGGGCTTGGAACCGTATTATCAATAATAAGAGGAATTCCATGTTCATGGGCAATGTCTGCAACTGCCTCGATGTCTAGCACATTTCCCTGCGGGTTTCCAACAGATTCAGCATAAATTGCCTTTGTTTTGGAAGTGATTGCACTTCTAAAATTTTCTGGATGATCGGCGTTTACAAATTTGACGGTAATGCCCAGTTTAGGAAGCGTAGACGAAAAGAGGTTATATGTTCCTCCATATAAACTGCTTGCTGATACAATTTCATCTCCTGCGGAAGCGATATTCAAAATGGAAAAGGTAGTAGCAGACTGACCCGAAGCTACTCCTAGAGCACCTACTCCGCCTTCTAACTCAGCAATTCGCTGTTCAAAAACGTCCGTAGTAGGGTTTACAATTCGAGTGTAGATGTAGCCTTGTTCACTTAAATTAAATAAAGATGCAGCATGCTCCGTATCTTTAAACCCAAATGAGCTTGTTTGATAAATAGGTACCGCACGCGAAAAAGTAGCCGGGTCAAGCTGTTGGCCAGAATGGATGGCTTGTGTTTCAGGACGAAATGGTTTCTTAGCAGACATTGAAACTCCTCCTTAAATATAAAACTTATAAAAAACATAGGAATAATAAACTTTAATCATAATATACGAATTCTATTGAATGTTGTCAAATGATAATTTGAATATTTAGAAAATATAAATAAGATTAATGCTGTCATTCAGCATTAAGACATCTCTTTAATTTCTAAAAATACCATAAAAAATATAAAATGTAATAAAAATGTCAATTAATTTGTATAATTATGTTAGAATATTAGGTGTTTGAGAGTTTCTTAGAAAGAGCCGATTTTGCTAGAAGACTTTAAAAAATAGTAAAAGACGGGTCTTAAGAGCTAATAACGAAACAAAATAAAAGGAGTTTGATTATGAGCACAGAAGTCAATGTATCTTCGGAAGTCCAAGAGAAAGGAAAGCCTTCTATTTTTGGTTTTATTACGAGTCCGGTTGTACAGCTTGAGAAAATGAAAAGCAGCCCGGTCATCTGGGGACCTCTTTTACTTATCCTCATCTTAACAGCTGCAACAACGATTCTAGCCGTCTATACCCCTCAGGGACAAGAGGCCCTGCAACAGCAAAAAGAAGCTGGCATTGAAGTGAATTCAACATTTAGTATGATTGGTGGAGCGATTGGAGGATTGATTGCAATAGTTGCTACACTGGCATTCACGAGTTTGATTCTGTTTTTAATTGCAAAGTTAGGGACTGGAAAAACAACTTACCGCCAAATGTTTAGTTTGAATTTGTTTGTTACATTCATCACAGCAATCGGTCAGCTAATTAATACGGGAGTAGCTGCACTAGCCCATACTTCAGCTAATGTGACTTCGTTAAATGGAATGGTTGGTGCGAAAGGTGCTATGGGAGGAGTGTTTACTTCCATTGAAATCTTTTCTATCTGGGGACTTATTCTGACAGCAGTAGGACTACAAAAAGTGGCAAATGTATCAAAAGCTGTTTCTATTATTACAGTGATTATTTTATTCATCTTAGGAGCCGCTATTTCAGGAGCTGGAGGAGCTGCTTCAGAAGCTCTTAAAGGAGCAGGGTTGTAAATGAAAAAAGGAATAATTATTACAGCTGTAGCAGTTGTTATTGTTGTGGTTATTGGGATTAACGTATATCGTGCACAAAGTGTAAGTGGGAAAGCAATCAATGTTCACGTAGCAAATATAAAGGAAAAAAAGTTAAGGAATATAGTTATGGTTCCGGGTACGTTAAAGCTTGCTGATGAGCAATATGTCTATTTTGATGCTGAAAAAGGCGAGGTTGAACGATTTCACGTAACAGAAGGCTCTCGTGTACAGCAGGGAACCTCTCTTGTAACTTACGAAAGCGATACGCTTGATTTAGAGCAAGAACAAAACAAGCTAGAAAAAAAATCCAGTCAGCTGCAAATTGACTCAGTAAGCAAACAGCTTTCTAATTTAAATAAAAAACAAAAAGAATTGGAAAAAGAAATGAGTAAGCAAGAAGCGAGAGATCAAATCGATACAGAGCGTACGCAGCTCAATCTCGATTTAGAAACGGCTAAAATTGATTTAGAACGAAACAAACTAGAAGCCAAATCAATTGCTAAAAAAGAACGTAATTTAGACGTAGCGAGTGATATCAATGGGACGGTGCTAGAAGTAGATAAAGAAGCGGTTAATAACACAAGTGACGTTCAAAAACCGCTTATACATATTGGTAATACCGATGAATACTTAGCTACTGGTGTGCTGTCTGAGTACGATGCATTAAAAATTAAAACCGGTCAAGCTGTCAAAATTACATCAGATGTGCTGCCTGATAAAGAATGGGCAGGGAGCGTTAAACAAATTGACTATCTACCTCAGCAGCAGGCATCAGCAGAAGCCGGCAATGATGCAGCTAATCAATATCCAATTGAAGTAAAAGTAGATGACCAGGATATCACGATGATTAAGCCGGGATTTAAGCTGCTGCTTGAAATTGAAACAAGCAGTAAAAAGGCTTCATCTTTGCCAATAAAAGCAGTTGTAAATGAAGACGGAGAAAAATATGTATATGTGGTGAAAGATAAAAAGGCGGTTCGTAAGGAAGTAAAGATTGGAGAAACAACAAATAAATTTATTGAAATCAAAAGCGGCGTAACTTCTAAAGACAAAGTCATTACAAATCCTACAAAGAACTTAACTGACGGTGCGGAAGTGACTGTTCAATGATTGAGCTTGTGAATATTCATAAAAGTTATCATCTTGGCAAAGAGGAAGTGCCAATTTTAAAAGATATTAATTTGAAGATTTATGACGGTGAATTTGTTGCGATTATGGGACCTTCTGGCTCTGGTAAATCAACGCTAATGAACATTATCGGATGTTTAGACCGTTCGTCTTCAGGATCCTATTTATTAAATGAACAAGAAATCTCTACTTATAGTGATGAGCAGCTTGCAAAAGTAAGAAATATTCATATCGGTTTTGTTTTTCAGCAGTTTCAGCTGTTGCCGCGTTTAACAGCGGTAGAAAACGTAGAGCTTCCAATGGTATATGCCGGTGTAACGCGTAAGGAAAGACGAGCCAGAGCAGAAGCTGCACTTGAAAAAGTAGGGCTGAGTGAGCGGATGAAACATTTACCGAGCGAGCTATCAGGAGGGCAAAAGCAGCGCGTTGCTATTGCTCGTTCTATTGTTAACAATCCGACGCTTATTTTAGCAGATGAACCAACAGGAGCTCTAGATACAAAAACAAGTGCTGATATTATGGAACAATTTTCTCAGCTTAATGCAGATGGCACAACGGTTGTAGTCATTACCCATGAACCTGAAGTGGCAGAATACACATCGCGTACAGTTATCGTTCGTGACGGTAAAGTGCTAAGTCATAGCGATAAGGAGAACGATAGCGTATGAGTTTGATAGAAAATATTCGCATGGCTCTCTCGTCGGTTCTTGCTCATAAAATGCGCTCTATTTTGACGATGCTTGGTATTATCATTGGCGTAGCGGCTGTTATTATCGTTGTAGCCATTGGTCAAGGCGGAGAACAAATGATTAAGTCGGAAATAACAGGAGCAAGCAATACAGTTGATGTATACTATCAGCCTCCTGAAGACGAGATGCAAGCTGATGACCTTTCAATGACGGGTGAGCCCATCTTTACAGAGGATGATATTAAAGCTCTTTCGACTATTCCCGGAGTGAAGAATGTGGTGGCTTCTAGCTCAATGGGAATGGGGGTAAGATATAGAGACAAGGAATCTGATACGACTGTTAATGCTATTAACGAAGGATATATTGAAGTTAATCAGCTGGAAGTTTCAAAAGGAAGAATGTTAGACAGCTCTGACTTTTTATCAGGTAATCGAGTAGGTGTTATCACAAGCGATATGAAAAAAGAGCTATTTGATAAAAAAGAAGCCCTTGGACAAGTAGTATGGGTTCAAGGGCAGCCTATCAAAATTATTGGTGTAACAAAAAAGGCAACGGGCTTTTTAGCATTTGAAATACCGACCATTTATATTCCAAATAATACGTATAAATCAAGCTTCGGTAAGCTCGATTACACCAACCTTAGTGTTCAAGCGACAAGCTCTGATCAACTAAAAAAAGTAGGCAATGACGCAACGGATTTGTTAAATAATTTGCATGATGCGGAAGATGCTTACCAAGTGCAGAACTTAGAAGAAATAGCAGATAGCATTGGAAATGTAACGCGAATTATGACAACGATTATTGGATCGATTGCGGGCATTTCTCTTCTTGTTGGCGGGATTGGCGTTATGAACATTATGCTGGTTTCGGTAACGGAACGTACAAGAGAAATTGGTATTCGTAAAGCGTTGGGAGCATCTAAAAGACAAATTCTAACTCAGTTTTTGATTGAGTCCATTACCCTCACGTTAATTGGTGGTTTGCTTGGAATTGGTCTCGGCGCGGGTGGGGCAGCTCTTGTTTCGTTATTTGCTGGCTGGCCGTCATTAATTTCGTGGCAAGTAGTACTTGGAGGAGTGTTGTTCTCCATGACGATTGGCATTGTATTCGGCATGCTTCCTGCAAACAAAGCGGCGAAGCTAGATCCAATCGAAGCATTAAGATATGAATAAAGACATGCGTTCGCATGTCTTTATTTTAATTTAACGAGAACCAAGAAGATTTCTCGTTTTTCTTATTTATTACTTACTAGGGTTGATACGGGCTACGTTAATAATATCATGTATTTTCTCTACCAAATCGAGCATGAGAAATCCGTTTCCTTCAGAGCTTTTTCGATATCCAAGAGGAAGGGTTCTTCTTACAAGTTGAGCATAGATTTCGGCTTCGATTAAAGAACGGCCAAATTCCTTCTCACATAAGTTAATTAATAGAGCTAAAGCTCCTGCCACGTGGGGAGTCGCCATTGAAGTTCCTGAAAGAGTCGCGTACTTATTTTCCAAGTAAGTAGAGATAATGTTAACTCCCGGTGCGACTAGGTCCACTTCTTCATTTGCATTAGTAAAAGGGGCAAGATTTAAGCTGTTGTCCACTGCTCCTACTTGAATGACTTCGTTGTAACTTCCTGGATATGAATATTCAAAGGTTTCTTCGCGGTCGTCACCTTCATTTCCAGCCGCAACAACAACAGAAACATCTTTATTCACAGCATTTTGAACAGCTTCGTGCAGTTCTGGAACGTCTTGTGGTCCCCCGAGTGACATGGAAATAACTCGTGCTCGCTCATTGTTAGGACCGCGCCATTCGACGGCGTAGTTAATAGCGTCAATGATCCATTCGTAATTTCCCGATCCTTCACCGGTAAGTACTTTTAAGCTTAGAATTTTTGCTTTGGGTGCCACTCCTACTACCCCTTCATTATTGAGCGCGGCAGCAATGGTACCAGACACGTGAGTGCCGTGCCCATTATTATCTTCAAATACAGAAGAATCTCCGTCATAATCCGAAGTGAAGTTTCTTCCTCCGATAATACAATCTTTTAAGTCAGGATGATTTGTGTCAACACCAGTGTCGATAACTGCAATTACAATGCCTTCTCCTTGATTGCTTTGTTCCCAAATAGCAGGCGCTTGAATTAAGCTTACTCCTTTAGGCGTTTCGTTTGTTGAGTCGATAATCGACTCAATTGTATAAGGAATTAATTTGACTTGTAACGGTTGTTGAGTCATAGTCATCCTCCTTAAAATGAATTCCATAAAAATGGAAGTTACTTAATTATAAATTCCCAACTATTGCTATAAATTAAACACTTTTCATGCGAATCCTTTCTTTTTGAATAAAAAGACTCACAAAAGATGTGAGAAGAGGAAAAAAGACCCTGAAGACAAGCACGATAGAGATTTTTAATGTTATCTGTGTATTCACTTTTAATGTTTATCTCACACTATAGAAGAAAGAAACTCCAAGAAAAATCACATAGGACTGGTAACTTTTGATATAATTACGAACGGTATGACATTCTCAAAATACATGATATTTATAAATATATATCAATTTGCAAATTACGAAGGGGCTGAGGATAGTGTCAACTTTAACGTCTCAATCGGTTATCAAATGCGGAAAGTATGAACTGAATTATGCGGACCGTACGCTTATTATGGGAATTTTAAACGTAAACCCGGATTCATTTTCAGATGGCGGAAAATACTACGATGTAGATAAAGCGGTTGCTCATGCTGAGGAAATGGTGAAGCAAGGAGCAGACATCATTGATATCGGAGGAGAATCAACTCGTCCTGGTTATACAAGAATTAGCGATGAAGAAGAGATTAAACGGATTGTGCCCGTTATTTCTGAAGTGGCTAAGCGCGTAGAGGTGCCGATTTCTGTAGATACATACAAGTCGGAAGTGGCCAAGCATGCGCTAGAAGCAGGAGCACATATTATTAACGATATATGGGGCGCAAAGGCTGATCCCAAAATGGCTCAAGTTGCAGCTGACTATAATGTTCCTATTATTTTAATGCATAATCGCCATGAGCCCAATTATACAAATCTGATTACAGATATGATAAGTGATTTAGAAGAAAGCATATCAATTGCAAAAGCTGCAGGAGTTCGAGATGATCAAATTATTTTAGATCCAGGCGTTGGTTTTGGAAAAACGGCTGCGCATAATGTAGAAGTGATTCAGCATCTAGATCATTTGACAAAGATGGGCTATCCTGTGCTGCTTGCTACTTCTCGTAAAGGATTTATTGGACAAATAGTCGATGCTCCTCCTACGGAAAGAATGGAAGGAACTGCAGCTACTGTATATGCAGGGATTGCACAAGGCGTTCAAATGGTTCGAGTTCATGACGTATTAGAAATCAAGCGCTTTGTAAAGATGGCAGATGTATTGGTAGGAAAACATATATTTCAGTTTTAATAATCATTTAAGCAGACGCGTAAGTGCTGCTTTTTTATTTTCCTTGATTTCCCCGGATAGAATACATGCCTTTAGATAAATTTAAGTAATATAAAGGTTATAAAAAGGGAGGGTGAAAATGAGAGCGGTAACGTATCAAGGGCCTAATCAGGTAAAAGTAGCAGAAGTAGAAGATGCGAAGTTAGAGAAGAAAGATGACATTGTCATTAAAATAACGTCAACGGCTATTTGTGGTTCTGATCTGCATTTATATCAAGGAAGCATGCCATTGCCTCACGGTTATATTATTGGTCATGAACCAATGGGGATTGTGGAAGAAGTAGGACCGGATGTTACAAAAGTAAAAAAAGGAGATCGAGTTATTATTCCTTTTAACGTAGCGTGCGGACAGTGTGCGTACTGTAAGGATGATTTAACGAGCCAATGTGATAATTCTAATCCACATTACGATTCTGGCGGCTATTTCGGTTATACCGAAAAGTTTGGAAATCATCCAGGAGGTCAAGCTGAATATTTAAAAGTGCCGTTTGGAAATTTTACACCATTTGTCATTCCGGAATCGTGCGAATTAGAAGATGAATCGCTTCTTTTTTTATCAGATGTGCTTCCAACTGCTTATTGGAGTGTAGAGCATGCGGATGTTAAAAAAGGGGATACCGTTATCGTACTCGGCTGCGGGCCAGTGGGATTAATGGCTCAAAAGTTTGCTTGGATGAAAGGTGCCAAACGGGTTATTGCAATAGATCATGTTCCATACCGAATGCAGCATGCAAAGAAAATGAATGCCGTAGAAACCTTTGATTTTACAGAATACCCAGATATGGGGGAGCACTTAAAAGAAATCACAAAAGGCGGAGCAGATGTGGTGATTGACTGTGTAGGTATGGATGGCAAAAAGTCGCCTCTTGAATATATTGAACAAAAATTAAAACTTCAAGGTGGAACGCTCGGACCTATTCAAATTGCGACAAAAGCCGTTCGTAAATGTGGAACCGTCCAAATCACCGGGGTATACGGAAGCAACTATAACAGTTTTCCGTTAGGAGCTTTTTTTGCTCGAAATGTAACTCTCAAAATGGGGCAAGCTCCTGTCATTCCCGTTATGCCGAAATTATATGATCAAATTGTACAAGGAGAATTCGATCCAAAAGAAATTATTACTCATAAAGTCGCTTTAGCAGACGCAGCTGATGCCTACAAAATCTTTAATGATCATCAAGATAACTGCATTAAAGTCATTTTAAAACCTTAAAAGACCATCTCTATTAGGTGAAGATTCCTGAGCAGTGAAGCTCGGGAATTTTTTATGTATTTAAAGTGGCGGAGGAAAATAATGCACGATTGGATGGTTGATTTTACATAATTTAGCTTTATGATAGAAAGAGAAGATATAACGCTTTCATATTCTTATTAAATCGTGCTGCTTAAAATGAAATAAATAACATCTTGGTATTCAGTCTTATTCAATCACCGAAATATGGAGGAGAGAATGAATGAAACTAGCATTGCTTCTTGTCATTATTATCGGCGTTGCTGCCCTTGCAGGTACGATCAGTGCTGCAAAGAAAGTAGATGAAGATTACGGAAAATCTAAAAAGAAAAGTATAGTGAATTTATCTATTATTTACGGAGTCGTATTCATAGGATCAATCGTAGGAGTAGCGTGGTATATTGCAGTGAGACCATAAATAAAACGAACACTTCCGTGTTCGTTTTATTTTGATTTTAACGTTAATTCTCCGCTTGAAACAGCTGCATCAATAGGATATTTTCCATTTCCATGCTTTCCTTTTAATACATCTTCTGTTACGGTTGCATTGCTTAACTTAAAGTCATTGTTTATATCACCGCTGCTTACTTTTCCATTCACTTTAAAACCAGCGCTTTTCGGAAGAACCAGCACGGCATCTCCAGATCCTACATCTACAGAAACGGCCTCTTCTAGTTTTTTAAAATCCATATAGAGATCACCAGATCCAATGCGCGCCTGAAGTTTTCCTTTATAGTTTGTTCCTTTAATTTCCCCAGAGCCTACAGCAAATTTAGCCGTTTGGCTTTCAACATTACTCAGCTGTAAATCTCCAGAATTGACATCCGTACGAAGAGAGGTGCTCCTCAAGTTTGAAATACTTGCATTTCCAGAACCTACTTTAATCGAAACATCTTTCAGCTGAAGTGCTTGCTCAGGCTGTGCAGCAACTTGAAGGTCCCCAGAACCTACCGTAAGCGCAAGGTTGTGGTGATAATCTCTAGGAATGTAGATTGTCACTTTTGTATTTGAAAAAATAGAAAGCCATTGAAAAGGACTTTTTTGATAAGTGACGACTAGGGTGTCTCCATTTTGCTTTACATCTACTTTTCCTTTACCTTCTACTTTTGTTTTAATATCTTGACGATCTTGCGGCACGACAGTTGTACTAATGCTTGGAGAGTCAATTTGAATATGCTGAATATCACTTGATAACGCCGCTTCAGACTTGGACGTCTTGAATGAACTTAACGACCAAGAAGAAGGTGCAAATGCAGTAGAAAAGAGGACTGCCGTACCACCTATTACTAAAATAAAAGCCAATATTTTTTTCACGTTATAACCCGCTTTCTACCTAAATTAAATTTGTTTTCTTCTACCATAAAGTGTAAATTGAAAAGCGGTTAATTTCAACGAACAGCAGGATTATTTTTTTCTACGTCTCAAGTCGTAAAAATGAAATATTTTTGAGGAATTAAATGAAAAGCGAAGTAGATATTTAAACATACTCATCAAAGAATCAATTTCTTTGTTTCAAAAATAGGAAAATAATTGAGTTAAAAGAACGGTTAAATTCACTTTTTTTGTGTAATTTTCTGATGAGTAGTTCAAAAGGAGTGATAAATAAATAGAATTTTCATACCAATTTTATTATTCCGAAAAACTTTTAAAGTGTTGATTATTAAAAAAATAAAGGGTAGAATTTGTTCATATCAATTGAATACAGCTAAGATTACGATCTTGTATATTATCAGTAATATGGTCTGATAGTCTCTACCTAGTAACCGTAAAAAACTAGACTACAAGAAAGTTTGGATATAAGCAGCAAAAAGAAGGGCGTATTCTCATGAGTACAGTCTTCTTTCAAAGCTCTTACTTTTCATACTTTCTGTTATTGTCAGAATTTATGAAAAGTAAGAGCTTTTTTGTTTTTCAAATACACACCTGGGAGTGGCTTGCATGTACTTTTTATTAAATTTATTAGGCGTTTTTGTCGTAATGGGTGTCGTCTTTTTATGTTCTCCTAAAAAGAAAGAGATAAAGTGGCGTCCAATTGCTTCACTGCTAGTCGTTGAAGTCCTCATTACTTGGTTTATGTTAGGAACTTCAATTGGAACATGGATTATTAATAAGATTGCTTCGTTCTTTACTTGGCTAATTTCCTGTGCTAACGATGGAATTGCTTTTGCGTTCCCATCCGTAATGGGAAATGAAACGGTTGACTTTTTCTTCAGTGCATTACTGCCTATCATCTTTGTCGTGACATTTTTTGATATTTTATCTTACTTTGGTATTTTAACGTGGATTATTGATAAAGTAGGCTGGGTCATTTCGAAAGTTTCTCGTTTGCCTAAATTAGAAAGCTTTTTCGCTATTCAAATGATGTTTTTAGGAAATACGGAAGCATTAGCGGTTATTCGTAATCAGCTTTCTGTGTTAAAAGACAACCGTTTGCTTACGTTTGGAATTATGAGTATGAGCAGTATTAGCGGATCTATTATCGGTGCTTATTTAACGATGGTTCCCGCTACGTACGTGTTTACAGCAATTCCACTGAACTGTTTAAACGCGCTTATTTTAGTGAGCTTATTGAATCCAGTTCATGTTACAAAAGAAGAAGATATGATTTACGTACCGCCAAAGTCGGAGAAAAAAGACTTTTTCTCTACCATTTCAAACAGTATGTTAGTCGGAATGAACATGGTTATTGTTATTTTAGCGATGGTTATTGGATATGTAGCTCTTACATCTGCGCTTAACGGTATTTTAGGCGTTATCGTAGACGGCTTGACTGTACAAAAGATTTTCTCTTATATCTTTAGTCCATTCGCATTTTTACTAGGGCTAACGGGACATGATGCAATGTACGTAGCTCAGCTGATGGGTATCAAGCTAGCAACAAATGAATTCGTGGCAATGATGGATTTGAAGAAAAATCTAGATACACTTCCACCGCATACGATTGCAGTTGCTACAACATTCTTAACATCTTTTGCTAACTTCAGTACGGTGGGTATGATTTATGGGACGTATAATTCTACGTTATCAGAAGGTAAATCGACGATTATTGGAAAAAACGTATGGAAACTGCTTGTGAGCGGTATCGCTGTTTCGTTATTAAGTGCTATGATTGTTGGATTGTTTGTTTGGTAAAAAGTTAAAAAAGCTGTGCTTTCGTCTTAGAAAGCACAGCTTTTTTCTTGTTGCATCACCTATTCATTTGCAGAAAAATGGTTATGAATATCCACAGTAAAAGAAAATCACACTATTCAAGAAAAATTCATTTTACTTTTGCAGAAAAACATTTTAAATCTAGTGAGCATTATGTTAAGATTACAAAAGGCTGTTTCATTTAAATTGAGAACACCGCATAAATATGTAAGTAAATATGCATAGAAAACAAAGGTTTATTAATTTTTTTCTAGGTAATATCTCGTAATAAATAGGTTGAAAGGAAATGTCGTTAATATGATAGAAGGACAACAGCAAACAAATGAATTAAAAAAGACGATGAAAAGCAGACATTTGTTTATGATTTCGCTCGGCGGGGTTATCGGTACAGGTTTCTTTTTAGGAACAGGATACACGATTAGCCAAGCAGGAGCGATTGGAGCTATCCTTTCGTTTATCGTAGGTGGCTTCATTATGTACTTAACAATGCTTTGCTTAGGGGAACTTGCAGTAGCAATGCCAGTTTCCGGTTCGTTTCAGACATATACAACAAAATTTATTGGCCCTGGTGTTGGTTTCGCTTTTGGATGGTTATATTGGTTGGGCTGGGCTGTAACGGTTGCATTAGAATTTTTGTCAGCAGGTCAGCTTATGCAAAGATGGTTTCCTGATTCTCCTGTATGGATCTGGTGTGCTATATTTGCCCTTTTATTATTCTCATTAAATGCACTGTCAGCTAAAGCGTTTGGTGAAGCGGAGTTTTGGTTTGCCAGCATTAAAGTGTTAGCTATTATTTTATTTATCGTGCTTGGTGGAGCTGCTATGTTTGGTTTTCTTCCATTAAGTAATGGAGACAGCGCACCGCTTTTCTCTAATTATACAGCTCACGGTGTGTTTCCTCACGGAATTAGTGCCGTGTTGATTACCATGATTACAGTTAACTTTTCATTCCAAGGCACGGAGCTTATTGGTGTAGCGGCTGGGGAAAGTGAAAACCCAGACAAGACTGTACCAAGAGCAATTAAACAAACGGTATGGAGAACGCTTGTATTTTTTGTACTAGCTGTAGCTGTCTTAGCGGGTATGATTCCGCTTGAAAAAGCAGGTGTAGTTGAGAGTCCATTTGTTGTTGTATTTGACCAAATTGGTATTCCATATGCAGCAGATATTATGAACTTTGTTATCCTAACGGCACTGTTATCTGTAGCTAACTCAGGTCTTTATGCAGCAACGCGTATGCTGTATTCATTGTCAAAAGATAACATGGCAAGTTCAGCTTTCATGAAAGTAAATAAACGCGGTGTGCCGATGAATGCCCTGCTTTTAACATTAGGCATTGCGCTTTTATCTTTACTTTCAGGATTCTTTGCTCAAGAAACAGTATTTGTATGGCTCATTTCTGCAGCGGGTTTAGGTGCACAAATTGGCTGGATTACCATTGCTGCATCACTGCTTGCATTTAGAAAAAGATATATAAATCAAGGAGGGCAAATCGAGGATTTAAAATTTAAAGTCCCTCTTTACCCATTATTACCTTTAATCGCATTAGTATTAAATACAATCGTATTGGGAAGCATGGCATTTGATGCAGAACAGCGAATGGCACTGTATGTCGGTATTCCACTAGCGCTGCTGTTTTATGCTTATTATCACGCACGTGTAAAAAAGAAAGTTGATTTATCTATCAGCCGTCAAGAAGTGCAGCTTAAAGACGACAAAAAAGTAATTTTATAAAAATCAAAAGACGCAAAAGCCCAGGTTTTTGCGTCTTTTTTTATTGTTTATTTGTAAACTTAAAATAAAATTAAGTTGACAAATAAAAAGAAATTATTGCAAACTTAAAGCAACGACAAGAGAAAGGAGGGTGAATATGAAACCGAAAACAATGGCGTATGTTTCCTTATTTGCAGCTTTAACGGCGATTGGTGCATTTATAAAAATTCCTATTCCCTACATACCGTTTACTCTTCAAATTGTTCCTGTTTATTTAGCCGGTGCGCTGTTAGGTCCGCGTTTAGGTTTGTATAGTCAGCTATGCTACATAGGTATTGGGTTAATCGGTGTTCCGGTTTTTGCAGAAGGAGGAGGTTTAGGGTATATCTTCAAACCAACGTTTGGCTATTTAATTGGCTATGCTATGGGTGCATTTATGAACGGCTACCTTATTCAAAAATATGACTTAAAGAAACCTTTTTCTATTTTTTTAGCTAATTTATCTACGTTAGCTATTGTGTACGCAGTCGGCTGCTTCTGGCTTTACGGAGCAATGAAATGGATAATTGAAAAGCCTCTTTCACTGAGTGATACACTTCTTTTTGGAGCTGTTTTGCCAATGCCTGGAGATCTTTTGTTATGTATTTTATGTTCAGTGCTGATTCACCGAATGCAGCCTCAATTTAGTCGTTTGTCATCAAAGCGGGTCAAAGCGGGGTAACTAAGACATAGAAAAAAAGGAGAGAAAAAAATGGGCAAAGCGTATTTTATTACGGGAACTGGAACAGATATTGGAAAAACCCTGGTTACAAGTATTTTGTATAAAGTACTTGGTCGTCTAGGAATAAAAACGACAATTTGCAAACCATTTCAAACCGGCTACCAAGACGAAATTGGAGGTTATCCGGATATTCACTGGTTTGAAACAAGGCTCGGAGTAGCAGATACGGGTATTTATCAGTTAAAGCCGGAGACGTCTCCTCATTTGGCTATTGCACTGAGCAACAAGCAAGTAGAGCCTTCAATCGTCTTAAAACGCATTAATGAATTAAAAAAGAAATTTGATGTAGTGCTCGTGGAAGGAGCAGGAGGCCTTGCCGTACCTTTAATTGAGGAGGAAACAACGTTCTATATGACAAAAGATTTGATCATAGATGCACAAATGCCGGTTATTGCTGTTGGAACAACGGGATTAGGAGCTATTCACGATGCGCTTTCTACCTTTTCATATGCAAGTGAGCATCACCTTAAAATCAACGGACTCATTTTTAATCGTTTTAATCACAGCAGTATCATTCATAACGATAATGTTCGAACGATTGAAAAGCTGCTTCAAATATCATCTTTAATGACCGTTCCAGTATTCACACATATCGATGAAGAGTTAGATGCATATATTGAGAAAATGATGAGGCAAAAAAGTGTTATTCAACATATTCAGGAGGTGTTTGACTGTGCCGTATCAAAAAGCTGAGCTGGAGAAATGGGATAAAGAATATGTATGGCATCCGTTTACGCAAATGAAAGCTTACCGTCAATCAAATCCTCTTATTATTGAAAGAGGAGAAGGAAGCTATTTATATGATGTAGAGGGAAACAAATATTTAGACGGATACGCTTCTCTATGGGTGAACGTGCATGGACATAATGATCCGGAATTAAATACAGCTTTACATATACAAGTGGAAAAATTAGCGCATTCTACGCTGCTTGGATCCGCAAACGTTCCATCTATTTTGTTAGCCAAAAAGTTAGCGGAAATTACTCCTGGCAGCTTATCGAAAGTCTTCTACTCTGATACAGGCTCCGCCGCTGTCGAAATTGCGTTGAAAATTGCCTATCAATATTGGCAAAATCTCGACTCTGTAAAGTACAAAAACAAAAGTAAATTTATCTCATTGAATGAGGCATATCACGGAGATACAATTGGGGCAGTCAGTGTGGGAGGCATGGATTTATTTCATCGCATCTTTAAGCCTTTGCTGTTTGAACGAATTCCCACACCTTCTCCTTATACTTACCGTATGGAAGGATTTGAAACGGAAGAGCAAGCTTCAGCTTACTGTATTCACCAGCTAGAGAAGCTCTTGCAGAACAAAGGGGAAGAAGTAGCTGGGTTGATTATTGAACCGCTTGTGCAAGGAGCAGCGGGTATTATTACACATCCTCCCGGTTTTTTAAAACAAGTAGAGCTGCTGTGCAAAGCGTACGGGGTATTGCTGATTTGTGACGAAGTAGCAGTTGGATTTGGACGAACAGGAACGCTGTTTGCATGTGAACAAGAAGATGTTGTACCGGATATTATGTGTGTAGGAAAAGGGATAACAGGAGGGTATATGCCGCTTGCGGCTACGTTAACAAGCGAAAAGATATTTAATGCTTTTTTAGCTCATCCAGATGAAAATAAAACCTTCTTTCATGGACATACGTATACGGGAAATCAATTAGCCTGTACAGTAGCGCTTAGAAATATTGAACTGATAGAAGAAAGAGAATTAATCCGTAGTGTAAAAGAAAAGGAAAAAGTTTTTAAACGTTATCTATTAAAGCTTTATGAGCTGCCTAACGTGGGAGACATTAGACAAAGAGGATTAATGGCAGGAATCGAAGTTGTGAAAGACCGCCAAACAAAGTCTATTTTTGAAGATAAAAAAGTGATGGGAGACATCATTTTAGCGGCTCGCCAAAAAGGTTTAATTATTAGAGAGCTAGGTCCTGTGATTACGATGATGCCTATTCTTTCAATGACAAACGAAGAATTAAAAACAATGGTTGAAATTGTATATGAATCAATTAAAGAAGTAATTGCACGTCATACAGTGAGTTAAATAAAAAGATGATAGGACAAAAGTATTTTATGTTAAAAAAAGATCCGAACGATAAAGCGTTCGGATCTTTTTATGGTTATGGTAACGTGAATGTACTCTATTTAGCTGCTTCTAGCGGTTGATTGGTGTAGTTATCTCTCAATCTCTTCTTTTTTTTATCAATAAATATTTTTAATACTTGATAGGCGAAGTGATCGTACATGCTGATTTTCATCTTTTAATAGAAGAGTTTGTTCGAGTAAGTTTAAGTTTTGAATATAACCTTTTACTGTTTGAACAAAACCGTTGTTTTGATAGTTAATAGTTAATAATTTATTTGTTTTTAGCGCTTTTAAAATCATACCTATTTTCTCCTTTCTTATATCGTAGCTGACGAAAAACTACAAAATAACGAAGAAGCATTGGAGGCTTGTATTATTTATAAAGTCACTCTATTTTTTATAAATGCTCTCCTGCTATTAATAGTAGAGAGTGATGGTGAAAAATAGATGAAAGATAAAGGATAAGGTTTGATTTATTGTAATGAACTGACTTTTCCTTTACAAATACCTATTTCAAATTTCTTTTTAGTGATAAAATACTGTTAGTGAAATAACTACTTCTCTCCATTAAAGGGTAAGAACGGGTTATGTTGATAGAGTTTTAGTTCTCTATTTCTAGTAATGAAATAAGAGATAGAGAAATAGGCTAATAAAAATCAATCAAGGAGTTTTTTTATGGATCAGAGTTTTATTTTAAATCTTTTAGAAATTTTACTGATTAACATTGTACTGAGTGGCGATAACGCAGTCGTGATTGCTTTAGCTTGTCGGAATCTTCCGGACGAGCATCGAAACAAAGCGGTTGTTTTCGGTACATTAGGAGCGGTTGTACTACGTGTAGGGCTAACATTTGTCGCTGTATATTTATTAACAATTCCATTTTTAAATTTCATCGGAGGCCTGCTTCTTCTATGGATTGCTATTAGTCTTTTAAAAGGTGAAGATGATGGAGATATTAAAGCGAATTCAACTCTAGCAGGTGCTATTAAAACAATTATTATAGCGGATCTTGTTATGAGTTTAGATAACGTAGTAGCGGTTGCGGGTGCGGCTAACGGCAATATTCTACTCATTATCCTTGGTCTTGTTATCAGCATTCCGTTAATCATTTGGGGAAGTCAGCTTTTAATGAAAATTATGGAAAAATTCCCGATTATCATCATTGCCGGAGCAGCGCTTCTTGGCTATACTGCTGGTGAAATGATCTTTAAAGACAAAGCGGTGGGACACGTATTAGAAGGGTTGAATCCGCATTTGCATACGATTATTCCTATTTTGTTAGCTATTTTAGTTGTGGTTGTTGGGAAACTTAGCGGACGTTCTAAAAAAGAAACGCATTAATCCTAAAAAAAGTTTGGGACAAAAGTATTTAAGATGAAGTGAAAAACGAACCACTAATCAATTTTGATTAGTGGTTCGTTTTTTTGTGGTGAACGTAGGCTTCATTTGTTTAGATCCTTCTAGCAGTTGATTGGAGGACAAGGCGAAGACTCCTGCGGGAAAAGCGGAACAGATGAGACCCCACAGGAGCGTACGCGACGAGGAGGCTCATCGGCCGCCCGCGGAAAGCGAAGTCTTGTACGGAAATCAACTGCGGTGTCATAAGCGGTTCAGCTCATGTATCCCATTTATTCGTCTTTAGATTGGATTCATTTCGCTATGTCTCAACTTCTTTTTTTATTACTTAGCTAATGGAGGTGCGGAATTAACATCTTGTACTGTTTCTACAGGAGGATGAAATTCATTTTCCATTTTCGATACAACTACAGTTGCTACACCATTTCCAATTAAGTTTGTAATGGCACGAGCTTCCGACATAAAGCGGTCTACCCCAATTAACAGCGCGATTCCTTCAACTGGAATCATCGGAAATGCAGCAAGCGTAGCTGCTAGTGTAATAAATCCAGAGCCAGTAACTCCGGCAGCTCCTTTAGACGTTAGCATTAAAATACCAAGTAGCGTAATCTCTTGCATTAACGACAGATCGACTCCATACGCTTGAGCGATAAAGATAGCAGCCATGGATAAGTAGATTGCTGTTCCATCTAGGTTAAATGAGTAACCAGTTGGAATGACAAGTCCTACTACAGATTTTGAACATCCGTACTTCTCCATTTTGTCCATCATTTTTGGCAGTGCAGATTCCGAAGAAGACGTACCTAATACAAGTAGAATTTCTTCTTTAATAAAAGCAATGAATTTAAAAATATTAAATCCATAAATCTTAGCAATGGTTCCAAGTACAAATACAATAAATAAGAACATAGTAATGTAAACAGATCCCATTAAGAAACCGAGTTTTTGAAGAGAGCCTATTCCAAAGTTACCGATCGTATAAGCCATCGCTCCAAACGCCGCAATAGGTGAAAGTTTCATAATCATATTAACAATGCCAAAGAAAATATCTGTACAGCGTTCAAAGAATGTAATGACAGGAGCCGCTTTTTCGCCGAGTGTAGCTGTAGCCATTCCAAATAGTACGGCAAAGAATAAGATTGGCAATAATTCACCATTTGCCATTGCGCCAAATACGCTGTCTGGAATAATTCCCATGATAAACTCCATAAAGCCATGCTCCGCTTCAGCTGCTTGCTGCGTATATTGAGTAACATCAGCTCCGCTTGCGCCATTGATATTAAAGCCAGCCCCAGGTTTGATAAAGTTTACAACGATAATTCCAATTGCTAAGGCAAAAGTAGTGACAATCTCAAAGTATAAAAGAGCTTTACCTCCAATTCGTCCCACTTTCTTTAAATCTCCCATGCTTCCGATACCGATGACCACTGTTAAGAAAATAATTGGGGCAATTACCATCTTAATTAATTTAATGAAGATATCAGCCAATACTTTTAATTTGGCTCCAAATTCAGGAAACATGAAGCCAATTGCAATACCGAGAAGGATACCGATAACAACTTGAACAGTTAGATTTTTAAAACTTAATTTCATACGTAATGCTCCTTTCGAGAATGTTTTTTGTTAACGCTTACATTATTCTTATCCTTATATTAACTGATAATTTTAACTATTTATATTTCTGGTGATAATGTTCTTTTTGGTCATTTTGGTCAAAAAAAGTGATGAACATATAGTCATCACTTTTTGCTTTCGATATTTTTTATTTGTTGAATGATATCAAGCGTTTGTTTTGTTGCATTGTTTTCAAACGATTGATAAAGAGAGCTAAACTGTTTTTTCCATTCGGATTTTTGTAAATCATTTAAGTAATAAACGCGCATGCCAGACTTATTTTTTATTTGCTGCAGCTGTTCATCGTTCATCATTTTTGATTGAGTCCAAATCCAGTTAGTTGTTTCTACCATTGCATCACTTAATAGTTGTTTTACATCTTCAGGGAGGCTGTCCCAATACTTTTCATCCATTAAAACAGCGTAGCCCAAGTATCCATGGTTGCTGATGGTCATATATTTTTGCAGCTCGTACAAACGTTTTGAATAAATATTAGAAATGGTATTTTCCTGTCCATCAAATTCCTGTCGTTCAAGGGATTGATATACTTTATTAAACGAGACAGCCTGAGGCTTGGCGCCAAGAAGTTCGAATTGTTTTTTGATTACTTCACTTGGCATAATGCGAAACGTTTGACCTTGAAAATCTGCTGGATGGAGCAAAGGTTTCGTATTGCTAGTCATTTGTTTAAAGCCGTTGCTCCATAAAGCAAGCCCTTTAATGTTTTTCTCTTGCAGCGTACTCAACAAATCCTGTCCGATTTTACCGGTAAACACTTGTTTTGCTTCGCTGTAATCATCGAAAATGAAGGGAAGATCAAAAAGCTGCCACGTAGGGGAGAGGTCGCTTAGCTTTGAAATGGAAGGTGCAATCATTTGTACATCATTTCGGCGAAGGGCGGCAAGTTCTTCGTCGTCTGAATACAATACGCCGTTTGAATATACTTCAATTTTAACTTTACCATCCGATTTTTGATTAACGATTTCAGCAAATTTTTGAGCGGCTAAGCCTTTTGGAGTATTTTCAGCTACCACGTGGCTAAAATTAATCACAATTTGCTTATTTAATCCTTTTTGCTCATCGTCATGATACACATTATCCTGATTTATAACCGTATACTGCAAAAAAACATAGATCATCAAGAAAACGCTAACAATGATACTTGCCCCTATAAACATCTTCAAAATGTCCAACCCCGCGATTCAATAATTTTTCTCTACAAATATTCTAACACGCAATTTCTCAACGTGGTAAAATTAAAATAAACTTCAATCAGCAGTAGGTGTTCCGCTATGATGCGCTTATCGATGCAAACGAAAATGACGGGGTTAATCTTTTTTATCGTGGCCTTTTCGTTGTTTTTAGCAAGTATCGTGGTGATTAATAATTTTGTACAGTCAAAAGAAAATGATTTAGAGCAGAGGGCTTTAATCACTTCGAGAACAGTTGCTGAAATGCCTGAAATTCGAGAAAAAATTGAAAAAGATAGTAAGAACATTAATCAAATTGTAGAGCCGATTCGCATTATTCACGGTGCTTATTATGTAGTGGTTATGAATATGAATCATGAACGTTTGTCTCACCCTTTGCAAAGCATGATTGGAGAAATCTCTAAAGGAGATGATGAGGGACAGGCGTTTGCAGAACATACCTATACCGATAAAGCAAAAGGAGAAGGCGGAATGGTCATTCGCTCTTTTGTGCCCGTTGTAAACGATCAGCATGAACAAGTAGGAGTGGTTGTCTCAGGCTATCTTCTTCCGAAATTTACAGAGGTCATTTTAAGTTTAAAAAAAGAAATCTTTCTTATCTCAGGTCTTGCTCTTTTTTTTGGAGGATGGGGAGCGTGGGCGCTTGCATCTCGTATCAAAAAAGAGATGTTTGAGCTTGAACCTCATGAAATTGCTCGTTTGTTCGTAGAACGAACGGAGACCTTTAATGCCATGCATGAAGGAGTCATTGCCATTGATAAAGAGGAGAACATCACTATTTTTAATCATAAAGCGAAAATTATGATGGAGGTACCCGATGAAGTAATTGGAAAAAAGATCTATGATGTGATTCCAGATACAAGGCTTCCAGAAATTCTGCAGCTTAATCAGCCTGTTTATAATCGAGAGCTTCAAGTTCGAAATTTGAATATTTTAAGCAATCGTGTGCCGATTAAAGTTAATAATCACACAGTCGGTGCGGTCGCTATTTTTCAAGACAGAACGGAAGTTAAAAAATTAGCTGAAGAGTTAACAGGAGTTAAATCATTTGTAAGCGCTCTTAGAGTTCAAAACCATGAATACATGAATAAACTTCATACGATTGCAGGGCTTATCCAACTTGGAAATAAAGACAAGGCTCTTCAGTATGTTTTTCAAGTGTCTGAACAGCAAGAAGAGCTCACCCAATTTCTTCATAAGCATATTAAAGATGAAAGTATATCGGGATTGCTGTTGAGCAAAGTCAGCCGTGCCAAAGAACTTGGAATTGAGTTAGCTATCGATCGCCACAGCGAGCTTCACTCATTTCCTCCTTACTTAGATCATCATGATTTTGTGATTATTATTGGTAACTTAATTGAGAACGCTTTTGATTCGTATCAACATATGGAGCGTCGTGAACGGAAGATCTATATAAGTATGGAACAAAATGACGGCATTCTTTCTATATTAGTTGAAGATAACGGGTGTGGTATGAATGAGGATCAAGTAGCGAGAATCTTTGATGAAGGTTTTTCAACCAAAGCAAAGGAAAATAGAGGAATTGGCTTGCATTTAGTAAAACAAATTGTTGAAAAAGGAAACGGTCAGATCGAAGTAGAGTCAGAATTAGATGTTGGAACGACTTTTATCATTACATTCTTTTTATAGGGGGAGTGGGAAATGAATAAAAAAGAATGGACCGTGCTTCTCATAGAAGACGATCCTATGGTACAAGAAGTGAACCGCCAATTTATTGAACAAGTTGAAGGGTTCATCGTCATCGCTGCAGCTTCGAATGGTTTAGAGGGGGTACAGCTCATTAAAAAACATCAGCCTGATTTAACGATTATTGATATGTATATGCCTAGTCAAGATGGCTTAACTACCTTACAGCAAATTCGAGCAAATGGCTATAAAACAGACGTGATAGCAGTTACGGCTGCAAGTGATATTGAAACCGTACGCAAAGTTCTTCAATATGGCGCTGTGGATTATATTATGAAACCGTTCAAGTTTGAACGAATGAAGCAAGCACTTGAGCAGTATCGTTCGTTTCAAGTTAAAATAAGTCAAAAAGAACATATTACTCAGTCTGAATTAGATTCTATGCTGTTTCAGCAATTCGAAGAAAAAGCCGATTTGCTTCCAAAAGGGCTAAATGCGGTTACGCTAAGGAGGATACAACAATATCTTTCCGAACAAAATCATCCAATTTCTGCTGAAGAAGTAGCGGACGGTGTAGGAATTGCGCGTGTTACAGCAAGAAGGTATTTAGAGTTTTTAGAACAGGAAAACGAGCTGAAATTATCAGTTGAATACGGCAGAGTGGGGAGACCTATTAATCGCTATATGTTAAAAATAAATTAAATGATACAGAACAGCTTTTATTTGGAAAAGCTGTTTTTTTGCGTTAGAAAGTATATCTTTTTCTCTCCTAGAACAAATTAAGGTATACAGTTTTCGCTATCCAAAGAATATTTCGTGCGGTCATTAATTCATAAAATGTCCCTGAAAAAGGATTAATGGCGGAAAAATTGGGGAATATGCACTTTGACATTTAATTTTAGCACAGGAAGGTTTTGAAACATGGACATATTTTTAGCTGTCTTACCAGCCATATTTTGGGGAAGTATTGTGCTTTTCAATGTGAAACTAGGCGGAGGACCTTATAGTCAAACGCTTGGAACCACATTGGGAGCTTTGATTTTCTCCATCGGTATTTATATTTTTGTACACCCTACGCTTACACCTTTAATCTTTGGGGTTGGAGTTGTATCGGGGCTATTTTGGGCAGTTGGACAAAGTAATCAGCTGAAAAGTATTGATTTAATTGGAGTTTCTAAAACGATGCCTATTTCAACTGGGCTTCAGTTAGTTTCCACTTCATTATTTGGAGTAATTGTGTTTCACGAGTGGTCTACAAAAACTTCAATCATTCTTGGTGTGCTAGCTCTTATCTTTATTATTGTAGGGATTGTTTTAGCATCACTTCAAAGCAAAGAAGAGAAAGAGGCTGAAGAAGGAAAAGGAAACTTCAAAAAAGGAATTGTTATTTTATTAATTTCAACCGTTGGTTATTTAGTTTATGTTGTAGTAGCCCGTCTATTTAATGTAGACGGATGGTCGGCTTTATTACCTCAAGCGATTGGTATGGTTATTGGAGGAGTATTGCTGACGTTTAAGCATAAGCCATTTAATAAATATGCAATTCGCAACATTATCCCAGGTCTTATTTGGGCCGCTGGTAATATGTTTTTATTCATCTCACAACCTAAAGTAGGCGTAGCGACAAGCTTTTCGCTTTCCCAAATGGGAATCGTCATTTCAACATTAGGCGGGATCATTATTTTAGGTGAGAAGAAAACGAAGCGTCAGCTAGTTGGGATTATTATTGGAATTATACTGATCATCATAGCAGGAGTCATGTTAGGACTCGCCAAAAGCTAACTAGGAGGGTATTAACAATGTATAAAGATTTAGAAGGAAAAGTAGTTGTCATAACAGGTTCATCTACCGGTTTGGGAAAATCAATGGCGATTCGTTTTGCGACAGAAAAAGCCAAGGTAGTTGTGAATTATCGTTCGAAAGAAGAAGAAGCTAACAGCGTTTTAGAAGAAATTAAAAAAGTTGGCGGAGAGGCAATTGCCGTTAAAGGTGACGTAACAGTTGAGTCTGACGTGATCAATTTAGTTCAATCTGCTATTAAAGAATTTGGAAAGTTAGACGTTATGATTAATAACGCAGGAATGGAAAATCCGGTTTCATCTCATGAAATGTCTTTAAGCGATTGGAATAAAGTCATTGATACGAACTTAACGGGAGCATTTTTAGGCAGCCGTGAAGCGATTAAATATTTTGTGGAAAATGATATTAAGGGAACAGTTATTAACATGTCGAGTGTTCACGAGAAAATTCCTTGGCCATTATTTGTTCATTACGCAGCAAGTAAAGGCGGAATGAAGCTTATGACCGAAACACTTGCATTAGAATACGCTCCAAAAGGTATTCGTGTAAATAACATTGGACCGGGAGCGATTAATACACCGATTAACGCTGAGAAATTCGCTGATCCTGAGCAGCGTGCAGATGTAGAAAGCATGATTCCAATGGGATACATTGGAGAGCCGGAAGAAATTGCAGCGGTTGCTGCATGGCTAGCTTCTTCAGAGGCAAGTTATGTAACAGGGATTACACTCTTTGCTGACGGTGGTATGACACAGTACCCATCATTCCAAGCAGGACGCGGATAAGAAAAAACGCACTCTATGATAGAGTGCGTTTTTTAGTTTTCCTGAGCTTTTTTTTGGTTCTTAGTAGCTGACTGGTGTTGAAGTCGTAAAAAAAGCAAAATCAAAACGATGCAGCCAGTGATGCTGTACATCCCAAGAATAAGCGGTTGCTGTGTATCTGTTCCAGAAGTAATGCCGTGATACAGTGCGAGCAAATAGCCTGGAAAAGCAAGAAAATGAATGGCTTTCCATGTTTTTCTCCCCAGCTGTTTTATAAAATCGGATGTGATAATCAGTACGAATAAAATGTAGAGTGAAATAGTACCAAGACCTGTGCTAATTGGTTTGTAATCGGAAGTGAACGGAATTAAAATGTCAGAAAGTGAAAAATGAATCGATTGATCAAATGATAAAACAAGTCCGTGAATCATGCCAAATAATAATCCGAACCACCCTGATGATTGATGAACCAGCAAAAGCTGTTTTTTTCGTTTTGGTTTAAAAAATGAAAAGCTGTGAGAAATGCCAGCGGCAACCGATACAAACATGAGCAAATAAGAAGTTAAGCCGGCTGCCCGAATGGTATTCCAAACGGGAAAGTGGGCACTAAATTGCGCGAGGAGAGTAGCCATAATGGTATACCTGACCTTTCACATTTTTTTCGATTAACACTTCGCCTTCTTTTGTAACCGCAATTACCTCTAAAGAAGGGTGATGCATTTTAGCTAATCTTAATCCAGCGTCCCATCCGAGAATAAGCATGCATTTTGCATAGACTTCAGAAACGGTCAAGTCTTCTGAAACAACCGTTACTTGCAGAAGCTCTGATGAACTAGGCTTGCTGATTCTGCCATCAATAATATGATGGTGAGTGTGTCCGTTTACTTTCCACAATCGCTTGCCCACACTGCTTGTGGCAATGCCGCTGTTGCTCTTTACTTTAATACTCATGAGATTTTTTGATAAATCAAATGGATGAGAGAGCGCAATAGACCGGTGCTTGCTAGCAGGCCCCCACGTTACAATATCACCGCCTCCATCGATTGCACCAAGTGAAGTTCCTTTTTTCTTTAATTGATTCGCCATTTGCTGAATGCTCCAACCTTTTGCGATTCCGCCTAAATCCAGACCGACATTAGAAGCAAGCTGAATACTTCTCATTCCTTTGTGAATCATAATAGGGTTAACAGCATCAAAAGCTGCTACTTCTTGAGGAAGCTGATTGTTAGGCAGTTGTTCAAAGCTTTGGTCATATCCTAGAGTTTGAATAGAGTGATACAGAAATGGGTTGAAAATCCCGTTTGTCTCATTGTGATAGTAAGAGGCTGTTTTTACAGCTTCATACAACATTTTTGACGGTAAAAATAATCTTCCGTTCAGCGAATTAAGCTGTGAAAGCTCGCTTGTTGGAAGAAAGCGGCTTAGGGTTTCTTCTACAAGATAACACCAGCTCTCCACTTTTTGGCTGACAAGTGTTTCAAGCTCATATACATTAAATTCGGTATTCATTGCTTTAAATGAGTAGCTCATTATATCACATCCTTAAGAAGGTCTTGATTGCATAGAAGAATCATCGTTATTGCCCCAATTATCCTGACTATTTCCGGCATCATCATTAGACCACTGATCTTGCTGGCTACTTGAATCATCGTCTGACCACTGATCACTTTGCTCACTAGAACTGTCATTTGACCATTGATCTTGCCCGTTAGTTCCATTGTTCGTATTGGAACCAGATCCTGAATCTGGAAATATCTCCGTCTCATCTTCCGTTTGAGTTTGAGATGAATTATCGGCTGATGCATCGTTATTTAGTGCTGGAGCTGTTGAATTTGTTTGATCATATTTTTGAGAAAGTCCTATAAAAGTGGTAAATGCAGCAACGCTCGATAAACCAACCATCCATTTTGTCCATTTATTAGCTGCCATTGATATGCTCCTTTTATCTTTCATATTTTGCAACTGAACACTGAAGAAAAACTGCAGTGGAAGGTAACATACATCGTTCAATTGTTATAGTTCAATATAGACAGAAAAAATGAAAAAATAGTGAAATAGATGTAGGTCGGATTATTTTTGTGGGGGAATTCAGTGAATTATTAGATTAAAAAAGGGTTGTTCTTTTTAGAACAACCCTTTTTTAATCACCGATAAATCTTACTAATTGATACGTAATAAACCGTTAACTGTACAAGAGAAAGAAGCAAAAGAACGGCAATGGGATAGAAGCTAAAAGAATTAGGTAACAGCGGATAAAAAGCTATTAATATAGCACCTATAGGAATAGAAAATAGGAGGAAAACAAAGGCTTTTTTGCAAGCTTCTGCTGTTATCATCTTTTCACGTTCATCTTCTTCTGCAAATTCAAAAGGAAATAATAAAGGCGAAACGTTCTTCGTCTTTTTACGCGCGCGGTAGTAAAAAAATGAGACAATTAAAAGAACAATTAAAGAAGCAAAAGAGCCTATAGACATAGTAATTTCCCACGGAGGCTCAGGGTCGGTCATAACTTCACTAAATTGAATATTTAGGCTTAAAAAATCATATAAAAACCAACCTACGCACAACAGGGACACTACATTCAACAAATAAGATTTAATAACATTACTCAACATTTTTCTCCTCCTTTTGAAGTGTAAAAACATCTTCCATTTTTAATTGAAAGACATCACAAATTGTTAAACCAAGTAGTAGGGAAGGAACGTAATTTCCCTTTTCAATAGCTGCAATGGTTTGGCGAGTGGCTCCAACTTTTTCAGCTAAATCTCCTTGCGTATATCCATGTTTAGCTCTAAGCTCTTTTACGTGATTAATAAGAGTCAATATGATCACCCGCTGTCTTTTTAATGAATTTGTTAAGTTTATTTAACATTATGTAAAGTTAATTTAACACCAATTGTATAATTTTTCAATAGTTTATGGATAAAAAATACAAAAAAGATCCTAGAAGAATTCTTCAGGATCTTTTTTGTTAATAAATTTCTTTAATGCCAGACAAACGAATGGAAAAAATGTTTTGTTTTTCATCTCGTAGGGAGAGGGTTTGGTCGGTTAGGTTTAAATTTTGGATTTTTCCTTTGAAGGTTTGAAGCAGGCCATTTTCGTAATAATTCACGGTTACATGTTTGTTTTTCTTTAACGCTTTTAAAATCATTAATTCATCTCCTTTCATGTGTGCATCTGTTATGAAAAGAAAGCTGTGGCTTAAGCATAAGAATGTGGAGAATGCTCAAGGCAGAATTATTATTATACAGCAAGATGAGAATAGTTTGTATATAAATTGTGAAAAAATGCACAAGTTTGCAGTACGGGTGTTGCAACAGAGTACAGTATATGAGGGAAGAAGGGGTTTTATGATAAAAAAGGTGATTTTAGTTTATTTATTTGTGGGTATTAGGTAAACTAGTAGATGAATTTAAAGAATCTATCTATGGTTGTGAAGGCTAGGATTTCATTTAATTTTCATTTTCTATGAGTATAATGATAAAGGTTTTCTATATGTTCTTTGTGAATCTACTCATAAACTAATCGAGAAAGGAAAATCAAAATGAAGCGAATCGTTTCTAAGCCGCTGCACTATTTCATATTAGCCGCTGTTTTAATGTGGATAAAGTCGTACGTGGCTTATAAAACTGAATTTAACTTAGGCGTAAGCGGCGTAATGCAGCAAATGCTGCTGTTCATAAACCCTGTGAGTTCAGTGCTGATTTTTTTAGGAATCGGCTTATTTTTTAAAGGAAAGAAAGCAGGAGCTTGGATCCTTGCAGGCAGTTTCATTATGACGCTGCTGTTATACAGCAACGTTCTCTATTATCGTTTTTTTAACGATTTTGTAACGCTTCCTACACTGTTGCAAACAAGTAATGCAGGAAGTATGGGCGGAAGCATTATGGATTTATTAAAAGCACATGATGTTTTTTATTTTGTTGATTTTATTATTTATTTTTTCTTCTTTTTTAGTAAAAAAATTGACTGGCATAATGAAAAAGTATCGGTTAAGAATGCTGTAACCATTCTTTCTTTAGGATTTATGGTTTTTTCTGTAAATTTAACATTAGCAGAAATTGATCGCCCACAGCTTCTATCTCGAACTTTTGACCGCAATTATCTAGTGAAGTATTTAGGCGCCTATAATTATACGATGTATGACGGTGTTCAGACTGCTCAAAACTCTAAACAGCGAGCTTTTGCAAGCAGCAATGATTTAACAAACGTCGTTAATTTTAAAAACAGTCATTATGCGGAGCCTAATTCCGTTTATTTTGGAAAAGCTAAAGGGAAAAATATTATTAAAATTCATTTGGAATCATTTCAGTCTTTTTTAATTGATTACAAATTAAATGGCCAGGAAGTGACACCTTTCTTAAATTCGTTGGCCCATGGAAATGACTTTACGTATTTTGATAACTTCTTTCATCAAACGGGACAAGGAAAAACATCAGATGCTGAGCTGATGATGGACAACTCTCTATACGGCCTTCCTCAAGGTTCTGCCTTTGTACTGAAAGGAAGCAATACGTATCAGGCAGCACCAGCTATTTTGGATCAAAAAGCTGGCTATACGAGCGCTGTGCTGCACGGAGACTATAAGACGTTTTGGAACCGTAACGAAATTTACAAGCAGTTCGGTGTGGATAAGTTCTTTGATGCAAGTTATTACAATATGACGGGTGAAAATAAAATTAATTATGGTTTAAAAGACAAACCGTTCTTTAAAGAATCTGTTCCAATGCTGCAGTCTTTACCGCAGCCGTTCTATGCGCATTTAATTACGTTAACAAATCACTTTCCATTTTTACTTGGAAACAATGAGGCAAGCATACAGCCGGCTAACACGGGCGATGCAACAGTTGACCGTTATTTCCAAACGGCTCGTTATTTAGACGAATCATTGCAATCTTTCTTCCAAGAACTGAAAGCTTCTGGGCTTTATGATAATTCTGTGATTATGATTTATGGAGATCACTACGGTATTTCTGAAAATCATAATGCGGCAATGGAAAAAGTAATGGGAAAAGAAATTACCCCTTATGAAAATGCTCAGCTGCAGCGTGTACCTCTATTCATTCACGTTCCTGGAGTGAAAGGCGGAGTTAATCATACGTACGGTGGAGAAATTGACGTTGTGCCAACTCTTCTTCATTTAGTAGGGATTGACAGCAAAGAGTTTATCCAATTTGGCACAGATTTATTTTCTAAGGATCATGATGATGTAGTGGCATTCCGCAATGGCAACTACGTATCTCCTAAATATACATTAGTGGATGGAACGTATTATGATTCTAAGACGGGCCAAGCCCTTAAAGAAAATAATCAAATGAAAGCTTATAAACAGAAGGTAGCAAAAGAACTGGAGTTATCTGATCAAGTGCTTTATGGAGACTTGCTTCGTTTCCACAAGCTGAAGGATTTTCAAACAGTCGACCCTTCAAAATATATGTACGGGAAAGAAGAAACAGAAACATCAGCTAAATAAAGCTAAAATCAAAAGAACATGATGACTTCTGCAAAGCAGAATGAACATCATGTTCTTTTTTACTGTAAACTATTCATCAATAAATTTCTTTAATTCCCGATAAGCGAATAGAGAAAGTATTTTGCTGTTCATCTTTTAATGAAAGCGTTTGGTCCGTTAAATCTAGGCGCTGTACTTTTCCTTTAAACGTTTGAAGCAAACCGTTTTTATAATAGTTAATTGTAACGGCCCCGTTTTTTCTTAATGCTTTTAAAATCATCTTCAAAACTCCTTCCATATTTAAAATGTTTATGATTAACGAGCTGTAACATTCATTTTCATTTGCATATTTTTATTATACACAAAAATAGAAAGCGTTTTCACTTAAAGTTTGAACACTTTGTGAAAACTTTAACAGAGAATGTGACAAATACATACAGAAACTAATTTATTTGTCGTATTCATCATAAAACACATTTATGAAAGGAGTGTTAAGAACGTGTTAAAACTTTATGGATGGAAGAATATTATAAAATATCGTTTGAAATGTCGTAGTGAATCCATTCATCGTTTGTTACATTTCCGCCCATTTTTCTGTAAAGCATTTGGGCTCTTGTGTTATCATAAGCCGTTTCCCAAGACATAGTTGCATACTGATGTTCTTTTGTATACTGGTGACTAGTCGAAAATAACTTTTCTCCAATTTTTTGTCCTCTTGCTTTTTCAGTAACGTACAAGTCATTTAAAATCGCTACAGGCTTTACACGCGTGGTGCTAAATGTAAAATAAAGCGTCGAAAAACCTACTGCTTCGTCATTTTGAGTCGCGATAAACTGAACGCCAGCATCCGGATGCTGAAATAAGTGATTAATTAAATTTCTCAGCTGCTTTTTGGTAGGCTGAGGGCGCTTGTAAAAATCAACAATGTATTCGTTCATTAATGAAATAAGTGCTTCCATGTCAGCGGCATTAGCTTGACGAATTGTAATAGTAGTCATTAAATCTTCTCCTTTTTAATCAGATGATCTACACTTATAGTAAAAGAAATGTATCCCCTCTAAAAGAGCCAGATTTGAAAAATAAAATAGGGACAGATGAAAGGAGCTAGCGTGAAGTTCACACCTTTATTAAACCGCAAAGATGATATGCCTTTGTATCACCAGCTATATGAATATATAAAAAAAGAAATTGTATCCAGCAGGGTAGAAGTGAATGACAAACTGCCTTCTATCCGGTCTTTTGCTGATTACTTAAACGTAAGTCGAAATACTGTAGATATGGCCTATCAGCAGCTTTTAGCTGAAGGGTATGTAGAAAGCAGGCCCAAAAGTGGACTGTACGTAACGAATACACAGTTTGATTTACTGCAAACAGATAGAAAGCCGACTGTATTTTTACATCCTCACTCAGAAACAAAGTCGTGTACCTATGATTTTCGGTATGGAAAAGTTGATAACCGTTTGTTTCCCTTGGATGAGTGGAAAAAACGATACAATGAAAGTCTTCAAGCTTATAGAGAATCTCTGTTTACTTACCAAGAAAGTCAAGGAGAAGAATCACTGCGAGAAGAAATTGCGACGTACCTTTATCAATCAAGAGGAGTGGTTTGTTCAAAACATCAAATTATTATTGGAGCAGGTACGCAGCAATCACTCAGTTTACTAGCGCAGATGCTAAAACCAAGCATCTGGGACATTGCCTTTGAAAACCCTTGTTATGACGGGGCTAGCTTTGTATTTAAGCAGCATGGATTTTCCTTAAAACCCGTGTCGCTTAATAACAAAGGGATAAACATCCAAGAGCTTTATGATAGCCTAGCACGAGCTGTTTATGTCACACCATCTCATCAGTTTCCATACGGAATGATCATGCCTGTTTCAAGAAGAATAGAGCTTCTTAAATGGGTGAATGATCGCAACGGATTTATTATTGAAGATGATTATGACGGAGAATTTCGTTATAAAGGCTCTCCCATCCCTTCATTGCAAAGCTTAGACACTGAGGGGCGCGTCATTTATACAGGTACATTTTCAAAATCTTTTATGCCTTCTTTAAGAATCAGCTACCTTGTATTACCTGAAGTTCTTCTAAAGGAATATCATGAACGCTTCTCTTTATACGAGCAAGCTGTTCCAACTCTCCATCAGCGGACGCTCGGGCTGATGATGAAAAATGGAGAGTGGAGTAAGCATTTAAGAAGAGTAAGAACTGCTTATCAACTGAAACACAGTACTCTTTTAGCAGCTTTACAGAAGGAGTTTAACAAAAACATCACGTTGTCAGGAGAATCTGCAGGTTTGCATATACTTATACGCGTGCACAACGATATGAACGAACAGCAATTAATTAACGCAGCTCGAAAGCAAGATGTCTCTGTCTACGGTACCTCTCGTTATTTGCTTACGGAAGTACCTAAACAAAAGCCTCATGTTTTGTTAGGCTTCGGAAGTTTGGGGAGAGAAGAAATAGAAGAAGGAATAAAACGATTAAAAAAAGCTTGGTTATAAATCCATGCTCGTTTTTTCGGTTTCTTGACAAAAGTTGCCTAGTCCTTTAGACTTTTTTGCATATATTTTAAATTATCTGAAAGGAGGATAGGGTAATCGAAGCTAACTGCTAGTGGACAACCCTAGATTAAACAATGAATCCTATCCAACAAATTTTACATACATTTCCTGTGATTGTACTAGATGGTGCAATGGCAACTGAACTGGAGAGATATGGCTGTGATCTAAACGACAGCTTATGGTCTGCTAAAGTGCTGATGGAGCAGCCAGAATTGATTAAGAGAGTGCATCAAGATTACTTTTCAGCAGGAGCTGACTGTGCGATTACAGCAAGTTATCAAAGCACATTTGAAGGTTTTTCTAAACGTGGTTTGAGTGAAGCAGAGGCTCGCGAGTTAATTCAAGCATCTGTAAAAATTGCGGCTGAAGCAAGAGATGAATTTTGGCAGCAAGAAGAGAATCGTCTTAATCGCCCAAAACCAATTGTCGCCGCTTCGGTAGGGCCTTACGGAGCATTTTTAGCAAACGGATCGGAATATACTGGACAGTATGACGTAACAGAAGAAGAGTTAATGGAATTTCATCGTCCTCGTATGAAAGCATTAATTGAAGCAGGAGCAGACGTATTAGCTTGTGAAACTATTCCTAATGTAATGGAAGCAAGAGCCATTGCGAGGCTGCTAGAAGAGTTTGAAGGAGCGTACGCATGGATTACGTTCAGCGCAAAAGATGACCTGCACATTAGCAGCGGAACATTAATCTCGGAGTGTGCACGCTATCTGGATTCCTATGAGCAAGTAGCGGCTCTTGGAGTTAACTGTACGCCGCCTCAATATATTTCTTCACTTATTAAAGAAATTAAATCTCAAACGGATAAGCCAGTCATTGTGTATCCAAATTCAGGGGAGCATTATGATGCTGAATCTAAAACATGGAACGGGATATCTGCAGGCGAAACGTATGGCTGCAGCGCTCACAGCTGGTATGAAGCAGGTGCTCAGTTAATCGGAGGGTGCTGTCGTACAACTCCAGATGATATCAAAGGCATTACAAAATGGGCTAGAAAATAACGGATTAAAAGAAAGAGAATGTGAGAAAAGTTGTTTCGCTAACGTTAAACACGAACGATCTATCAAAAATAGATCGTTCGTGTTTTTTATGGTCATGGTGAACGTAGGTTTCGTGTGGGCAGGTCCTTCTAGCTGTTACACGGAAATCAACAAAGGTGTCATAAGCAGTTCAGCTCATTTATCCCCATTTTCTGTCTTTAGATTAGATTCATTTTATTATGTCCCAATCTTTTTTTCTTGTAAAATAAAAGAATACAAGTTGAAAAATCTTTATTTGAACGAAAGAAGGGATGATGAAAGTGAAAGATATTAAAAATATTTATTGTGTAGGGCGGAACTACGCACTGCATGCAAAAGAATTACATAATGATATTCCAACATCACCTTTTTTATTTTCCAAACCTACTCACGCTCTCGTTGAAGCAGCTGGACAATCAATCACTCTTCCTAGCGACCAAGGAGAGGTGCACTTTGAAACTGAACTGATTCTTCATATTGGACAATCTTACAAAGAGGGCATAACAGTAGATGAACTTGTTGACGAGATGACGATTGGATTAGACTTGACCCTTCGAGACGTGCAGAGCGAATTAAAACAAAAAAAGCACCCTTGGCTGCTTGCAAAAGGGTTCAAACGTTCAGCGGTCGTGGGAAACTTTATTCCATTTGAAGGAGTAGAAGCATCTAAGAAGAAAGACTTTTCGTTAGTGAAAAACAATGAACGCGTGCAGCTGGGGAATATTAAAGATTTGATTTTTGACTTACAAACGATTATTGATTTTACTGGAAAACATTTTGGTCTTGATAAAGGAGATCTTATTTTTACAGGGACACCTGAGGGAGTAGGTCCGCTTACTCATCATGATGAGCTTTCACTTAAATGGGGACAGCAAGAGCTTGGTTCTTGCATCATTTCCTTTCGTTAACAAAAAGAAGCTGAAACAAAAGTAGTTTAGTTGAAGGAAGATCCGAACGATGAATTGAGATTCTTGATAGAGAATCCAACTCGTTCGGATCTTTTATTGTGATGGTGAACGTAGATTGTATATATTTGCTTCTAGCTGTTGATTAGAGGGTAAGGCGAAGACTCCGGGAGGAAAGTGGAGTGGCTGAGACCCCGCAGAAGGGTAAGTGAAGTTTTGCACGAAAATCAACAGCGGTGTACCACGCAGTCCAAATCATTTATCCTATTTGTTCGTATTTAGTTTGGCTTGCTTTCGTTATGCCTCAATCTCTTTTTCTGCGAAGTCTTAATTTTTTAGCCTTCAGAATGAATTTAATATCCAATGGGAAAGCTGTTTCTATCTCCTATAGAAAACGAGGTCCTCAGCATGGTGCTCTTAATCCTTACAACGGTGATTTCTATTTTGAGTGTACTAGTTATGCCAAAACGTATCAGCTGGATAGAAATGTACACAACTTCTTTGTTTGTTATGTTTTTAGGATCGGTAGCAGATATATATCTTGATGTTAAATATGATCTTTATGGATTCTTCACAAAAGGAGTAGATTTTGAATATCTTTTAATTTTTATTTTTGTTTATCCTGCAACGAATAGTGTGTTTTTAAATTTTTATCCACAGAGCAAGAGTTTGGCTAAAAAAGCTTTATATATTACAGTGTGGGTAATTCTTACAACCCTGTTTGAATACATTTCTGCCCAAACAGAAGTGTTTTATTATAACGAATGGAAGACGCTATACTCGTTTTTTTGCTATCCTTTTCTTTATATAGCAATGGTTTTAAATTTAAAAATGATACGGAGGCTTCAGATTATCGATAAACAAAAATAGAAATAAAAAAAAGTAATGATAAATCATAAAAAAATGATATTTTATTAATGGCTACATATGTAATATAGTAAAAATAGAAAATAAACGAAGCAGCATATAAGCAGGGTTAAAAAACATCAAAACGGGAATCTTGACATTAACTTCATGTTTTTAACCATGTATTGTGAATGAATATACTTATTGCTAAATAATATGTTGTAGAAGGAATTTAGCAAAGGAGGCAAGAAGATGTTTAAGCGTAGTGAAAAAATCCAAATTCATGGCGTAACGTTTCATGGAGTCATGAGTGCGAAGCAAAAAGCCGCCCTGCAGGAAATTGCTAATGTAACAGACGAAAAAGACTGGGATGGGCTAAAAGGTGTGTATTGCTTAGGCAGTGTAAAAGTGCAAGGGAAAGATGTGCTAGGCGTGTACTATGGCCAATTTAATGATAACCTTCCAAAAGATAAGCGCAAACTTCAGTTTGAAATTGACTATATTAAATATACAGTAACGGAATGTCCTATTGTCTTTATCGATACAACAAAAAATAAAAAGCCTCATCAATTTGCTTTTATCATTCTGCATGAATTAGGCCATCATGTGGATCGTATGACAAATGGAATGCTTTTAAAAGAAGGAAATAGAACGCAAGAAATGTTTGCTAATACGTATGCTTTAGAGAAATATTCAAAAATAGAAAAGTTCCAAACAAAGAAGTTGAAAAACATTCCATTTTTAGAGGAGTCTCTTACTCAATGGAATAAAACTCCTCATTCTGGAGCTTATTCTCTTAGAGTTCAAATTGAATAATTCACGAGAATAGTTCCTCTCTCTCCGTTTTTTATTTTCCTATCTTTTTTCCTCTTCCTTTCTTTTATTCTTCCAATGAACAAAAAGGATTTAATTACCCATAAAGTTTTAAAAGTTTTTATAGTACGAATTATTTACACTATACCCTCCTGTAAATTATGATTATTTTAAGAAAAAACAGAAAATTTTAAAGTTTTAAGGTACAACTTAATAGTGAACAAGCGATGTTGTAATCGTATAGACGAACTGGCATACATATGCGAGTCATACATACAAACGAATCGCTTCCACTGTTATGAAAGCGGATTCAAAAATAGGAGGGGTAATAATGTTAGCTATTCTTGGGTTTTTGATGGTTTGTACATTTATGTTTCTAATTATGACAAAACGATTAACGCCGCTTATTGCTTTAATGGTTATTCCAGTATTGTTTGCAATCATAGGGGGATTCACAAGTGATATTGGAGAAATGGCTTTAAATGGTGTAAAAGAATTAGCACCTACAGGCGTTATGTTAATGTTTGCTATTTTATATTTTGGGATTATGATTGATGCTGGTTTGTTTGATCCAGTTGTAGGAAGAATTTTAAAAATCGTAAAAGGTGATCCACTAAAAATCACAATTGGTACAGCTATTTTAGTTCTTATTATCTCATTAGACGGAGACGGAACAACAACATATATGATTACGCTCTCAGCGATGCTTCCGCTTTATAAAAAGCTAAACATGAAGCCTATGATTTTAGCCTGTATCGCTATTATGGGTAGTGGAGTTATGAACTTAACGCCTTGGGGCGGACCTACTGCTCGTGTGATGAGCGCATTGAAGTTAGATGCTTCACAGGTGTTCACACCACTGATTCCAGCCATGATTGGTGGAGCTGTTTGGTTATTATTTACGGCTTACTATTTCGGGAAAAAAGAGCGCCAGCGCTTAGGTGTTATTGATATTCAAGACGTTACAAATGCTCAAGTAGCTTTTGCAGAAGCAGCCGCTGCTGAAGGAATCGAGTACAAGCGTCCGAAGCTTTTATGGGTAAACTTTGCTTTAACAGCTCTCTTATTAGTAGGACTTATCACAGCAGTTATGCCGCTTCAAATTCTGTTTATGATTGGATTTGCAATCGCTATCATGATTAACTATCCAAATTTAGAAGTTCAAAAAGAGCGTATCACAGCACATGCCGGTAATGTACTTGCTGTTGTATCTCTTGTATTCGCAGCAGGCGTATTTACAGGCATTTTATCAGGTACAAAAATGGTAGATGCAATGGGTAATAGTTTAGTAGGATTAATTCCAGATGCGTTAGGGCCTTACATGTCTGTGATTACAGCCATCACAAGTATGCCATTTACGTTCTTTATGTCAAATGATGCTTACTACTATGGAATTTTACCAATTATTGCTCAAGCAGCTTCAGCATACGGCATTGATGCTGCAGAAATTGGCCGTGCTTCATTGATTGGTCAACCTGTTCACTTACTAAGTCCTTTAGTAGCTTCTACGTATCTATTGGTCGGTATGGCAAAAGTCGAGCTTGGTGAATTCCAGCGCTTTACTTTAAAGTGGACGATTGGAACAGCGATGGTGATGCTTTTAGTAGCTATTATTACAGGAGTTATTACGCTGTAAAGATTATGAACCTAAAAACTTATCAATTCCGCTTTTGGGATTGATAAGTTTTTTTGTCTAAAAAGCTTTTGGAATAAGGAGCGGATATACAAAAAATTTTGATAAAATAAAAGAGGAATAGAACTATAAGGTAAAGGCTAAAGGTGCGATGAAATGAAAAAATGGTTTCAAGTATCGCTGCAAACAAAAATCGTAGGTTTATCCGCAGCATTAATCATAACTGTTATTGTTCTTTTAGCGAGTATTTTCTCTTACATGCAGTTTGTAGAATCTAAGAGGCAAGCCGAGCAGCTGGCTCTTCAAGCAGCCAAATCAATATCATTTATGCCGGAAGTCAAAGCTGCTTTTCAAAAAAAACAGCCGAGTCGCTACATTCAGCCGCTTGCCGAGCAAGTGAGGGAACAAATCGGAGCAGCAAGTATTGTAGTTCAAAACCGTGAGCAAATCATCTATTCTCATGCTAATCAAAAATGGATAGGAAAGAAAGACAAAGAGACGGTTAACGATAGAGCACTATTATTCGGCGGATATTATACGCTTGACGGAGAGGGAACCACAGGTCCTGCAATTATGGGGAAAGCGCCTATTGTCATCAGTCACGGAAAGTATACGGAGGTCGTGGGAGTAGTGACGGTTGAGTTTTTAAAGTCTCATGTTCATGCTCAGCTCATTACGCGCATTCAGCAAATTATCCTATTTTCACTAGCTGTTTTATTGCTTGGTATGATCGGGGGTATTTTTTTAGCTAAAAGTATTAAAAAAGATACTCTCGGTCTTGAGCCCCATGAAATCGCTTCTTTATACCGTGAACGAAATGCGATTTTACTTTCGATAAAAGAAGGAATTATTGCTATTGATCATCAAGGCTTTATTACGATGATGAATACATCAGCTAAAAATATGCTAGGACTGCAGACGGAATATTTACATCATCATATCATTGAAGTGTTTCCTTATACGAATATGATTGAAGTGCTAGATACGGGAATAGCCCGAAGCGACCAAGAGATTTTTCTGAATGAAAAAACGTTTATCTTAAACTTAACACCTATTATTGAACATCAGCGAATTGTAGGAGTGGTCGCTAGTTTTCGTGATAAGACAGAATTAAAAAGCTTAATCAATACGATTTCAGAAGTACGAAAGTATTCAGAGGATTTACGAGCTCAAACGCATGAGTTTACGAATAAGCTGTATGTTTTGTCGGGTTTGCTGCAGTTAGGGCAGTACAAAGATGCATTTGAGTTTATTCAAAAAGAATCAGCCGTACACCAAACACAAAACCGTATTCTATTTGATCAGATACTAGATTCTAAAGTCCAAGCAATATTGCTTGGGAAGATTGGAAAAGCATCTGAAAAGAAAATTCACTTTTCGGTTGATTCGGAGAGTACACTCGATACGCTCCCAGAACATATTGAAATTTCTCATCTCATTATCATTATTGGGAATTTAATTGATAATGCATTTGAAGCGGTGAGTCAGCAGTCTGAAAAAGAAGTGTCGTTTTTTATTACCGATATTGGTCATGATTTAATTATTGAAGTGATGGATAACGGACCTGGTATATCAGAAGAAGTACTAAATCAAATTTTCACAAAAGGTTTTTCAACCAAAGGTACAGACAGAGGATACGGACTGGCAAATATAAAGAAAATGGTAGATGAGCTTGGAGGATCTATTGAAGTGTATAATCAGCCAAAAGGAGGAGCCATTTTTTCAGTTTACCTTCCAAAAAACTGAATCATGAGAAGTAAGGGGAGAGTTGAAATGTTAAGAGTCGCAATTGCAGAAGACGATTTTCGAATTGCTCAAGTTCAAGAGCGATTTTTATTAGAAGTAGATGGTGTGGAAGTTGTAGGTAAAGCGTTGAATGCAAAAGAGACGCTTGAAATGCTAAAGGAGAAGAAAGTTGATTTACTTCTTTTAGACATCTATATGCCAGATGAAATGGGAACAGATTTACTGCCAAAAATCAGAGCGCAGTTTCCACACGTTGACGTTATCGTGGTAACGGCTGCTACCGAAAAAAACATTGTAGAAATCTGTTTGAGAAACGGGGTCGTTAATTATTTGATTAAGCCGGTTATGATGGAATCCTTCATTAATGCTATTAAACAGTATCAAGAGAAAAAGGAACTGTTTAGTACGCATGAAGAAGTTGATCAATCATTTATTGATGCGTACTTTGGACATGTCAGAACAAAGCCAAAAGCGGATAAATCTCTTCCTTCAGGTATTGATGGTATCACATTACAAAAGTCAAAAGATATTTTAAAAAGCATCAAAGGAATTACGATCGAAGAGATGGGGCAACACATGGGAGTATCTAGAACGACAGCTAGACGATATTTAGAGTATCTAGTATCAACTGGTGAATGTCACGTTGAATATGATTATGGGATTATTGGACGGCCGGAGCGCAAGTACTATTTAGCGTAGCATTAGCCTTGAAGGATGGTATATATGATCAAAAAGCTCATGATAGTGTTTATAAGTGTATTGCTTGTTAGCTGTTCTTCTCCCTCTAAAAAAGACCGTATTGATATGGGGGAAATTGAAATTGTGGCAGCCGGTGCAAAAGGCGGAGGAGCAGATGCAACAGTAAGAGCCATTCAACAAGTGCTAACGGAAAAGAAGATTGTGAAGGTACCCGTTTCTGTTAGTAATAAAATAGGTGGGCAAGGTGAAGAAGGATGGAAATATATTAAACAGAGAAAAGAAGGGAATATTGTTTCCGGAAATTCCAGCTTACTGATTACAAATAATTTGCTAGGGCAAAGTCAATTAACCTATAAAGACTTTACTCCGCTCGCTATTTTAACATCTGAATGGGAGGTCATCGTAGTCCCGGCTAACTCTCCTATATATAATTTAAAACAGCTCATACGCACGTTAAATCAAAGTGAATCCAGCGTGAAAGTGGGAATATCACCTCGCTTAGGAAACGACGATCATTTATCGTTCATGCAGCTAAATAAAAAAGCAGGCGTAGACTCTTCCAAGCTTGAGTTCTTCGTTTACAACAGCAGTCATAAAGTGATCGATGCGCTCGTTCATCATCAGCTAGATGTAGCACCTATGTCATTATCAGAAGTAAAAAAGCAGTATGAACAAGGGCAGGTAAGAATACTCGCCGTTTCTTCTCCCAGCAGGCTAGAAGAGTTAAAAGAGATCCCAACGTGGAAAGAAGCGGGAATTGACGTAACATTTAGCCATTGGAGAGGTCTAATGGGCCCGCCTAATATGACCAAAGAGCAGGTAGCATATTGGAATAAGACAGTGTATGAAATGGTTCATACAAAAGAATGGGAACAGCTGCTTAAAGATAACGATTTAACCTCTTTTTATAAAAATAGCAGCGGTGCTAAAGTCTTTCTTGAACAGCAAAGCAAGCTGTATTCTGACTTAATGGGCGGAACAAATGATGAATAAATACAATAGAAAGAGGTTGGGATAAAAGGATTTTAGACGGAGTGAAAAACGAACCATTGATCAAGGTTTTTGATTCGTGGTTCATTTTTTTGTTTTGGTGAGCATAGTTTCATCTGTTTTGTTCCTTCTAGCAGTTGATTGGAGGGCAAGACGAAGACTCCTGCTGGAGAAGCGGAGCGGAACAGAACAGATGAGACCCCACAGGAGAGTAAGCGACGAGGAGGCTCACACCGGCCGCCCGCGGAAAGAGAAGTCTTGCACGGAAATCAACTGCAGGGTCAAAAGCAGTTCAGCTCATACATCCCATTTGTTCGTCTTTAGATTGAATTCATTTCGGTATGTCTCAACCTCTTTCTATCAGTGTACATCTTTTAAATCCAAGTTTTGAATGAACTCAATAAAAGCTTTTACGATGTTAATCTTTAATGAATCCTCATGATAAAACATCCATGTACTGCGCGTTAAAGGCTGCTGGTCTTTTGTTTTTAACGTGTATCTGTAAATCTCTGCTGCGTCATCAAGCAGCATACTCGGCAAAATCGCATAACCGAGTCCATTTACAACCATCTTTTTGCATGTTTCTGCTTTATCCACTTCAATACTGACAAGGGGAGGCTGAGAGTAATTTTCAGCCCACCAGTTATCAACAGATGTTTTTAAAAAACGATCTTGGTGATAATCAATTCGAGGTATATTGGGAAGGTTGTTTATATCAACAGGCTGTGCAGACGCAATGCAAATCGTTTCTTTAAAAAGCAGCTCTTTCTGATCCTGCCAGTTATAATCACCTTTTACAAACGCAATATGAACATCGTGCTTATAAAGTAAGTGGGCCATGTCACTGCTCCATCCGGTAGTGACTTTGAATTCAACGTCAGGAAATCGCTCTTTAAATAGCCGTAATAGTCCAGGGAGCTTGTAGTCAGTGAAAAAGTTAGACACTCCTAGACGTAAAGTACCGGTTAATTGATCATCCATGTTTAACACATTTTCTTTTATTTTTTGAAGCGTGAGCAGCATTTCTTCTGCGCACTTCACTAAATATTCCCCCTGTGGTGTAAATTGAACGCCGCGGCGTCCTCTGTTCACAATCTGAACATGAAATTCCTTCTCCATCTGCTGCAGTCTATGCGTAAGCGCAGGCTGAGAGATAAACAGTTCCTTGGCTGCTTTTGTAATGTTTTTTTCTCGATACAACACTTGTAGAATAAGCCAATCTCGATCGTCCATACTATCCCTCCAGGAATAAAAAAAATGAATGGTTTATAATAAAATTTCGATATTTTAATTATCTCTAAAATTATACTATAGTTAAGAAGAGGAATGTTCGGTGTAAGAAAGAAAAGCCTTGTAGAAGGAAGGAAGTAGATATGAACGCAAGAATTATTTTTTTACAATCTATATTTTTTATTTTATTAACAAGCATAGGAGGATTTCTTTTATCGTTAACAGGTTTATCCATTGGCTGGATGCTTGGGACCCTCATTTTAGCTGCTATTCTAGCTTTCCGAAAGCCGCGTTTTTTATCTCAAACAAGCAAAAAAGGTATTCCAAAATATTGGCTGTACGCAGGACAGTGTATTTTAGGGATTGAATTAGGTCAGAAGATTAACTTGTCTGTATTAACTACGTTTCAATCTCACTGGTCCACCATTACGATCATGCTTTTGCTGTCCGTTGTTTTTTCTCTTTTATCCGGTTATTTGCTATGGAAGTTCAGTTCCACAGACTTATTAACAAGCTTTTTCGGCACGACTCCTGGAGGAATGAGCGCAATGCCAGGCATGGCTGAAGAGGTAGGGGCCAATACGGCAATTGTAAGCATTATTCAAACGATGCGCGTGTTTTTAGTTGTGCTTGCTGTTCCTTTATTTGTGGTCTATTGGGGAAGTAATACAGGTCGGCATGCAGTGGCAGCTACTCCAAGTATTTTTGGGTGGGAATCACTGCTATGGACAGGCGTTTTAATCGTTACAGCAGTAGTAGGCTATTATATAGGAAAAAAACTAAAATTTCCTGCTCCTTGGTTAGTAGGGGGAATGCTTACTGTTGCGATTGTTCAAACAGCTGCTTCATCGTACGTGGGATATAATCTTCAAGCATACTGGCCTCATTCTGTTATGATTTTATCGCAAATTTTTATCGCGTCAAGCATTGGTTCTCGCTTTCATAAAGAAATGTTTATTGGCGTGAGAAAAATTATAGTTGTTGCGCTTATTAATACAATCGGTTTGATCGCTGCTATGTTTGTTTGTGCACTAGCAGTCTCCAAAATAACTGGAATCGGGCTTATTACGTCTATTTTAGCGTTTGCTCCTGGAGGCATTGCAGAAATGGCAACAACATCAATTGTACTGCAAGGCGATTCGACGTTGGTAGTAGCGGTCCAAGTGCTTCGAATTTTAACCATTTGGCTGCTTCTTCCTCCGCTGTTTCGCATGTTTCATCAATGGGGAGAAAGAAAAAGAATACATTCACACGTTTCATAATAAATATGTGAATGCACTAGGCAAAGTAATAGAGAGTTTTAATGAGAAAAATGGGGGGAGAATAGATGAGTAATAAAGAAATGGTGGTCAGTCAGTTCGGGGGGAATGCTGGAAAGTACGTCAAAAGTAAAGGGCATGCGAAAGGCAAAGATTTAGCTATTTTAGCGGAAATTGCTGAAGAAAATAGAGGAGGAAAGCTGCTTGATGTAGCAACAGGAGGAGGACACGTGGCAAATAAGCTAGCACCTGTTTTTCAAGAAGTAACGGCTTTTGACTTAACTCCTCAAATGCTGCAAAGTGCTGAAGGCTTCATTAAAGAAAATGGTTATGAAAATGTATCGTTTGTTCAAGGAGATGCTGAAGATATGCCATTTCAAGATGACGAGTTTGATACGGTAACGTGCAGAATTGCACCGCACCATTTTCCTAATATTAAACAGTTCATCAAAGAGGTGTACCGAGTGTTAAAGCCAGGCGGACAGTTCTTGCTCATTGATAATGTAGCACCGGAAGTGAATGCTTATGACGAGTTTTATAATCGAGTTGAAAAGACAAGAGATCCAAGCCATTATCGTGCCTATAAAAAAACAGAGTGGCTTTCTATGCTTGAAATGCAAGGATTCCGTACAGAAGTGCTGACAACTTTTCCAAAGCGCTTTTTATTTGATGACTGGTGCGGGATGATGAATGTTTCGGAAGAGACAAAGCGTGAGCTTACTCAATATATGCTGAATATACCAAGCGGATTTAAGCAATTTTTCGACATCAAAACAAATCAACAAAGAATTGAATCGTTTCAAGGAGAAGCAATCTTTGTAGCGTGTTACAAAAATAAATAAAAAGAGGCCAACTCATCGGAGTTGGCTTCTTTTTTTACTTATGCTCGTTGGTTTGAACGATTTCCAAAATATTGCGTAATACGATCTAAAATAATCGCTAAAATAACGATTGAAATTCCAGCTTCAAAGCCCGTGCCGACTTCAAGTCGAGAAACTGCACGATATACTTCCGCACCAAGTCCCGGAGCACCTACAAGAGAGGCAATAACAACCATTGAAAGAGATAGCATGATGCTTTGGTTAATTCCGGCCATGATTGTTTTTGTGGCTAATGGAAGCTGTACTTTAAATAATTTTTGTTTTGTTGTTGAACCGTAGGCATTTGCTGCTTCTACTAGGTCAGCGGGTACTTCGCGAATACCTAGGTTCGTTAAACGAATCGTCGGAGGCATTGCAAAGATAACAGATGAGATAACACCTGGTACCACACCGATTCCAAAAAAGAAAAGTGCTGGAATCAAATAAACAAATGCGGGCATTGTTTGCATAAAGTCTAAGATTGGCGTAATAATTCGAGCCGTCTTTTCGCTTTGAGATGCCCAAATGCCAAGCGGAATTCCTACTATAATCGAAATCAGTACGCTTGTTAAAACGAGAGCTAGTGTGTCCATGGTTTCTTGCCAGTAGCCAAGATTAAGAATAAATAACAGGCCAATCATCGATAAAATAGTAAATGACCATTTTTTACTTGAAAACCAAGCAATGATTCCGACAATTAAGATTAAAATTAATGCGGGTGGAAAGGTTAGCACTAGTACAATAAAACTTACAATACCATCGACAATCGCTGAAATAACATCAAAAAACCCTTTGATATTATCATTTAAAAACGTGACAAAATGGTCAATCCAATTGCCAACGGGAATTTTAGGAATACTATTCATTTACGTTCACCTCATTACTATCAGTACCGGCGAGTGCTTCAATCACTCGTTCTTTTTTAATGATGCCGCGCAGACGATGGTTTTCATCTACAACCGGTAGTGGAAAGCGGCTGATAACCATTTTGTCGTACAGGTTTTCTAGTAGCGTATCTGTTGTAACAGTTGGAATATCCGTATCTAATACGTCTGCTGTCAGTTTATTTTGTTTAATGGCACGGCTAATATCATCTGCAGTTACAACTCCTAAAAGAGTTTTTTTCTTGTCTACGACGTAGATGCTTGAATAACCAGCTTCTTGCATAATTTTAAGAGCCACGCGCGGACCTCGGTCTACGGTAATAGATTCGGCACGGTTCATCACGCTTTCAGCTGTGTATACTTTAGCTACATTAACGTCTTCCACAAAGCGCTCAACATAATCATTGGCAGGGTTTGTCATAATTTCTTCAGGTGTTCCTACCTGAACAACACTGCCGTCTTTCATTAAAACGATGCGATCTCCGATTCGAAGAGCTTCATCAAGATCATGGGTAATAAAAATGATTGTACGTTCCATTTTTTCTTGAAGCTCCAGTAAGAAATCTTGCATGTCTTTACGAATAAGCGGATCTAGTGCACTGAATGCTTCATCCATTAATAAAATATCAGGGTCATTGGCAAGTGCTCGGGCCAGTCCGACACGCTGCTGCATACCGCCGCTCAGTTCACCAGGGTATTGATTTTCGTACCCTTTCAAACCTACTAATTCAAGCGCTTCTTTTGCTTTCTTTTCACGTTCGGCTTTTGGTGTACCTTGAACTTCTAGTCCGTATTCTGTGTTATCAAGAACCGTACGGTGAGGGAATAGGGCAAAGTTTTGAAAAACCATGCTCATTTTTTTTCGGCGCATGTCGCGGAGTTCATCTTTGTTCATTTTTACTACATCGTCACCGTCTAAAATAAGGGATCCAGATGTTGGTTCAACAAGGCGATTAAACATACGAACTAAAGTGGATTTACCACTTCCAGACAGGCCCATAATAACGAAGATTTCACCGGATTTGATTTCGAAGTTTGCTTGATTAACCCCTATTGTCATTCCTGTTTCTTCTAGAATTTCTTTTTTTGTTTTTCCTTTTTGAAGTAAATCAATCGCTTTTGACGGATTCTTACCAAACACTTTGGTTATATTTTGTACTTTTAATTTTACGTGTTCCATATGTCCACCTCAATTGTTGTTTTCTTTTACGTCCATTAATCTTTTGTCCAACTGTCAACTAGCTTTTTATGCTTTTTTACCCATTCTTGCGCTGCTTCTTCAGGATTCGAAGATTTTTCAACTTGTGATAGAAGAGGACTGATTAATTTATCATTCATCTCTGCATTATTCATCCATTTTATGACTTGAGGATTTGTCTTTTTAAATTCCTTGCTTGTCATTGTGTAAATGTTGTCAGGGTCTCCAAACGAATTTTTAGGATCTTTTAAGTATTTGATATCAAAGTCTGCAAAAGCCCAGTGAGGATTCCACATAGTAACAACAATTGGTTTTTTGGCATCATAGGCTTTGCGCAGTTCACTGAGCATGGCTGCCTCAGACGATTTTACAAGCGTATAGCTTTTAAGGTCATAATCCTTTAACGCCTGTTCGGCTAATCCATTAATACTGGAGCCTGGGTCAATTCCAATTACTTTGTTATCGACATCAGAAGCAACCTTAGCAAGGTCTTCCGTTGTGTTCACATCTTTCATATAGGCGGGAACTGCGAATCCTAAGCGCGCGTTTTTTAGCCAAGGGTCTTCGATGTTCACTTGATCTTTATACTTTTTGTAAAAAGGCGCATCTGTTGTAGGCAGCCATGGTGCAAACGAAATATCAATGTCGTCATTGGCCGTTCCTACCCAAACACCGGCTTTCTCTAAGAAAACAGTTCTAACCTTGTAGCCTCGATCTTCTAAAATCTGTTTCCATACGTACGTGTAGGCGATGTTTTCAGTATAGTTATTCATGCCGATGGTAATGGTTTTTTTATCTTTAAATGCGCCATTACCGTTGCCGCAAGCCGAAGTAATAACTAGAAGAAAACAAATCATGCTGATTAACAATAGTTTCTTCATGCAATGTAACTCCTTTATAAAGTTTTAAATCAATCTGACTGATATGTAGAACGAGTGCTAAACACAACGAAGTGTATACCCGGTTTTTTTAGGTGGTAAACATAGAAAATATAAAATGTGAAATAGAGTGGGTGATTTTTCGGCGTTATAAAGTTATTTTTAGCTAAAAATGTACATCGTAGTTAAGAGAAATTATGGGAAATAAATGGATAAAATAAGTGACTGTAGAATCAGTTTTACATGTTACCACTCTTTTTTTTACTCCGTCAACTTCGAGTGAAGAGTAATTAAGCGATAAAGCTTTATAAATAAACGCAGAAAAGTATCTTTCTACTAAAGATACTTTTTCAGAAAAATAGTTGCTTAAAGAGCGTTGTATCAGCTTTTACTTTGGATGGTGAAAGGAAGAGAAATAACAGTGAGACATATAAAAAGAGCGAGGGTAAAATGATAAAATAAAAAAATATTTTGAAGGCGGCATGCGACCGATTTTTTAATTAAATTTAAAGATTCAGAAAATTTTATCTTGCATAATTTGTGTTGCTTATAGTAAAATGAATGAAAGTCATTCATTTTATAGGTGGAGGGAAAGAGTTGGTTACAAGCACAAGTGAAAAATACGATAAAATCTTACAGGCAGCGATTGAAGTTATATCTGAAAAGGGGCTTGATAAAACGTCAATTTCAGACATTGTAAAGCGTGCAGGCGTAGCTCAAGGAACTTTTTATCTTTATTTCAGATCCAAAAATGCCCTTGTTCCTGCGATTGCAGAAAACTTACTTTCTTTGTCGCTTGAAAAAATTAAAGAAAGAGCTAAAACAGCAACGGATTTTTTAAGTACATTAGAGGTAATGATTGACGAAACGTATAAAACAACTGATGAATATAGAGATGTTCTTGTTTTATGCTATTCGGGGCTCGCTTTTGACTATTCATTAGAAACATGGGAAGCTATTTACTTACCTTATTACAACTGGTTTGAAGAGGTATTAAACGAGGCTGTTAGAAAGGAAGAAGTCATTAAGCAGCTTAATGTTAAATGGACAGCTAAAACGATGATCAATTTGATTGAAAATGCTGCGGAACTTTTTTATATCGGGCGAGAGCAAGATGTCACACTTGAGCAATCAAAGGAAGAACTTTTTCAATTCTTAAAGCGTTCTCTTGTGCCATCCGTGTAATATTAGCGCTGCTGATATTACACCTATCAAAATGACTGACATTCATTCAAACTATATAATTAATTATCAGAATTATAAGTTTTTAAAAGTTTAAAATGACTGACAATCAGTCGTTATTTAATAAGGAGGTATCTTATGGATCGTACAGCCGTTAAAACGTTAACTTTAAATATGTACATAAACGGAGAGTGGAAAAAAGCAGAGAAGCAACGTCCTACTGTTAACCCAGCCACAGGTGAAGTAATTGGATATGCTGCAGAAGGCAGCGCAGAAGATATGAAAGCAGCAATTGAAGCTGCACGGGAAGCCTTTGACAGCGGAAGTTGGTCTGAGACTTCTGCATCTGAAAGAGCAGCTATCTTATTTAAAATTGCCGATAAGCTTGAAGAAGCGAAAGAGGAATTAGCAGCGCTAGAAACAATGGATAACGGAAAGCCATATCGCGAGGCTGAGGCTGATGTGGAAGATGCAGCTGCTTGTTTTAGATATTACGCTGGATTAATTACAAAGCCAGACGGTCAAACGTACAGTGTTCCTGCACCTATGCAAGCAATGGTTATAAAAGAACCAATTGGGGTGTGCGGACTGATTGTACCTTGGAATTATCCGCTGTTGATGAGCGTGTGGAAAATTGCACCTGCTTTAGCTGCAGGAAATACGATTGTATTTAAACCTTCTGAAGTGACACCGGTTACTCCTACAAAACTTTTTGAGATTTTAGAAAGCGTAGGATTGCCAGAAGGAGTAGCAAACCTTGTTATGGGAGCCGGAGATACTGTAGGAAATACGCTTATTCAAGATAAGCGTGTTGATAAGATTTCCTTTACGGGCGGAACGGTAACTGGAAAACACATCATGCGTCAAGCAGCAGAGAATGTAACGAAAGTCTCTTTAGAACTTGGAGGAAAGTCACCGAACATTATATTTGCTGACGCTGATTTTGAAACAGCTGTAGATTATGCCTTATTTGGAATTTTTGCAGGGAGCGGCCAAATTTGCGCTGCAGGTTCTCGTATTTTAGTAGAAGAAAGCATCGCTGAGAAATTTATTGAACGTTTTGCAGAGCGTGCTCAAAAAATTAAAGTAGGAAATGGAATGAATCAAGAGATTGAAATGGGCCCTCTTGTAAGTGAAGAACATATGAAAAAAGTATTAAAGTACATCGAAATTGGAAAGCAAGAAGGCGCCCGCCTTGTATGCGGAGGCAATCGAATCACCAGCAGTGGATTGGAAAAAGGATTCTTTGTAGAACCTACGGTTTTTAGTAACGTTACGTCAAATATGAAAATTGTGCAAGATGAAATCTTTGGACCCGTTGTTGTTATTCAAACGTTTAAAGACGAAAAAGAAGCTATTAAGCTTGCAAATGATACGGAATATGGTTTGGCAGGCAGTGTGTTTACAAACAACGGTGCAAAAGCTCTTCGGGTGATTAAAAAGCTGCGTGCGGGCATCACTTGGGTAAACACATATCATTTTACATTTAACGAAGCGCCTTGGGGCGGATATAAGCAGAGCGGAATTGGTCGAGGGCTGGGCACGTTTGGATTGGAAGAATTTCAAGAAGTAAAACAAATTAATATTAATTTACAAGTAGAGCCAATCGGCTGGTTTAAAAATTAAAAAGTAGAGAAGGAGCGATATTAAAATGAATACAGTGACGAAAAATCAAGAGGTAAACAAAGCATATGGTGAAGTAAACGAATATATCAACAAAGTGCTGGGACTTATTGAAAAAAGCGAAGTTTCAGCTGAAGAAGCACAGTGGATTACGAAAGAAACAGTAGACGGATTTCGTGAGCATGTTAACCCAGGCTTTTTAGAATATCGCAAAACAGTAACGGTGGATACGCAGTTTGCAGCTGTGGAATGGTCAGATGAAGGCTCTTGTTTTACGGATGTAAACGGTAAAAAATACATTGATTGTTTGGGCGGATTTGGAATTTATAACGTGGGGCACCGCCATCCTAAAGTAGTCAAAGCTGTTCAAGATCAGCTTCAGCGTCAAGCGCTCCATAGCCAAGACTTATTAGATCCACTTCGTGCGATGCTTGCGAAAATTTTAGCAGATATTACACCGGGTGATTTGAAGTATTCCTTTTTCACAAACAGCGGAACAGAAAGTGTAGAAGCCGCTTTAAAATTAGCGAAAATGTATAGTGATCGAACAACGTTTATTTCCACAACACGTTCTTTTCACGGAAAAAGTCTAGGTTCTTTATCAGGTACGGCAAAAGGAATGTTCCGTAAACCATTTCTGCCGTTAATTCCAGGTTTCCGTCACGTGCCGTTTGGTGATATTGACATGATGCGCAAAACATTTGAAACGTGCGCGCTTGTAGGGGAAGATGTGGCAGCTGTTTTATTAGAACCAATTCAAGGAGAAGGCGGCATTATTCTTCCTCCTGAAAATTATTTAAAAGAAGTGCGTGCACTATGTGATGAGTACGACGCTATCTTAATTTTTGATGAAGTTCAAACAGGTATGGGACGTACCGGTGAAATGTTTGCATCAGAACTATACGATGTTGTACCCGATATTTTATGTCTTGCTAAAGCGTTTGGAGGAGGAGTTATGCCTGCTGGCGCGGTTGTAGCAAAAGAAAAAGTGTTTTCAAGCTTCTTTGATAATCCGTTTATGCACACAACAACGTTTGGAGGCAACCCGCTTGCCTGCGCAGCCGCTATTGCAACCATTAACGTGTTGATTGAAGAACAGCTGCCAAACCGTGCAAAAGAGCTGGGAGAATATTTCCTTGCTGGTTTAAAGAAAGCAGCTGAAAAACATGGAGATAAAGTACTTGAAATCAGAGGGCAAGGTTTAATGATTGGAATTGAGTTTCACCAAGATGAAATTGGCTACGCGCTTTCTAAAGGTATGTTTGATGAAGGGATTCTAGTAGCCGGCACGCTTGTAAACTCTAAAACAATTCGTATTGAGCCACCGTTGACTATTTCAGCGGAAGAAGTAGATCAAGTCATTTCTACATTTGAAAAAGTATTAAATGAGCTGAACCACCAATAAATGTAACAAGGAGCAACGAATATGAGTCGGCAAACGTTTCTTATTCCCGTATTGCTTTCAATGATTTTAGTAGTGGAAATGCCTAGCGACTAACTGAAATCATTGAAACGGAGGAGTGAATTATGAAATATCCATTGTCCCCAGATGTCAAACCAGAATTTTGTACAACGGGCTCATTTATGAGGCTGCCAGCGGAAAGAGAAAATGCAAAAGTAGGGCTAGTAGGGATGCCGTTTGATACGGCAGCATCTTTCAGAGTAGGTGCGCGCTTTGCACCTCAGGCAATTCGGCAAGCTTCCATGACGCTGTTTCCTTATCATCCGGTACACGACGTATATCCATTCGATGATACAAATGCTATCGATATTGGTGATGTGCCCGTGATTCCGCATAATATTCACAGAAGCTATGAATTAATGGAAGAAGCGGTAGGCACTCTTATGGATAGAGGAATTGTTCCAATTGGAATTGGAGGAGATCATTCGATTACCTTGGCAAGCCTTCGTGCTGCTGCTAAAAGATATGGTCCAGTGGCTATGATTCATTTTGATTCTCATACAGACACGTGGGATACGTATTACGATGAAAAATATTGGCACGGATCTCCTTTTATACGCGCATATGAAGAAGGGCTAGTAGATCCAAAGAAGGTCTTTCAAATTGGTATCAGAGGAACATTAAATCATCCGGGAGATGTTCAAGAAAGCAAAGACCTCGGTTATCATGTAGTAACGGCCGGGGAGCTTGAACATCAAGGATTTTCAGTGATTTTAGAGCAAATGAAGACAGCGATTGGAGATACTCCGTGCTTTTTAACGTTTGATATTGATTTTGTTGATCCTTCTTGTGCACCAGGAACAGGAACGCTTGAAGTAGGCGGATTCAGCAGCAGAGAAACGCTGAAAATGATCCGTTCTCTGGCGGAATTTAACTATGTTGGATTTGACCTGGTGGAAGTGCTGCCTTCTTATGATCCAACTCAGATAACCTCGTTGCTTGCAGCTACAATCATTCATGATTTTGCTAGTTTAGTTGCAGTGAAAACGAAAAGAGAGTCATTGGATACGATGATTGAATAACGGCTTGTAAGCAGAAATCCCTCTTATTCAGAGGGTATTTCTGCGTTGATATAGCAGGAGATTAGGAACATATAGCTATTTAAAATAAAACGCTTTCATAATATGATAAAAGAAAAAGATAGGTTGTTAGCAACCCTTACCAACTTAAAGAAATAAATCATATATTTGCTATAGTAAATGTAACTACTCTTTATATAAAAATGAATGAAAGTCATTCATTTTTATATAAAGAAATTAAATACAGGCATTTATGGATTTAATTGTCAGAATGTTCTTAATAAATAGAAGGGGGAAGATAAATGAAACATGAAACAGTAACATTAAAAAGGTCGTTGAAATTATGGCAGATTGTATTAATGGGGATCGGATATATGACTCCGATGGTAGTGTTTGATACGTTTGGGATTGCGTCTGATATGACGAATGGACACGTTCCCACGTCTTATATCATAGCCCTTGTCGGGATGCTTCTCACGGCAGTAAGCTATAAAAAGATGATTCAAGTGTTTCCAAATGCAGGGTCAGCTTATACATATACGCAAAAGACAATCAATCCACATTTAGGATTCTTAGTTGGCTGGTCTGCACTAATGGATTATCTCTTTTTACCGATGGTTAACGCACTTATTTTTCAAATTTATTTATCATCTATTTTTCCTTCGGTACCATCGTGGGTTTGGGTTGTCAGCTTCGTCATTATCGTTACGCTGCTAAATTTACGAAGCGTTAATTTCACCGCCAATTTCAATACGTTTCTTGTTATATTTCAAATGACGATTTTAGTATTGTTTGTTGCTGTTTCAATCAAAGCCTTGCTAGGAGGAATGGGGGAAGGTACTCTTTTTTCTATGAAGCCTTTCTTTAATCAGAACATGACGTCATCAGGGCTAATAGCGGGAGCCACACTTATGTGTTTTTCCTATTTAGGATTTGATGCAGTGGCTATGTTATCAGAAGAAACGCCTAATCCTAAAAAAACGATTCCGCAAGCTATTTTTTTAGTTGCGTTAATCGGAGGAGTCATGTTTACCGTGACATCTTATTTTATTCAAGCGGTTTTTCCAACGTTAGAAGGATTCAAGCATCCAGACGCTGCGGCTCCTGAAATTGCTATGTATGTGAGCGGTACGCTGTTTCAAATTGTCTTTTTAGCTGGAGGAATTGCAGGAACATTATCATCAGGCATGTCATCGCATGCAAGCGTTTCGCGTTTATTATACGTAATGGGACGCGATCGAATTTTACCTCAGTCATTTTTTGGTTATGTTCATCCTAAGCTGCGCACCCCTTCGCGAAATATTGTATTAGTCGGAGTTGTATCAGCAAGTGCCATTTTCTTCAGTCTGGCAACAGCTACGTCATTTATTAATTTTGGAGCACTCATTGCGTTTTCTTTTGTTAATATTTCGGTTATTGCGCACTATGCTGTTCATCAAAAGCAGCACCGGTCGGCTAAGGGATTTTGGTCATACATTGTTATGCCACTATTAGGAGCAGCAGCGATTGGCGTTTTATGGCTTAACTTGGAGCGCAACTCCTTTTTACTTGGTATTGGCTGGGGGATTGCTGGTTTGGTTTATTTAGCGTATGCAACGAAAGGTTTTAGAAGGCAGCTGTCTTCCATTGAGTTTAAGGAAACAGAAGAAATGTCACCTTTGATGAAAGTCGGAGAAAAGTAAGGATAGAAACTACCTGTTTAAGCCTATCTTATTAAGGAAGCCACATTTATGGATTACGCATTTTGAACGTGTTACTATGTAAGAACGATAAGATAGAAAAAGGTAGGTAAATTATGATTAAAGCAGTTGTGTTTGATTTTGATGGATTAATTATTGATACAGAATCAGTGTGGTATGAGGTATACCAAGAAATGTTAGAAGACAGGGGAGTAGATCTACCGATTGCAACGTTTGCTTCTTATGTGGGAACGGATGCTACGGCACTTTACGATTACTTGCTTCAGCAGTTTAACAATGAGTTCACAAAAGAGGAACTAGCTCAAGAATCGTTAAGACGTCATCAAGAAAAAATGAAATCATTAGTAGCCCGAGAAGGTGTAGCGGAGTACTTGGCAGAAGCAAAAGAACTTGGATTGAAAATTGGTTTAGCAAGCAGCTCATATCGCGACTGGGTAACAGCTTTTTTAAAAGAGCTAGATTTGCTGCACTATTTTGAAGTCATTCAAACGCGCGATGATGTAGAAAAAGTGAAGCCAGATCCGGCTCTTTACCGAAATGTAATTGAAAAGCTAGGAGTAGAGCCCTCTGAAGCTTTGGCATTTGAAGATTCTTCTAATGGAGCAAAAGCTGCTATGGCAGCAGGCTTGCGCTGTGTGATTGTACCAAATCCGTTAACTAAACATCTGTCGTTCGAAAGATATCACTTACACATCGAATCGATGAAAGAGAAAAGTTTAAAAGAAGTGATTCAGTATCTTTGTATTGAAGATTAAAAAGAAAGGACGCTCCTGCTGCGTCCTTTCTTTTTTTATAGAATAGATATAATTTTTTTAATTAAAAAATAACGAATCAGCTTGTTTAAATAGATAAAACTGATATAATGATAACGATTATCAGTTTCAAGAGTCGATTATCTACATAAAGATACAAGCAGGAGGAATGACATTTGAATAAGAAAAAAATAGGACTGCTGGCTTTTATTACAATGCTGGCAATCGGAATGCTTATCGGCTGCAGCAGCACGAATAAGGGAGATTCAGCTGATGAAAAAAGTGAAAAAACAAGAGTGGTCAAGCATGAGCTTGGAGAGACAAAGGTAAAAGAGAATCCAAAGCGAGTAGTCGTATTAGAGTTAGGCTTTATTGATGCATTGTTAGATGCTGGTATCAAACCTGTAGGAGTAGCTGATGATGATAAAGCAGAACAGCTTATTGATAAAGATGTACTAAAAGAAATCAAAGGATACAAATCAGTTGGCACGCGAGCGCAGCCAAGCTTGGAATCGATTAAACTGCTGAAGCCCGATTTGATTATCGCCGATTCAGAACGTCATAAAAATGTATACAAAGAGTTATCGAAAATTGCGCCAACTATTGAGTTAAAAAACTTAAATGCTAATTACGATGATTTACTAAATACAGAGTTAAAAGTAGGAGAAGCGGTTGGCAAGAAAGCAAAAGTTGAAAAAGTGGTAGAAGAGCATAAGCAAAAAATGAAGGATTTAAAAGCAAAAGCACCAAAAAATCCGGGCAACGTACTTGTTATCGCTGATGCAAATGGTAATATTAATGCTAGAACTTCAAATTTCTTTACAACGGGTGTTCTTGAGCAATTAGGCTTCAAAAATGCATTAACAGATCCTACAAAAGAGTACAGTGTAAAAATGACAATGGAACAGCTTGTAAAAGCAGATCCGGACAAACTCATTGTTATGCGAAATGAAAAAGGTCATACGCCTTTAGCAAAACAGCCATTATGGAAAGAGCTAAAAGCGGTTAAAAATAATCAAGTGTATGAAGTTGATGTATTTAAATGGTCTCTTCGCCGAAGTGTACAAGGTGCAAATGGTATTGCAGATGAAGCAGAAAAGTTATTATTTGAAGGCAAATAATAACGAAGAAAAGAACAATCCAGCGGGATTGTTTTTTTTCTTTTTAATGAACTTTCAAATAGAAGGAGGCGCATTCTACTATGAAAGCTGTTCACGGCTTATCCAAAAGAAACAAATCTCCGCTTCGTATAATAGCTATTTTTTTTGCGGTTATTATTCTTTTACTGATTTCAATGTTTTTATCTATTTCCATCGGTTCTATACATATTTCTTTTGGAACGATTAAGCAAGCTATACTAAATTTTGACGGATCAAAAGAACAGTCTATTATTCAAACTGTCCGTCTGCCTCGCTTACTGGTAACGGCATTTGTTGGCGCTAATTTGGCTGTCGCTGGAGCGTTGATGCAAGCATTAACTAGAAATCCATTAGCTTCTCCTGGTATTTTTGGTATTAATGCCGGCGCATCAGCGGCAATGGTATTTTTAACGGTTTTAGTGCCTAGTGTAAGCATGATTGGCGGGGTATTTGGTGCATTTTTAGGAGGCGCATTTGCTGCTGTTATTGTTTATGTCATGAGTTCGTTGATTAAAGGAGGCGACAGTGATGTAAAGCTTGCTTTAACAGGTGTTGCTATACAAGGTATGCTTATGTCTCTCACGCAAACGCTGCTGATTTTTAATGAAAGCAAAACAGAAGGCGTTATGTTCTGGCTCACTGGTTCAGTTATTGGGCGAGATTGGGGACATGTTCATGTATTGGTTCCTTTTAGTATCGCGGGCCTGCTTATTGCGTTTGGTCTGGGAAGAGCGTCTTCTTTATTGTCTTTAGGAGATGACGTAGCTAGAGGACTGGGGCAGCGAGTCTTTGCCATTAGAGCGTTCACTGCAGTTGTTGTGATTGTATTAGCAGGTGTTTCGGTGGCAATTGCGGGTCCCATTGGCTTTGTAGGGCTTGTTGTTCCTCATATGGTACGCTATTTAATAGGTGTAGATTACCGGTTCGTTTTGCCAATGAGCGCGCTGCTTGGTGCATCTTTATTGCTGCTAGCAGACGTATTATCACGATTTATTACATACCCGTATGAGACTCCTGTAGGTGCAGTAACAGCGTTGCTCGGAACGCCGTACTTTATTTACTTAGCGAGACGCAAAAAAACAGAAAGGAAGGCATGAGTTATATGCAGACTGTCAATAAAACAAAAAAGCAGCCATCTCGATTCAAGTCTGTCGGCCTGTTTATCATTCTTTCTGTCTTAATTATAGCGCTGAGTGTGATAAGCCTTAGCTTAGGAGACATTAACATACCTCCTCTAGACATTATTACGTCTTTTATTGGTATTGGCGATCCTGACTTGACGTCCATTTTAGTAGAATTTCGTCTGCCTCGTATTTTGCTGGCTATTTTAACAGGAGTCGGCCTAGCTGTGTCCGGAGTCGTCGTACAGTCCATTATGAGAAATCCGCTCGCTAGTCCAGATACATTAGGTCTATCAAGCGGATCAGGATTAGCAGCTGTTGCAGTCACTATTTTACTGCCTTTAGCAAGCCCATCTGTTTTATCTGTCGCTGCGTTTGCAGGAGGCTCGCTTGTCTTTGTAATCGTCTATTTGCTTGCTTATAAAAAAGGAGTAGAACCTATTCGATTTGCATTAATAGGTGTAGCAGTCAGCGCTTTTTGTTCATCCGGTATTCACTTGTTAATTTCAAAAGCAAATCCAAACGTAAATGCGGCACTGATTTGGCTGAGCGGCAGCTTATGGGGAAGAACATGGGATCAATTAATTGGTTTACTTCCCTGGGTCGTTATATTAGTACCGTTGATTTGGCTGTTAGCTGCTCGGTTAGATTTAATTCATTTAGGTGATGAAGTGGCTCGAGGACTAGGGGCTAGAGTAGAGTTAATTCGTCTAGTATTGCTGGCAAGCGCAGTGGCAATGACGGCTGCGGTTGTATCGGTGGTTGGCACAATTGGCTTTGTAGGGCTTATTATTCCTCATGTGGCCAAACGGTTAGTGGGACCGAGACACAAAAAATTGATTCCTACAGCCGCTTTGCTTGGCGCTTTGTTTGTATTAGCAGCAGATTTAATTGGGAGAGGAATTGCTCCTCCGATTGAAATTCCGGCTGGATTAATCATTGGCATTATCGGCGCTCCGTATTTTCTTTATTTACTGTGGAGAGAATCTAAAAAATGAGGCTGTGACAAAAGTAGTGTAGTTAAAGTTAAACACGAACTATTCATCAAAAATGGATGAATAGTTCGTGTTTTTTTGTAATCATGGTGAACGTAGGTTTCATATATGCAGGTGCTTCTAGCTGTTGTTTGTAGAGCAAGGCGAAGACTCCTGCGGGAAAAGCGCAACAGGTGAGACCCCGCAGGAGCGCAAGCGACGAGGAGGCTCAGCGGGCGCCCGCGGAAAGCGAAGCCTTTCACGGAAATCAACAGCGGTGTCACAAGCAGTCCAACTCATTGCTCGTCTTTAGATTGGGTTCATTTCGTTATGTCCCAATCTCATTTTTATTCCAAATGAATTTTTGGGAATGGAATATGCGGAGGCTCTTCTAGCCATCCTTGTTCAATGCTTATTCTTGATACTTCTTTGGCGTATTCCAAAATTTCATTCGTGAAGTTTGTATAGTTTAAAGCGAGATCTAAACGCGGGCTCGTTGACATCGCCAGCCCGTATCCACGTACATTTTCAGTAATCATCGCAGCCAGGTGAAACATCATGAGTTTTTCTGAAAATGGAGGAACGGAAGACTTTTCTACTCCGTAATCCCACTTCATTGTGACCGGTATGTTTTCTACCATTAGCGGTTGTGACAGGGATTCAATGTGCTGCTGTACCTGCTCTCTACCTTTTAACAAAAAAGCTTGAATTTCCTGAGAAGGAGCTGTTTGAGCAAACCCTAAAATTAAATCCTTTGCAATTAAGTTCGTCTGTATGCTTGACACGATATGAGAAATTTCAATGACCGTTAACGGCCGCTTTTCATCAAAATAGCTTCCTAAGAAGAGTTCTTTATCGTTCATATCAGACGCATCTGCAATAGGAATAGGAGGAAGCTCTATAAAAATTTGTTTTTCTAACAGCAAATCTGTAATCGTTTGATTAAGCTTTTCTGCTTTTAATAGCAAGCTGCGAAAAAAAGATCGTACATCACTTCTTGCGGCAACATCGACGCCCGTAGTTGCTGATAGCAGAAGGACATTTGAAATATGCTTCAAATAAAGCAAATAAAAAGAATCCGAAAATAATTTTGGAGCTTCAATATTAAGGTCTTCTTCGCCGAAACCTAGCGGGATTGGCATATTTTCTTTTAAAAAGATAGCAGTGAGCGCATCACTGTTTTTTGTTGTGATATGCAGTGTACCTTGAATCGCTTTTTGAATATCTAAATCGTCTACATGACACAGAAAATGTTTAAGCATACAAGAAATTGCTTTATCGTTCATATATTGCTTCCAAATAACAGCCATCTCGGCGGCTGATAGTGGAGAAAATGATTGATTGTTCATAATAAACTCCTCATATATAGATAAATAACAAGTTTCTAAAAGGTTATCAACTAGTATAAGTCAAAGGAAGTAAGATAAACACTATAGAAAGTAAAAAAGGTATCAACATTTTACTATAAGAGTAACCGTCATGCATAATTTAAAGGTTCTTTTAGGAAAAGAAGAGTTCAACCGCTTCTTTCTTGCAAAGCAGAAATAAAACCGAAATAATAAATGAAGAAAGTTAGGCAAGAAAGGAGTTTCATTATATGCCAGAAGGTCCAGAAATTAGACGAGCAGCCGATGAAGTGGAAAAAGCGATTATTAGTCTTCCCGTTAGAGAGATATGGTTTGCTTTTCCATCTTTACAGCATTACGAAGAAGTATTAACGGGTGCTCGTATTAAAAGGGTAGATACAAAAGGGAAGGCTATGCTTATTCGTTTTGACAATGGTTATACCATTTATTCACATAATCAGCTTTATGGAAAATGGTATGTACGTTCATCTTACAATTATCCATCTACAAACAGACAGCTGCGTCTTGCTATTCATAATGAAAAAAAATCAGCGCTGCTCTATAGCGCTTCTGATATTGAAGTATTGCGTGATGAAGAAGTTTCTGCTCATCCTTTTGTATCAAGAGTAGGTCCGGATATTTTAAGTGAAGAAGTAACGGCAGAAGAGCTTTTAGATCGCTTTTACTCTAAGTCATTTTACTGCAGAAAATGGGCGTCACTGCTGCTAGACCAAAGCTTTATAGCGGGGATTGGAAATTATTTGCGCAGTGAAATCTTATTTGTAGCGGGAATTAATCCTGCAGCTCGTCCGGTAGACTGCACGGAAGAACAGCTTAAAAAGGCAGCTGAAGCAACCATTTCTCTTGTCAAACGGTCCTATGAAACAGGTGGCATTACAAATGATGTAAAGCTTGCTGAAACGTTAAAAAAGAAAGGCCAAAAGCGCTCTGAATACCGCCACTGGGTTTTTAACCGTGAAGGAGAAGCTTGCCGAATTGACGGCACGCCTATCTTAAAAGTGCAAGCTGCTTCTAGAAGGCTTTATTACTGTCCTACTTGTCAAAAATAGCAGGATATATTTATTCTGCTATTTTTTTGATGTAGGAATGAATGACTGTTCATTTTTTGTGATATAGTTAAAAAGTAAAGTCATAATCTTAAGGGGAGGGATAAGATGGAATGTAAAACAGGAGATACATTTACGTGGCAAAGAACGTTTCAAGAGGAAGAAATCATGCAGTTTGCGGAGATGACTGGAGACCGGGGCAAACATCATATAGAACGTGACGAAAAAGGGCGGATAATGGTGCATGGACTTATGACTGCTAGTATTGGAACAAAAATAGGAGGAGACTTAAACTACATTGCAAGAGAAATGGTGAGTGAATTTCTTCGTCCAGTTTTTGCAGGAGATACAGTTACCTGTGAATGCATATTAACTGAAGTAGAAAAAGCAGATGGTTTTAAAAAAGTGAAAATCAAATCAGTGTATCGAAATCAACAAGGTAAAGAAGTACTGATAGGGACAAGTAATGGAGTTATTAGAGATTAAAATGAAAACGCTAACAAAAAATAAGTTATGAATGTTGTTAGAAAAGTCACGGATTCGTGACTTTTTTATTATGCAATTTCCTTCTTTTGTTGGTTACCATTTAAATGTAAATATGGTAATTTAGTAAAGTTGAGTTTCGCAAATGGTAAAAATGTGTATTTACTAAGTACATAGATTCTTATTTTTGGAAAAATATTTAAAAAAGGAGTTTCTTATATGAAAAAAATAATGAATACAGGCTTAGCACTATCATTCGCTCTATTGCTTTCGGCATGTGGGATGCCGTCTTCAGAGGAATTAACGGGTGACGTGAAAGAAGCACAAGAAAAGGTGAAAAATGTTCAAGTGAAAGTCACTGGAAAAGCAGAAGGATCCTCTGATTACCAAGTAAACGGAGTACAAGAGTTTGATTTTAAAAGTAAAGCAGGTTACATTAACACAAAAATGAACGGCGAAGAATTGAAGATGTATCATGATGGTGATGAAACGCTAGCTGTGGCTGGAGAAGAAAGCACAAAAGTACAGGGAGAAGAAAAAAAGTACGTTGCGGCTTTAATTAATAACGCTATGGAGCTTCAACAAAATCCAATACGCTACTATCAAAAATATGATAAAAATCTTCCAAATGAATTTGGCGTCACCGAAAAAGACAAAGAGTATGTATTAACATTTAACGGAGACAAAGACAAAAAGCAAAAAATTGTAGCAGGTGATGCTAAAGCTTATTATAAAATAACAAATCAAGGCAGCGATACCGCTGTAGACCTTGACCAAATTAAGGGAAAAGATTTTTCGCTTGTTGTGACAATTGATAAAGAAACGAAGCAAATAAAGAAAGTAGTAAAAAATCAGTCGTATTCAGTTAAAGTAGACGGGAAAACAGAAAACTCAAAGTCTAAGCAAACGTATACGTATACATATAACCAATTAGACAATGTAACAAAACCAAAAGTGGAAGCAAAAGCCGCTGCTGCTTCTAAAGATAGCAGCACCGAAACGCCAAGTAAGGAAAAGCAAGCTGCCTATGCCAAGGAAGCAGGACAATACGTGGATGCTTTAATTCAAGCAACTGTTTATCAAAATACAGATCAATTTGTTGCTAAACATCCGAATCAGCAAGATAAGAAACAGGTGAAAGAAAAAGGGGAGTTCCAAAAGAGTTCGTTTGTAGAGTTTTTTGAAACGAATTTTAAAGGTGCTTTATCATCATTGAGCTCAAATATAACCGACGAGCAGTTAAACGAAGTAAGCAGCGCTTTTCTAAAAGCTCTTTCATCTACAAAATATAAAATTAAAGATGCAGCGTATAGTGATGAAGATGATGCGTACGTCGTACAAGTCGAAATTCAAGGATTTAACGATGCAAGTGTATTAGCGGAAGTCATGACACCACTTGCAGAAAAATATCAGGCGGGTGAGCTGAGTAACGAGCAGTTAGTAAACGAACTTATTAACGGAGTGGCAAAACGCTATCGTGAGCCAGTTGAATTACTTCCTGCAAAAACAGTCCCTGTACACGTCGTAAGAAATGGTGAACAAGATTACGAAGTTTTAATGCAAGATGAGTATCTGTTAACATTTGCTCAACAATCATAAATAGACATAAAAAAAGATTTTAGCTATATGCCAGAAGTCTTTTTTTGTGTTTTTCAAAATATAATTTTAAAAAATAAAATAAATTATTGAAATTATATTTCAAACAAATTATAATAGCCATAACTTCACTATATGATGAAAAAGGAGCCCAAAAGATGAATGAACAGCTTACGTTATTAACAACAGAGTCCCAAAACGAACACACAATGAAGATAGATACAGCTAGTACAAAGGAAATTTTAAACATAATGAATAATGAAGATCAAAAAGTGGCGCTGGCTGTACAAAAAGTACTTCCAGACGTAGAGGTGGCAGTTGAATTTGTAAGTGAATCGTTTCAAAAGGAAGGCCGGCTTATTTATGTCGGAGCAGGAACAAGCGGGAGGCTGGGAGTATTGGATGCTGTTGAATGCCCGCCTACTTTCAGTACCAATCCCAATCAGGTACAGGGATTGATGGCTGGAGGAGAAAAAGCATTTGTTAAAGCAGTTGAAGGTGCTGAAGATAACGAAGAATTGGGAGCAGCAGATTTACAAAAAATTCATTTGAATGAACGAGACACAGTCATTGGAATTGCTGCAAGCGGACGCACTCCTTATGTGATTGGTGCATTAAGATATGCAAAATCTGTAAAAGCTAAAACGGTGGCGCTGTCTTGCAATGGTAATTCTCTTATTGGAAAAGAAGCGGACCATAGTATTGAGGTGATAGTAGGTCCGGAAGTGCTAACAGGTTCCACAAGGTTAAAAGCAGCAAGCGCTCATAAAATGATTCTCAACATGATTTCTACAGCGGCTATGATCAAAGTAGGAAAAGCGTATGAAAACTTAATGATAGATGTTCATGTGAGTAATGAAAAGCTTAAAGAACGAGCAATAGGTATTATTTGTAAAATTACGGGTGTTTCTTATGAGCAAGCAAGTCGAACGCTTGAAGAAGCAAATAATGAGGTAAAAACAGCAGTGGTTATGATCAAAACAAATGAAAATTATGACACCGCGAAGATGTTACTGAATAATGCGGACGGTTATGTGAGAAAAGCGATTGAACATTACGTATAAAGGAGAGAAACGATGTCAACAGGCGGATTAACAATGATTAAAAACACGGTGGCTAAGCTTCCTGATTCGGAGAGGAAAATTGCTGAATATATTTTAAACAACCCGCATACTGTGGTAAACAGTACGGCTGGGGAACTAGGTAGACTAGCGAATGCGAGCAGTGCTGCTGTTATTCGTTTGTGTAAATCTATCGGGGTTAGCGGGTTTCAAGAATTAAAGGTAAGAGTAGCCGGTGATTTAGCTAGAGATACGGAGCAAGGATACCGCGATATTGAAACAAATGAAACGATTCAATCTATTGTCAAAAAAACGGCAAGCAACAGCATTCAAAGTCTAAGTGATACGGCCGAGCTTGTGAATTACAAAGAAGCAGAGCGGGCTGTTTTGGCGCTGATTGAAGCTAAAAACATTCATTTTTTTGGAATCGGTGCTTCACATATTATTGCTATGGATGCGCAGCAAAAATTTCTTCGAATTAATAAAAATGCGACTGCTTTTGCAGATAGCCATCTAGCAGCTACACTTATCGCAAATGCAAGTAAAGACGATGTAGTTGTGGGCATCTCTTTTTCAGGGGAGACTCCTGAAGTAAGCAATGTCTTATCTTTAGCTAAAAATCGCGGAGTAAAGACGATTAGCTTAACCAAGTACGGACAGTCTACCGTTTCGTCTTTAGCTGATATTTGTTTGTATACGTCTTATTCTCAAGAAGCGCCGTTTCGAAGCGCAGCTACATCGTCTCGTTTAGCCCAGCTTTATGTGATTGATGTGTTATTTTTAAGTATTGCAGCGCAGCAGTATGACCAGACGATTGAGTATATTGATAAAACAAGGGATGCCATTCAGTTTTTGAAAACTAAGAAATAAAAAAAGAAAACGATTACAAAAGAGGGTTTTGTGGTCTGTTTCCTCAGTACCGTGTCCATCTAAGAGGAAAATACAAAGGGGGATTAACATGTCTGTAGATAATCATCAATTAGCAAAGGTTATTTTGGAGATGCTTGGGGGAGCATCAAATATTGAAGCGTATACGCATTGTATGACTCGGCTGCGCGTGACTGTAAAAGATGATTCAATTGTAAAAAAGGCAGATATACGAAAGCTTGAAGGCGTACTTGGATTAGTTGAAGAAGAAACGCTGCAAATCATTATTGGTCCTGGAAAAGTAAACAAAGTAACAGAGGAATTTGGAAAGTTAATTGATGAATCTGGCGGTATTAATTTAGAAAATCGTGCGGCTCAGCGGAAATCGGAGCTGAAAGAAAAAAATGCAACGCCGTTTAAGCTCTTGCTTCGCCGAATTGCGAGTATTTTTATTCCGTTAATACCTGCTCTTGTAGCATCTGGACTTATCACCGGAGTGACAAAAGCAGCTGTTCAAGCGAAGTGGCTTCCGGCAGATTCACAGATTGCTATTCTTTTAACCGTTATCGGAAGCGGTTTATTTGCTTATCTTGGTATTTTAGTAGGTATTAATGCGGCAAAAGAATTTGGTGGTTCGCCGGCTCTAGGAGGCTTAGCCGGTATTTTAGTCATTAATCCTACCGTAGCTGATATTAAACTTTTTGGTGAAGCACTTTTGCCGGGACGGGGCGGCTTAATAGGCGTATTGCTTGCAGCAATCTTTATGGCCGTAGTGGAAAAACGAGTGCGTAAATTTGTCCCTCAGTCACTGGATATTATTATTACACCGACCGTTACGGTGTTAATTACAGGCATTATTACGTATGTAGTGTTCATGCCAATCGGAGGTTTGATTTCAGATGGAATCACAAAAGGCCTTTTAGGAGTTTTAGAGGTTGGAGGAGTTGTAGCAGGCTTTGTTTTAGGAGCAACGTTCTTGCCGCTTGTCATTACAGGACTGCATCAAGGTCTTACTCCTGTTCATTTAGAGCTTATCAATTCAATTGGAGATGATCCGCTTCTTCCTATACTAGCAATGGGCGGAGCCGGTCAGGTAGGTGCTGCTTTTGCTATTTATATCAAAACGAAGAAAAAACGTTTAAAGCGAGCAATTGGAGGCGCTCTTCCTTCAGGGCTGCTTGGAATCGGAGAGCCGCTTATTTTTGGAGTCACACTTCCTTTAGGGCGTCCATTCTTAACCGCTTGTCTCGGAGCTGGAATCGGCGGAGCGTTTCAGGCGCACTTTCATATTGCAACTGTAGCGGTGGGGGTATCAGGTTTACCGCTTACGTTTTTAGTTCATGCGCATCAAATTCTTCTTTATTTACTTGGATTAGTTGTTGCTTATGCAGCAGGCTTTGTTTGTACCTATTTCTTTGGATTTAACGATGAAATGGCGAGGGAGTTTGAATGATCGGTATTTCGTTTTATTTAAATGATAGTGATGCCCCCGAAAAATTAATAGAAGCGAGTGAGTGCGGGGTTACACGTGCATTCACTTCGCTTCACATTCCAGAAGAAAAAGGGGATTTGGCTGAACGGGCAAAAGAATTGCTTCATGTGGCTAGAGATTGTGGAATAAGCGTGTATGCAGACGTATCTAAGCATACGCCAGTTCATTTAGGTATTGAAAGCCTTATGTCGCTATCTTCACTTGGCGTATCTGGTATTAGACTAGACGATGGCTTTAGCGCAGAAGAAACTCTTTCGCTTGCGAATGAATTTTATATTGCTGTTAATGCAAGTACGTTATCCAAACAAGAAATTGAAGCACTCTTATCTGCAGGTCTTCATCATCATCAGCTACTTGCATGGCATAATTTTTATCCGCGGCCTGAAACAGGGCTTGAAGAAACGTTTTTTCAACAGCAGACAGATTTATTTAATGAACTTCGTATTCCAGTCTGCGCTTATATTCCTGGAGAAGACGAAAAAAGAGGCCCTATTTATCAAGGTCTTCCTACTAGAGAAAAAGACCGTAATAGATGTCCTTTTACCTCTGCAGTAGATTTATACGGATGCGGAGTAGCAGAGGTTTATATTGGAGATCCATGCGCCGGTTCAAGTTTATTAAAGCGTTTGGTTCAATATCAAGAAAGCCGTATTATTCCGCTGCGCATTCGTTCACCTCATATAGAGGGAACATACAGCGTGCGTCCGGATGTATCAAAAGACGTTCTGCGTTTAGTTGATACTCGATCTGTAAAACCAGTACCGCCATTTCATACAGTAGAGCGCAGAATGGGAGCAATTACAATGGACAATGGTGGCTACGGACGTTACAGAGGAGAGGTTCAAATAGCTAAAACGAATTTGCCTGCAAATGCTAATGTGAATGTGATTGGGTATGTAATAGAAGAAGATCATGAGCTGCTTTCGTTAGTGAGACCGGGGCAAAAACTTGAGCTTGTCACTGTCTAAATGGAAAAACCGCGTATTTTTAAAAAAGCCGCTAACTAGTAAGCTTATAAAAGTAAAGAGCACACACTGCTTAAAAAAGGTGTGTGCTTTTTATTTTACTAAAAAGGAAACTATTTTCATTGCTGAATCATGAACCTTTCTATTGAATAAAACGCTTTACTATGATAAAACTATTACAGGTAAACATATGATAATCGTTTAATTTTATAGAGATACAACGCCACTAGGGGTGCTTTCTAAGCTGAGAGAGACGAGAAGTCTTAACCCTTATAACCTGAACTAGGTAATACTAGCGTAGGAAAGAGGTATTGTAATGGATGTTTTGTATGGTATTTCCTTACGAACTCGTTATAATAATTTTTTGTATATAAACAAAAACACTTCTTTCCTGCGAAAGAAGTGTTTTTTTATGCGTAAAGGAAGGTGTCATACATGGAAGAAACAATTGATTTGATTGTCAAACAGGTAGAGGAGCGCAAAGGGGAGCTAATCCAGTTAGTAAAAACGCTTGTTTCATATAAAACGCCGGCGCCTCCTGCACGAAATTCTCATGAAGCGCAGCGTTACGTAGCAGATTTCCTTAAAAACTGCGGTTTTTCCATCGATATGTGGGACTTATATTCCAACGATCCCATCGTAGTAGGTACGTTAAAAGGACAAAAATCAGCTGACTATCAAAGCTTGATTATTAACGGGCATATGGATGTTGCTGAGGTACAAGAAAATGAAAAGTGGGGGACAAATCCGTTTGAAGCTGTGGTAAAAGACAATATGATAATCGGACGCGGAGTTGCTGATATGAAAGGCGGCTTGGCAGGAGCATTATTTGCAGTGCAGCTTTTAACGGAAGCAGGAATTGAACTGCCGGGAGACTTGATTTTTGAATCCGTTGTAGGAGAAGAAGTGGGAGAAGCAGGTACGCTGCAATGCTGTCAGAAAGGATATACAGCTGACTTTGCGCTTGTAGCCGATACGAGTGATTTACATATTCAAGGTCAAGGCGGAGTAATCACAGGATGGATTACGATAAAAAGCAGCAAAACCTATCATGACGGTACACGCCGAAGCATGATTCATGCTGGAGGAGGGCTGTTAGCTGCGAGCGCTATCGAAAAGATGGCAAAAGTGATCGGAGGGCTACAAGAATTGGAGCGCCACTGGGCTGTTACAAAGAGCTATCCAGGATTTTTGCCAGGAACAAACACGATTAACCCAGCAGTAATCGAAGGCGGAAGGCATGCTGCGTTTATTGCAGATGAATGCAGGCTGTGGATCACCGTTCACTATTATCCTAATGAATCATACGACCAAGTATCAAAAGAAGTGGAAGAATACATTTTAGCTATTGCAAAAGCAGATCCATGGTTAAAAGATAATCTGCCAACCTTTGAATGGGGAGGCACATCAATGATTGAAGACAGAGGAGAAATCTTTCCGTCATTAGAAATTGATGAAGGTCATGCAGGAGTGCAGCTGCTTGCACATACTCACGAACAAATTGAAGGGAAAAAGCCCCCAATCGATGTGTCAACTAGCGTAACAGATGGCGGTTGGCTAGCTGATGCGGGAATTCCGGCAGCTATTTATGGTCCGGGAAATTTAGCAAATGCACATGCTGTGAATGAACAATTAGATATGAATCAGCTTATTCAATATACAAAAGTGATGGTGCAGTTCATTTATACGTGGCTGCATACGCATAAGGAGTGATCATCATGAAATTTAGTGAACGATTATACGAAAAGCTGCAGCCTATTTGGCGTCAAAATCATAATCATCCCTTTGTACAGGGAATGGGAGACGGAACGCTTGAAAAGGAGAAGTTTCGCTTTTACATGATTCAAGATTACCTTTACCTAATTGATTATGCTAAATTATTTGCGATTGGAGCCATGAAAGCTACCGATGTTCAAACGATGGGGAAATTTGCTGCACTTTTGGATTCTACATTAAACGAAGAAATGAGCCTGCACCGTGAGTATGCCAAGAAATTTGAAATCAGCGAAAAAGAATTAGAAAAAGCGCAGCCATCTCCTACAACGCTTGCATACACACACTATATGCTGCACGTTGGTCAAAGCGGAACATTAGCTGAATTAGTGGCGGCTCTTTTGCCTTGTATGTGGAGCTATTGGGAAATAGGAAAAGAACTCAGTGAAAAGCCCGGAGCTAACAATGAGTTTTATCGTGAGTGGATTGAAATGTATAGCTCAGAAGAATTTGGAGAACTAGCGACATGGTGTATTAATTTATTCGACTCACTTACTGAAGACAAATCAGAAGCGGAGTTAGAAAAGCTCGAAGAAATTTTCTTAAATACAACGCGTTTTGAGTATATGTTCTGGGATATGGCTTATAACGAAGCGATGTGGCCAATTCATGAATAAGTCTGTGTTATCTTTTCAAAACGTCAGTTTTACGTACAAAAATGGTGATCAACCGATTTTAACATCATTAAACTTAGACGTGAAAGAAGGCGAGTTTGTCAGTATAGTTGGAGCGAGCGGTTCTGGGAAAAGTACGTTGTTTCGTCTCATTACAGGTCTTGAACAGCAGAGTGAAGGCGATATCGTGATTAACGGACAGTCTTATGAAAAGCGGCTTGGAAAAGTAGGCTACATGCCGCAGCAAGATTTGCTTCTTCCGTGGCGCACGATTTTAGACAATGCAGCGCTGCCGCTTGAGCTTCACAATGTGTCAAAAGCAAGTGCTCATAGGCAAGTATCTCAGCTGCTCGAAGAGTTTGGTTTAAAAGGGTATGAAAATCGTTTTCCAAGTGATTTATCTGGAGGGATGAAGCAGCGTGTTTCTTTTCTGCGAACTGTATTAAGCGGTTCTAACGTACTGCTTTTAGATGAGCCTTTCAGTGCGCTTGATGCCATTACGCGTTTGTCGATGCAAGAATGGCTGCTTGAACAATGGCAAAAGCGTAAGCACACCATCTTATTTATCACTCATGACGTAAACGAAGCGCTTTTTTTATCAGATCGTATTTTTATCTTTTCAGACAAGCCGGTAAGTCATCTTGAAGAGATTCAAGTGCCGCTTAGCAGACCTCGAACGCAAAAAGATTTGAATCAACAGCGTGTGCTTGACGTAAAAGATTATTTAATTGAACAGCTTAGATCGAAGGTGAACACATGAAAAAGTACGGAGCTTCAGTGATATTAGTAGTCATTTTACTGGTTGCTTGGGAAATTGGAGCACGCATTGTAAACTATCCGTTTATTTTACCAACGCCCACCGGTATTTTAACGAAGCTTTGGGATTTGCGAATGGATTTATTGTTTAAGCATTTACCAGCTACGTTATCTATTGTCGTAATTGGGCTGGTTATATCCGTTGTGCTAGGGGTTCTGCTGGCCGTGTGGATGAATTGGAGCTCGCTTATTGAGCGTGCTTTCTATCCGCTTATTATTGCGTCACAAATGATTCCGACCATTGCCATTGCTCCTGTATTTGTTCTCTGGTTTGGCTACTCCATTTGGAGCAAAGTGATTGTGACCGTATTAATTACGTTTTTTCCCATTACCGTTAGCACGTTTGACGGGCTTCGTTCCACAAACAAAGAGTTAAAAGAACTCATGTTAACGATGGGAGCAACAAAAAAAGATATTTTCTTTAAGTTGAACATTCCTTCTGCACTGCCTCATTTTTATTCAGGGCTCAAAGTAGCGGTTACCTTTAGTATAATAGGTGCTGCCATTGGCGAATGGTTAGGTGCACAAGCAGGCTTAGGATATTTCAGTCGTCGTATGATGACACAGTTTGATGCAGCTGGTGTATTTGCACCAATTGTAATTTTATCTGCGCTTGGTATTTTATTCTTTATTATTGTAGTAGGTTTTGAAAAACGTTCATTAAAGTGGAGGAAAACAGAATGAAAAAATGGTTTGTAATTGGCTTAAGCCTGATGCTTGTTTTGATGCTCGCTGCTTGTGGTCAGAACAAGGAAAATAAAGCTGGTGACAGTAAAAAATTAAAAGACGTTACAATTATGCTTGATTGGTATCCAAATGCAGTGCACAGCTTCATTTACGCTGCACAAGAAAAAGGATATTTCAAAAAAGAAGGGCTGAATGTAAAAGTACAGTTTCCTGCTAATCCAACAGACTCGCTTAATTTAGCAGCTGCGGGGAAAGTTACGCTCGGCCTTTATTATCAGCCTGATGTAGCAATGGCACGAGCAAATGAAGATGTGCCGGTAAAGTCGGTAGGAGCAATCGTAAGGTCTCCGTTAAACCGAGTTGTGGCGCTGAAAGATAGCGGTATTACGCGTCCTAAAGATTTAGAAGGAAAAGTAGTAGGCTACAGCGGAACACCATTAAGCGAGTCTGTTCTAAAGAAAATGGTGAAAAGCGATGGAGGAGATCCGAATAAAGTCAAACTAGTAGACGTAGGATTTGAGTTAAATTCATCGCTGATTAGTAAAAAAGTAGATGCCGTAATAGGGGCATATATTAATCATGAAGTACCATTGCTTCACAAAAAAGGATACAAAACGGTTGACATTGATCCTTCGGATTACGGCGTACCATCTTACTATGAGCTAGTGGCAGTTACTGGGGATCAAACATGGGCAAAAGATTCTGATACGATTAAAGCGTTTTGGCGTGCTGCGACAAAAGGATATGAGTACACAGAGAAGCATCCAAAAGAATCACTTCAAATTCTATTAGATAACCAAGATAAATCAAACTTCCCTCTTGAAAAAGACGTGGAAACAAAAAGTTTAAATATTTTACTTCCGAAAATGAAGTCTGAACACGGATTTGGCAGTCAAACGAAAGAATCATGGCAGTCAAATGTGGACTGGTTAAAAGAGTCAGGATTAATTAAGAAAAAGCCAAATGTAGATGAAATGTTTGAGAATATCGGAGAATCTAAGTAAATAATTTAAGACGAATTTAAAAAAACCTTCTTATACTGAACGTAACTTTCTGAACGAGAAAGTGAAAAGGTAAAGGAGGTTTTTTTATGGCTTTTACGATGGTAGATAAGGAAACATGTATTGCTTGCGGAGCATGTGGAGGGAGCGCACCAGATCTTTATGATTATGATTCAGAAGGTCTTGCTTATGCGTTGTTAGATAACAACGAAGGAATAAAAGAGGTTCCTGAACATCAGCAAGATGAGATGATGGAAGCGTACGAAGGATGCCCAACAGACTCGATTAAAGTTGCAGAGCAGCCCTTTTATGGAGATGCAACAAAATTCGAATAGGGTTTTTGAAAAAAGTTAACGATAAAGTACATTTAGTTATGCGATAAATAAATATTTGGTGAAATAGAAAGTTTCAAAACAAAAAAGGTCTTGCCTAGAGCAAGACCTTTTTTTATTCTAAATTTGCATGCTTTCCGTACATTGTATGGGTATCAAGTTCTTTCTTCTCCATGAAGCGAAGAATCAGCGCATCGTAAAAGAGAAGAAGCGTTTGTTCAAACAATGATGCCATAGGCTGTACTGTTTGATAACTGCTTTGTTCTTGATCCTTCGGAGCACCGGGCAGCTTCACGATAAAGTCAGCCAGCTTGCCAAGCGTGGAGTCGGGAGAAATTGTGACTACTCCAACTTTTCCTCCAAGTTCTTTTGCTTTTTGAGCGATAGGAATCAAGCTCTTCGTCTCCCCAGAACCTGATCCGATGATTAATAAATCATCCTGCGTGAAAGTGGACGTCACGGTTTCTCCAATGACATACGCATCAATGCCCATATGCATCATACGCATAGCAAACGACTTGCCCATAAGACCTGAACGGCCTGCTCCAGTGACAAACACTTTTTTAGATGAGATGATGCCATTTACAAGCTGCTCAGCTTCATCATCAGCGATTAGAGCTGTTGTTTGTAAAAGCTCATTCATAACTGTTTTTAAATGTTCGCTCGTCTGCATAGAAAACTCCTTAATTTGTAATAAGCTCTTTCATTTGAGAAGCAACTGATTTTTTATCGTCTTGGCTCGTGATTCCTCCGCCAACGATAACAAGATCAGGCTGTGCTTTTACTACTTCAGGTAAAGATTCTAATTTAATTCCGCCAGCAACGGCTGTTTTTGCATTTTTTACAACGCTTTTAATTGTTACTAAATCTTCAAAAGAGTTTTGACCAACAGCTTGAAGATCGTATCCTGTGTGTACACAGATATAGTCAACGCCAAATTCGTCTAGCTCTTTTGCGCGTCCTTTAATATCTTTTACCCCAATCATATCGACAAGAATTTTTTTACCTTGTTTTTTGGCTTCTTCAACTGCACCTTTGATTGACATATCTTCAGCAACACCTAAGATGGTAATGATGTCTGCTCCAGCTTGAGAAGCTTGCTGTACTTCATAGCCAGCTGCATCCATAATTTTTAGGTCAGCTAATACTTTTAAATTAGGAAATGCTTCTTTAATTTCTTTAACGGCGCGAAGCCCTTCATTGATTACAACGGGCGTACCGATTTCCACGATATCAATATGTTCTTCAACTTCTTTTACTACCTCTTTTGCTTGAGAGATATTAACAAGATCTAATGCTAATTGTAATTCCATTCTACTCCACTCCTTACAGAAATGTATAAATACCTTTTGTGCTTTTTTATATATAAAGCAGCTGGTGTAGTTATTGTACCCCCAGTTTGAGGTTCTTAAAAGTACGCACTTTTCCCACAAATAGTGTGGGGAATGATAGTATACAGAAGTATACTAATGGACATATCAGTCTTGTAACCGCTTAATCTTCATTAAAAATGCGGATGATGTTGAGTAACATCATCCGCATAAAAAAATAAAAACTATGGAATAGAAGGAGTAGTTTCCATCATTTAATCAACGTTTCCGCCTTTTGTTCTTGATTGATCAGCACTGTATCACGGTAATTTTTACCCCAATCATACATGGCTGTCAAAATGGGCATTAAACTTTCTCCTTCTTTTGTAAGTGAGTATTCGACTTTAGGTGGTACGACAGGATAAACTTTACGGTTAACAATTAGATCTTCTTCCAGTTCCCGCAGTTGGTTAACCAGCATACGCGGCGTAATATCAGGAATAAGCGATTTTAGTTCCCCGAACCGTTTTGTTCCTTCACGTCCTAAGTGCCATAGTATCAGCATCTTCCATTTCCCACCGATAATAGCAAGCGTTAATTCTTTTTCACAGTTAAATTCCTTATTAAGCTGGCTCAATTGCTTCACCCCTATGACCAATAGTATAAAATTTATTTTAAAGTACTTCTTATTATACCGGTGCTGACAATCCTTTTACAAAAATCCGGCTTGCGCTTTTCCGTTAAAAAAGGGGAGCTTTTTTAATACATAGTTATTCTTGACTAGTGGGAGCAAAAAGGTGGCCTTTAGTCATGTTTTTTGTGTTCAATTGTTTAAATATAAAAAAAGATGGGAATTCACTCAATAACAATGCTAAAGGAGGCAGTAAAAATGGAAAGAAGCCGATCTGAATTACAAAACCCTGCTTTAAGCAACAGCGCAGGCATTAATAACGACGTAGGAATCAATAACAATCCACAGACAGCTAATAGCACTACTGCTGTTAGCACTGGAAAAAGCTGCAGCAGCAAGCTAGTAAAAGGTGTTGTTGTCGGGGCAGTTGTGGGTGGATGTATAACATTACTTGATAATAAAACTCGCTCATCTGTTAAAAGAAGAGCCGTTACATTAAAGGACTCTTCTGCAAACATGATTAATCAAGTAAAAGAGAACCCTCAAGAAACAAAAGAAAAAATGGTGCAGCAAATGAAAAACGCATCGAATCTTTTAAAAGATGCAATTAATGATGCTAAACATTTGTACGAGCGTGTAAATGAAGATTTCTTTAAGCAAGCAGAAGATGTGAAAAGCGTTACGCATGATGCAAAATCGACGGTAGAAGATGCTAAAAGTGATTTACAGCAAATTGGTGAAAAAGTGAAAGATGCAACTTCTGAAATAAGTAAGGAAAAGATGACGCCAGACGAAAAACCAGAAGCTGAGCGTGAAAGAACATACCAGTCTATTCACTAAAAGGGAGATGTTAACTGTGAGTCAAATGAATGAAGGAACTACAAAAGACATGAATAAAATTGAAGAAACGGCAGATAATTTAGGGACGGAGAAAAAAGAAGCAATTTTGCAGAACTTTGATACGTTTACCGATTATTTAAGTCAAAAAGTTCATGTCGGTAAAAAGCTCGGGTTAAGTGAGGAACAATTAACGGCCGCTACAAAAAAAGTGGCTAGCTATTTAGCCAAAAATGAGGAGCCTCGAAACCGAGAAGAAAAAGTCCTTCATGAGTTATGGAAAGTCAGCAGTGAAGAGGAAAAGGAAGTCCTTTCTCATCTCATTTTAAAACTAGTTGCGTAACATTAAAAAAGCATCCCATCTATCAGGATGCTTTTTTAATGTATTAAGATGATTGATTTTGAGCCTCTTGAATCGTTTTATCCCAGTCAATACCGCAATCATCCGTTGCACAAGAAGATTGCTGTGCGCAGCTTGCACATTTTCCCTGAGTACTCTTGCGGAAGAATTTTGTCATATGATAAAGAGCATATCCAAATATCAAAACCCCAATTAAAATGTTAATAATCAATGTTATTCACTCCTTTTAAGAAAAACCAAGTACTTTTCCAATAGTGTGTACAAGCAAAGCTACGAGATAAGCGACAACCAAAGGGTAGGCCACAGCAAATGCTGTCCATTTCAATGAGCCGGTTTCTCGTCGAATAACAGCGACGGTTGCTAGACACGGAACATAAAGAAGAACAAACACCATAAACGTATAGGCTGTTAGCGGTGTAAAGAATGTCTTCATTGTGTCGCCAAGCTGTCCTTCTTGTACTTTATAAATGATGCTCATAGTCGAAACAACCACTTCTTTTGCTAGGAAGCCTGTAATCAGTGATGCTACAGCTTGCCATGTCGCAAAACCTAAAGGGATAAATAGCGGAGCGATAGCACCTCCAATAATAGCCATAAAGCTATTTTCCATATCTACTCCAAAACCGCCAGGGCCAGCGTAAGATGATAGCCAGATAAATACAGAGCCAGCTAAAATAACCGTACCTGCTTTTCGGACGAAATTTCGGCCTTTTTCCCACGTGCTTCTCCAAAGAGTCTTGGCTTGAGGTACGCGGTAAGGAGGAAGTTCAACAATAAAAGTTGATTGTTCGTCTTTAAGAAGCGTTACTGATAAAATTTTCGTTACAACAAGTGCTAAAATAATGCCAAGCAAGTACATAGAAAACACCACAGCTGCTCCGTTTTGTACAAAAAACGCACCTACAAACAAAGCGTATACAGGAAGGCGTGCTGAGCAGCTCATAAATGGATTTACTAAAATGGTCATAAGGCGCTCTTTTCGCTGTTCAATTGTACGCGCGGCCATGATCCCTGGTACGTTACATCCAAAGCTAATAATCATCGGAATAAATGCTTTTCCGTTCAAACCGAAAAATTCCATGATACGATCCATTACTACAGCAATTCGAGCCATGTATCCTGAATCTTCAAGCAGTGAAATGAAAAAGAACAGGACAAAAATTTGTGGTACAAATACTAGTACGCCGCCTACGCCTGCGATGATGCCGTCCACAATTAAATCATGAATAAATGGAGCGGCACCAGCTGCAGTTAGAAGAGAATCAGCGCCTTTACTAAGCGTTCCGCCAAAAAAACCGTCCAGTTTATCAGAAAGAGGAACGCCAATCCAAGTAAACGTAATATTAAAAATCAAATACATTAAGCCAAGAAAAATAGGGAGACCAAGCCACTTATGCGTCACAATTCGATCGATTCGATCTGTGAAGGTTAGAGGTGTTTCGCTGCCCTTTATGATACACTCGCTGGAAATGCGTTCAATAAATGCTGTACGCACGTCGAAGAAATGCTCGCTAAGCGGCTTGGTTAATTTTTGTGCAGCCGCTTTTCGAAGCTCAAGCAGCTCTGAGTAACTCGTTTTTTCTTTTAATGTTGATTCGATTACGCTATTTTCCGCTAAAAATTGAATGGCAATCCATCTGCTGACATCCGCTTTTGTTTGAATCATATGAATTGCTTGTTCAGCGGTTTCCCCGTAATTTAATTGAAATGAAGGGGCTTTTAAATCTTGCTTCAAAGTGGAGAGAAGCTCATTAATTCCTTTTCCATTGCGGGCAATAATTGCAGAAACCGGAATATGTAATGATTTGCTAAGCTTTTCCAAATGAAAAGTTAATCCACGTTTTTCCGCTACATCAATCATATTTAAGCCGATTACTAATGGCTTTCCATATTCCAATGCTTGAATAGTGAGGTGCATGCTTCTTTCAAACTGAGAAGCGTCTACAATATTCAGCATACTGTTAAATTCTCCGGTTAACAAAAAGTTAGTTACCACTGCTTCATCTGAAGAAAGAGGAGTAAAATCATATACACCCGGCAAATCAACCAGCTGGCTGTTTTGCTTTTTAATAGACCCAACTTTCTTTTCAACGGTTACACCGCTCCAATTTCCTACGTATTCATAGGAATCTGTTAATATATTGAATAAAGAAGTTTTTCCTGTGTTTGGATTTCCTAAAAGTGCAATTGTACTCATGCTGTCTCAACCTCAATTTTAGCCGCATCGCGTTTTCGGATGCTAATCATTTGACCTTGACATTCAATAATACAAGGTCCCCCTAAGATGGTTTTTTGCTTCATGCATAGTTCGCAGCCTTTTTTTACTCCAAAAGAAAGAAGGCGGCGTTCTAATGATCTATCTAAAAATTCAATGTTTTTAACTTTTACTTTGTCGCCAATACTCACGGTAGTTAAATTCATCATTCAGCACTCCTGTTAATGATAATCATTTTCAATTTGTATCTATCTCGATTATACATAAGGTTCTAAAATCAATCAATGCTTCTAGAGCGTTACAATTAAAAATATATATTTATAACTATATTTTTCAGGTGAAATTATGTACGATTTTAGCAGCAAATTGTCAGGAGGGATGTGAGTGGAGGTAATCATTCGCAAAATGAGAAAAGAAGATATTACGTCTGTTCAATACGTCGCAAAGATGAGCTGGTATGATACATATGAAGGGATTATTCCTAGAAGCGTTCAGAATCGGTTTCTTTCAGAAGCATACTCCAATAAAAGGCTGCTGTGGCGCTTGCGCAATTCGTTCATTTATGTAGCAACTATTGATGAGAAAATCGTAGGGTACGCTAACTTTTTCCGACTACAAAACAGAGGGGAAATAGAACTAGGATCTATCTATATACTTCCTGCTTATCAAGGAAAAGGAATCGGTTCGCAATTGTTAGAAAAAGGAATGAAGCGCTCGAAGGAATTAAAAATCGTTTACATTAACGTAGAAAGGGAAAACGGAATAGGCCGTGCTTTTTATCAATCAAAAGGTTTCCAGCTCGTGGATGAATTTGATGATGAATTTGAAGGGCACTTGTTAAAAACGATGCGGATGAAGTTAATGATTTAAGCCTATAGCATGAACGTTATCTTAAAAAAGCTGATTTTAAACTTTCTGCTAAAATCAGCTTTTAATTACAGAATAACGATTGACCTTATTCTTGTGAATATGGTAACATTAATCAGAACTTAATGACCGAAAATGTTTTTCGGTCAAACAGTCAGGCGGAAGTAAGGATTATTGGAGGCTAAAAAACATGAATATGATTAAAGGAGAATGGAAAAAAATCTTTTCCAAACCAATGACTATTGTTGTGATTTGCGGATTGTTATTTGTTCCATTACTTTATAATGTCATCTTTTTATCTGCTTACTGGGATCCATATGGAAAAACAGATCAAATTCCAGTTGCAGTGGTAAATGAAGATAAAGGTGCTACGTTAGATGGAAAGAAATTGAATGTCGGTCGTGATTTTGTTGATGATTTAAAGAAAAATGATAAATTTGACTGGAAATTTACGAACAAAGAAAAAGCGTTAGAAGGCCTAAAAAATGAGGACTACTATTTAGTTTTAGAAATTCCAAAGAATTTCTCCAAAAATGCAACAACATTAATGGATAAAGATCCTAAAAAAATGAAATTTATCTATCATACAAATGCCGGAAAGAACTATTCAGGCGCTCAAATTAGCTCAAATGCAGTGGCTAAAATCAATGATCAGATTAAAGAAGCAGTCACAAAGCAGTATGCTGAAACGGTATTTGACAGCTTTAAGCAAGTAGCGGACGGTCTTCAAAAAGCAAGTGACGGTGCAGGAGAGCTCGAAAATGGTTCAAAAACGCTGCGGGATAACATGAAGAAATTAGCAGACAGCACGGTTACATTCGAAGACGGTACAGCTAAATTGGCAAGTGGGTTAACGGATGCACGAAAAGGAGCGACAGATTTAAATGCAGGTGCAGCTAAGCTCCTAAACGGTGCGGATAAGATTAATGAAAACTTAGGCAGTCTAAACAGCGGTTTAGGAAAGTTAGAAAGTGGGAGCGGACAGCTTTATGCGGCTTCTAAAGAACTTGAAACAGGTGCGGGGAAGCTTAGTAATGGATTAGGACAACTACAAGACGGAACTGCAAAACTGCAAGGAGCAACACAGCAGCTCAATGAAGGAACAAAGACACTTCAAGGGAAACTACCACAGTTTACAAGCGGCTTAAATCAAGTGGACGCTGAAGTGAGCAGCGTTACGCAGCAAATTAATCAAGCGGAACAGGAAATTACACAGATTAAACAGCAGGTTGATTCAAAAAAAGCAGAGTTTGAACAGCAGCAGCAAGCCCTCATTGACAGCATTAACAGCAACGAGTCCATTCCTGATGAGCAAAAACAAACGCTGATTGCAGGAATTAAAAAACTCACGTCTCAGCAGTTTATGGATGAACAGCAGCAAAAAGCAGAGCAGCTAAAAGCAAAAGTAGATAAAGTGCAAGAGTTATCAGCAGCGCTTCAAAAGCTCTCTAAAGGCGGAGAAGATATTCAAAGCGCTATTAATAAAATTGCTGATGGACAAAGTCAGCTGTACAATGGCCAGACAAAATTATATAATGCCCAAACTCAATTATACAACGGTGCTGTTAAACTAGCAGACGGAGAAAAGCAGTTCAACAGCAAATTTGCAGAATTAAACAGCGGTATTACTGACGCTCATACAGGAGCTGGAAAGCTTGCTGACGGGCAGCAGCAAATTGTGGATGGACTTAAGAAGTCTGAACAAGGAAGCGCAGCGCTAGCAAATGGTTTAACACAGCTAGAAAACGGGGCAACCAAATTAGCAAATGGTTCTAAAGAGTTAACAAATGGTTCGTCTAAACTATATGATGGTTCATCTAAATTATCAGATGGAACAAGCGAGCTTCATTCATCTTTAGCAGATGGTGCAAAAGATGCAAAAGATGTTAAAGCGGATGATAAAACATATAGCATGTTTTCAAATCCAACGGATTTAAAATCAGATAAACAAAACAACGTAGATAAGTACGGTGTCGGATTAGCTCCATACATCTTATGTATTGGCTTGTTTGCGGGAACGTTAATGTTCTCAGCGGTATATCCAATGAAAGAGCCATCAATTCGACCGACATCAGGCATTTCGTGGTTCTTAAGTAAGTTTAGTGTCATCACTATTGTAGGTATGCTGCAGGCAGCGATTGCTGTTACAGCTCTTCTATGGGGCTTGCATTTAAACGTAACAAGCATTTGGCACTTCTATATCTTTACCATGATTACAGGTGTGACGTTCTTTACACTTATCTTGTTCTTAACAACAGGGTTAGGAAAAGTAGGGCAGTATTTAGCCTTCATTATTTTGCTGCTTCAAATTGGCGGCAGTGCAGGTACATTCCCTAAAGCACTTGTGCCGGAATTCTTCCAGGCAATTAATCCGTACTTGCCTATGACCTATGCAATTCGCGGTTTCCGTGAAATCATCTCAATTGGTGATGATTTCGGCTATGTATGGCATCAGGCTGGCGTACTTGGAATCTTTGCAGCAATCTTCATCACTCTTTCATTGATAATGTTTTATATCAATGCCAGAAAAGAGAAGCATCACACAGAGGAAGAGGCAGCAGCATAATTTAACTAATATAAAAAGAGAGTTCCAGTTTAAAAAGGAACTCTCTTTTTCTTTATGATAGTATAGGTTTACGTATAAAAGAGGGGAACGTGAATGCATGCAGCTTACAAAATTTTCGGTATATGAAAGTGATCGTGTAAAAAAGTGGCAGGAAGGGCTGAAAGAATGGGACGGTTCAATATCGGAACGGATGATAAACGACCGAGCTGAAGATGAATTTTGGCAGCAGTATTTAGAGAAAATGTCTTTTAATTCAGTAAATGACCCTGTAGTAAAACAGCTTCAACAAGAACTTCTTGCTTTTTTGAATCCAAATGACTCTGTTATGGAAATTGGCCCTGGCTGGGGAAATTATACGTTTTCGATTGCTGATTATGTAAAAGAACTTACGTGTATGGATTGTTCGCCAAGCATTATTCGCTACTTACAAACGCAATCAGATGCCCGCTCTAATCTAAAGTTCATAGAAGGTAAATGGGAGTATGAGCGTCTAACAGATAACTACGATGCCGTAGTAGGAATAAACTGTTTTTACCGTATGCATAATATTGTCGATGGTCTCTTAAATATGAACGATTCGGCTAATCGTTTGGCGGTTATAGGCATGTCAACGGGTCCAGAAAAGCCTCACTACGTAGAGTTACATAGAAAGCTTGGGTACGAGATTAAATGGCGCCGTAAGGAATATATTGACTTACTAAATATTTTATATGAACTGGGTATTTACGCAGATTGTAAGCTGGTTCCTATAACCAAAACGGTAACTTATGAGACGTACGAAGATCTCATCAAGAAGAACTCGACAAAGGTGCTTTCTAAAGATATTGACAAGTTAGAAACTGAGAAGATTATTTTACAGCATGTAAAGAAAATAAATGGCACATATGAATATACGTATCAATATCATATGGCTTTTATTTATTGGAAACCGATAAAAAGAACCCGTTGAGTAAAATCAGCGGGTTCTTTTTAGTAGGGATAAAGCTGTAATTTAGAATAAGCAATATTAAAATCGTCGCCGCTTAGAAGAACTTTCAATTCCTGCTTCTTCACGGTATTTAGCTACTGTTCTTCTTGAAATTTGAATTCCTTCGCTGGAAAGAAGAGACATGAGCTTTTGATCTGAAAGAGGTTTTAATTTATTTTCTTCGGCAATTAATGTTTTGATTTTTTCTTTTATAAAGGCAGTAGAATTGCTTTGTTCGCCATCAGTTCGCTCTAAGGAATTGGTGAAAAAGTATTTTAACTCAAACAGCCCGCGTGGCGTTTGAATATACTTTCCGTTAGTCGCACGACTTACCGTTGATTCGTGACAGTCTATTTTTTGAGCAATATCTTTTAAGTTAAGCGGCTTTAGCCCCGAAATACCCATTTCAAAAAAATCTTGCTGATGTTCCACAATGGCTTTGGACACGTTGTAAATCGTCGCATTACGCTGCTCAATACTATTGATTAGCCAAGTAGCTTCATGAATTTTTTCCTGTACGTATCGATCGGTTGTTACGCATGCAGAGCGATGAACCAGCTTTTGATAGGTGCCGTTAATTTCGATGGGCGGAAGCAGCTCGCTATGAAGAATAACATGATAGCGGCCGTCAACTTTTTGTACCGTTACATCAGGCGAGATGTACTTTGTAAGCGGGACGTGGAAATCTCCTGCTGGACGAGGATTTAATGTCCGCAAGCAGTCAACAATTTCTTGTACTTCACGCATCGAAATAGAGTATTTTTTTGAAATGTTCCGATATTTTTTGTTGGCAATATCTTCAATATCGTGTTTTACCACGTCGTATAAAAGAGGAGGCTTTGACTTTTTGGCCTTAATTTGAATAAGCAGTGAATCGACAAAATTTTGAGCGCCCACGCCAATCGGATCAAAGCTTTGCAAAACGTGAATCATATCGTTGACTTCGTTAATTGAAACATTCAGCAGTTCGGCTGCCAATTTTGGCTCAATTGCTAAAAAGCCGTTTTTATTTAAGTTTCCAATTAGAAATTGAACGATGTGTTTTTGGTGTGAGTGTAAATGATTTAGCATAGACAGCTGCTCTAATAAATGACTCTCTAAAGTCACAGTTTGATCAGATATATAATTAAACGGATTATAATCGTCATCGGTATAACCTTTTGAATATGAACGCTGTTCTCGAGTATCAAATGAATCTTTTTGCTGAGAGTCGCCAGCAGACAGTTTAATTACAGGATTTTCATTGACTTGCTGATGAAGATAATGAACTAAATCGGCCGTAGAATAATTTAAAATGTTGATAGACTGACGTAATTCAGGTGTCATGGCCAATTTTAATAGTTGTTTTTGGGATAAATCTAAACCTAATTGCATCATTGAATCACCTATCATTCTTGAGTTTTATTTCGACAATTCTGGCTGCATCGTTCGACATCATCATAGCTGAAAATGCGAAAGAATTCTATAGTGTTGTCAGATGTTCTTACACAGGGGCTAATCGCAAGAAAGAGTAGGAGAATAGATAAAACAAAAACGAATAGCTCCTGGCAATAGCTATTCGTTTGTTTTAACAAAGCCGCTAGGAGAACTTAGCTACAATTTGGGGTGTTTCCCATTCTTCTATCTCCCCATGCGCACATCATATTTAAAATTTCTCGTAAGGTTTCGCCTTCTTCACTGAGTGAGTACTCTACTTTAGGAGGAACTTCATTGTATACTTTTCTATTAACCACACCGTCTTTTTCTAATTCTTTTAGCTGTTGAGACAGCATTTTTTTGGTAATAGCAGGCATAGCTCGCTGAAGTTCACTAAAACGTTTTTCACCTTCTTTTAATAGGCATAAAATAACGACTTTCCATTTCCCGCCGATTACTTCAAGCGTTGCTTCAACAGGTACATTATAGTGGGGTGCTTTCACCGTTAATCCTCCATTCATAAACAGATATGAAATATGGATATAATAATTTAATATCCATAGACCTAGGTTACCGGGAAGGTACCTGGTTACATGAAAGTGCCGTCTTTTGTAAACAACATGTATTTATTATACTGAAAAAGAACTTTTAATTGAAGGAAGAAATGTAAAAGGGGAGATCTTGATGAAAGCTTTACTGCTAGAAGGCAAAGGGAAAGTAAGTGAGATGAAAGTCGGAAATATCCAAAAGCCACATCCAGCTAAAGGTGAAATTTTAGTTAAAATTAAAGCTACTGCTTTGAACCCTGTAGATTATAAAACAGGAAACGGCGGTAATCCTAGTTGGACATATCCTCACGTATTAGGACTTGATTCAGCGGGCGTTGTCGAGGAAGTGGGAGAAGAAGTCACAGCTGTCAAAGTCGGAGACCGCGTTGTATATCATAGCGATTTATCAAAAAAAGGCGGGTTTGCACAATACGGAGTGACAACAGCCCACACAGTTTCTCTTATTCCGCAAGGGGTTTCATTCGAAGACGCTGCGGCTATTCCATGTGCGGGATATACAGCATATCAAGCATTGTTTCACAAAATGAACGCTTCAAAAGGACAAACGATTTTAATTCACGCAGGTGCTGGAGGGGTTGGAGGATTTGCCATTCAGCTTGCCCAAAATGCAGGTCTTACAGTGCTCACAACCGCATCTTCTGCCAATCATGAGTTTGTAAAAAGTTTAGGTGCTGATTATGTAATCGACTACCGTAAAGAAGACTTTGTGAAAAAAGTGCTGGAGCTTACCGATGGAATCGGTGTAGATTTAGTCTTGGATACCGTTGGACGAGACAATGCAGACGAGTCGGTAAAGGCTCTTGCTTTTAATGGTCAAATTGCATTCATCGCAGGACCGCCTAATGTAAACGATGCGATTTCGTTTGCGCACCCACTATCGTTTCATCAAGTTGCATTAGGGAGTGTACATCAGTCTAATAACGTAAAAGAACAGCAAAAACTTGCTGAGATGGGAAATAAAATGCTTTTGCTTTTACAAGAAAATACGCTAAATGCACTCGTGGAAAAAGTCATTTCACTAGAAGAAGTGCCAGCAGCATTAGATGAACTGGCGACTCGTCGAGTAAAAGGGAAAATTGTAGCTGTAATAGATAAATGATAGAACGAAAAAGAGATTGAGACATAACTACATCAATTCAATCTAAAGACAAACAAATGGAATAAAGGAGCTCGTATCGACCATTTATTACACCGCTGTTGATTTCCGTGCAAGGCTTCGCTTTCCGCGGCCGGCTGATGAGCCTCCTCGTTGCTTGCGCTCCTGGGGGTCTCATCCCTTCCGCTGTTCCCGCAAGAGTCTTCGCTTTGCCCTCCAATCAACAGCTAGAAGTAGCTAACTGGATGAACCCTACGTTTACCAGCACAATGAAAAGGTCCGAACGATTACTCGTTCGGACCTTCTTTAAACTAACATACTTTTTATTTTACCTCTTTTAAATTGTAAACTGCTGCGTATAGAGTTGGTGATAAAACCCTTGTTTTTCTAGCAGCTCGCGATGATTTCCTTCTTCAATAATTTGTCCGTCTTTTAAGACAAGAATTTGATCTGCATTTTCAATCGTTTTAAGGCGGTGGGCAATGACAAAGCTTGTTTTTCCTTTTAATAGATTACTCATTCCTCGTTGAATATCAATTTCTGTTTTTGTATCAATGTTGGAAGTAGCTTCGTCTAAAATTAAAATATCACAGTCAGAAAGCATGGCTCGAGCAATCGATAAAAGCTGCTTTTGACCTTCACTTAAATTTCCTCCGCCAGCTGAAATCGCGGTATTGTATTGCTGCGGCAAATGTTTGATAAACGAATGAGCATTGGCCATTTTAGCTGCGCTTTTCACTTCTTCATCGCTGGCATCTAACCGGCCAAATCGAATGTTATCCGCAATCGTACCGGAAAATAAATAGGTATCTTGAAGAACAATGCCGATTCGGTTTCGTAAATCATGGATGTTATAGTCACTGATGGAACGTCCGTCAATTTTAATGTCTCCGTTTGAGATGTCATAAAATCGTGTGAGCAAGTTAATGATGGTTGTTTTACCAGAACCTGTGGGACCGACCAAGGCAACTATTTCACCTTTTTTTGCTGTCAGTGTAACATTTTTTAAAATCATTTTTTCATCGTTATAGCCAAATGATACGTTCTCAAAAGCAACGTCTCCTGCAAATTTTGTAACAGAAAGAGCGTTTGGCTTGTTTGTGACGTCCGGCTGCTCATCCATAATCGCAAACACGCGCTCTGCGCCGGCAATAGCCGAAAGAATGGTGTTTACTAAGTTTGCCATTTGACTGATTGGGCGAGAGAACTGACGTGAGTAGTTAACAAATGAAGCGATCATCCCAACTGTAACGCTACCTTGAACAGCCATAAATGCTCCCGCTCCGATCACTAGTGCTAAGCCTAAGTTGTTAATAAAGTTTGTGACAGGACCTAAAAAGCCTGAAAATGTTTCCGCTTTTGTTGCTGAACTTCTCAGCTGTTCATTTCGTTCATTAAAAACAGTTAAAAAGTCTTTTTCCTTACTAAAAAGCGTAACAACTTCTCCTCCAGAGATTGCTTCTTCTACAAAGCCGTTTAGCTCACCTAAGTCTTTTTGACGTTTGACAAAATTTTCACTGCTGCGTTTTAATATTTGTCGAACGATTATAACCATCAAGGGAATAACAATCAGCGTGATAATGGCAAGAATCCAGTTGAGCGAGAACATCGCAATGGTAATGCCGACTAAAGACAAAATAGAGGACAGAGCCTGAATAACGCTTTGACTCAGAGCGCTGTTTAGATTATCAATATCATTTGTGACTCTGCTCATTAACTCTCCGTGAGCTCGTTTGTCAAAAAAACGAAGGGAGAGAGTCTGAAGCTTTGCAAATAAATCTTGTCGAAGCATTCCAATAGTCGTAAACGAAACGTTCACCATTAAATAGGTTTGCAGCCATGTTAACAAAGATGTCGTAATATAAATTCCTGCAAGAATAAGGGACATTCGTATCGTTCCGCTGATATCTTTAGGAATAATATGCTCATCAATAATAACTCCAATTAAATAAGGGCCTAATAAATTAAGCAGGGAAGTCACAATAACTAAGATTATCGCAGCCGCAAGCGGAGGTTTTCTTTTCCCCATATATGACCAGATTCTGTACAGTGTTTTTTTCGCATTTTTTGGCTTAACTACAGGGCCTTTCATCATTCCTCTAGGGCCGCGAATAGAGCTCATTTGATTTTTACCTTGGTTATTCACTAGGCAACACCTCTTTTCCGCCTTGTGCAAGGTAAATGTCGTAATAAAGAGAGCGATAACGAAGCAATTCTTCATGAGTCCCTTGTTCAGCAATTTTGCCTTCATCCATGACGATAATATGATCAGCGTGGAGAAGAGACGAAATTTTAGAAGCAATAATGATAACGGTCGCATCAGCAAACTCTTCTTTTAAATGTTTTAGTACCTGCGCTTCTGAGACAGCGTCTAATGCCGAAGTTGCATCATCGATGACCAGGATAGCGGGCTTTCTAACAAATGCACGCGCAATTGAAAGACGCTGCTTTTGCCCTCCTGATAAATTGGTTGCTCCTCGCGTTAAAGGATACTCATATCTTTCTGGAAGTTTTTCAATAAACTCCGTTGCGCATGCAAAATCCGCAGCATCTTCAATTTCTGAGGAAGAAGCCTGATCTTTTCCCATTCGAATATTCATATCAATCGTGCCGGTAAACAGCGTAGCTTTTTGAGGAATAAATCCAATGGATGAGCGAAGCACTTTTACGTCATAGTCCGTAAGGTTTTTTCCATCTACGAAGATTTCGCCGTCATCAGGATCATATAAGCGGGAAATAAGTTTTGCAAGCGTCGACTTCCCGCTTCCAGTAGAGCCGATAATGCCAATGGTTTCCCCGTGTCTAGCAGTGAACGAAATATCTTTTAATACGTTTTCGCCATTTTTACTATAGCTGTATGTAACGTTTTGAAACGATAGATCACCTTTAAGTCTGTTGATTTGAGCAGCAGAGTTTGGTGGAGGGATGTCTATTTTTGTTTTTAAAACAGAATCGATTCGTTCAGCTGAAGGGAATGCGCGTGTAATTTGCATCAGCACCATGCTGCTTGACATAAGTCCGTTTAAAATAATCGTTAAGTAATTAATAAAAGCTAAAATCACACCTGCTTCAATTTTTCCTGCTTCGACTTGAAGTCCTCCCAGCCATAGAGTAGCTACCATTCCGATATTTACGACAAATAAAATAACGGGCATTAAAAGCGAAATAAGCTGAACAGCACTCATATTAGCTCGCGTCAAGGAACTGTTTGCTTCTTTAAACTGATTGATTTCATACGATTCTCTTACATAAGCTTTTACTACACGCATCCCTGATAAATTTTCTTGGACTTTTGTATTTACACGATCAACGCTTTGCTGAACTTTTTTAAAAAGTTTTCCAGCTTTCGTGATCACAAACCAAATGCATAAAAATAAAATAGGGACGACCACAACGATAATAGGAAACAAAGAACGAGCGGTTAATAACACGATCACAATACTTCCTGCAAAAAGTAAAGGACCTCTAACTAATACTTTTAGCGTCATATTCAATGCGTTTTGAACACTCGTTACATCATTTGTTATGACGGTAATTAAGTGACCAGTCCCTAGTTTGTCTCTGTTGCTGTTTGAGAGGTTTTCAATTTTTTTAAAAAGCGATTTCCGAATATCGGTAGAAAAATTTACTGCCGCTTTTGTGCTAAGGATGGCGCAGACGATACCGGCAGCTAAGCCAATGACTGCTAACATAAGCATAAGGATACTTCGAGTGATAACATATGTTTGATCGTTGTTTGCAATGCCATAATCAATGATATGCTGCATAATAGTAGGCTGAAGAAGGTCAGCTAACACTTCAATTACCATCAATAGCGGGGCAAACAGCGCGAGCCATTTGTAAGGTTTTAAGTAAGGGTACAAAGATTTAATTGTATTCACACATTGTGGCACTCCTTTCTGTAAAAAATATGGTAACATAGAATAAGTTTAGAAGTTTGTTTCAAGCACCATTTATTATACGCCAATGCAAGCAGAAATCCACTTTTTGAGAGGGTCAGGTATGCAATGAATCAAACATTACGAGTACATCATCCGCTTTTTGGATCTTTGTTATATGACTCGGCCTGGGTTGGAGAAAAACAGGTCACTTTCTTTGGACAAAAACAACAGGTGTTGCTGACAATTGATGGAGATAAAGAGAAGCCATTTCAAAAACGACAAGAAGAGGCCTTTCAAGCATTTTGGCTTCAAGGTGAATTATTGTTAAAGAGGACGGAAAAAGCTCTTTTTGATTATTATCAACAGGTGCGAGATGAATACAGAACTCAAGTTGAAAAAGACGTGGTAGACTTATTAGTTCCGAATGTAAAAAAGCGAAAAGACATCGGGTTTTTAGTTGAGTGTATTCAAATCTTTGTTCCTGAAGCACCTCATGATACAAGAGAACTTGGTTTGTTTTTTGAATGTACGTGGGAAGAAGAGCATATGTTAGCTGTAAAGTTTAGAAATGAACAAATTTCCGCTATTGGTTTACAAGAAGATTTATTCTAGTAAAAAGCCTTGAAGCAACCTGCTTCAAGGCTTTTTGGCATTAATGCTTGACGGGCTCTTCGATTCCCATACCTGTATTTGCTTTTACTAAAATCTCATCAAATTTCTTTTCGTCTGCTTTTTTAGACGAAAGAAGTGTTCCTATAAAAGCAGCTAAGAAGCCTAGAGGAATAGAGATAATACCAGGGTTTGTTAGCGTAATGAGCGGTTCACCTACAAAGATAGCAGCTCCCGGCTCAGGTGCCCATACGTTAGGACTAATGGCAACTAAAAACAGGGAGCTGAACAGTCCAACCAGCATGCCAGTGACTGCTCCTGCTGTATTAAAACGTTTCCAAAAAATAGTGAGAAGAATAATTGGCAAGTTAGCGCTCGCTGCTACCGCAAACGCAAGTGCCACTAAAAATGCCACGTTCATGTTTTGAGCAAATAATGCAAGAATAATAGATAAAATGGATACCCCAATAGAAGCCCATCGTGCAGCCACTACCTGTTCTTTTTCAGTAGCAGCTCCTTTACGCAGAATATGACTATAGAAGTCGTGCGCGAATGCTGAAGCTGCTGAGAGCACCAGTCCAGCTACAACAGCTAAAATTGTAGCAAATGCTACAGCTGAAACGAACGCAAAAAGAAAGTCTCCGCCAAGAACTTGAGCGAGCAGAGGAGCCGCCATATTTCCTGCTGCATTTGCTTTGATAATATCATCATATCCTACAAAAGCAGCAGCACCGAATCCTAAAAAGATTGTCATAATGTAAAAAACGCCAATGATCCACGTTGCATAAATAACAGACTTTCTTGCGGTGATGGCATCTTTTACTGTGAAGAAACGAATAAGGATATGAGGCAGGCCTGCTGTACCAAGAACAAGAGCTAAATTCAACGAAATCATGTCCAGCGGATTTTTGAATTTATTTCCTGGATTTAAAAAGCCGTCACCAAGAGGAGTTGCAGTTTTCATCTCGGAAAACATTTTAGCTAAGCTAAAATCAAATTTTGAAAATACGATAATGGAAATAATGAACGTACCAATCATCAGAAGCAAGGCTTTGACAATCTGCACCCAGCTAGTCGCTGTCATTCCTCCAAATACAACGTAAACCGTCATCAAGACGCCGACAATCAAGACAGAGTACACGTAATCTAGACCAAGTAATAAATGAATTAATGCTCCTGCTCCAACAAGCTGCGCAATCATATAAAAAATGGAAATGGTGATCGTGTTTAACGCAGCAACTCCCCGCACTTTCTTTTCGTTAAAACGAGCTGCTATCATATCTGCCATCGTGTACTTTCCTAAGTTGCGAAGGGGTTCAGCTACAATGTATAACACAACCAGGTAGGCAACTAAAAAGCCGATGCTGTAAAAAAAACCGTCAAATCCAGAAAGCGCTACCATCCCAGCTATGCCTAAAAATGATGCAGCAGACATATAATCTCCGGCAATTGCCATACCGTTTTGCCAGCCGGTTAAACTTCCATCTGCTGTATAAAAGTCACTGGTCGTTTTTGTCCGCTTGGATGCCGCATACGTAATGATTAGCGTAAGACCTACAATGGCTAAAAAAAGTGAAAAAGCTAGTACGTTCATTCATTTAACCCCCTATTTAATTTGCAGCTTCTTTTTTAATCGTGTCAACAAGTTCATCGAATTTCGAGGCTCTTTTTGTGTATAGAATGCATAGGGTCCAGGTCATCACAAACTGTGAAAAAGCAAATACCCACGCCCAGGTAATAGAAGCAAAAGCTGGTTTGTTTAGGACGGTTGTGTAAGCCGTTAAGATAGGCAAGGTAAAATAAAAAGCAAGAAAAAACAGAGAGAGCGGTAAAATAAAATTGCGTTTTTGTTTCAAAAGCTTTTGAAATGAAGCAGACTGTACAATTTCTGTGTAATCAGGAGAGGAAGAAGCATTGTTTACCTTCTTTAAAGAATTTTCATTCATCGCCAAGCGGAATTCCCCCTTTGATAATAAATAGATGAAGCGAAAAGCTTCATATCACTTGAATTATATTATTTTCGGAATAAAAAGTAAATTCTGTCTTTTTGTGAGAATGGTAACTGTGTAGGTTTTTTAATATACTGAAGGTTCGTAATAAATGCATACTGACATAATAAAAAAAGAACAACATTTAATACAAAGGAAAAATCATTCGCAAAAGAAATGTTGAAATTAATCCTTAGTTTCTTATATATATAAGGCTTTTCTTTATTATTTAAACGTTATTTGTTTGTTTGATCTTTTGAAAAATAAGAGAAGATGATGATAGAATCATAAGCACACGATAATGCTTAGAGAGGAAACAGGTTGAGAAAATAAGCTATTATTTAGAGATGGTTATAAATAGACAAGATATTATGAAAGATTTCTATATGAATGATATTTTTTCTTTATAGTAAACAAATCATGTGACTACTTATATAAAAGAGAAAAGGTGAAAGAATGGCATTTGGAATTAAACGCCCGGAACTAAACGCATGGAAAGCAGCTGTTAAGCGAGGAGAGATCGCGTTTTTAACTCATTATTGGCTTGATGAGCGTTTTCCACATGCAACTACCGTAACAAAAGTAGGTTGCAGTGACTTAAATAAGCTGATTAAGTGGGGAAAAAAGTACGGTATTCCCCCTAAGTATATTGATAATCGATCCGCCTATCCTCATTTCGATTTACTAGGTGAGCGTCAGAAAGAAATTATGAAAAAGGAAAATCAGCTGGAGCAGCTGAAGCGATTTGAAGAAGTTAACGAGTGAAAAGCAAAACTAATTTCAAAAAATGTAAAAAAATTCTATTGTTAAGACTTTTTTTATGTTTAAATAGAAAAAACAGTGGAATAGATTAAGAAGAACAATTACGTTATGTATTCTCTTATATAGGGAAAATAATTTAGTGTAGTTTCCTTATTTGATACGATAAAGAGCTTTGTTTTATAATAAAATTGTTGTTCGGATAAAAGGAGGAAGAAGGGCATGTCCGAGGTTGGAACTTTAAAAAAAGGATTAGATATCTTCTCTTTGCTTTTAAACCGTCCGAATATGACTATTCCAGAAATGATGGAAGCGCTCGGTTTTAATAAGAGTACGATGTATCGTCTTGTGAGCACGCTTGAGCAAAACGGATTTATTGTAAGAAACCCGTCTAACCGCTATACGGTTTCACCGCAACTGGTGCTGGCACTCGTGCAAAATACGATGCATACGAACTATGAAATGAATTGGCTCTCTGTTCCTGCTATGCAGAAGCTGAGTGAAGAGACCAAAGAGACCATTTATGCGGGAATTCTCCATCATAAACAAATGGTTACAACTCAGGTGGTTAACGGGCAATATAGCACTCGTACGCATTCTGAAGTAGGAAATAAAAAGCCGCTTCATGCAAATGCTATTGGAAAGTGTATTCTTGCTTATCAAGAGGACAGCGTACAAAAATCTATTCTTCATGAACTTTCGCTTGAAGCTTATACAGATCGAACGATCACCGAGCTGGACAAGCTTGAAGCTGATTTAGCTTTAAGTAAGGAAAGAGGATATGCTGTCGACGATGAAGAACGGGAGCCGGGCGTTCGCTGTATTGCAGCCCCTATTTTCAGAAAAGGAAAAATAATGGCGGCTATTGCTTTATCAGGTCCATCCTTTCGTATTTCACAAGAGAAAGACGAAGAACATGCTGCACTTGTTAAACAGTGCGCAGAACAAATTTCACAAGCAATTACTCTTTACGAATAATTTAATAGTAAAAAAGGGGATGAACAGCAACATGGAAAACTTACAGTCAACGACGACCTTAGCAAACGGCGTTAAAATGCCTTGGTTAGGTTTAGGTGTTTATAAAGTAGAAGATGGTCAAGAAGTTGTAGATTCAGTTAAATATGCAATCAAAGCTGGATATAAAAGCATTGATACGGCTAAAATTTATGAAAATGAAGAAGGCGTGGGACAAGCGATCAAAGAATCAGGTGTTTCTCGCGAAGAACTGTTTGTTACATCAAAAGTGTGGAATGCAGATCAAGGATATGACACAACTATTCAAGCGTTTGAAACAAGCTTAAACAAGCTAGGTCTTGAATATTTAGATTTATACTTAATTCACTGGCCAGTTGAAGGTAAGTATAAAGATACGTGGAAAGCACTTGAAAAGCTTTATAAAGACGGGAAAATTCGTGCAATCGGCGTATCGAATTTCCAAGTACATCATTTAGAAGACTTGATTGCAGATGCAGAAGTCAAGCCGATGGTAAACCAAATCGAATTTCATCCACTTTTAACACAAACAGAAGTGCGTGAATACTGCAAAAAACAAGGAATCCAAGTGGAAGCATGGTCACCGCTTGCACAAGGTGAGCTACTTGATAACGAAGTGTTAACTCAGATTGCTGAAAAGCACGGAAAATCAACTGCTCAAGTTATCTTACGTTGGGACTTGCAAAACGAAGTAGTAACTATTCCTAAGTCAACAAAAGAACATCGTATTATCCAAAATGCAGACGTATTTGATTTTGAATTAAATGCAGATGAAGTTGAAAAAATTAACGCATTAAATCAAAATCATCGCGTAGGTCCCGATCCGGATAACTTTGACTTTTAATTTTAAAGCAAGACTAAAACGTCTTGTAAGATAAATAATAAACAAAGCGCTATTGTCATTCATGCAGTAGCGCTTTGTTTATTAAAGAGTAAATGCGATGGTTGAACGAGGAGGAAAAGTAATGAAGATGTCAGAAAATACTATTTTAATTACGGGCGGAGCATCAGGAATTGGGTTGGCGCTTGCAGAACGGTTTTTAAATGAAGGAAATGAAGTTATTATTTGTGGAAGAAGGGAGTCAAAGCTGCAAGAAGCAAAAGAAAGATTCCCTTCATTACATACAAAAGTGTGCGATGTATCAATAGAAGAAAGCAGAGTAGAGCTAGTAAAATGGGCGACTGAAAGATTCCCGAAATTAAATGTTATTGTGAATAATGCAGGCATTCAGCAGCGCGTAAATCTTTTACACATGCACAAAGAGTGGCAGTATTACGAAAAAGAACTAATGAGTAATGTAAGTGCTCCTATTCATTTAACGTCGTTATTGATTCCTCATTTCGTTCAACAAGAACGTGCTGCGGTTATTAACGTTACTTCCGGGCTGTCTTTAACACCTGGAGCATGGGTGCCAATCTACAGCGCAACAAAAGCGGCATTAAGGTCGTTTACGATTAGTCTAAGACATCAATTAGAAGAAACAAATACCGAAGTGATAGAAATTCTTCCTCCAGCCGTGAACACGGATTTAGGAGGACCGGGACTTCATACATTTGGAGCACCGCTTGATGACTTTGCCGATTCGATATTTGAAGAATTGAAAAAAGGTAAAATCGAAATTGGCTATGGAGACAGCGCTAAGAGGCTTCATGCTTCCAAAGAAGAAATTGAGAAAGCTACAGCACAGGCTTGGAGTGGATTTTTGAAAAATAATCCTGAATTTTAAAGACAGCAAACAAAAAGCTTCCTAAACTCGTCAATAGTAGCGGGTCATAAAAAGCGTGTGTCCATAAAATAAATGAACACACGCTTTTTAGCATTAACGATCTACAGTTTGTCTAATTCGTTTTTCCATTTTTTCAAGCATGCGGAGGTACTCATCCTGTTCTTCAGGAGTTAGAGCAAAAAGCATGTCTTGCCAAAATAAATTCCGCTGCTCAATTACATAGTTCACTAATGTTTCGCCAGCCTCTGTTAAGGATATCCATACAATTCGGCGGTCTTTTTGGTCACGTACGCGCTTAATGAGTGCATCAGCTTCTAATTGATTTAATAAAATGGTAGTAGCCCCGGAGGTTAGCTTTAGATTTGAAGAAATTTCGGCTACCATACGTTTAGAGCTGACTCCAATGAATTTTAGAATTAAAAATTTCGTAATGGTCAAATTATAGGGCTGCTCACTGATTTTATCTTCCAAGAGCTTTCGCTTGAGTTCAAATAATGAGGTTTTAACTTGGTCAAGTTTTTCTAGTTTATCTATTAACTGCTGATCCATTATAATCACCTTTTCTTTATCATTATAGGTGTTAAACAATTGCTGCTAGTTACCTATTGTGGTTTATGTATATAGGGAGTTTGTTCCAAAAAAAGAAGCTGTTTTTGTGTATAACCCTATGCTTATGTATCTAACTTTAAAGTAAAGTAAAGTACTTGTAAAGAAACCAAAACTTTTAAGTTGTATTTCAGTTAAAGATGTAGTAAAGTATTCAGTCGGGAAAACTTTATGAAACATAAATGTTTAGTTTTAAAAATAAATTAAAATCAAAGTTATTTACAACTAAATATCTTTGTGATAAAGTTATCTAGCGTAATACTTAACTGAATGAAATATTAAGGAGGTAAAATAAATGTCAAGAGGGCGTTTAATTTTAATGAACTTTATCGGAATTATTGTAGTATTAGCTTTAATTATTGGTGGGGGATACTATTATATTCAAAAATCTAATTATGTATCCACAGACAATGCAAAAGTGTCCGGCGACCTTTATACAGTAGTAGCACCAGCGGCAGGTAAAGTAGCAAGCTGGAACGTTGAAGAAGGTAAAGATGTTTCAAAAGATGATGAGGTAGCTAAAATCCAATCAGAAGATGGAGAAAAAACAGTTACAGTACCAGAAGACGGTAAAATCATCAAAACACAGGTAAAAGAAAATCAAATGGTTCAAGCTGGTCAACAAATTGCTAGCGAAGTAGATATGAATAACTTATTCATCATTGCAAACATTAAAGAAGACAAATTAAAAGATATTGAAGCTGGCGATGACGTTGATGTAACAGTTGACGGAGATACTAAAACAACAATCGATGGAAAAGTAGAAGAAATCGGTTATGCAACAAACTCAATTTTCTCATTAATGCCAAGTTCTAATTCAGACGGCAACTATACGAAAGTATCACAAACAGTTCCTGTTAAAATCTCTATTTCTAACTACTCTGAAAACGTACTACCAGGTATGAACGCAGAAGTTAAAATCTCTAAAAACTAAGAACGTACATGATTAAGAAGAGAAGAAAGGAGGAAGGAACTGATGTCAGCAAACACGATACAACCAGAGGAAAGCTCAGTTAAAAAACATATTCCGCTACTAGTCGTACTTATGCTTGGATTGTTCTTAGCAATTTTAAATCAAACGCTGCTAAATGTTGCGATCCCGCATCTGATTACAGAGTTTGGCGTTACGGCTAATACGGCACAGTGGTTGCTTACAGGATATATGCTTGTAAATGGTGCACTTATTCCATTATCAGCCTATTTAATTGAACGTTTTGGAGTTCGTCGCTTATTCTTATTTGCAATGGCCTGCTTTACAATAGGGGCACTTGTCTGCGGAATTGCGCCGACTTTCTCGATTATGCTAATCGGACGTCTGGTTCAAGCAGTCGGAGGCGGAGTGCTAGCACCTCTAGTTATGACCATTATCGTATTTATTTTCCCTCCTCATATGCGCGGAAAAGGAATGGGTATCTTTGGTTTAGCCATGATGTTCGCTCCGGCAATTGGACCGACGCTTTCAGGATGGGTTATTCAAAACTATGACTGGCACATTTTATTTACGGGAATGGTGCCACTAGGTGCGCTCGTACTTATTATTGCAGCTTTTAAATTAAAAGATATTAAACCACCTCAAAATGTAAAAGTAGATCTAATCTCTGTGTTTACATCTCTTGCAGGTATGGCTTTACTTCTATACGGCTTCAGTGAAGCTGGAAACGATGGCTGGACGGATTCAGTTGTATTGTCAACGATGATTGGCGGTATTGTCTTATTAATCATCTTTGTCATGCAGCAGCTTCGACTTAAGAGTCCATTACTTGATGTGAGAGTATTTAAATACAGTATTTTCTCATTATCTAATATCATTAGTATTGCCATCACAATTAGCATGTATGCTGGTATGTTCTTATTGCCAATTTACTTGCAAAACATTCGTGGCTATTCAGCATTTGATTCAGGTTTATTAATCTTGCCTGGTGCACTTGTTATGTTAGTTATGTCACCAATTTCTGGTACGCTGTTTGATAAATTAGGACCGCGTCCACTAGGGATTGTCGGGATGTTGATTACGGTTGTGACAACATTTGAATTTACAAAATTAACGCTTGAAACACCGTTTAGTCATATTGTTATTATTTATATGATCCGTGCATTCGGTATGTCATTATTGATGATGCCAATTATGACGGCTGGTTTAAATCAGCTGCCGGCAAAATTAAGCAGCCATGGTACATCAATGGCGAACACGCTTCGTCAGGTGAGTGGTTCAATCGGTATCAGTTTAATGACTACAATCTTTACAAATCGCACAACATATCATGTGAATGAAATGAGCAGTTCCATGACTACATCCGATCCATTCTTTATGAATAACTTCCAGGCATTTGTGCAAAAGATTGCTCAAACGCTTCACCTTTCTCAAACAGAGGCGCAAAAACAAGCTTTAACAACATTAGCTGGAAAAGTTCAAGCGCAAGCAACTGTACAAGGAATTAACGACGCGTTTTATTGGACAGTTATTATTGCCATTATTGGATTGATTTTAAGTTTCTTCCTACGTGATGTTCGTAAAGATGCAGTAGTAGAAGTAGAAGAGACAGAAAAAGAAACAACAGACAATATTCGTATGTTACCGGCACCAAAAGATATGAACTCATAAGCAACGGAGGGATAAAGGATGAAAATTTGTATCGTATATGATAGTGAAGGCGGACATACAGAGGCATTAGCAAAAGCGATTGCTTCTGGCGCCGAGCTGTCTGGAGAAGCAACTGTATATGTAAAGCATGTAGAAGAAGCAGATGTACGTGAACTGCCTGAAATGGATGCTATTATTTGGGGCTGCCCAGGGCATTTTGGAACAATCAGTTCAGGGTTAAAAACGTGGATTGATAAATTAGGTTATTTATGGGCAGAAGGTAAATTAATTGATAAAGTAGGTGCGGTGTTCTGTACAACAGCTACAACGCACGGTGGCTTAGAAGCAACGCTTTTAAATTTAATTACACCTATGCTTCATCAAGGAATGGTTATCGCTGGCTTACCAGGTAACATTCCAGAAAATGCGCTGTACGGTACTTATTACGGTGTGGGAATTACTTGTCCAATCGAAGGTGACGAATTATTAACAGAGAACGACCAAGCGCTAGGTAAAGCGTTAGGAGAACGTGTTGTTCAAGTGACTAAACGAATGACACAAGGACAGTAGGTGACAGTATGTTAGGTATTTTACTGATCGTTGTAGCTGTGATTCTGGTTGTACTAATTATTACAATGAATGCTAAAGCATCATCTTCTAAGCGCCAGCGTACAGTTCCACCTAAAAAAGAAGCGGCTGCTTCAAATGCTCCTAAAGAGCCAAAAGTAGAAGAGAAAAAAGTGGCAGAAAAAAAACCTGCAGCACCAAAAGAAGAGCCAAAAGAGCCGCAGGCCAAGACGGAAACAAGAACATCTAGATATAAGAAAGAAAAAGATGTCATGAACGATGATATGTATCGTCAAGTGCTGCAAAAGTTTAGAGAAGGCGAAAAAGACAACACGGTTTTTACAAAAGAAGAACGTGACGTTATGAATGATGACGCTTTTCGTAAGGCTTTAAGATCGTTTAAGAAAAACGATAGTGAATGAGTTTCTTCTATTATAATAGTACGGAATAAAATAGATAGAAAATAGGTTATAAGCATTCTGCGAAACCAGCCGCTCTCCCCAGGCTAGGTTTCGCTTGGAGTGCAGCAGGGGGCTGACATGTTAACATCGACTCCCTGATTATAAGAAAGGGGACGTCAAAACATGGAACAGCTCACATTTATTGAAGAGGTCCAGAGAATTTCGATATCCCTTAACAAAAAGGTAATGACAGAGATAAAAGAAAGGTTACTTTCACAAGGGATTACACCTTTTCAATATCATATCTTATTAATTATCGGTAAGTGCAGTCACATTGGGGTAACCAAGCTGGCAGAAGAGATGCGCGTCAAGCCTAGTGCGATTACTCCTGTTATTAATCGTTTAATAGACTTAGAGTTAGTTTCACGTTATCACTCTAAAGAGGATCGCCGCAAAGTAAACATTGAGTTAACAGCTAAAGGTGAACAAGTGATTGAAGAAGCAAATGAAATTGTGCAAAAGATGATTGCTCATTTCTTTTCTTGCTATGAACCGAAAGATCAAGAGCAATTTTTGAAATTATTTAAGAAACTAGACGCTAATATCTAATGAAAGAAAAATCACTTCTTAATGAAGTGATTTTTTTAAATAAAAAGATTGTCAACTTCACTTTTCCATGTTATCATTTGTGTAAACGGTTACATATATGAAGGGAGGGAAATAAAGTGGTAACAATTCGTGATGTAGCAAAAGAAGCAGGCGTGTCCGTTGCGACCGTTTCGCGCGTTTTAAACAGTACAGGATATGTAAAAGAAGACACGCGTGTGCGAGTAATGAATACAATTCAAAAATTAAACTACAGCCCTAACGAGGTAGCCCGTTCGCTTTATACACGTGAATCTCGTTTGATTGGTCTCTTGCTTCCAGACATTACAAACCCTTTTTTCCCTCAGCTTGCACGAGGAATAGAAGATGAAGTACATAGCCATGGATTTCGTTTAATTCTTGGCAATAGTGATGAGCAGTTAGAGAAAGAATTAACCTATCTCCAAACGTTTACGCAAAACCATGTAGTAGGGATGATCACGGCAACAACAAGTCTAGCTCAGAAACTATATGAAGGTCTTACATTTCCCGTCGTGTTTTTAGATAGAAGTTCTGAACAGTATCCATCCGTTTATGCTGATGGTTTTGAGGGTGGAAAACTTGCTGCAGAAGAAATAATCAAAAGAGGAAGTAAAAGAATTACACTTATCAAAGGTCCAGTAAATGTAAAGCCTGCCCAGGAACGCTTTCAAGGCTCTCTGTCTGTTTTGAGTCAGTCTGATGTAGACTTTTACGTATTAAATACAAATTCTCTAGCGTTTGACGATGCGCAGAAATGGGCAAAGGAAATCTTTCAAAAGTACCCTGAAACGGACGGGATTATTGCAAGTAATGACATTGTAGCCACAGCCGTTTTACACGAGGCGTTTCGATTAGAAAAAAGCGTGCCTGATGATCTACAAGTAATTGGTTTTGATGATATTCCGCAAAGCCGCTTTTCGTTTCCAGCGCTGTCTACAATTCGTCAGCCTGCTTATGAAATGGGCAAGCAAGCAGCAGGTCTGTTAATAAAATGCATTAAGAAAGAACCTTTAATTCAAAAGCAAGTACAACTACCCGTTACGTTTATTGAACGAAATACGACACGAAAGGTTGAGGAACATGGCTAAAGTAACTGTGATTGGAAGTTCATCAATGGATTTAGTAGTAACATCAAATATTCGTCCTGGAGCTGGAGAAACAGTGTTAGGAGAATCATTCAAAACTGTTCCCGGAGGAAAAGGAGCGAACCAAGCTGTTGCAGCAGCCCGTCTTGGAGCTGATGTGAGTATGATTGGGTGTGTGGGCGAAGATCATTACGGAAAAGCAATTCTGGAGAATTTCAAATCAAACGGTGTATCCGTGAAAAATGTGAAACCGGTTACAGGTTCAGATAGCGGAACAGCGCACATTATACTCGCTGAAGGAGATAACAGCATTGTAGTTGTCAAAGGAGCAAATGATTATATTACTCCAGACTACGTGGAAAAAGCAAAAGAAAAAATTAAAGAAGCGGATATCGTACTTATTCAGCAAGAGATTCCAGAAGAAACGGTTGAATATGTTGCTGAGCTTTGTCAGGAACTTAAAGTACCGCTTTTGTTAAATCCGGCGCCTGCAAGACCATTAAAAGCAGAAGTGATTGAACAAGTTTCTTACATCACTCCAAATGAACATGAAGCAGAGCTTTTATTTGAAGGAAAAGAAAAAGAAGAAGTATTAAAACAGTATCCAAATAAATTGTTTATTACAGAAGGAAAACAAGGTGTGCGCTATTTTAACGGCAAGAAAGAAGTATTGGTTCCTTCTTATCAAGTAGAAACGATTGATACAACAGGAGCAGGAGATACATTTAACGCAGCGCTTGCTGTGGCACTTGCCGAAGGAATGGGTTTTGAAAAAGGAATTCAGTTTGCTAATCGCGCAGCTTCGCTATCCGTCACTAAATTTGGTGCGCAAGGCGGTATGCCGACTCGCAAAGAAGTGGAGGAGAGTCTGTAAATGAAACGTCACGGAATGATTAACAGTCATATTACGAAAATACTAACAGATCTAGGTCATACAGACACTATTGTCATTGCAGATGCAGGGTTACCTGTTCCGAGTGACGTGCCTAAAATTGATTTATCTTTAAAGCTAGGGGTGCCTAGCTTTAAAGATGTAGTAGTAGCTGTGTTAGAAGATATGGCTACAGAAAAAATAGTGATTGCTTCTGAAATGAAAGAAAGAAATCAAAAGGCTTACGAGTTGATGGAGAAGCAAAACATCTTAGTAGAAGAAGTATCGCATGAACAATTAAAAATGCTGACAAGCAAAGCGAAAGTTGTGATTCGTACAGGAGAAGCAACTCCTTATGCAAACTGCATTTTACAAGCGGGAGTTATTTTTTAAAAGAGGTGAACAGCATGCATATTGCAATGAGAGGGATTCATAAAGCCTTTGGAGCAAACCGTGTACTAAGGGGCGTGGATTTTGAATTACATGAAGGTGAAGTTCACGCACTAATGGGGGAAAATGGAGCGGGGAAATCTACGCTGATGAATATTTTAACCGGCCTTCATAAAAAAGATGAAGGGCAGATTCTGATTGATGGCAAAGAGACGTATTTTCAAAACCCAAAAGAAGCAGAACAAAACGGAGTTACCTTTATTCATCAAGAGCTGAACGTTTGGCCTGAAATGACGGTGCTTGAGAACTTATTTATCGGCAAAGAATTAAAAACGCCTTTAGGTTTTTTAAAAACAAAAGAAATGAAAGCGTTAGCAAAGAAGCAGTTTGAAAAATTAGCTGTGACCATTCCTCTTGATCAAGAAGCGGGACTTTGTTCTGTCGGACAGCAGCAAATGATTGAGATAGCCAAAGCGCTGATGACGAATGCAAAGGTCATTATCATGGATGAGCCAACCGCAGCGCTTACTGAAAGAGAAATTCAAAAGTTATTTGACGGAATTAATGCGCTGCGAAAACAAGGTGTATCGATTGTCTATATTTCACATCGTATGGAAGAGATTTTCGCTATTTGTGATTCCATTACGGTCATGCGTGACGGACAGACAGTAGACAAAAAGCCGATTCCAGAAACCAGCTTCGATGATGTTGTTCGCAAAATGGTAGGAAGAGAGCTAACGGATCGATTTCCTGCTAGGACATCTCCTAAGGGAGACGTTGTATTTGAAGCAAAAGGCTTGGAGAGAAAAGGTGTATTTCAAGACGTTCATTTTTCAGTGCGATCAGGAGAAATTGTCGGTGTTGCGGGGCTAATGGGAGCTGGCAGAACCGAAATTATGCGCGCTATCTTCGGGCTTGATCCGTTAGAAAAAGGCGAAATTATATTAAATGGCAAACGGGTCAGTATCACAAAGCCCGACCAAGCCATTAAATTAGGTCTCGGGTTCATTACAGAAGATCGTAAAACAGAAGGGCTCGTCCTGGATTTTTCTATTCGAGAAAATATTGCGCTTCCAAGTCTATTCAGCTTTTCGCCAAAAGGCTTTATTGAACAAAAAAGCGAGCAGCAATTTGTAGATTTACTTATTAAACGTTTAACGATCAAAACTGAGTCGTCTGAGACGAGTGCGGGTAACTTATCGGGAGGAAATCAGCAAAAAGTAGTTATTGCCAAGTGGATTGGCATTGGACCAAAAGTGCTGATTTTAGATGAACCAACTCGAGGAGTTGACGTCGGGGCAAAGCGTGAAATTTATCAGCTTATGAATGAACTGACAGACAGAGGCGTGGCTATTATCATGGTGTCTTCAGAGCTTCCAGAGGTACTGGGCATGAGCGATCGCATTTTGGTTGTACATGAAGGAAAAATAACAGGTGAACTGACAAGTGAAGAAGCAACTCAAGAAAAAATTATGACATTTGCAACAGGAGGTCAGTAAAATGAAAGCAAACACAGCGATAAAAGAAAATCGCGTTGATAACGTGATGCAAAAGCTAGGTCCGTTACTAGGTCTATTTATTCTTATTGTCATTGTATCGATTTTAAATCCAAGCTTTTTAGAACCTTTAAATATTTTAAACTTGCTGCGTCAAGTAGCCATTAATGCCTTAATTGCATTCGGTATGACGTTTGTCATTTTAACAGGCGGAATTGATTTATCGGTTGGCTCTATACTTGCTTTATCAAGTGCGTTAATGGCAGGTATGATTGTGTCAGGTGTAGATCCTATTTTAGCTATTTTAATAGGATGTGTGTTAGGAGCTGTAATGGGTATGATTAACGGCTTGCTTATTACAAAAGGAAAAATGGCGCCGTTTATTGCAACGCTAGCGACGATGACAATTTTTAGAGGGTTAACGCTTGTTTATACAGATGGAAATCCGATTACGGGGTTAGGCGAAAACTATTACTTCCAGTTATTTGGCCGCGGCTATTTTCTAGGTATTCCTGTTCCGGCAATTACGATGGTACTAGCATTTGCTGTCCTATGGGTGATTTTGCATAAAACGCCGTTTGGCCGTAGAACATATGCAATCGGAGGAAATGAAAAAGCAGCATTTATTTCAGGAATTAAAGTACCAAAAGTTAAGGTTATGATCTACTCGCTAGCAGGATTATTGGCAGCGCTAGCAGGAGCGATTTTGACTTCTCGTTTGAACTCTGCTCAGCCAACGGCAGGTACGTCTTACGAGTTAGATGCTATCGCTGCAGTAGTACTGGGTGGAACAAGCCTTTCTGGAGGACGTGGACGCATTGTTGGAACGTTAATTGGTGCGCTGATTATCGGAACGTTAAACAACGGCTTAAACTTACTCGGCGTTTCGTCCTTTTACCAAATGGTCGTAAAAGGAATTGTTATTTTAATCGCGGTATTAATTGATCGCAAAAAGTCAGCTTAGGAGGGAAAAACATGAAGAAAATTTGGCTCGTGCTATTATCATTTTCATTATTACTGTTAGGGGCTTGTTCACTTCAGCCTCCTGAGTGGGCGAAACCATCTGAAAGTAAAAATTTAAAAGATATTAAAATTGGTTTATCCGTTTCTACATTAAACAATCCGTTCTTTGTTTCGCTAAAAGAAGGGGTACAAAAAGAAGCAAAAAAACTGGGCATGGAAGTAGTTGTAGTAGATGCTCAAAATGATTCAGCAAAACAAATTAACGATGTAGAAGATTTAATGCAGCAAGGTGTTAACATTCTACTTATTAACCCAACGGATTCAGCTGCTATTTCAACAGCTGTACAATCGGCTAATAATGTAGGTATTCCAGTTATTACACTAGATCGTTCAGCAGAAAAAGGAAAAGTAGAAACCCTAGTAGCTTCAGATAATGTAAAAGGTGGTCAAATGGCTGCTGATTACATTGTGAAAAAAATAGGGGAAAAAGCTCAAGTAGCAGAACTTGAAGGCGTGCCGGGAGCTTCAGCAACTCGTGAGCGAGGAAAAGGGTTCCACAACGTTGCGGATCAAAAGCTAGATATTACGGCTAAACAGTCGGCTGATTTTGACCGTACAAAAGGCTTAAACGTTATGGAGAATGTTCTTCAAGGAAATCCTGGTATCAAAGCCGTATTTGCTCATAATGATGAAATGGCATTAGGAGCTATTCAAGCGATTAACAGCTCAGGAAAAGATGTGCTAGTAGTAGGGTTTGATGGAAACGACGATGCAATTAAAGCGGTAAAAGAAGGGAAGCTAGGAGCAACTGTAGCCCAGCAGCCTGTTTTAATCGGTAAACTTGCCGTAAAGTCTGCTAAAAATGTTCTTCAAGGCAAAAAGGTAGATAAGCAAATTCCAGTGCCTTTAAAACTAGTAACCTCTGACAAATAATGGTTTTATACGTGTGTAGAAAAAAGACGCTCATTTGATTTATGGGCGTCTTTTTATGTATATAAAGTGTAAAAAAGAAGTGAAAAAGTCACAACTTTATAAATAGTGTAGGAATTATGTAGGTGGAATTTATGTAATAAAAAGTAAAAAACACCGAAAAAAGACGCTAAAACACATAATTTTCTGTGAAAAATTTGTAATATACCTGTAATAATAAGCGTTTATTTCTATTTTTAAAGAGTGATTTTGCCCTGTTTATGACAAAAATATATCTTTTTTAATAAACAGTAAACCTCTCTATCAAGGGATTTTGGTGATGAATTCCCAGAAAGAGATTCTTGGTTATACAGATTATGGGAAACTTTTAACTGTATTGTAACATAAACAGATAGTTTTTTATGGTATAACTATGTCTATGAGGAAAGGGGACTATTACTTTATGAAAATTTTTAAGCGTATGACTCTTGCAGCAGTCACAGGAATTTTCTTCATGACCGGCATCACAGAGACTCACGCCCAATCGAATGAAGAAGCGCTCCAGAGTACTGAAAATAAAATTAAAGAAACAGAAAAGGCTGTTCAGCAAAAAGAGAAAGAGAAACAGTCTATCAATTCAGATGTTCAAAACATTCAATCACAATTAAATTCATTACATACAGTAATCTCTAGCAATAAAAAAGAGTTAGCATCGACTGAAAAGCAGATTTCAGAAGCGAACAAAATGATTGAGAAAAAGAAAAAAGAAATCGTTTTGCTTCAGGAAAAAGTGTTAAGTCGTAAAGATATTATTGAAAATCGATTAGTTGCTTTACAGCAAGACGATAAAACAAGCGTTGTTATTGATACATTAATGAATGCTGATAACTTTGGAGATTTTGTTGCACGTATGGGTGCTGTCACAACGTTATTGTCAGCAGATAATGATATTTTAAAGCAGCATCAAAATGATTTAGATCAAATTGAAAAAGATAAAAAAGAAATTGATAAGCAAGAAAAAGTATTAGAAGCAGCAAAAGGTAGCTTAGCGGTTAAACAAGCTGAATTAGATAAAAACGTTGCCAAACAAACAGCAACGTTAACAACTATGCAAGAAAAGTACAGCACGGTCGTAAATGAAATTGATGCAGCTTCTTCAGAAAAAGCAAACCTTCAGTCTGAATTAACAGGCATTCAAGATAAGATTGCAAAAGAAAAAGAAGCAGCTCAAAAGCAAGCTGAGCAAGTGGCAAAACAGCAGGCAGCTGAAAAGGCTGAGGCTGATGCAGAAGCAAAGCGTCAAGCTGAACTGGCAACAGCTAAAAAAGAAGTAAAAACAGAGCCAAAACAAGAAGTAAAAACAGCTGCAGCTACAGAGAAGAAAGCAACCGTTTCTTCAGAAGCAAAAGAAACGAAAAAAGAAGAAAGCACCCAAAAGCATTCTGGAAAAGAAATGTATGTAGAAGCAACAGCTTATACAGCTAATTGTGCAGGGTGTAGCGGCGTAACAGCCACTGGACAAAATGTGAGTTCAGGCACTCATAAAATTATTGCGGTAGATCCATCCGTTATTCCATTAGGTTCAAAAGTATACGTAGAAGGATACGGAGTGGCAACAGCAGGTGATACGGGCGGTGCGATTAAAGGATATCGAATTGACGTATTAGTACCTTCCGAGTCAGCTGCAAAAGCATTTGGACGTCGTACAGTGAAAATTACGGTGTTAAATTAAAGAAATAGGCTGAAAATATTTTAGTTGCAGGAAAATCCGAACGATGAATCGTTCGGATTTTTTCATTGTTGTAGTGAACGTAGGTTTCATCTAGTTAGTTGCTTCTAGCTGTTGATTGGAGAGGAAGGCGAAGACTCCTGAGGGAAAAGAGGAAGTGATGAGACCCCGCAGGCCCGTAATCGATGAGGAGGCTCATCGGTCGCCCGCGGAAAGCGAAGCCTTACATGGAAATCAACAGCGGTGTCACAAGTGATCGATACCAGCTCATTACTCCCATTTGTTCGTCTTCGGATTAGATGGATGTAGTTATGTCTCAATCTCTTTTTTGCATATTTAGTGAGCAAGTTGCTAGCTAATCTATACTCTTTTCGTTACCATACAATAAAGTAAATGGAAGAAAAGGAGTAGGTAAAATGAAGATAGTCGATCCAGCGGTACAAAGTGTAAAAGACAATTATCATTTGTTAACAGGGGTCGTCATTCCCCGGCCGATTGCGTTTGTTACAAGTCAAAATGATGACGGTGTAGTGAATGCCGCACCGTTTAGTTTCTTTAATGTAGTTGCGGCAGAGCCTCCGCTGATTGCCATTTCAGTTTCGAGAAGTGAAGGTCAAATGACGAAAGATACGGCCAAAAATATTAGTTCATCTAAAGAATTTGTAGTTCATCTTGTAGACGAAAACTTAGTGGAACAGGTGAATCAAGCGGCATCTTCTTATCCTTCTTCCGTCAGTGAAGTCGAAGAAACAGGGTTAACGCTAGCACCGAGCAAAAAAGTGCAGGTTCCCGGAATTCAAGAAGCCAGCATTCGGATGGAATGTAAGCTTCACCAAATTGTGCCATTAGGAACGGATGAGGCATACAGCTCAGATTTGTTTATCGGTGAAGTTGTGATGTTTCATATTAGTGAAAAAGTGATAGAAAACGATCGCGTTTCTGCAGAACGTGTGAAGCCAGTCAGCCGACTTGCGGGTTCTAACTATAGTAAATTGGGGCAATTATTTTCCTTAGAACGTCCTAAATAAGCAAGAAAGTGTTACTTATGTAGCAAAAAAATAGTATACATTGGATTTTTTTAAATAAGCGATTGTGTTCTGTTTCAACAATGACAGTACATTCGCTTTTTTTCATGAACGAAAAAGTTAATAGAAACCATAATAACAAAATCAATTTAGAAAAAGGCAAAAATGTAAGGTTTTTGCCTTTTATATTTACCATTGAGGAAAAGGGTATTCATTCATATAATTTAGATTAAGTAAATTATATACGCTTTCAATATACAGAATTATTTTTCAATAATTCTCTCGAGAAAGAGTCATGAGCGTTTACAAAAAAACTTGCCACACTAGGAGACAAGATTATAGGAGGGGTATTCATTGAAACGTTGGTTTAGTTTAATCAGTTTTGCACTCATTTTAACCCTAGTACTTGCAGGATGCGGAGGAAAGTCCGCTAATGAAACAAGTGGTAGCGGTGGAAAAGAAGTTGTTGCATGGGCTTGGAATATTAACGTACCGGTATTAAAGAAAGCAGCAGCAGAATATCAAAAAGAGAATCCAGGTTTTAAATTAAAAGTAGTGGATATGGGACGTGAAGACGTTTATTCAAAACTAACAACAGGATTGCAAGCTGGCGGAAAAGGCCTTCCTGATATTGTATTAGTAGAAGACGATCGTTTCCAAGGATATTTAGATGCATTTCCAAAAGCATTTTTAAACCTATCTAAAAAAGGATTTGATAAGCAAGAAGATAAGTTTCCTGAGTTTAAGAGAGCCCTTTTATCAAAGAATGGAGATATGTACGGCTTCCCGTTTGATGCAGGTCCAACAGGCGTATTCTATCGCACAGATTACTTTGAAAAAGCAGGCGTAGATCCAAACAGTATCAAAACATGGGATGATTATATTGCAGCTGGTAAGAAAATTAAAGAAAAAGTTGGCGTTGATTTACTAGGTTTAGATTTTAATAATGACGATGGCTTATTCCGAATGACGCTGACACAGCAAGGTACGTTCTACTTTAATAACAAAGGAAAGCTAAATTTAACTTCTAAAGAAGCGAAAAAAGCAATGGAGTTAAATAAGAAGTTAAAAGAAGCAGGCATTGTTAAAAATACAGTGGGCTGGGATGCTTCAATCAGTGCCTTAGCAGAAGGTAAAGTAGCAAGTTCACCATCTGGTGCTTGGCTATCCGGTTCTATTACACAGCAGGCTCCGGATTTAAAAGGAAAATGGGGAGTGTTTTTATTACCTTCGTTTGAAGAAGGAGGTAACCGTGCTTCTAACTTAGGCGGAAGCAACTATGTGATTTCAGCAACTAGTCAAAAAGCAGATGAAGCGTACAAATTTATGGAGTATTTCTCAACAACGGATAAAGTTCAAGAAGAAGCGATGAAGGGCGGATTATTCCCATCATTAAATACCGTATACTCTTCAAAATTATTCACTGCACAAGATGAGTACTTTAACAATCAGACGATTTGGAAAACATTCGCAGATGAAATGAAAGATATTAAACCGGTTAATTTTACGGGCAATTACTCAGTTGCAAACAGTGAAGCAGTCAAAGCTGTGTCAGAAGTAACAAATGGTAAGGGTGTTACAGACTCGCTTGAAGCAGCTCAAAAACGCTTAGAAAACCGAATTAAAAAATAATCAAGAAGCATAGAAGGTGATTTATGGAAAATTGCCTTCTATCTCTTCTTCTTGCGGTACTAGGAGGTCATCATGAAGACAAATAAATCGTTGCCTTACTTATTTATTGCTCCAGCACTTTTGCTGTTCGCGCTGTTTACCATCTACCCTATTTTTTCATCGTTTGTTTTAAGCTTTCAGAGTATGGAAGGCGGAAAGTATGTATTTACCGGGTTATCAAACTATACACGTTTGCTCGGAGATGATATTTTCTGGAAAGCGCTTGGGAATACGGGGATTATTTTAATCGTTCAAGTACCCGTTATGATTTTATTAGCTCTTGTACTAGCTAACGCGTTAAACAGTCAGCTTTTAAGACTAAAAGGTTTTTTCCGAGTTTCATTTTTCTTGCCGGCAGTAACGTCACTAGTTGCCTACTCTATTTTGTTTTCAATCATTCTTCAAGATGAAGGAATTATGAATACTATTTTAGGGTTTTTCGGTATCGATGCCATTCAGTGGCTGGGAGATCCATTTTGGGCTAAAGTCTCAATCATCGTTGCGATGACTTGGAGATGGACAGGTTATAACATGGTTATTTTTCTAGCAGCTCTTCAAAGTTTATCTCATGAAGTTTACGAAGCAGCTGATTTAGATGGAGCAAATCGTATTCAAAAGTTTTTCCACGTAACGGTTCCACAATTAAAACCCGTTATCTTGTTTGCTACTATTTTATCAACAATTGGCACGCTTCAATTGTTTGACGAACCTTTTAACTTAACAAAAGGCGGCCCTGCTGATTCTACTATGACGCTAGGCTTATATATTTATCAAAATGGCTTTAAATACTTTGATTTTGGATATGCATCGGCCATTGCGTACGTTGTTGTATTATTAGTTGGTATTTTAACGTTCTTCCAATTTAAATTTACGGGTGATAAATCATGAGTGTATTAGAGAGAGTAGAAGCAACCGCAGTAGTTACCGTTCCTAAGGTCAAAAAGAAAAGGCACATCATGCGTAAAATAGGACTATACAGCTTGCTTGGGCTGTTTACGATTATCTCAATTTTTCCTTTTTACTGGATGTTTATCGGCGCTACGAATGAATCAGGAAAAATGTTTACAAACCCTCCAACGCTGAAGCCTGGCGATCAATTTATGACAAATCTACAAAATTTAAATGCTTCAATTGATTTAGGGCGCGTCTTTTTTAACTCAGTATTTGTTTCAGTCGTGTATGTGATTGTAGCTTTAATGGTCTGCTCCACAGCTGCATATGCGCTATCTAAATTTGAATTCAAAGGCCGAAACGCAATTTTCACTACGCTTTTATTGTCTATGATGATTCCATATCAAGCAACGCTCATTCCACTTTTTCAGCTGATGTCGAATTTTAATTTGCTTGACACGTATTTTGCACTTATTGTTCCGCAGCTGTGTTTTCCGTTTGCTATCTTTTTATTACGTCAGAACTTTTTAGCTTTTCCAACGGAACTTATTGAAGCTGCTCGTTTGGACGGAGCTGGAGAGATGAGAATCTTTTTAACTATTGTGCTTCCTTCTATGAAGCCTGCTATGGCTGCAGCAGCTATTTTCTTATTTATGACACAGTGGAATAACTTTATGTGGCCTTTAGTTGCGACTACATCTAACGAAATGGCTACATTACCAGTTGCTCTTTCAAGCTTAATTGGCTTATCGATTATTGATTACGGTCAAGTAATGATGGGAGTAACAATTGCAACCATTCCAATCATTGTCTTCTTCCTGGCACTTCAGCGTCATTTTATTTCAGGAATGCTTGGAAGTGCAGTAAAATAAAAGCAGAAGCTCCTATTATAGGAGCTTTCTTAATGAACAGGGGGAGAGAAGATGGGAGAAATACCTGTAGGAGTTCAGCTTTATACGCTGCGTGAAGAAATGAAAAAAGATTTTAAAGGAACGCTTCAAAAAGTAGCTGCTTTAGGATATCAAGGGGTAGAATTTGCAGGGTACGAAGGATATACAGCAAAAGAAGTAAAAGCATGGTTAACGGATTTACAGCTGAAGCCGGCTTCTAGTCATGTGCCGCTTGAACAATTAGAATCTAATTTAGAGCAAGTGATTCACTTTGAACAGCAAGTTGGAAATTCACATATTGTTTGTCCTTATTTAATGCCTGAACGTCAAACTGAAAAAGGATATCACGTGCTTATTGATTCTTTAAATGATATTGATACGTATTGTAAAAAAGAAGGTATGTCGTTTAGCTATCATCATCATGATTTTGAGCTGAAGAAATTGTCAACTGGAAAGTCAGCTCTCCAAACAATCTTAGAAGAAACTGAGGTAAACGTAGAACTGGACATTTATTGGCTGACTAAAGCAGGTGAAGATCCAGTGGAGTGGATGCAGCATTATCAAAATCGTACGCCTTTTATTCATTTAAAAGATATGACAACAGACGGCGAGCAGTTTTTTGCTCCTCTTGGTACCGGAGGAGTAGATGTAAAGGCTGTAATGCAAGAAGGACATAGAGCAGGCGTAAAGCAGGCGTAAAATGGTGGATCGTTGAACAAGATCACTGTATAGAAAGTCCACTTAGCAGCATTAAAAAAAGCTTAGCATATATCAAATAAAAAACGAACAGACAGCGTCTGTTCGTTTTTTATTGATAAGCTGGAGTCCACTCAATTTCTCCGCACTTATTCGTATAATCAATATTCACCTCAAAGTTATGTTTTTCATAAAAATGAATCAATCTTTCGAGATGATCCCAATCGCGCTCAGCGATATCGCCTTTAATGACATGAACATTTTGATCAACCGCTACTTCTTTTAAATAATTCATACATACAGAGCCATATCCCTTATTAGCGGGCCCTTTAATGTCACCAATAAAAATCGTGTGATTATCTTCATATACGCCATCGATGGCAAAATCCCAAGCCCCTCTATAGGGTTTTGTACATTCATTTAGCATAATTTTACATGCGTTTCCGTCATTTTGTGCCGATACAATAACTAACTGATTATCTTCAGGCTGATCGACACCAATAACTTCATACTTTTTAGCAATTTCTTTTAAATTATCCTGCATGCGAAATAGCTGAAACTCTAAATCATCAAGTGTTTCTTTTAGTTCTTCTGCATTCTGGTTTTTTTCTGTAAGCTGAGTAAACATTTTATACTCCTTTCCGTCTGTTTTCGGTCTAAGTGCGCCTATGACAAAGAGGACACGGTGTATAAAGCGAAACTTTATTTAGCAAAGTATCTACCTTAGTAAAAATATAAAAAGGAAAGAACCTGATTTGATTGATTATTCATCAAAACGGCTGCTTTCCTTAGCATTCACTTTTAAATTTTTCACAACGTGTATAAGGGTAACAAAGACTCATTAATTTTGTCAATAAGGTTGTAGGTCTATTTATAAAGAAGATAACAGGTCATTTTACTTATTGGGAAGAAAAAATAATGAGTGAAAAAAGAATCATTTTAAAGTAAAATCATTGAAGGAAAAGTATGGTTAAAAAGGAATTGCTTTTCATTTGGAAAAAACATACTTAAAATAAAAGTAAGAAAATATTTCATTTACTTACAAAATATTATAGAAAAATGGATGGAGTAATATGGGGTAAGTGTTAACTATATCGAACAAAGGGTGTATAAGATGGATAAATATCAAATTGCATTATTAGCTAATGTCCGCAAGCAGCTGCAAGAGTGGACCGATCAAAATGAAGAAATACCTCATGAAGAAGTGTACCGCTTTTTGCATTCAATTTCTGGAACGTCTGCAACTATTGGACTGAATTATTTAGGAGATCGTTCCCGCGAGTTAATGGAAGCTGTTGAAAAAAATCAGAAAAAAACCTGGGGTTACGCGGAGTTGAATACATTTTTATTAGATATTATTAAAATTTGTTATCAAGATGAAATTCAATCCGTAGAAGACATAAATAAACCGATAGAAATTAGTGAACAAACAGCGAATGTTTTACTTGTGGATGATGATCTTTCAATGCTGATGTATTTAAAAGAACAGTTTGAAAAACAAGGGTGGTACGTATTAGCAACTGCCTCTAAAGAAAAAGCCATTACGGCTTTTTACGAATTAAAGCCGGATTGTTTTGTTGTTGATGTACATATGAAAGACTGTACAGGCTTTGACATTCTTTCATTTTTACGTGATAAAACAAAGCAACTGTTCGTCCCCATTGTCATGATGAGCGTTGATAATCAAAGAGAGACGCGTTTGAAGGCTTTTAAATTAGGGGCCGATGATTTTTTTGTTAAACCTCTCGATATGGAAGAAAGTCTACTTCGAATTGGTCACCATATTGAACGAAAGCAGATGTTTAACTCCTATTTAATGTTTGATGAATTAACAGGAGCCTATAACCGAACGTATTTAAAAGAAATCTACAGTCAGCAGCTATCCAGCTACGACCGCTTAAAAGATCCTTTTTGTTTAGCGATTTTAGATTTAGATTTCTTTAAGAGAATAAATGATCGATATGGACATCTTATGGGAGACCGTGTGCTGCAAGCATTTGTAGAGTATATGAAGCATGAAATTCGTCCAACAGATCACATTTTTAGATATGGAGGCGAAGAATTTATTCTTTTACTGCCAAAAACCAATATAAAAGAGGCAGAAACAGTATTAAATAGACTGTTGGATTTCTTTGTGGAAAAAGTGTTCACACATCAAAGCAATTCGTTTTATTGCAGCTTTTCCGGCGGAGTTGTAGAAGTTCATAACACTGAATGGCCGTTAGAAAAAGCTCTTCATCAAGCTGATGAGGCATTATATATAGCGAAGGAATCAGGACGTCAAAAAATTGTAGCTTCTTCTCAAAGCAAGCTGGTTAAAAAACGAACGCTTCGTATGGCTATTATTGATGATGATTCTATCATTCGAACGATGCTAAAAGAGCTTTTAAGTAAGATTGATGTAGGAGATCGCTATGAAGTGAAAATAGAAGTGTTCAAAGATGGCATTGAATTTTTTGAGTCTCAATGGATTCATTCTAGCGATCAGTACTTTGTTATTTTAGACGGAATGATGCCTAAAATGGATGGCTTAGAAGTGCTGCAAAAATTAAGACAGAATAAACGTCACGATCAGTATACGGTTATTATGCTTACATCAAGAAACAGCGAACAAGATATTCAAAGAGCATTAGAACTTGGGGCAGACGATTACATGACAAAGCCATTTAAGTTAATGGAGCTTGAAGCGCGCGTGCGTCATTTAATGAAGAAGGTGAAATAAATGGCGATGTCAATTCAAGTGGTATATGTCTTATTTGGCGGATTGCTATTGCTTTTAGTCTGTTTTCTGAGTTATTTACTTATTCAAAAAGCGCGTTTAAACGCTTTTCGAGCAAAAGTAGAATTCTATAAAGATAGTATGAAAGAATCTCTTTTTATTTATTTATACAGAAAAGATGAAGAACACCGGTTAGAGCCTAAAAATAGAATAGAGCTGGCGGGTGTAGAGGAACTATTGAGCGGTTTTTCTGCAGCTGTACAAGGCGATGAAATTCTAAATAACATCACGCTCTATGCGGAGAAGGTTTTTACACCCAAATATAAAAAAGAGCTGCATCATTCTAGATGGAGTGTCAGAATGAATGCCCTTTATGCTATTGAAGATTTTGGTCTAACTACGCTAACAGACCAATTAGTAGAAATGTATGAGAAAAAAAATAGTACAGCGGCTGAAAAAAATCAAATTTTAAAAATTTTAGTTAAGCTGAACCGCCCTGAGTTTGTTGTGTACATGACAAACGCTTCTAGACCGCTGTCTGAATTTATGTACCGCTCTTTGTTTGGAACTATGAACAGTGAGCAGTTTCAGCAATTTATTAATAAATTTGAAAATCTACAAGAAGAAATTCAGCTGCCTCTTATCGATATGATCGGTATCAATCATAAGTTAGAGTATATAGATTTCTTAAAAATGCACATGAAAAGTTCATCAGAAGAACTGCGAATTCGTTCATTGAAATCACTTAATGCTTTATCTTTTCCATTAAGAATAGAGGAGCTCACGAACCATCTTCAGTCAGGTATTTGGCAAGAAAGAATGATGGCTACAAAACTAATAGGCAAAACGAGAGATGAGAAGGGATTGTCACTTCTTGAGCAGTCGCTAAAAGATTCTCATTTTCTTGTGCGTTCGAATGCTGCTCAGTCAATGATGAAAATCCCAACAGGTAAAGAATACTTAGTTCAAGTATACAAAACGACTGATGACAAGTTTTCGAAAGATATGGCAGCAGAATGGCTTGAAAAAGGAGGAATTACGGTTGTGGAATAGTGTTTGGCATCTTTTATTGTCCATTTGCGGATGGGCTGTATTTGCTTATATGATTTTTGTGCTTTGTTTTTATTTTATGATGTTTATCATCTCTGCTTTTCAACTGCGAAAGCAATATCAATTAAATGATGAAGAACCTTATGAAGATTTGCTTGCGGTTAGCTATACAACACCGTTATCTATATTAGTTCCCGCTTATAACGAATCTGTCGGGATTATTGGAAGCGTGCGTTCGCTGCTTGGAATTGAATATCCGGAATATGAAGTAATTGTAGTAAACGACGGATCTTCAGATGATACGTTAGAAAAGCTAATCGAGGAGTTTTCTCTTGTGAAAATGAATCGAGTTGTGAGAAAGCAAGTAGAGACGAAAGAAGTAAAAGCTGTATATCGTTCTAAATTATACGATTATTTATATGTAGTTGATAAACAAAATGGGGGAAAATCAGATGCATTAAATGCAGGAATTAATTTATCCAACTATCCTTATTTTTGTTCGATCGATGGCGATTCAGTGTTAGAAAGAGATGCTTTTTTAAAAGTTATGAAGCCAATTATTGATTCAGACGGAGAAGTAATTGCTTCAGGGGGAAGTATTCGAATTGCAAATGGATGTAAAATCGAAAACGGTGCGGTCGTATCGATTGGACTTGATACACAGCCGCTTGTTGTGATGCAGATTATTGAATATTTACGTGCATTTCTTATGGGGCGCATTGGTCTCAGTCGCCATAATTTATTGCTTATTGTGTCAGGAGCATTTGGCGTATTTTCTAAACGCTGGGTGATTGAAGCTGGGGGTTATTCTCATACGGTCGGCGAAGACATGGAGCTCGTTGTTCGCCTGCACCGACTGATTAAACAGAAAAAAACCAACAATCAAATTGTTTATATTCCAGATCCCGTATGCTGGACAGAAGCACCCGATGAAATCAAATATTTGCGAAGACAGCGGAACCGCTGGCACCGTGGTTTATTTGATAGTCTTTGGAAGCATAAAGAGATGCTGTTTAATCCGAAATACGGAAGCATCGGAATGATTTCTATGCCTTATTTTGTGTTTATTGAACTAATCGGACCGGTCATGGAAATGTTAGGCTATTTGTTTATTGTTATTTCTCTAGTTGTAGGCGGGATTTATGTAGAATTTGCTTATTTGCTTTTTCTTTTAATGGTTGTATATGGTTCTCTTTATTCAATGGCGGCCGTTTTGCTAGAAGAGTGGAGCCTTCGTAAATATCCAAAAGTATCCGATATTGCTAAGCTATTTGTCTTTTCCCTGACTGAATCCTTTTGGTATCGCCCTCTAACTGTTATATGGCGCTGTCATGGATTGTTGGATGTTATTCGCAATAAAAAAGGCTGGGGAGACATGCAGCGAAAAGGAGTTTCACAATGAAAAAATGGTTATTAATCGGCGGCATTATTTTGGTTATGGCGATAACGGCTTCTCCATTTCTTATTTGGCAGCTAAAGAAACCAACTGATTTGAATATGCTTGTTATTGATAAAACAGTGCCAGATCAAACGTTTCGAGAGCATCAAGGCTTAATGTGGATGCTGAATCAAGCGAAAGTACGCAAAGACGGGAAGCCTTATGAAATCTCAAAAGATTATGCAGGGTTTTACCCAAAAGGAGATAAAACATACAGCATTAAATCTCTGCCAAAAACAAACTCTGCAGATATGATTTATATCACCGACACGTATGGTGTATACAAAGAAGATTTAGGCGTAAAAGCTAAAAGAGGAGATCGCTCTCAATTGGTGTATGGCGGCATGACTTCTGAAGACGTGAGCTCTGTTAAGAAAGCGCTGAATGGACGTACAAAAACGCTGATTGGAGAGTTTAATACATTTGGAAGCCCTACTTCCTTAGACGTTCGCAAAGAACTGTATGAATTGTACAATGTTACGTGGTCTGGCTGGATTGGTCGCTACTTTGAGGAATTCGGCAGTGAAGAAGTTCCTGCTTGGGTGAAAAGTGCTTACAAAAAGCAGTACAACAAAGAGTGGAGCCTTACAGGAAAAGGCTTATTATTCGTTAATGAATCCAATAAGCTCGTTATTATAACGGAAAAAGAATTAAAAGAAAATCCAGTATGGTTTCAATATACAAAACAAGGAAAGAAAACATTAAATTTACAGGATGAATCTGCTTATCAATATTGGTTTGACGTAATTACACCCCAGCAAAAAAGTGATGTGCAGGCTCAGTTTGTCTTTCACTTGGATTCTGAAGGAAAAAACAAGCTAAAGGAAAATGGTATCCCTTTGTCCATACCAGCAGTCGTTCATCATAATAAAGAGCGATATGATACCTATTACTTTGCAGGAGATTTTGCAGATCAAGGAGAAGTACCTTCCATTTATCAAACCTCTTTTTACCCCGTGTGGAAGAAATGGACAGAGAAAATCGGAAAAGAAGATGAGTCTTCTTTTTACTGGACTGTTTATCTGCCTCTTATGAATAAGATCATAGATCAACAGCAAAATGAATCGCAGCCTGCTTCTGTTACTTTTAATGAAAATATGGAAATCTATGAAGATGCTGACCGTAAAGTAGCAGGGAAAGTAGGAAAAGATTATTTGCAAGTTTATCAAAATGGCAAGTGGCAAGATTTGCTGATTAAAGGAGTAAATATGGGCATTAGTAAGCCAGGACATTTCCCTGGTGAGACTGCTATTTCGAAAGAAGAATATTTGCGCTGGTTTAAAGAAATTGGAAAGATGAATGCAAACTCAATCCGCGTATACACCATTCATCCTCCCGCCTTTTATGAAGCGCTTGCTGAGTATAATCAAAAAGCCAAAGAACCCATTTATCTTTTTCATGGGGTATGGGTGAATGAAGAAGTTTTCTATGATTCACAAGATGCTTTTGCAAAGGAAAATACAAAAGAATTTGAAGCTGAAATGAAAAGGATTGTAAACGTTATTCATGGAAATGCCACACTGCCAAAACGGACGGGACATGCAAGCGGAACGTATACAGCAGACATTTCTCCTTATGTTTTGGGCTGGATTATAGGAGTTGAATGGGATCCCACGGTAGCTCTTTCGACAAATGAAAAACATAAAGGAATGAAAGATTTTAAAGGGCAGTACATCTATACCGAAAAAGGCAACCCCTTTGAAATTTGGCTTGCTCAGCTTATGGAAAAAACAATTTCCTATGAGCAGGATAAATATGATTGGCAGCGGCCTATGAGCTTTACAAACTGGGTGACGACGGATTTGCTTACTCATCCATATGAGCCTTCTGAAGACGAAGATAAAGTGTCCGTTAATCCTAATTTAATTCACACAACTAAAAAATTTGAGCCGGGCTTATTTGCCTCTTATCATATTTATCCGTACTATCCTGATTTCTTAAACTATGAACCTCGTTATCTCGCTTATCGAGATCATCGAGGAGAGAAAAATAACTACGCAGGCTATTTGCAAAATATGAAAGAAGTTCATCATATGCCCGTTCTTGTTGCTGAATTTGGCATTCCGGCTTCGCGAGGACTCACCCATAGAAACGTATACGGGTGGGATCAAGGCTTTCACACGGAACAAGAACAAGGAAAGATTCTGTCACGCTTATACGAAGACATTGTCGAAGAAAAAATGGCTGGCGGTATGGTCTTTACATGGCAAGATGAATGGTTTAAGCGAACGTGGAATACGATGGAGTACGACAATCCGAACCGAAGGCCATTTTGGACGAATTTGCAAACGGGAGAGCAGCATTTTGGCCTTTTGAGTTTTGATCCAGGAACGAAGCTGAAAGTCAAAGTAGACGGTAAATCAGATGATTGGAAAAAGCTGAACAGCAAGTCGGTATATAAGCCGTCTAAAAAGTTAAAAGCATTGAACATTACAAGTGATGAAGGTTATCTATATCTACACGTGAGTGCAAAAGAACTGGAAAATCAAAAGCTTTATTTCTTATTTAACACGATTAACAATCAGGGACAGTCAAAGATTCCCCAAATTCCTTCCTTAAAAACAAAAGGAATTGATTTTGTAGCAGAATTAAACGGGAAAGAAGACAGTCATTTGTGGATAGACAGCTATTACGATACGTATTATTTTTCATATGCTCATCAGCTTCAAATGATTCCGGCCGTAAAAGGAACCGATACAAAAGACAACGGCATGTTTAATCCAATCAGGCTCGCCCTTAACAAAGAGTTAGCGATTGGAGAAGGGAAAAACAAGAGAACCATTCCTTTTGACGCCTATGAAACTGGGAAGCTCCAAGAAGGAAACAGCGATCCTAACTCTTCATCATTTGATTCGCTAGCAGATTTTAAAGTAAATGAATCAAGTGGAATTGCTGAACTTCGCATTCCTTGGGCGCTTTTAAATGTAAAAGACCCGAGTCAAAAAGAAATAATGGGAGATATTTGGTCCAAAAAAGGATTAGAATCCAGCGAGAAAATAAAAGGGATTCAAGTGGGAGTCGTAGCTGTTAATAAGAAGAGCAATGACGTAGAAGATACGTTTCCGACTCAGAAAAAAGGAGAACTTTTATTAAAAGATTTTTACTTATACAAGTGGAGAAATTGGGAGTATCCAACTTTTCATGAACGAATAAAGCCGTCCTACTTCATATTGCAAAAAACGTATGGACGACTACAAGCGGAGGAATAACAATGGCAAAAATTTTATTAGCAGAAGATGAAGAAGTGCTTCGTATGTTAGTGGTAGATACCCTTGAAGATGAAGGACATGATGTGACGGAAGCAGAAAATGGCGAAGAAGCTTTGGAATTTATTAAAGAACGTGATTTTGACTTAATTATTTTGGATTATATGATGCCCGTGTTCACCGGGCTTGAAGTCATTCAACAGCTGAAAGAAATGAAAGATAAGCGCCATACAAAAGTATTGATGCTTTCAGCTAAGAATCAAGCTGCTGATCAAAGCCGAGTGTTAGAAGCAGGGGCTGCGTATTTTATGTCTAAGCCGTTTAGTCCCCTCTTGCTAGCCGAACGTGTCGAGGGAATTTTAGATGAACAATAAACTAAAACGAAAAAGTATCTCAATCCAGTTCATCCTCTTAGCAAGTATCCTTTTACTTGCTTTTGCGGCGGGTTCAACTGTACTTGTTGTACGGCAAAAAGAAATTACAGCTGATTATGCCCAGTACAGGGCACAAGTACGGGAAAAGGCACAGCTGCTATCTACAATTGATAAATCAATGAACAAGGCTTTTTTGCAGGCTCGTGGGTTTATTGCATTTGATTCAGAGGATATGTATAACGAGGCTGCAAGTCAGCAAAAAATTATCGAAGAAAATCTTGATCGACTTTCAGGTCTAGCCGCAGATAGACGTGAGCGTACGTTTGTAAATGAAGCGACGGTGATGCTAAACACGTATTTTAATCAAACGCTTCCTTATTTTAAAGATATTTACGACAAAAAAGGTATTGAAGGAGTCCGCTCTAGTCCTGAGCGGAAGGCTGCTTCTAAATCAATAGAACAAATGCAAAAAGAACTTGATGACTACCAAAAGGAATTAACTAAAGACTTAAATACACAGTACGATGATACGTCGAGTGACATGCAGAAAAGTCAAACGCTCTTTATTTTATTTTTAGCGTTTACAGTGGTCATTTTATTATTGCTTACACGGGTACTGCTAAATAAGTTTGTAAAGCCGCTGAGTCAACTCGCATATACGGCAAGCGAAATTGCTGCCGGAAAAGAAATGCCTATGACATTTGATGAACATAGAAGAGATGAAATTGGTATGCTATCTCAAGCCTTTTACAAAATGGTATCGACTTTGCAAAATAATGAACAGGAGTTAACGGCTCAAAATGAGGAGCTGATTGCACAGCAAGATGAATTGCACAGTCAGCAAGATGAACTTCAGCACGCGTTAGAATTGACCAAGGAACGAGAAGGGGAGTTAGAATTGCGCAATTTATTTGTGCATGGACTAACAAATTCTCTTCACAAGCAAGAGGTTCTCACGAGTGCTGTCACAAACATGAGCCGGGTGATGAAAGCTGATCACGGGTTTATTATGCTAGCCGATGAAAAGACACATGCTTCATTTGGTCTATCTTCATCAAGTGTTCAACAGATGGTGGCAAATCTTCATAATAATTACGTTGATCATGTGCAAAAGACGAAAAAATGTATGGTAGTAAAAAGAGAGTGTATAGAACATGAGCGCCTATATCATCAGCAAACGTTTTATTTGTATGATGTTATCGTACCGGTGCTCTCTTCACAGGGAGATATGCTAGCCTATATGTTTTACAGCCGCTACGCGGATGAATACACAGAACATGAATTACAGACATTTGAAATACTGGCAAAACAAATTACGATTGCCCTTGAAAAAATTTATATTTACGAAGAGTCTGAGCATGACCGATTGCTATCTCAAGATATTTTAAATTCGATTCAAGAAGGAATGCAGCTTGTAGATACAAGAGGTACGATTCTACAAGTGAATACGAAGATTAGCGAATTGTTTCAATATGAGCATCAAAGCGGACTTCTTCAGCTCTCTTGCAATCAATGGCTAGATGCTCTTTCTCAAAAAGTCGAAAATATACAGCAGCTGAGACAATACGTTGAAGCCATTTGTAAGGGAGAGCAAGCAGAAAAGTCTTTTGTTTATTACCTGCACACGGAAGGTAAGCGAAAAGTTATAAAAGTTTATAGCGAATACGTATATCGAAACCGTCAGATGTTTGGCGTATTGTTCGTTCATCGGGATATTACGAAAGAATTTGAAGTTGATCAGATGAAGTCGGAATTTGTAAGCACTGTGAGTCACGAACTGCGCACACCTTTAGCAAGTGTATTAGGGTTCACTGAGCTTATGCTAAACAAAACATTAAAAGAAGAAAGACAGAAGAAGTACTTAACTACTATTTATCAGGAAGCACAGCGGTTAACATCTTTAATCAACGATTTTCTGGACGTCCAAAGAATGGAAGCGGGGAAACAAACCTACGATAAAAAGTATCAAGACATTCTGCCGCTTATTAAGCAGGTGATTGAGGTCCAGAAAATACAAACAAGTAAGCACGAATTTGATATGATTTCCGATCAAGAGCATTTTACAGTAATGGGAGATAAAGATAAGCTGCTGCAATTGTTTAATAATGTAATTAGTAATGCAGTGAAATATTCCCCCGATGGAGGGAACGTTACAGTTAAAGTGTATCAAAAGGAACACGCTGTTTATATTGATATTCAAGATGAAGGGATTGGTATACCAAATAAAGCGCTAGGTCAATTGTTTACCAAATTCTACAGAGTAGATAACTCCGATATGCGCAAAATTGGCGGAACAGGTCTAGGATTAGCAATTGTAAAAGAAATTGTAAAAGCTCATGGCGGAGACATTACTGTACAATCGGAATGGAAAAAAGGAACAACATTCACGGTTGTTCTCCCGCTTCTATATGAAGTTCAGTACGATGAAGAGATGATAAATACGAATGATAGCCGTAAAAGTGTAGTGATTGTAGAAGATGATAAAAGTTTAGCGACGCTTTTACAGGTAGAATTAAAAGAAAGCGGTTTTCACGTTCGGTATTTTAACAATGGAGAAGACGCATTAAACTCTATTCATCAGCAAAAGCCTGAAGTGGTTGTTCTAGATATTAAGTTAGGAGAAAATAAGTTAGACGGCTGGGATGTTTTAAGACAGCTCAAAGAAAATACAGAGACAGAAAAAATTCCTATTTTAATCTCATCTGCTTTAGACGAAAGAAGCAAAGGGTTAGAGCTTGGAGTGTGTGAGTTTCTGATTAAACCCTATCAGCCTAGTAAATTATCCAAAACGATTCTCCAGCTGCTTTTGAAAAAACAAGAGCACGAAGGAGAAATTATGATTCCATCAGATAAAGAAGAGTAGAAATTTGGTGAGGCTTCGTTATATTTACGGAGCCTCATTAAACGAAAAGAAAATTAGCAAAGTAATATAAAAAAACATTGAAAACGCTCTCAAAATGTGGTTTTATAGAAAGTAGGCATAACATGATGACCTTAGAATTACCTTTTTCCACCTCCTTACATGCGTAAGGAGGCTTTTTTGTATAAATATAGTAAGATAAGATAACAAAACCTGATGCAGAATCGTTCATTGAATTTCAGCTAATTAAGAAACTGCTCAAGAAAGTTTGATAGTGAAAGGAGTGAAGCTCTGGAAATTATTTTACAAAGAGAGGATAGTCTATCCAAGAAGTGAAGGTAGTTCAAATTTTATAATCATAGTATAATAAAAAATACGGTTATAAAAGCTGTGTTTATTATACATCTTTTATATAGAAGGTAAGATTGAATTTTATATTTGCTTAAAGGAGGTCTTTCCTTGGATATTGCGTATATAATTGCTGAAGAAAGAATTAGACAAGCAATAAAAGACGGTGACTTTGATAAGCTGCCTGGGGAAGGAAAACCATTAAAGTTAGAAGATTTATCACATATACCTGAAGAACTGCGCCAAGCGTATAGGATATTAAAAAATGCAAACATGATAACGGATGAACAAGAGCTGAAACGAGATATGGCTACAATAGAAGAATTGATTTCTATATGCACGGATGCTAATGAAGAACAAAGGCTAACAGAGATGCTTACGGAAAAGCGTTTGCGCTTTGAGCAGCTCGTTGACAAAAAAAAGATGACAAGTTCTGCAGCTTACAGGACGTATCAGAATAAAATTTACTCCAAATTTTTTTATTAATGAGTGTAATGGACCAGACGATCGGAGGGTGAGAACTTGCGGCTGTTAATTTTATTGATTAGTATCATACTATTTATTTCGCTTTGTTTTTATATTTTTGCCCCACAAATAAAACGAGGTGCCCAATCGAAAAATGTGCCGGTTTTATTTATTCATGGTTATTTAGGCAGTCAAAAAAGCTTAGGGAAAATGATTAAACGATTTGAACAAAACGGATGGGGAACTAAAGTAGCTTACTGCGTTGTTCAAAAAGATGGAGCTATTCAGTGGAAGCACATTATGAAAGCAAAAGAGGGGAAACTTCCTCTTATTCATATCGTCTTTAAAAAGCCAGATGCCAGTATTGCACAGCAGCAAAAATGGATTGAAGCTATTATGCAAGATGTACGTGATACATATAAAGCATCTTCTGTTGATTTAGTTGGACATAGTATGGGAGGAGTAACAGCAGCAGCTGTTAGTTTGTCTAACCCTCAGTATATTCAAAAGTTAGTTACGTTAGGATCGCCAATTCAAGGATTAGATTATCAGGAATTAATGGAGATGTATCCTCATGCACGCAATCATATTGAATCTATGGGTGCTCGTGATTTAGCTTTTCACTCTATAGCGTTAAACAAGCTGTACGAAAGTCGTCAAGATTTCTCAAAAGAAATCGACGTTTTTTCAGGAGCAGGAGATGTGGGAGATAAGACAGATGGAGTGGTAACAGTAGAAAGTGCGTACGGACTGCAAGAGTTCACCGAACACATTCATCTCCACACGTTTCATGAAGCACATTCAGATTTACATGAAAGCTCAGAGGTTGATAAAGCTGTCTATCAATTTTTAAAACGGGATTAAAGGGGGATTACGATGCTTTACTTAATTAGACACGGACAAACAGATTGGAATAAAAACAAACTTATTCAAGGGCATGCTGATATTCCGCTCAACGAAGCGGGAAAGCAACAAGCTAAACGCGTAGCGGAACGTTTTCGAGATATCCATATTGATGTAATCTATACAAGCGATTTGCTTCGCGCGCAGGAGACCGCTAGGGAAATTGCAGCTGCTGCTAAAGTAGAGAAAATGGAAGTTTGTGAGCAGCTGCGTGAGCGCTCTTTTGGAGAACTAGAATCAAAGAACGTAGAAGTTCTGCATGAGCTTGTGCCAAACTATGCGACAAATTGGGGAGAAGAGCCTTTATATAATATCGAAACACTCGAAGCGGCTCAAGAACGGATGGTTCAGCGGTTAACGGAAATTATGAAGAAGTCTATCGGAAAGAAAGTAGCAGTTGTTAGTCACGGGGCAGCAATTAATACATTCATTCATCATGTAACAAGCGGAGAACAAGGAACAGGGACTACTGTTTTACAAAATACATCGATTACAACTTTTGCTTATGAAAGTGGAAAATGGCGTCTTGAAACGATCAATGATGCCAAACATCTTGAATAAATATACTTAAAGAGGCTGTGGCAGTAGTATTTTAGTTGAGGGAAAATCCGAACGATTAATCGTTCGGATTTTTTTATGGTGATGGTGAACGTAGGTTTCATATATGTAAGTACTTCTAGCTGTTGATTTGGGGACAAGGCGAAGACTCCTGCGGGAAAAGCGGAAGGGATGAGACCCCGCATATTAATTTCATATATAAATATTTATACAATTGATTTTAATAAAAATGCATAGTAAAATAAGTTTTATTACTATTCTATTAAAGCGTTTAGTATAACTGAATTTCCTAATATTGTTTAATAAGTAACTATATTTCGGAATAAGATTAATTGATTTGTATAATTTCAAGGAGGATGTAGTATGTCAAAAGATTGGAGTCACTTATTTGAAAGAATGCCTGAATTGCTAGCACCGACGATGGCTAAAGACCATCCGAATTTGCCCGTTGTAAAAGAAGAAGGATGCTATTATTATGGATTGGATGGTAAAGAATATCTCGATTTTACTTCCGGAATCGCTACGACTAATGTAGGACACAGACATCCGAAAGTAGTAAAAGCAATCAAAGACGGAGCAGATCAATTATTGCACGGTCCTTCAGGTGTTATTATGTACGAATCGATACTAAAGTTAGCCGATGAGTTAGGAAAAGTAACGCCGGGCAATTTAGACTGCTTTTTCTTTGGAAATAGTGGCACCGAAGCAATTGAAGGAGCCTTGAAATTAGCGAGACATGTCACAAAGCGTCCGTATGTTATTTCTTTTTTAGGGTGTTTTCATGGCCGCTCGATGGGAGCTTTAAGTGTTACAACCTCGAAAAGCAAATATAGACAATTTCAGCAGCCTTCAGGACTGACGTATCAAATTCCATATGCGAATCCAAAAGAGTGCCCTGCGGAGCTAGACAGAGATGTGTACTTTACTGAAAAGCTTGAAAAAGATTTTGAAATACTCTTTAAGCACCAAGTCACGCCTGAAGAAGTGGCGGCCGTTATTTTGGAACCAGTATTAGGAGAAGGCGGCTATATTATTCCTCCGAAAAGTTGGATGAAGAAGTTAAGAGAGATTTGTGATCGTCACGGAATATTACTTATTTTCGATGAAGTGCAAACAGGATTTGGCCGTACCGGCGAATGGTTTGCTGGACAAACGTTTGATGTCGTGCCAGATATTATGGCTATAGCAAAAGGAATTGCTTCTGGAATTCCGCTTAGTGCAACGGTAGCTTCTCAAGAATTAATGAAGCAGTGGCCCCTTGGCACACATAGTACAACGTTTGGAGGAAATCCTATTGGATGTTCAGCAGCCCTTGCAACTCTTGAAGTGATGAAAGAAGAACAACTGCTGGATAACACGAAAAAAATGGGCGCTTATGCGTTAGAAAAGCTGCATCTTTTAAAGGACAAACATTCAATTATTGGGGATATCCGTGGTTTAGGACTTATGATTGGAATTGAAATTGTTAATCCGCATACGGGAGAAGGCGATGGAGACGCCTTATTCGAGATTTTAGACTTAGCTTTAGAAAAAGGCGTGTTATTTTATTTTTGCGGAAATGCAAGTGAAGTTATTCGCATGGTACCTCCGCTTACTGTAACAAAAGAACAGATAGATGCCGGCATTCGTATGCTAGATGAGGCTATCACTTCTTTTGAGAAAAAGTCAGCTGTAAAAGCGTGATAAAAAAATATAAAAAAATTATATATTTGTAACCTAGTTGTCATAGTAATGGTAGCGATATCATAGTTTTAGAGGGAAAACAATTTTCTGAAAAGTAGTTGACATCTGTTTGTGCAGCATGTAACATAATATTTATCTTATCAACAATTATCAACAAAATTCGACAAACTTCTTATCAAGAGAGGTGGAGGGATAGGCCCTGTGAAACCTCGGCAACGGACTTTATAGAACCGTGCCAACTCCCACAAGCAGTGCTTGAAAGATAAGAAGAGACCAGGCTTACTAACAATTGTGATCCCAACCTCTTCTTACAGGCACTTAGACACTGTAAGTGGAGGTTTTAATTTTATGACAAGAAGATGACATTTAGATAAAAAACAGCAGGCGAAATTACCTGCTGTTTTTATATGCTATAAAATGATAAATAACCTACCATAATTCCTAGTAAAAGTACTCCAATTGTAATACCAACAATCCACCACATCATTTTTTTCATTATTTATTCCTCTTTATCAATTAACTGTAGCTGTTGATCCGCCTGAAGCGCCGGAAGCTGTACCGTAAGCAGTTTGTCTTTTGATTCCGGCATTTTTAGCTGCAATTTTCCACTGCCAGTCGATTCGCCCGTAGGCTCGATTATTTTGCACCCAAGATTTTGAGCTCTTTTTTGAAATAGACACAAGGGGGTTTACATTTTTCGTGACGACGCCTCGTACACTTTTGACTGAAGTCACCGATGAGTTTTTCGTGTAATAGTCTACATACACCGTTAGTTTTGTTGTTGTAAATCCAGCCGTTTTATAAGAAGCCGTATAAGCTGCTGTTTTGAATAAAGGTGAAGCCGTTCTTGCTCCGTATGCTGCTGTACTTGCAGCTTCGACCGTGCCGCTAGTTTCTTCAATATCCATTTTTAACAGAGATGGATCCTTTAGTGATTGTACAACTTTTTGTTTTTGTTGACGCGACAGTTTTGAAAATTCATACAGTGAACTTTTATCACTTTGCGCTTTCAAGAACTGCGTGTAAGAAGCAACCGTTAAATGTGCAGGTTTTTCACTAGCCATAACAGAGTTTGGTACGACTAATAGACATAATAACGCACTTATCAGGAAAAAAGAAAAAAACGTTCTTTTTGTAGCCATATTTATATAAATCCTTTCTAGTATTCTATCTTTATAAATAGATACGAAGTAATTTATCGTTTTGAAGAAGGACTGTGTGCTGACATATTAACTGTCATCACGACACGAGCTTGCTGTACAGATTTCATAAAACATTCGTATAGAGAAGCGAATACTTTGTTCACATCTCCTTCTAAAGCTGTTGCAAAAGGCACGGTTTCGGCAAATACTCCCTGTTGTTTAACTGCGCCAATTCCGCTTTTGATGATGTCTACATAATGCGGCGTATCTAATGGATACAAAGAAAATTGAGTGGATACAGGGAACGAAGCACAAAGCTGTTGGTTTGAAGATATGTTTTCTTTTGGTTTTATTTTTCTTTCTTCAAAATATTCTTCGTGCTGCCCTGTTGAAAACGTGGCATTCAGCACAATATGCTTTCCTGATTTTCCAGCACTTTTATAAACGGCTTGCACAACTTCAAATACGTCTTTAGCACTTCCTTCAATAAACGTACTAACACGGTCCGTTTTTCGCTGAACTTTAGACATATCCACTTCGTTTAGTGCGCCTAAAATAATATCGATAAAGTTATCACTCATAACGGAAAGCGTAAAACGGCAGCCAACATTTATTTTTTCCAAGTTAATCACCCCTAAAATATAGATTTGTAGTTTTTTAATCATACAAATCATAAAATAACTTTTCTGTTTTGTATAGAAACAGAAGATAGATTCTTTATTTTTAGGAAATATTACATAGAAGAAACGAAAATAAATTGCATAACATGAAAAATAAGGGTGTTAAGAAAAGTTACATAATAAAAAAGAATAAAAAAACAATGTTAGAACTTCTGACAAAAAGCTGGTATATAGACTGAAAACACCATATTATAAATACAAGATCACATTATTCTCCTGCGATTTCGTATAACCTCTTGAAAAAGGGACTTGGGATTTTATCATAAATCCAACCTCCTAGCTGTATAATCAGCTAGGAATTTTTTTTACCCAAACTCTCTATCGCGCATGAGGTTACCTACACTTATTCAACTCAGAGCATGCACCATATATATTTAAGAACAGTGTAAGAAAGATTGCTTGAAGATGTTAGTGTTCGGCTTGAGCTAGAAATAGAGAGATGTTACGAAAGAGGGGAAAGAAGGTATGACGCACACATTAATTAAAAATGCAGAGATTATTACGATGAATGAGAAGAATGATATTATTTACGGTGACCTTTATATTGTTGGAAATCGTATTGCAGCAATCGGGAAAAACCTGCATCCGGAAAAGGTAGATAAAGTCATTGACGCAGCAAATAAAACGATTGTGCCGGGCTTTATACATACTCATATCCATTTATGTCAAACGCTTTTTAGAGGGCAAGCAGATGATTTAGAGCTGCTAGACTGGCTAAAGAAGAAAATATGGCCGCTTGAAGCTTCACATGATGAAGAATCTATCTATTATTCAGCGCTGTTAGGGATCGGCGAACTCATTCAAAGCGGGACTACAACAATTGTAGATATGGAAACTGTTCATCATACGGACTCTGCTTTTCAAGCTATATCTCAAAGTGGAATCCGAGCTCTTGCAGGAAAAGTAATGATGGATAAAAAAGGCGATGATCTGCCAAAAGCTCTGCAGGAGACAACGGCTGACTCGATCAAAGAAAGTGTAGAGCTGCTTGAAAAATGGCATAATTCAAATAACAGTCGTATTCGATACGCATTCTCCCCAAGATTTGTGCTGTCGTGTACGGAAGATTTGCTGCGTGAAGTGAGCCATTTATCAGCTGCATATAATGTCCATGTACATACTCATGCTTCTGAGAATCAAGAAGAAATTCGCATCGTAGAAGCTGAAACGGGTATGAGAAATATCATGTACTTAGATCATTTAGGATTAGCCAATGAACGCCTTATTTTAGCGCACTGTGTGTGGCTAAATGATCAAGAAAAGCAAATTATTAAGAATCAAGGAGTAAAAGTTAGTCATTGCCCAGGCTCAAACTTAAAACTTGCATCGGGAATCGCAGATGTGCCCGGTTTATTAGAGCAAGGTGTATTTTTAAGTCTTGGCGCTGACGGTGCTCCTTGTAATAATAATTTGGATATGTTCAACGAAATGAGGCTGGCCGCTACGATTCATAAACCCTCGCACGGACCAACGGCCATGAATGCAAAGCACGTGCTAGAAATGGCTACAATCGGCGGAGCGAAAGCAGTCGGGCTTGAAAAAGAAATTGGAAGTTTAGAGGTCGGGAAAAAAGCGGATCTTGCTATTTTAAATTTAAATCAGCTTCATACTTTTCCATCTTACGGCGTAGACCCTATTTCCAGAGTTGTGTATTCAGCAACGCGAGGAGATGTAGAATTAACGATGGTTGATGGAGAAATTGTGATGGAAAATCGCGTGTTAAAAACAATTGACCAAGGAATTGTATTGAAAGAAGCAAATCATTCGATTGATCGTCTTTTAAAAAGAATCCCGCTTTTGATTTCATAAGATGTAAAACAAAGAAGAGGCTGGAATGAAAGTATTTTAACAAAAGTAAAACTCGAATTATTAATCGGAGTTATTGATTAATAATTCGAGTTTTTTTGTTGTCAAGGTGAACGTAGGTTTCATCTGTTTATTTGTCTTGAGAATGGATTTATTTAGTTATGTCTTAATCTCTTTTTTGTATAAATGAGTAAAAAGAGTACTCTTGCAACAGACTAAAAAGATAAGAGAAATAAATTTTCAAAATTCCAAACTAACGGAAGATAAAAATTTTTATAATGATAGCGTTTTCTACCTTTGCATATCTACAAATTAAGACTATAATAGGACAAAAGATTTTACTTTGCAACGTAAAATCCTCCTAAATCGTGTCTTTTTTAGGACATTTGAATAGGTAGGATTTTTTATTTTTTTTAGAAGTAGGGAGGCGCGCGTGTTGGAGCGTAACGGAATATTAGAGCGCTTGTTTAAACTATCAGAGCGCAACACAACACCAAAACAAGAAATACTAGCAGGACTTACAACTTTTATGACGGTCAGTTATATGGTAATTGTCAACCCCATTATCATGTCTGACGCCGGTATCCCCCGAGAAGCGGCTCTTGCAGCTACCATTTACGCCATTGTATTTAGTACGTTACTGATGGCTCTGTGGGCAAATTTCCCGATTGTAACCGGTCCAGGGATGGGTTTAAATGCGTTTTTTACGTATTCAGTAGTATTAGGACAAGGGTTGTCATGGCAAACGGCACTTGGAGCAGTTTTTATATCCGGGGTCTTATTTTTTGTTTTAACGGTAACAGGAATACGCGGAAAGATTATTGATGCCATTCCGAACGTATTAAAGTCTTCCATAGCAGTTGGAATTGGTCTTTTTGTTGCGTTTATCGGTTTGAAAAACGCTGGATTAGTTGTGGCAAACGAGTCTACTTTTGTAGGGCTTGGAAATGTCATGGATAAGGGTCCCTTACTGGCTATTTTTGGGCTGATATTAGCAGCTGTACTGATGGCTAAAAATGTAAAAGGCGCTCTCATTATAAGTATTTTTGCTACGACAATATTAGCGATGATTGTAGGAGTACAAGCAGTTCCTCATTCCTTGAAAGACGTCTTTTCAGCTACGCCGCCAAGCGTTGGAGAAACATTTTTTCAAATGGATTTAAAGGGCGCAGTTGCCTACGGCATTTTTTCAGTTGTATTTTCTTTCACCATCGTAGAATTATTTGATACGCTAGCGACATTGATTGGACTATCTAAAAAAGCAAACTTAGTAGATAAAAACGGTAAAATTCCAGGTTTAAATCGCGCGCTTGCAGCAGATTCAATCGGTACAATGGCGAGTGCTATTTTTGGAAGCACTGCGTTAAATACGTATATTGAAAATGCAACAGGTATTGCAGAAGGAGGGCGTACCGGCTTAAAGGCATTAACGGTTGCCATCTTATTTATATTTACTTTGTTTTTTGCACCGCTTATTCAATTTATCCCAAGCGTTGCTACAGCTCCAGCACTCATTATTATTGGTTCGCTTATGCTAAGTGACATTCGAAACGTTAACTTCGACGACTTTACTGAAGTTGTTCCCGCTTTCTTAACAATTGTCATGATGCCGTTAACCTACAGCATTGCAGAAGGTTTAGCGTTCGGCTTCATTTCATACACAGCGATTAAACTGTTTACAGGACGCCATCGCGAAATTCATTGGATGATGTATGTGATCACGATTGCCTTTTTTATCAATTTTTATATGAGTTCGCATTAGGAAGAAAAGACGTAGCCCCACGCTGCGTCTTTTTTTGTTACTGATTCCTTGTCAGAGAACATCGTGAAAGGATGAAGCTTTTCTTTTATTTTAGATAATTGTAAAATAATTATAAAAGGTGCGTTATAAAGGGTTGGTGGAATAAATTGAAACAAAGTAAACGCAAACGTGTAACCTTACAACAAGTGGCAGAACACGCGGGAGTATCTCGAGCTACTGCTTCGCTTATTGTGCGAAATAGTCCAAGTGTTTCTGAAAAAACAAGGAAAAAAGTTCTAGCTTCGATGAAAGAGTTAGGATATGTATATGATCGTATTGCAGCAAATTTAAGATCTCAAACTTCATCAACAATCGGAGTTATTATTACGGATATATCTAATACGTTCTTTACAGAATTGTTAATTGGAGTACACGAGGAGCTCGAGAAAGACGGATATACGGTGTTTTTAGGTACGACGTTTGATTCGGATAATCGACAGGATCAGCTGCTTTCTACGATGCTAGAGCATCGGGTAGGAGGCATTATTTTATGTCCTGTTGCGGGTACATCGGAAGATACGATAAGAAAAATTCAGCATTTAGATGTTCCTTCAGTACTAGCAGTAAGGGAGTTGCCTGAGGTGGAGTCAGATTATGTAGGGGTAGATTATAGCTTAGGCGTTCAAAAAGCGGTTCAACACTTACTTGAACAGGGACACAAAAGAATCGCATTTTTAGGAGGAACAACTGGTTCTACAACGTGGAAAGAAAGAATGGAAGGTTACCGCTCGGCTTTAAAGAACGCAGGAATTTCTATTGATGAAGAGCTTGTTATTCCGAGCGGTCCGACAAGAAGCGGCGGTGTAGAAGCTGCACGTCAAGTGCTGGACATTTCTGAGCCTCCAACAGCAGTTTTTTGTTTTAGCGACTTAGTTGCATTTGGTGTTATGCAAGGTTTAAAAGAGAAAGGGATTGTTCCGGGAGAAGATATAGCGGTAGTGGGATTTGATAATGTTATGGAATCATCCGTATGTCATCCTACTCTAACAACCGTCTCTTCTTTTGCAAGACAAATAGGAAAAGATGCTGCACGGTGTCTTCATAACCAAATTGTTGATAAAAAAGAACATCATCATCGCATTATTTTAACGCCTCAGTTAGTTGTTCGAGAATCCTCATCAAAAAAAAGAAGCAGTTAATGAACTGCTTCTTTTTTTTGTGAATTATTTAGACGGTTCATAAATATCCCAAGCCATTTTCAAGGAATCAACAATATAATTTGCTACTTCTTCAATATCCAAATTGTCAGTTTCTACTTTGGAGTGGTGGTTGGAATAAATTGCTTGTCGTGTATAAAATAATTCTTCAATATCCTCTAGACTTCTTCCTTGTAAAACAGGGCGACTGTCAATAATGAGACTGATGCGCTCTTTCCATGAATCCCATGAAAGGTCTAAAAAGAATACAATACAATTTGATAAGCATATTTTTTGAATTTCTTCTTGAAGAAATGCGCCTCCGCCAACGGATATAATTTTTAAACGCTGCTGAGATAACTGGCTAATTACTTCTTTTTCTTTATTTCGGAAAAACTCTTCACCAAACTCTTTAAAGATTTGTGATGTAGGCATTTGAAACATTTTTTCGATTTCTTGGTCTATATCGACAAAATCTCTGTATAATTTCTTAGCGACCAGTTCGCCGATTGTTGTTTTACCTACGCCCATAAAGCCAATAAATACAATGCTTTTTTCTCTAAGAGACATCTCGCTGTAAGTCATTTTTCAAAGCCTCTTTCTGTTTTTAACAATAAAAAACTTATTATTTTGTATTTTAGTTATTAGAATTATAATACAAATTTTACTGTTTGTAAAAACAGTGAAAGGTATATTATGTCCTAAGAAGCAAGTATCAGCTCACGTTTATAAAATTCTTGTTAGTCAACAGATGGTGATACGCTGTAACCAAAACAAATAAGTAATAGTTAAGCTCGAGCATAGTCATAAATCTTTGTCATATTGACAGTGCTGCTATCTTACATGCTCCTACAGTGTATGTAAGAAAAAAAAGGAAGTGAATGTGAAACTACTTAAACGAGTATAAGCAAACTGGACTCAGGATCAATAAATATTTTTAGAAAATTCTTTAATTTCCTATTGCTAGATTAAAATTTCTGTTGTAGGATTATGATAACGTTTACAAATTGAGTTATTACTTTAAATCAATAGGATTTATAGAAAACTGCATCAAAATTTAGATCGATCTAAATATAAAATTAGATCGATCTAAAAAGGGTCAGGTCAATTGTTAAAAGGAGAGATCACAATGAGCTTTAGACGAGCAAGACCTTATGTAAATAAAGAATGGCTTGAAGGTAATCGATCAGCAGTAAGTATTAAAAGTCCGTATTCGCAGGAAGTAATTGGTGAGCAAATTATAGCAACGCCAGAAGATGTTGAACGAGCGCTATCAGCTGCCTATGAAGCTAAAAAAACAATTGCGAGTCTGTCTTCATATGAAAGGGCCAAAATTTTAAAAGAAGCAGCACGGCTTTTGGAAAAGCAAAAAGAAAAGTTTGCTTCTCTCATCTCAAATGAGTTAGGAAAACCCCTGAAGAATACGTTGGATGAAGTATCTCGATCTGTAGAAACATTAGAGCAATCTGCGGAAGAAGCAAAAAGGCTTATCGGTGAAACGATACCAGGAGATGCTTCCGAACGAGGGGGAAAAGCGATAGCTTCCACATTCCGTGTGCCTGTCGGGGTTGTTGCTGCTATTACTCCTTTTAATGCACCTTTGAATTTAGTATGCCACAAAATTGGACCAGCTTTTGCTGCTGGCAACAGTGTTATTTTAAAACCAGCTCCGCAAACAGCCTTAGTTGCTTCAGAATTTATAGCTCTATTATTAGAAGCTGGAATGCCTGAATGCGCTATTAATATGGTTTTAGGGGGAGTAGAAACAGGACAGCAAATCGTAAAAGATGACCGTGTAAATATAATTTCTTTTACCGGTGGAACAGTGGCAAGCAGAAATATATGTGAACTGGCTGGAATGAAAAAAGTGCTTCTAGAATTAGGAGGAAATGCTTCAACGATTGTTCATGAAGATGCCGACATTAAGAAAGCTGCTGAAATGTGTGGGAGAACAGGGTTTAGCAACTCCGGTCAAAGCTGTATTTCAGTTCAGCGTATTTATGTACATGACTCAGTTGTTTCTGAATTTACAGAGCTTCTGAACAATGAGGTAACGTCTTTAAAAGTTGGTGATCCTCTGCTGCCGCAGACGGATGTTGGATGTTTAGTAGATGAAAAAGCAGCAAACCGAGTTTTGGCTTGGATTGAAGAAGCAGTCGCTCTAGGTGCAAAGCTGATATGCGGTGGTAAAAAGACAGGGGCTTCTATAGAACCTACTGTTCTATTAAATCCTCCTAAACAAAGCAAAGTGGTGTGTCAAGAAGTGTTTGGGCCTGTGGTGAGCATCATTCCTTATAAAGATATTGAAGAAGCTATTCGGGAAACAAATGATTCATCATTCGGTTTGCAAGCAGGGCTGTTTACAAATCAAATGGATTTAGCTTACCGTGTTGCTGAATCTTTAGAAGTAGGAGGAGTTGTGATTAATGGGACCTCTAATTTTCGGCTCGACCATTGGCCGTACGGCGGGATAAAAGACAGCGGCGTTGGTAGAGAAGGACCTCGATTTGCGATTGAAGATATGACAGAAACAAAAATGATTGTCCTGCAGCTATCGTAGCTGAGTTTATTACCTAAAAAAATATATAGTGAATTTAAAGGGGGATATACAATGGAAAAATTAATATCACATCAATTAGTAAATTATCTTGAGGAACGAGGCATTGAGCATATTTTTGGTTTGTGTGGTCATACAAACATAGCGGTACTAACAGCCTTAGAAGAAAGCAAAATTAAATTTATCAACGTTCGACACGAACAAATTGCAGCGCATGCAGCTGATGGCTATGCACGTGTGACGAAAAAAGCAGCAGTAGTATTAAGTCACTTAGGTCCTGGCTTAACAAATGCTGCTACAGGTGTAGCCAATGCAGCGTTAGATTCAATTCCAATGGTGGTCATCGCTGGTGATGTTCCTACTCATTATTATGGAAAGCATCCGCATCAAGAGGTAAATTTACATGCTGATGCTTCCCAATATGAAATTTATCGTCCATTCGTTAAGCGTGCATGGAGAGTTGACCGGCCAGATTTATTTCCAGAAATATTAGAGAAAGCATTTTTACTAGCGGAAAGTGGAAATCCTGGCCCCGTATTAGTATCTGTACCTATGGATATCTTTTCAAAAAAGATCGATGTTGCTTTATTTGATCGATTGCATCGCCAAACGAAATCTTTGCAAAAACCTTCTATTGATGATGAAACGGCAAAGAGTATTGTACAAAAATTAATTAATGCTAAAAATCCAGTGTTATATGTAGGCGGAGGCATCCTATTAGCAGATGCAGCAAATGAATTAAAAGAGCTTGTGGACCACTTGAACATTCCGGTAGCCCACTCCTTAATGGGCAAAGGAGCACTTCCAGATGATCATGACTTGACTCTAGGGATGACTGGTTTTTGGGGCACGAAGTTTATCAATGAAAAGTGTCGGACTGCTGATTATATTTTAGCATTAGGAACACGATTTGCAGAAGCAGATTCTAGCTCCTGGGAGCCGGAATATACGTTTGATTTTTCAAAAACAAAATTGCTTCATATTGATATTGATCCTAGCGAGATAGGGCGTAATTACCCTGCCGAAATCGGTGCAGTGGCTGATTTAAAACAAGCCCTTAAAGTCTTAAATCGCGTAGCTAAACAGCTTATTCCGGAAGGAGTAAAAAATGAAGCATTAATCAAAGAGATTGCTTCTTATCGTGAAGAGTTTAAAGCTAGCAATGAAGAATATATTCACGACAATTCATTCCCAATGCAGCCGCAGCGAATTTTAAATGAAGTTCGCGAAGTTCTGCCGAAAGATGCCTATATTACTACTGATGTAGGCTGGAATAAGAATGGGGTAGGACAGCAGTTTCCAATCTATGAAGCTGGAAGTATATTAACTCCAGGAGGTTTTGCCACAATGGGATTTGGAGCGCCGGCAGCTTTAGGAGCAAAGGTAGCTCAGCCTGATAAAGTAGTTGTTTCTCTAGTAGGAGACGGGGGATTTGGCCAAAATCCAGCTGTGCTTGCTACGGCAGCCGAAGAGAATATCCCTGTGGTTTGGATCATTATGAACAACTTTGCGTTTGGTACGATCGCGGGACTGCAAAAAGCACATTTTGGAACTACTCTAGGCACGGTATTTGAAAAAGATGGAGAGGTATATTCTCCTGACTTTGCAAGTATCGCTAAAGCTTATGGAGTAGAAGGTATAAAAATTCAGTCAGCCGAAGAGTTTAAACCGGCACTTCAAAGAGCTGTTGCTTCTAATAGACCAGTTGTAATTGATGTGGCGATGTTAAACAATCCTGTACCAACGTCAGGACATTGGAACATCATGGATATTTACTCACCGGATAAGAAAGTACACCATGTATCTGTTTAACAAGTATGAAACAAATGCTGAAATGAAAACGGAAACATTTAACTTTGATAAAAAGGAGCTGTTCCTATGCTAGAACGAGGAGAAGGAGCTCATTCTCCAGTTATTTGTACGCCTTTAGTGGGCAAAGATCGCAAAGAGCTTTTAACAGAGCTAGCGGAAATTCTATTAAAAAAACCGGATATAATTGAATGGCGCTTAGATTTTTACGAAGAAATTCAAGATATAAACAGCGTCCTTTCTGCAGCTAAGGATATATATGAAAATAGTGAGCGCACGCCTATTTTGCTTACTGTACGTTCTCAAAAAGAAGGGGGGCAGCCTATTTCCTTATCAGAAAAGGAAGTAGTAGCCATACTTGCAGAGGTATGTAAGCATCCATATGTAGCAATTATTGATTTTGAAGTATCAAATCAGCCAGAGCATATCCGCTATTTACGTGAAGTTTCCAAGGAAAATAATAAGAAACTTGTGCTTTCTTATCATAATTTTTCTTTTACGCCTCCTAAAGCGGAAATTTTTAAAAGCTTATTTCTAGCTGAATTTTACGGAGCAGATGCAGCGAAAGCGGCTGTCATGCCTCAGAACAATCAAGATGTTTTAACTTTATTGGAAGCTACAAGAGAGGCTGAAAAAGAGCTCACCATTCCTCTCATTACCATGTCGATGGGAGGGTTAGGAGCTATTAGCCGGATCGTCGGGTGGATGTACGGATCTTCTGTTACTTTCGCTGTAGGGAAAAGCAGCTCAGCTCCTGGGCAAGTTCCAATTGATGAATTACGAAAAATAATTCAGTTAACAAAAAAAGTTACGGGTCCTGAGAGCCATTATTCTCATCAAATTGTTTCGATATAAAATAAAAAGCACAAGAGCATAGCATGCTCTTGTGCTTTTTATTTATCCTTTAAATGCATGGAAAGATACACTCGAGTATCTTTTTTGCGCTCGTACTTTGGATTAGCGCTTCGCGTATATTCTTTTGACTGATGTTCTATATGGTAGTTCTGTTCAAACTGTTTGATTGCTTCATTAATTTCTTCTTGTTTTCCCGTTAATCTTACTTGCAGCATTGCAACGTCTCCTTCCATATACTTTGCTTTTTGACTATATCATGAAATGAAAAAGAAGTAATTTTATTTTTTGTTGACGAACTTGTATATACAGGTTAGAATAAAAACATAAAACTTGTATATACAGGTTTGCGGTGAGATTTATATAGGGGATAGGAAATACAGGAGTAAAATGAAAACGGAAACAAGGGGGAAAAGACATGAATCGAGAATCTGTTGAACGCATTGTAGAAGCCGTTGGCGGAAAAGAAAATATCTCTGCTGCAACGCATTGTGTAACGCGTCTTCGACTTGTTTTAAAAGATGAAGGTAAAGTCAATCAACGTATGCTAGATGAGCACGAATTAGTAAAAGGATCTTTTTCTACAAACGGCCAGTTTCAAGTTGTTATTGGTCAAGGCACGGTTGATAAAGTATATAAAGAAATGGTGGCGCTTACAGGTATAGGTGAACTATCTAAAGAAGAAGTGAAAAACGAAGCGGCTAAAAACTTAAATCCGCTGCAGCGCGCAATAAAAACATTAGCTGACATCTTTATTCCCATTTTACCGGCCATCGTAACCGCGGGTTTATTGATGGGAATCAATAATGTATTAACAGGAGCCGGAATTTTTTACGATGATAAATCAATCGTAGATGTTCATACACAGTGGAAAGACTTCGCGAGCATGATTAATTTAATTGCCAATACGGCATTTGCCTTTTTGCCAGCTCTTATTGGGTGGTCAGCTGTTACGCGTTTTGGAGGAAGCCCTTTATTTGGAATTGTCCTTGGGCTCATGCTGGTCCATCCTGATTTGCTAAATGCCTGGTCTTATGGAGAAGCATTAAAAAAAGGGAGCATCGATACGTGGAATTTATTTGGTCTGCACGTTGAGAAAGTTGGCTATCAAGGGCAGGTTTTACCTGTGTTAGCTGCTTCGTTTGTGTTAGCAAAAATCGAATTGTTTTTACGAAAACGAATACCGGATGGTTTTCAGCTTTTAATTGTAGCGCCTGTAGCTCTTTTAGTAACAGGGTTTCTCGCTTTTATTGTGATTGGTCCGATTACATTTGCAATAGGAAATGTTATTACAGGTGCAGTTGTATGGCTGTTTAAAACGGCTCCATTTATTGGAGGGCTTGTATACGGAGGCTTATATGCTCCCCTTGTTATTACGGGCATGCACCATACATTTTTAGCCGTAGATTTACAGCTGATTGGAAGTGTGGGAAGTACGTTCTTATGGCCAATGGTAGCATTATCCAATATTGCACAAGGCTCTGCGACTTTTGCGATAATGATTCTTTCAAAAAATGATGAGAAATTAAAAGGACTGTCTTTAACGTCAGGGATTTCAGCGTGGCTTGGCATTACGGAGCCTGCAATGTTTGGTGTGAATTTACGCTTTAGATTTGCTTTTATTTCTGCAGTGATTGGTTCAGCTATTGCAGGTGTCGTCATATCCGTGGCGGGAGTGAAAGCAGCATCGGTGGGAATTGGGGGTATCCCTGCTCCGTTATCAATTGTTCCACAGAGCTGGCCAGCTTTTATTATTGGAATGATAATCGTAATTGTGGTGCCGTTTCTTTTAACGTTAACGCTTGGAAAGCTTCAGAAAAAATCAACCGTTACATCAACTGTCGCGGCTACAGAATCGTTTCAACATAATCCAAAGAATTAAATGGTGGTGTTAAAAATGCAAGAACCTTGGTGGAAAAAATCTGTTGTCTATCAAATTTATCCTAAAAGCTTTTACGATACGACTGGCAACGGCGTAGGTGATATAGCTGGCATTATTGAAAAGCTAGATTATTTGAAAAAGCTTGGCGTAGACGTTGTGTGGCTAACGCCAATTTATAAATCGCCGCAGCGGGATAATGGATATGATATAAGTGATTATTTTGTTATTCAAGAAGAATACGGAACAATGGAGGACTTCGATCGTTTAATAACAGAAGCGCATAAGCGGGATCTTAAAATCATCATGGATATTGTCGTTAATCATACGTCAACTGAACATGAATGGTTTCAAGAAGCTAAAAAATCGAAAGATAACCCGTACAGAGATTTTTATATTTGGAAAGATCAAAAAGAAGATGGAAGTGCTCCGACGAATTGGGTTTCAAAATTTGGAGGTTCGGCGTGGGAGCATGATAAGCTGACGGAACAATCGTATCTGCATTTGTTTGATGTCACGCAAGCGGATTTGAACTGGGAAAATGAGCGTGTGCGCCGCAGCGTGTACGATATGATGACGTTTTGGTTTGAAAAAGGAGTAGATGGATTTCGTCTGGACGTTATTAACTTAATTTCAAAAGATCAGCGCTTTTTAGATGATGATGGTTCTATCGCGCCAGGAGATGGACGGAAATTTTATACCGACGGTCCTCGCGTTCACGAATATATGCGAGAAATGAATCAAGAAGTTTTTTCAAAATACGACAGCATGACCGTTGGGGAAATGTCGTCGACAACTGTTGACCACTGTATTCAATATTCACATCCGGACCGGGGCGAGCTTAGCATGACGTTTAATTTTCATCATTTGAAAGTCGATTACCCAAATGGAGAAAAGTGGGCGCTAGCAGATTTTGATTTCATTAAATTAAAAGAGATTCTATCAACTTGGCAAACGGAGATGAATAAAGGAGGGGGATGGAATGCACTATTTTGGTGCAACCATGATCAGCCTCGCGTTGTTTCCCGCTATGGAAACGATGAACTCTATCATAATAAATCTGCCAAAATGCTCGCTGCAACGATTCATCTGATGCAGGGAACACCTTATATTTATCAAGGGGAAGAAATAGGGATGACAAACCCGAAGTTTTCTTCTATTGATGAATATAGAGATGTGGAGTCACTAAATGTGTATGAGATAAAACGTGCACAAGGAATGGCCGAAAATGAAATTTTGGAGATTTTAAAACATAAATCAAGAGATAATTCCCGTACACCGGTGCAATGGAGCGATGAGCCAAATGCAGGTTTTACAAAAGGAAAGCCGTGGATTAATCCAGCCGATAACTACTGTGAAATTAATGTGGAAAAAGCGTTAGATGATAAAGATTCAATTTTTTATTTCTATCAAAAGCTTATTGCACTGCGCAAGCAGTACGAGATTATCACCTATGGAAACTATGAATTGATTCTTGGAGAAGACGAGCAGATTTTTGCTTATATCCGAAATGGAGCAGATGAAAAGCTGTTGGTTATAAACAATTTCTACGGCAGCGAAACGACTTTTAAACTGCCAGAAAATCTAACTTTTGAAGAATATCATAGTGAAATATTGCTGTCTAACTACGAAGATTCATCAAAGGAATTCAAGCAAGTCTTCCTTCGGCCGTATGAATCAATCGTGTATCATTTAAAAAAATAAAGAAAAAGTAAAAAGAACGATGGGTGACAATCTATCGTTCTTTTTATACAATTGGGTATATATAGAAAGTAAAATAGGTGATGGCAATTGAAAGAAAATAAATTTATCAGCATTTACGAACAGTTAGTCGATAAAATTAAACGCGGTGACTGGCGTCCTAATACAAAACTTCCTTCTGAAAATGAACTTGTTGAACAGTATCAAACGTCTCGTGAAACGATACGGAAAGCGTTAAATTTACTTTCACAAAATGGGTACATTCAAAAAATGAAAGGAAAAGGCTCATTTGTATTGGACGTATCACGCTTTGATTTTCCAGTATCAGGACTTGTTAGCTTCAAAGAAGTAGTGGAAAAGCTGGGACATACATCGACCACTATTGTAAAAGAGTTTGAATTAGTCAAGGCCGATCAAGACCTGTGCACACAGCTTGGGGCGACGAAAAAAGATCTTATATGGAAAGTGGTTCGAGCGCGGGAAATCGATGGGGAGAAAATTATTTTAGATAAAGATTTTTTTCATAAAAAGTATGTTCCTCACCTCACAAAAGACATATGTAAAGGCTCTATTTATGAATACTTAGAAAAAGATCTTGGGCTGAAAATAAGCTTTGCCAAAAAAGAAATTTCCGTTGACGAGCTGACGGACGAAGATAAGTGTTACTTAGATTTAAAAGACTATGAACATATTGTGGTAGTAAGAAACTATGTGTATTTAGAAGATGCAAGCCTTTTTCAATATACGGAATCACGTCATCGTCTGGATAAGTTTCGTTTTGTAGATTTTGCCCGCAGAGGTATATAATGGTTCACTGCCTATAAGTTTTATCTTTTTGTTCATGTTTACAAAAAAACTGCTTTGGTATAAAAAACAAAGCAGTTTTTTTATGGGGAAAATTGAAAAAACGTGATCCTTTTGACGATAAAATTTTAAAAAGGTTGAATTTTTCTTTGGAGTTTGTTTTAGTAGAACATAAGATTATTTTATATTTATATAATGTTATCCATACAGGATAGGGATTTATTGTTCTTTTTTTTATTAGGTATATAAGAAATTGTTATTCGAAAACAACAATTCCATTAGTAATTCTAATGAATGTATCTAACTACAGCATTAAAGGGAGCTGCTCAAACAATACTAAGTAAAAAAGGAGGAGACGGAATGAGTCACGATTATCGACTTTATCCTCTTGGTGACAGCGGCATTGTCGTTTCATTTGGAGACGAAATTAATTTCGGTATGCATAAACGTATTCAGCAATTTACTGAGGTACTAGAGCAATCATTATGTAAGGGGATGATTGAATATGTGCCGGCTTTTACAACAGTTACAATTTATTATGACCCTTGGGTAATGAGTGAAAAAGGAAGAAGAAATCCTTACACAGCAATATCTACATATATTGAAGAGCTGCTTTTCCGCCAGGAAGAAAAATCTGAAGCGGTCGCTAGACAAATTGAAATTCCGGTGTGTTACGGAGGAAAGTACGGCCCGGACTTAGAGAGGGTAGCCGCTTTTCATTCATTAACGCCTGATGAAGTTATCTCCATTCATACAAATGGAGAATATTTGGTGTATATGCTAGGCTTTGCTCCTGGTTTTCCTTACTTGGGAGGGATGAGCGAAGAAATTGCGACTCCAAGAAAAGAATCACCGAGAAACAGCATCCCAAAAGGGTCAGTTGGCATCGCAGGAATGCAAACCGGCGTGTACCCAATTGAGACACCTGGAGGGTGGCAGTTAATCGGGCGTACTCCTCTTACACTATTTAACCCCAAAAATGATTCGCCAAGCTTGCTTCAAGCAGGTGATCGTATCCGGTTTGTTTCCATTTCTGAAACAGAATATGAAGCCCAAAAGGAGGTGGATGAAGATGAGTATTAAAGTGATACGTCCCGGTTTATTAACAACGATTCAAGATATCGGCAGACATGGATATCAAAAGGACGGCATGATTGTCAGCGGGGCAATGGACAAAGTTGCTTTAAGGATTGCCAACTTATTAGTAGGAAATCAAGAAAATCAGCCGGTTATTGAAATTACGTTAATGGGGCCAAAAATTGAATTTCAGCAAGATGCTTTGATTGCCCTGACGGGAGGGGATTTATCGCCAACTGTTAATGATGAAGCCGTAAAGATGTGGCGGCCTTTATATGTGAAAAAAGGGAGCGTGCTACAGTTTGGCGTTCCGACTTTAGGGTGCCGTTCTTATTTATCGGTTTCCGGTGCTTTTAATGTTCCTGCAGTTATGGGAAGTACATCTACTTCACTTCGCGCTCGGATAGGCGGGCTGCACGGTAAAGCATTACAGTCAGGGGACGAAGTATTAAGCCACCCTCCTACAGAAACGGGGGAAGCAATTATAAAGAAATTGGTGAAAAAGCAAACGGACCGCTCTTTTCAGCAGGCTTTTTGGACGATTCATCCTAAACTTCTTCCTTCATACGAGACGCCTATTATCCGCACGATGAAAGGTGCAGAATTTGATTGGTTTACAAAAGAAAGTCAACAGCATTTCTTTAATCAAGAATTTGACGTTACCCCTCAATCTGACCGCATGGGCTATAGGCTAAAAGGAAAGAAATTAGTCCTTGGTCAAGAAAAAGAGCTGCTCTCTAGCGCTGTGACGTTCGGTACGATTCAAGTACCAAAAGAAGGACAGCCCATTGTTTTATTAGCAGATCATCAAACGACAGGAGGATATCCTAGAATCGGACAGGTAGCAACTGCAGATTTTTCAGCGCTGGCGCAAATTTCTCCAGGGAAAAAGATTTCTTTTCAAGCAATTTCACTGGATGAAGCACAGCATTTATATATGGAGCAGGAAAAGAAAATAAATCATATTAAAAGAGCACTTCGAATGAAAATATAAGGGGGAAGAAGATGGCTACCGTTGATTTGAACTGTGACTTAGGGGAGAGCTTTGGGAACTATAGATTAGGAAATGATAAAAAAATTTTACGCTATGTAACGTCAGCAAACATTGCTTGTGGCTTTCATGCCGGAGATCCTTCGGTTATGAGAGAAACAGTAAAGCTGGCTTTGAGTGAAAATGTGGCGATTGGCGCCCACCCCGGATTGCAAGATTTAGCTGGATTTGGACGTAGATATATGAAAATTACGCCTCGAGAAGCTTATGATTTAATGGTGTATCAAATGGGGGCTCTTTCAGCTTTTATACGTGCAGAAGGAGGGACCCTTCATCATGTGAAACCTCATGGCGCTTTATATAATATGGCTGCAGGGGATCGAGACATAGCTAAAGCTATTGCTGAAGCTGTTTATAATGTTAGTGAGGAAGCTATTCTATATGGTTTGGCTGGAAGTGAATTGATTAAAGCCGGAAACGAAATGGGCTTGCGTACGTCTCAGGAAGTATTTGCAGATCGAACCTATCAACAGAACGGCATGCTGACGCCGAGAAACGTTGAAAACGCCGTGATTCAAGATGAAGGAGCGGCTATTTCTCAAGTAATTAAAATGGTCAAAGAAAAGAAAGTGTTTACTGTGCAAAATGAAGAGATTCCCATTCAAGCAGATACCGTTTGTATTCATGGAGACGGTGCACATGCTGTTGAATTTGCCAAAGCTATTTGTGACAAGCTAAAAGAAGAACAAATCATTATTCAACCACAATGAGGTGACATCATGAAAAAAGAGCGCAACTGGAGCGTGCTGCTCGGAGCAGCATTTTTAATGGCTACTTCAGCAGTGGGTCCAGGTTTTTTAACTCAAACAACGGTCTTTACACAAGCACTCGCCGCAAGTTTTGGTTTTGTCATTTTACTGTCGATTTTATTAGACATTGGCGTTCAGCTAAACGTATGGCGTATTATTGCCGTTTCAGAAAAAAGAGCACAGGATATCGCTAACAGTGTTTTGCCAGGTCTCGGCTTATTTATTGCTATTTTAATTGTAATCGGAGGCTTAGCATTTAATATTGGAAATGTAGGAGGAGCGGGTCTTGGCTTCAATGCGCTATTTGGTATTTCCCCTAAAGCCGGTGCAGTCATTACAGCCATCATTTCTATCGCAATTTTTTTAGTCAAAGAAGCCGGAAAATTAATGGATCGATTTGCTCAATTAATGGGCGGAATATTAATTATTTTAATGGTGTATGTGGCTATTTCGTCCGCTCCCCCAGTAGGAGAAGCAGTCTCTAAATCATTTTGGCCGGAGCACATTGACGTAATGGCGATTGTTACTCTTGTAGGAGGAACGGTAGGAGGATATATTACATTTGCAGGAGGTCACCGTTTATTAGATGCAGGAATTAAAGGAAAAGCCGCGATTCCTGAAGTAACAAGAGGAGCAGTATCTGGTATTACGATTGCTTCGATCATTCGAATTTTTCTATTTTTAGCGACATTAGGTGTGTTGAGTCAAGGGTTAAAACTGAATCCTGATAATCCACCAGCCTCTGTTTTTCAGTTAGCCGCAGGGGATATTGGCTATAAATTATTCGGTGTCGTCATGGCAGCAGCGGCTATCACTTCAGTTATTGGTTCAGCATATACATCGGTTTCCTTTGTTAAATCCTTCAGCAAAAGGATTGAGAAATATGAAAACTGGATTATCATTGCCTTTATTACGATTTCAACCCTAGTTTTCCTAACGATTGGCCAGCCGGTCACTCTGCTTATTTTAGCTGGAGCATTAAATGGGTTAATCTTACCTATTACACTCGGAACAATGCTTATAGCGGCGTATAAAAAGAAGATAGTAGGCGATTACAAGCATCCGACTTGGCTTACCATTTTTGGCGGTTTTGTGGTCGTTATTATGGCTGTGCTAGGAGTCTATACGCTTGTGACTCAAATGGCAAAACTGTGGTAAGGAATTCTATAACCAATTAAAAAAGGGCCAGAGGGCCCTTTTTTAATTGGTTATAGGCAATACATATAAAATGATTGCTAAAAAGTGGAGTACGGTTCCGCCAAGAACAAACATATGCCAAATCATATGATGAAAACGAAATCCTCGCCATACGTAAAAAACGGCCCCGATTGTATACAACACGCCTCCAACTACGAGAAGGACAATTCCTTGATGGGCAATGTTTTGAGTTAACGAATCCCAAGCAAACACAATCATCCATCCCATAAATACGTAAAGAATGGTAGAAATAAAAAGGAATTTCTTTACAAAAAAAGCTTTGAATACAATTCCTGCAAGAGCGATGCCCCATACAATTCCAAAAAGTGTCCAGCCGGTGGTTCCTTTTACTGCGATAAATAAAAATGGAGTGTACGTACCGGCAATAAACAAATAAATAGAAGAGTGGTCAAATATCTCAAAAAGATCTTTTACCTTACCTTCCGGAAAACTATGGACAAGCGTAGAGGAGACATAGAGAAGCAGCATGGTTACTCCGTAAATAGTAAAACTGATAACATGCCAAGGCGTTCCTTCTAACGAAGAAAGTACGATTAAAAGCGTTAATCCAACAATGCTGAGTACGGCTCCAACGCCGTGTGTAATCGCATTTGCAATTTCTTCTCCTCTTGTAAATGTGTGTGTAGTAGCCATTTACAAAATCCTTTCTTTACACAAATTTATCTTCTATTTTCTCAGAGGATCAGGTTTGAACATACCTGCTGAGAAAAAATCCGTAACTGTCAAAAACATGAGTGAAAAAGTCATTGGTTATTTCTTTATTATAGACCATTCTTTTGATTTTATCTATTTTGACTGGAGGGCCGAAAAGAGGAAAGATATATATGTGAATATTCACTAGCTGTAAAAAGCATGTATAGAAGAAAAAATTGCTTTTTGAAAAAATGGAAGAAAAGTTGTCATGAAGGCATGATTTTGAAATACATATAAAATAAAACTTTTAACAGTCAAGGTTACGATTACTGCTTAGCTCATTTGCAATAGATAAGTAACAAGATTGTAAGAAGGCAGGGGGATGGAAGCAGTGAAAAAAGAAGTTATTTTTGATGAAACAGGCACATACAAATACTCTCTATTATGCAAATGGAGTGAAGTAAACGAACGTAAACTTACGTTTATCTTGTCATTTCCAGAAAATACGTATGAATACAGCGACGATACAGCTGTATCCAAATGCATAGAACTGGCGCAAAAGTGGGGATTTGGAGTTTTAGAAATCGTTTATTTATTCAGCTATCAAACCGATCATGTTTCGTTTTTACGCATGCTTTCAAAAGAAGAAGCTGTTGGAACAAGAGCAGGTGAGTATATTCAAAAAGCAGTGGAAGATGCTGAACTGGTTGTGGTAGCTTGGGGTGATCATGGAAGCATTTATAACCGACAAGAAGAAGTAGAACGCTTTTTGAAACACAAGCCGGTATACTGTTTTGGAAAAACGAAGCAGCAATTTCCTCGCCATATTTTATCCGTCGTGCACCGCACAGAATTACAAAAATACGAAATGCCGGCTAATCGTGAAGAGTCGGAAGAAGTTTCTTCGTTTATTGAAGACATAGATCAAAGTTTTGGTGGAGAGGATTATTCTCCAATTAAACAACTAACAGAAGAAGAACCGCTTATGTTTATTGAAGACATTGCCAGTATGTATCGGTAAAAAGAAGAAGCGAGGTTTATATTCCTCGCTTTTTCGTTAGTATAAAACACCAAGTTTTGTCATATGGTTGTATCAAGAAGCGTGTGTGAAGGGGGAACTTTATGAAGTTAAATGAAGTATTGCACCGCATCACAACTATTTATAATGAGTTAGAAGAAGAGTGCTTTCAATATATAGGGACTGTGATCAACGAAAATGCAGAGCTGGATATTTCTCGTCTAGAAGAATTAAGTACGCTGTTAAACTTCGTATATGAATGCTCGGAGGATGTATTAGTAGGTTCTATTTTAACAAAATTGGATTATGGACAACCCATTTATCAATTTGCTATGTTAAAGCCTATTTCCCTTGAAGGAAATGAAGATAAGTTAGACATTTTATATGAAGAAAAGGTAAAAGTAGAAAGAGCTATTCTAGATGTGTATACAGCTCAGCGAAAGAAGTTATTGACTCAAGCAGCTGAAGACTTAAAAGAACTGCACTACGAGCTGCAGACCTATGTGTATGCTTGCAACATATAAATGAATCTGTTGAAATGGCAAGGCATATATACAAATAAAAGGGAACATGTTAGGATAAGTAAAAAGAACTCCTAATCAAAGAGTTCTTTTTATTGTAAAATATATGATTTTGAACTAGCAAAGCATAAAGACGGTGGTAATGGCAGTTACCCTTTTCTTTGTGCTTTTTTTATCCGATTGTGTTGATGATACTGCTTACTGCGTTAAAAAAGTTCATAAGTACCTCGTTTAGCATGTAATGTGCCTCCTCTCTTACTAAATATGTACAATCAAATTATCCAATTGTGTTAATGATGCTGCTTACCGCGTTAAATAAGTTCATTAAAACGTCGTTGAACATGTTTGCAACCTCCTTTATGATAGATTCATATAGTAATACGAGAAAACATAAAGTTTGGATCACATTTTTTTAATGTTTTTTTAGAAAAATAGTTAAAAAGAGAATTTAATGGAGGTTGAAGAAGATGAATTCGTTTACAAACGACGAAAAGCAAGCGGTGTACAAAGCGATTTACGGAAGAAGAGATGTACGAACATTTTTGTCTGATGAGATTCCGAATGAAACGGTTTATAACATTCTGCAGGCTGCTCACAGCGGACCTTCCGTCGGGTTTATGCAGCCTTGGAATTTTATATTAGTATCTGATACAGAAGTGAAAAATAAACTTGCCTGGGCAGCAGATAAAGAGAGAAGAGCACTGGCTATTCATTATGAAGGTGAAAAGAAAGAAGATTTTTTAGAGCTCAAGATTCAAGGATTAAAAGAAGCGCCGTTAACTATTTGCGTAACGTGTGATCCAACAAGAGGCGGCTCCCATGTTCTCGGAAGAAACTCAATTCCAGAAACTGATATGATGTCAACTGCGTGTGCGATTCAAAATATGTGGCTTGCTTCATATGCAGAAGGACTGGCAATGGGGTGGGTAAGTTTTTATAAGAAAAATGATGTACGTGACATTTTACATATTCCTCCTCATATTGATCCTGTAGCGCTTATGTCAATTGGCTATACAGATAAATATCCTGAGAAACCAATCTTAGAACAAGCTAACTGGGAAAAAAGAAGGGATTTAGACAGGCTAATTTATCATAATGTATGGGAAAATGAAAAAGAATAGCGGAGAGAAAATAAAGACATACTAAAAAGCGCCGAAATATAGTAAAATTTGAATATTAAATGATACACTATATATAGCGAAAGCGGATATGAGCGTCTAGCGTATCCGTTTTATTTATATGTATACAAATGACTTGGGAAAAAGAGAGATAGGAGAATTGAAGGTTTCATGAATATTGCAAGAAGTTGGCTTCACAACAAACTTACTGTTCGCATCATTACGCTTATTATCATTACAGTTTTACTTGTCAGCATTAGAAGTATGCTTCAGCTGCTGTTATTTACGTTTATTTTCACCTTTTTAATTGGTCGTCTTCAACAAACGTTAAGAAGAAAGCTTCCGCTTAATTCAACGCTTATACTCATCGTCATCTATATCGCACTGATTGGGGCGCTCGGTATTGTAGGATATGTATATATCCCGGTTATTATGACGCAAGTTACTGAGCTTGTACAGAAGCTGATGTATTTTTACAAACACCCCCCTGATAATACATTCGTCACCTATATTATCGATAATCTAAAGAGATTCAAATCACCAGAGAATATTCAGCAGAATATTGATTTAGTATACAGCTATTTATCTAATATTGGAAAAGTAAGTGCACAAGTTTTCTTAGCACTCTTGTTAAGCCTATTCTTTTTACTTGAAAAATCGCGGATTCACCGATTATTTGTCCAACTGGAACAATCTAGGCTGGGCTGGTTTTTCAAAGAAGCTGGCTATTTGGGGAGGAAATTTGTTAATTCCTTCGGCAAGGTAATAGAAGTTCAGTTTATTATCGCTTTTGTGAACAGCATTTTGTCCGTTATTGCGCTGTGGGTGTTAGGGTTTCCTAATTTGCTTGCACTTGGCGTTATGGTCTTTCTACTAGGGCTAGTGCCGGTTCTTGGGGTATTTGTTTCACTCATTCCACTTTGTACAATCGCTTACAGTTTAGGAGGCGGTGTAAAAGTACTATCTGTGTTAATTATGGTGGTAGTACTTCACGCACTTGAAAGCTATGTATTAAATCCAAAGCTCATGTCATCTAAAACAAACTTGCCAACGTTCATTACGTTTATCATTTTAGTGTTTGGTGAACACTTCTTGGGCGTATGGGGGCTAATTCTTGGTATTCCTATTTTTATTTTCTTTTTAGATTTAGTAGGCGTAGATTCAGCACAGCAACTGTCAAAAAAAGAAACCTCCGCAGACTAGTCTGCAGAGGTTTCTTTTTTTAAGCAGCGTATCGTTTTTTGAATAGTAGGATGATCGCGATGCTTAAGTTTATAAGCAAGAAAGATCTGATTTTTTACTGCTAAATGTTCAAGTTCGATTTTTACTTTTTTTTCTCGAAGCGCTTCTTGAATTAAATAGCGGGGAAGCAGGCTGATTCCCATGTGATGCTGAATGGCTTTTAACACCGTTTGAAGATTTGGAATCACGTGATGAGGCTGAATTTCAGGTCGTTTTTTAAAATGCTGCCGCCAAAAACGTCTAATAATAGGAAGTTCAAGACCATAGCTAATCCACCGCTGGTTGTATAAAAACTCTTCTACGTCTTTACTAGCTGTCATTTCAAAAGAAGGAGGGACGGTTAAGACAAACTCTTCTTCTTCAATGACCGTATATTCAATTCCAGGTATTTGCAATCTTTGGGTTGTAATCGCAATATCAATTTCGTCGCTTTGTATCTTTTCAAGCAAAACAGAAGCAATACCAAACTGGCTGTAGCAGCGGATGCCTGCATCTTTTATTCTTTCTAAAGCTTGTTCGGTAAAATACTCTACGGGAGAACCAATTTTTACGACCGGCAGCGCGTCGGGAGATGAAGCGGTCATTTTTAATTCAATTGAAGCAGCTTCTAGACTTTCAATTAACGGGACAATACGCGTGTACAGTTCTTTACCTTTTTCTGTTGGAATCATTTTTCTCGGTGCACGGATAAATAAACCTTCCCCTATTTCAGCTTCTAAAGCAGCTAAGTGCTGACTCATGGCCGGCTGCGTTAAGATCCTCGCTCTGGCTGCTTCAGAAACGGATCGATATTTGTAAATGCTAATAAAGCTGCGATACCATTCAAAATCAATCATTTATGCTATCCTTTCTTATAAATTTATTTATGGATATCTATTTATTTTCTAATTTGTATTATAGACAAGCTCTCTTTAAAATAAAAATAGTAAGCAAATCATTTTTAGATAAAATAATAAAAGCAACGCTAGGCAAATGATTTAAAAAGGAGAGTTAGACTGTGAAAGCATTATTATTGCAAGATAAAAATAAATGGACAGAAATGAAAGTAGAAGAAATAGAAAAACCTCTTCCAAATAAAGGGGAAGTAGTAGTTGAAGTTCACGCAGTGGGACTTAATCCCGTAGATTATAAAACGGCTACTAATGGAAATCCTTATTGGACATATCCTCACATTCTAGGTTTAGATGTAGCTGGGACAATTGATGAAGTTGGAGAAGGAGTAGTTGACTGGAAAAAAGGAGACCGCGTTGTCTATCACGGGGACTTTATGAAAAAAGGCGGATATGCTGAATATGCGGTTACAACTGCTCATTCAATTTCGCGCATTCCTGATGCTGTTACATTTGAAGAAGCTGCTGCTTTGCCTACTGCAGGTTACACAGCGTATGAAGCACTATTTCGTAAACTTCCAATGAACCATATTCAAACCATCTTAATTCATGGAGGAGCTGGAGGCGTAGGAGGCTTTGGCGTGCAGCTTGCTAAAAACGCTGGAAAAACCGTTTTCTCAACAGCTTCAGCACATAATCATGAGTATGTGAAGTCGTTAGGAGCTGATTATGTAATTGATTATCGCGAGGAAAACGTCGCGGAAAAAGTATTGGAGCTGACAAATGGCCGCGGCGTAGATGCTGTGCTTGACACGGTGAGCGCAAAGAACGCAACGGATTCTTTAGATATGATTGCCTATAGAGGACATTTAGCACATATTGCTGGTGCGCCTGATTATACAAAAGTAAAGCCTTTTACAAAGGTGATTTCTTATCATGAAGTAGCTTTAAATGCTGCACACCACATTGATGACATGATTGCGCAAGCGGATTTAGCAAAAATGGGTGATGAGCTTTTAGCATTAGTAGCAGAGAAGAAAGTAGCTCCGATGATTGAGCGCATCATCTCGTTAAAAGAAGTGCCAAGTGCATTAGAAGAGCTATCAAACCGCCATGTGAAAGGGAAAATTATTGCTAAAGTTAAATAATAGTAGGACAGAAAAGACTCTTTTATTACAACTAATAAAAGAGTTTTTTTTCTGCTATTTTCTTTTTTTGCGTTACTTCACTTATAAACTGCATATGATAGAAGATAATCAAATATAGCAAACGGGTGCGTATGAGCTTTTTTTACTAGTAAAATTGCTTTGAAATCGTGAAATTTTGAATAGTTTGAGTTATGATGAAAGAACGTGAAATTTGTATGATTGAAAGGAGAAAAAAGGTGCAAGGGTTTATTGATTTTGTACAAAATTTAGGCATAGTGGGCATCTTTATTGCTACAGCAATCGAAGCTGCGGCAATTCCTTTTCCGTGTACGTTATCGATTTTGCTTATTGGCTCGGTGCTGCAGCTCTCAATATGGAAAATCCTTATTGTTTCAGCTGTCAATACCGTTATTTATATCGCATTCAACTATATTCCGTTCGTTATGGGATACAGGTTTGAATCTATTACCAAGCGCTGGTTTGGTGAAAAAAATATAAAGCGTGCCCAAAAATGGTTTCATAAATATGGAAAATGGAGTATTACGATTTCTCGTCCCATCAGTATCGCAAACTATATAACCTATTTGGCAGGTCTTAGTAAAATCAAATCTAGGGACTTTGTTTTATACAGCACCTTAGGCATTTTTCCGTGGTTTGTTTTTTTGCTCTATGTAGGAGGACTTGGAGATATTGAAAAAATCCAAAAATATTTGCATGATGTTGATCGTTTAATATTTGTTATTCTTATAATCGGAGTGATAGTTGGTGCAGGCTGGTGGATGAAAAAGAGAAGAGAAAGCCACGCTCAAGAATAAAGCTATAATTATGGTTATAGCTTTATTTTAATATAAAGAAATTCTTTAAATAAAAAGATTTTTCTGAAAAGTAACAAAAAAACATTTTTCCTTTTAAAAAAATGTGATACTATGATACATAAGGTCGCTAAGAGTTGTCTTGGTTCACCGGGTGTTTACTGCATTCATTTAATAAAAGAAGCCAGGTATAGGTGAAAGCTTTGTTTCTAGTAATGTTGAGAAATGCTGCCTTGGGAAGGGAGGTAAAACGTACAGTACATGTCAAACTTATGTTATTAAAGTCGTAAATTTGTAAGCGGTTTCTTTATTTTTACATGTGAGTAGAGCAGCTTTGGTTTTGAATGCAGCTTGTTACAGGTTGGTTGAATAGTCAGTATATCTTAAAATTAGATCGATCTAATTATCTGTATTATATGAATTCGAAATGTGTTTGATTGTAAATGAAGATAAGCTGAAAAAGTACAGGTTAGGTACCACAAATATTTCTGAATTTTAATAAAACAGGAGGTAAAATCATGAAAAGCGTAGGGCGTATTAATGGTAAAACTCAGCTCATCGGCCTTTTAGCAACTCCAATTGGACATTCATTGTCACCATCTATGCATAATATGGCCTTTAAAAAACTGGGATTAAATTATGCTTATTTAGCTTTTGAGGTAGGAAATGACTCGTTAGAAGATGCAATTAAAGGGCTGAGAGCGTTAAATGTTAAAGGTTTTAATGTATCCATGCCCAATAAGACAAAAATTCTCCCGTTTCTTGATGAATTAGCAGACAGCGCCAAATTTTCAGGAGCTGTCAATACCGTCGTAAATGATAATGGCGTACTAGTTGGGCATAGCACAGACGGCATGGGTTACATTCGAAATTTAAAAGAGCACGGCGTGGATATCACAGGAAAAAAAATGACGTTGATCGGTTCGGGTGGAGCAGCGACGCCTATTGCTATTCAAGCAGCTTTAGAAGGGCTTGAAGAATTAACAATTTTTGCTCGTCACGATGAATTTTATTCAAAAGCTGTAGAAAACGTAAAAATTATTAATGAAGAGATGAAACATGTTTCATGTAAAGCGAAGCTGTATTCTCTTGAAGATACAGACAGGTTAAGAGAAGAAATTAAAACGAGCGATATTTTGACAAATGGAACAGGAGTGGGAATGAAACCGTTAGAAGAATTCAGCATTATTGAAGATATATCAATGCTGCGTCCGGATTTAATTGTAACCGATGTCGTGTATATGCCTATGAGATCAAAACTGTTAGAACAAGCTGAATCAATTGGATGTCACACCATTAATGGAATAGGAATGATGATCTGGCAAGGGGCCATGGCGTTTGAATTGTGGACAGGAAAAGAGATGCCTGTGGAGTATATTAAGGAACAAATGTTTGAACCAAGCTTACAGTATTAAAAACTCGTATCTTTAAACCTTACTAGAATTGTACGAATGAAGTGTCTGTATTTTCTGTTTTTTAACGCAATAAGAGAAAAATTTGTAAAATTAATACAGTTATTTTTGGATTTATTATATTAAAAAAGTGTGTATTTTAATTTTCTAAAAATTAAAAATATATATTGCGCAGGCAAATGTAATTCAGTATACTAAAGCTCAAGTTTGAATTGATTTTATATTAGGCTGTGTCAAAATACGACGCTTCGCGAAAAAAGGCAGGTGTTACAATGAGAAATTAAAAAAGCAGACGTTGATCATCATGTTCGGATATTTGAGTAGATCATAAAATATAAGCACCGTTCCGCAATATGTGAAGAGATTTCCGCTGGAATTAGATCGTTCTAATTAGAACTTTCTATTAATCTTTTTAGTTTCACTAATAAAATGTTTTTACGAAAGGATAAAAGAATAAGTAAATAGCTAGAGGATTAGGTTTTCAGCATTGCCATCTTTCAACTTGAGTTCAGACAGACTTTATGTAAGCAAGTAATTATAAATGGGATCTGAGCAAAGAGATATTTTGCAAAAAAATGAAAGCGCATACTTAAAATCTTATGAGTGAGGGAAAAGAATGAAAAAACATCGTTGGTCGATTGTATTCTTGATTGCGGTTGGTGTAGTTGTAAACTATTTTGATCGAATTAATATGTCCATTGCTATGCCATTGTTACAAAAAGAATTTAACTTGACAGCAGGTCAGATGGGGATTTTCCTATCAGCATTTGCATGGTCTTACGCTTTACTTCAACTTCCTATAGGGCCTTTGCTAGATAAAATAGGCGTAAAATGGGTAACGCGTGTAGCGACCGTGATATGGACAGTAGCTTGTCTTTTAACTGCAGTAGCAAATGGATGGGGGTTAATTATTTTATCTCGAGTGCTGTTAGGAGTTGGAGAAGCACCGTTCTTTCCATCTGCTGCTAAAGCAGTTAGCCATTGGGTTCCGCGTCAGGAACGCGGAAAAGCTATCGCAGCTTATGATTCTCAATCCAAACTTTCCAACGCCATCGGAGCGCCTATATTAGCACTAATTGTAACAGAGTGGGGCTGGCGAGGCGGTTTCTTAGCAACTGCTATTCTTAGTTTCATATATGCTATTGTTTATTGGATCTGGTATCGTGAACCTCATGAAGATGAGCGTTTGACGAAAGAAGAATATGACTACATTGTTCAAGGCGGTTCTCAAAGTTCAGAAGAAGTTAAAGGCAGTGCAATGGAGAACATTCGATATTTGCTAACTAAAAGAAAAGTCTGGGCAGTATTCATTGGATTTGCGGCATACGGCTATTCATGGTTTTTGTTCTTGACTTGGCTTCCTGGATATTTAGCAACAGAAATGAACATGTCTATTTTAAAATCAGGCTGGTACTCGGCCATACCGTGGATTGTAGGTACCATTACTGAAATAGTAATCGGGGGTTGGCTTGTTGATCGTCTTATTAACAAAGGGTATAACCGGACGCGTGTCAGCAAGTTTTTTCTAGTAATAGGTATGGTATTTGGTTTGTCAATTATTGGGGCAGCGTTTACTCACAGTGCGAACGTAGCTGTATTTTGGATTTCAACAGCACTTGGAGGTCTTGTTGTCACATCTGCTGTTGCCTACAGCATTCCTACATTTATTGCACCAAAAGGAACGGTAGGAACATTAACGGGACTTTTAACATTTGGGAATAACTCGATGGCTATTGTTGCACCTATTACGACTGGGTTTATTGTTCAAGCCACGGGTTCATTTATGTATGCTTTCCTTTTAGCAGCTGCTTTTTTAGTGATTGGAATTTTAAGCTATACGTTCCTATTAACAGATTTAGACCCGATTGAAAGCAAAGAGTCTATTCTATTAGAAGAAAAAGAGTTAACTTTAGAAAAATAAATAATCTTAATATTCCGACTAATGATATTCATTTTTAACATATCAAAGGAAATCTACTAATTAATTATCTTAATTAAGCATACAAACAGTTATTACCGGAGGGGATTCAACGTGTTAACCAAAAATTATGGACCTTTAACAGGAGTTCAAATACTAGATATTTCTACTATGATTGCTGCTCCCTTTGGAGCTACTTTACTAGCGGACTTGGGGGCGGAAGTAACCAAAATTGAGCTTCCGGGAAAAGGAGATACGCTTCGGACTGTAGGGCCTTGGAAAGGGACTGAACCTTTAAGGTGGCCCGGACTTGCTCGCAATAAAAAGTCTGTTACGCTGGACATTCGATCAGAAGAAGGAGCAGAAATTTTCAAAAAGCTAATTAGTGGCGTAGACATTTTAATTGAAAATTTTCGCCCGGGTACACTGGAAAAATGGAACTTAGGATATGAAGAGCTTAAAAAAGTTAACCCTAAGCTAGTAATGGTGCGCGTATCAGGTTATGGACAAACAGGTCCTTATCGAGAGAAAGCTGGATTCGGTACACCGGGGACAGCATTTAGCGGACATACTTATTTACAAGGATATTCAGATCGTCCGCCCGTCAGTCCTTCTTACTCTTTACTAGATTATGTAACGGGCATATATACCGCGTTCGCTTGTGTAAGCGCTATCTATCATAGAGATGTGCACGAACAGCCGGAAGGTCAAGTAGTAGAAATGGGATTATATGAATCTATTTTTCGAATGATGGAGTTTTTAATCGCTGAATATGATCAAAACGGAAAAGTAAGAGAGAGAAGCCCTGGACTTGCAGGTCACTCAAGCCCAGCAGGCACATATGAAACAAAAGACGGAAAGTTTGTTGTATTAGTATGCAGTACAGACTCTACCTTTGATCGTCTTGCAGAGGCAATGGAAAGAAAAGATATGTTAAAGGATCCGCGATACTATACAAACGTAGAGCGTCTAAAGCATGATCATGAAGTTCAGGAAATTGTATCAAATTGGATTAAGTCCTTCACTCAAGACGAGCTGCAGGTAAAGTTAGATTCATTTGGCGTGCCAGTTAGCCCTATCTACAGCATTGAAGATATATTTAATGATCCCCAGTATAGAGAACGAGAAAACATTGTAGAAGTAGAGCACCCCCGCCTAGGGAAAATTAAGGTTCCGGGAGTAGTGCCAAAGTTTTCACATACACCGGGAGCAATTCGTCATCGTGCCCCTGAATTGGGAGAACATAATGAAGAAATTCTAGGCGGAAAACTGGGGTTATCAAGTGAAGACTTAGCGGTGTTAAAAGAAAAGGGGGTTATTTAATGAATACTATTCAAAAAATAGAATTACCGGAAAAAGTCATAATCTGTGAAGTAGCCCCAAGGGATGGGTTTCAAGCTGAACATGAGTGGATTCCTACAAAAGAAAAAATATCTATTATCCGTCAGCTAGCCAAGACAGGCATTCAATCAATGGAAATTACATCTTTTGTACATCCGAGAGCGATTCCTCAGTTAAAGGATGCCGAGCAGGTCGTAGAAAGTGTTCAAGATTTAACAAATATCAAATTTCGCGCGTTAGTGCCGAATGTAAAAGGTGCACAGAGAGCCATTGACGCCGGAGTGAAAAAGTTAAAGCTTATGCTTTCAGCTACAGATTCTCACAGCTTGTCTAACGCAAATTGTTCTGTAGAAGAAGCCCAAAAAGGTTTTTATCCTATTATCGAATTAGCGGAAAAGCATAACGTTAAAGTGGGAGGTTCAATTTCGGTAGCGTTTGGATGTCCTTATGAAGGAAAAGTTGCTATAGAACGCATTTCTTCTATTGTAGAACGATACAGAATGATGGGTGTCGAAGAAATTTCTTTAGCAGATACAACAGGGATGGCAAATCCTCAGCAAGTGTATCGTATGCTAGGGTTTCTTAAACAAAATTATCCCGGCATTATTTTCTCCATGCATTTGCACAATACGAGAGGAATGGCATTTTCTAATGTAGTGGCTGCTTTGCAGCAGGGTGTTATTCATTTTGATAGTTCTATTATCGGGTTAGGAGGGTGTCCTTACGCTCCAGGTGCCACTGGAAATATAGCTACAGAAGATCTGGTTCATGGATTAAGTGAAATGGGAATTCATACGGGCATTGATCTTAACAAGCTTATTGAAGCAGCAAAAGAGGTGAAGCAAGTAATTGGTCATGACGGTGGAAGCTATATGCTGCAAGCAGGTCCTTGTTCAGAACTTCATGCCAAGCCAAAGGTTCAAGAGAAATTAGTATAACTAAGCCGTGAACATGATAACCTTTTAGGAGGTGATGGAAGCGTTTAAATTAAAATAAATTAGATCGATCTATTTTCCTCTCATGTAAAAACGTTCAGGCCTTGTTTTATATAAAAGTTTGTTTAATAAAAATGAAAAGTTGGTGCTAAACATGATAGAAACTATTCAAAAGAAATCACAGCCTTATATTAACGGTGGATGGATTATTGAAGATCGAGAAGTTGCTTTAATAAAAAACCCCTATTCTGGAGAAGTCATAGGTGAGCAGCTATTAGCGAATGAAGAAGATGTTGAAAAAGCATTAACATCAGCCTATGAAGCAAAAAAACATGTCGCCGCCCTTTCTTCTTACCAGCGTTCTAAAATTTTAAAGAAAGCGGCTCTATTACTAGAACAAGAGAAAGAAAAATTTGCTCGACTTATTTCTTTAGAATTAGGAAAGCCTTTGAAAAATACGCTGGACGAAGTGGCCCGTTCAATCGAAACATTGGAACTGTCAGGGGAAGAAGCAAAAAGATTGATTGGTGAAACATTGCCTGGCGACGTTTCAGAACGTGGTGCACAAGCTATTGCATCTACTTTTCGAGTGCCCGTTGGTGTTGTAGCGGCTATCACACCGTTTAACGCTCCTTTAAATCTTGTATGCCATAAAATTGGGCCGGCTTTTGCTGCTGGGAATAGTGTGATTTTAAAGCCGTCTTCGCAAACAACTTTAATTGCAACAGAGCTCTTAAAGCTGCTGCTGCGGGCAGGATTTCCTAAAGATGCTGTAAATATGGTGCTTGGTCGAAGACAGGTTGCACAGCAAATTGTAAAAGATGATCGCGTGAACATTATTTCATTTACAGGTGGAACGGTAGCTAGTAAAAATATTTGTGAGCTAGCTGGAATGAAAAAAGTATTGCTAGAGCTAGGAGGAAATGCTGCAACGATCGTCCATAACGACGCAGATTTAAACCGTGCTGCGGCTATGTGTGCTAAAACCGGATTTAGCAATTCCGGTCAGAGCTGTATCTCTGTTCAGAGAATTTATGTACATCAATCTGTGGTCTCTGAGTTTACCAATCTTTTAAAAGAAGAGGTGCTGAAACTTAAAATTGGAGATCCCTTATTGCCTGATACGGATGTAGGGTGTGTAGTAGATGTCCATGCAGCTGAGCGAGTGACGAGCTGGATTGATGAGGCCGTACAGTCGGGGGCACAAGTGATATGCGGAGGAAAGCGCCGCGGAGCTACGGTGGAACCTACCGTTCTACTAAACCCTTCTAAAGAAAGTAAAGTTATTTGTGAAGAAGTATTTGGCCCTATTATTAGTATTGTGCCGTACGATACGATTGAAGAAGCTATTGAAGAGACAAATGATTCTGCTTTTGGTCTTCAAGCAGGGATTTTTACGAACAAAATGGATTTGGCTTATAAAGTAGCTCATTCTCTTGAAATGGGCGGTGTAGTTATTAATGGAACATCTAACTTTAGATTAGATCATTGGCCATATGGCGGAGTGAAAAACAGCGGTATTGGCAGAGAAGGTCCACGTTACGCCGTTGAAGAAATGACTGAAACGAAGATGATTGTATTAAGACTGCCTACAGAGAATTAAAATCAAATCAATATGTAGGACGTTTATAAACATATATCGTCATTTTGATTAGATCGATCTAATTCATTTGGATAAAGGAGGAAGTTATAAAATGCCTAATCAATTTTCCCTTGCGTATCTTACTGTTCTTGGATGTTCCCCGCCTGAAATGACGTATATGGCTGCGAAGGCAGGATATGATTTTGTTAGTTTAAGGCCTATTTACATGGGGTTGCCTGGAGAGCCTAACTATGCGTTAGCTGAAAATAAGCAGCTGATGCGAGAAACAAAATCTGCTATGTCAGAAACAGGAGTGAAGCTTCTTGATATAGAGTTAGCACGTATCTATGAGGGAATTGATCCAAAACGTTACTTACCTGCAATGGAAGCAGCTGCTGAACTTGGAGGACGTCACGTTCTTAGCAGCATTTGGACGGACGATCACAATTTTGGTATCGAATGCTTTGCTGAACTCTGTGATCTAGCTAAGCCTTTTGGGTTAACCATTGAATTAGAATTTGTTCCTATTGGGAGCGTATATAACCTTAAAGGCGCAATGGATGTTCTTCATACGGCTAATCGTGAAAATGCAGGTCTTATGATTGATATCCACCATTTTCATCGATCAGGAGATAAGGTGGAAGATTTGGACGACGTGCCTCGTGAGTGGTTTCGCTATCTTCATCTTTGCAATGCTTCTGCGGAAATTCCGAGTTCAAAGGAGGAAATGACTCGAGTTCTTAGAGAAGAACGATTGTATTTAAATGAAGAAGGTATTGATGTTGCAAGTATTATTAATCGTATCCCGCAGGTTCCTTATTCCATAGAGTTGCCAAATGTAAAACGTGCCAACGAACTAGGATATGAAGAGTTTGCGCGCCAATGTTTACAAACTGCTAAACAATACTTAGATAAGCATCCGCGCAAGAAGTATGTTTCTCATCAAGATCAGCTGCGTTTCCATTCTACACGATAGGTATTCTGGAGAGCATTGTGCAGCTTACCTTTTAGGTTTATTTAATTGAAGTACCCCTACTTAGCAAGCTTAAAGTGGGGGTATTCTCTGTTAAAACGGTAAACGTAAGAATCAAGAATAAATATAAAAGTGTGACATCATACATTCACTTTGTCATAATTAATGCTAAGTTCTTATTTTTATATACAGTGAAGGTTTGATGAAAAAGAGCTGCTGAGAATGTACTCAACAGCTTAGTAAATAATCGATTTATTAGTAAGTTGAGAGAGCCCGCCAGCTTCTATAAGACGTAATATCCTCCGCATCTTCTGTCGCATGAGCTTCACAAAGAAAACCCGCTACTTCACTGCCGTCTTCAAGAGTGATTTTGCCTAGTCCGAGAGGAGAAGGGATAGAATCGGCAAAAGAGCCGAGTAGTGATAAAGGCATTTCCCAAAGTTCAACCTCAATTTTTTCTCCTTGTTGATGTGTTCGCAACAGCCCCGGTTTTGCTGGAGAAGTAGGCAGTTTAAAAAGCTGGTAATAAGGAGCGGTTTGGTCTTTTCGTACGAACGAAGCTCCGTGTTCACGCATTTGAGATTCAAGTGGAAACCCGCGCATATGCAAACCGCAAACAGCTACTAATGTTGTATCTTTTTTTGAATCAGCCGTTCGTTCCCCATTTAAAAACAATTCGCTGAGTCCGCAAATGAATTGTTCGCCGTCAAATGTAGAGAAAAATGAAATGCCAAACGGTAAATCAAGATCCGCATCTTGAGATGGAAGAGAGACAGCACACAAGTCGAGTAAGTTACAATGATTTGTAAAACGCCCCATGTCACTGTTTGTTTCAATTGGATTTTCTCTTACTTGTTCCCGCGTCCACGTTCCGCCTGCTGTCGGCATAACAAGAACAGCATTTTTAAGTTGAGGATATGCTTTATGTTTAAAGGATTGAAGCTTATGTGAAGCTTGAAATAAAGCAGCAGCATCATATTCTGATTTAGCTCCTGAACGAAGCACTTGCTCGGTTACAGGAAAGGCTGTTTCTTCATGAGAAGTGATAAATTCTCCTAAGTCAGCCCAGCGCTCTGCTACGTAAGGGCCGTCATATAATAAAGCAGCTGCTTCACTTAAATACGAGCCGTCCATGTATTCGATGGGAATAGATAAATCTTCAATCTTTTTCACAGCTTGTTTCCACGCTTTTTCGTACTGCTCAGCAAACGGCCCGTAAAACGAAAGCGGTTCTTTTACCATATAAATTTTTTCAGGAAGCGCCGAAGAAGCCCGAACAACAGAGCGTGACCATGGGTCTCGATCGTCTACTCCTCTAATAATGGAATCTACGAGCAGTACGTCACTCCATTCATGAGCAAAAGCAGTGACGCAGTCTAAGCTTTTGCATGCCGGAACTATACCTGCAGATGGCCAAGCTCCGAGGGAAGGTTTATAGCCGATTAGACGGTTTAAACCAGCTGGAACCCGCCCTGAACCTGCTGTATCGGTGCCTAAAGAAAAAGCAGCATGCCCCCGAGCTACGGATACAGCTGACCCTGAGCTCGATCCGCCGCTAATGAGCTCTGGCTTTAACGCATTGTGCGTTTCGCCATATGGGCTCCGTGTACCGACCAGTCCTGTAGCAAATTGGTCCAAGTTGGTCTTTCCAAGAGGAATAGCACCTGCATCGATAAGGTGTTGAACAACCGTAGCATGTTCAGAAGGGATATACGTATATTCTTTACATCCGGCTGTCGTCGGTACATGTGCTACATCGATATTATCTTTAATGGCGAATGGAATTCCCCACAAAGGCAACGCTTCAGGGCTTAGCGTAGCTAAGCGATCCAGATAAGGTTTTAAATCACCGAGTGTGGGAGGGGTAATCCAAATATTCATGTCTTTGTCAGCTTCTACACGCGTAAAAATTTGATGTACTACATCTTCCGGAGTTAATTCTTTTTTGATATACATATCACGTAACCATTGAACCGAAAATGTTTTAGGCAAGCTCACTGTTTTCATGGTATCCACCGTCCTTAATGAGTAATTGGAGCAAAAGCTTTTATACCGGCAATCAGCTGTCCAGCTTGTACTTCATCGCCGGGTTTCACATGAATAGAACTGATATATCCATCCATAGGTGCTAGCTGCGGAAACTCCATTTTCATGCTTTCTTCGATAATTAACGTATCGCCTTTTTCAACTTTTTGTCCTTCTTCTACAAGAACTTTCCATACGCTTCCCGGCATTGTACAGCGCACAGCTTCCGTACCTTCAGGCAGTTCTTGTTCCATAATTTCAGCTGTTTCGTGTTCAGAGACGTACTCGGCTAAACCAAGTGCTTTCCAATTTTCTCGTTCTGTTTGAAAAGCAGCCTGCTGGGTATGACGAAAAGCAGCCGTGCTTTTTTCAATAGATGAAAGAAAATTTAAATATCCTCCAAGTTTAAACGTTGTCTCCGTAATATCTGCTTCAAATCTCCCACGAAGGAAATCTTCGCGCAGTTTTAAAAGCTCGTCTGCTTCTACTGGGTAAAATTGAATTTGATCAAAGAAACGAAGAAGCCACGGTTTCCCTGCTTCAAAACTTTCCGTTTGACGAAGTCGGTTCCACATTTGAATCGTGCGTCCCACAAATTGATAGCCGCCAGGACCTTCCATTCCGTATACGCACATATACGCACCGCCAATACCAACTGCATTTTCAGGCGTCCATGTACGGGCGGGATTATATTTCGTTGTAACTAAGCGGTGACGAGGGTCTAAAGGCGTAGCAACAGGTGCGCCTAAATATACATCTCCAAGCCCCATTACAAGATAATTAGCGTCAAATACAACTTGTTTAACATCTTCAAGGTGGTTCAGACCGTTTACTCGGCGAATAAATTCTAGATTGCTTGGACACCAGGGTGCATCTGGACGAACGTTTTGCTGATAGCGTTCAATAGCTAATTGAGTTGCAGGGTCATCCCATGAAAGTGGAAGTTTTACAATGCGAGACGGAACTTCCATTTCTTCAAGAGGAGGAAGCGCGCGATCAATAGCTGAAATATGCTGACAAAGTTCAAGAATAGACATCTTTGTTGCATCAATATGAATTTGAAGAGAACGGATACCAGGCGTTAAATCTAGAACCGGTAAATCCTCACGCTTTTGGATAGCTTCCATTAAAGCATGTACCTGGAAGCGAAGCAGCAGATCAAGCTCCATTTCTCCGTATTCCACAAGTATATTCGCATCGCCTGAGCAGCGGACGGAAAATGGGAAGCGTCTATTTTCCGTTTCGTTAATCAGCAGCGGATAATCGCTTTTGAGCGGCTGTGCTACTGGATTTGTAAGTACAGGAAGTGATGCAGATGTTCCGATATGCTGCAAAAAGTCTTCCTGAGTACATTTGAGTTTTTCAGCTTGTTCAAGGTCAATTAATTTAAACGAAATTTTATCTCCGGGATGAAGCTGTCCTATTTTCCAAAACTCTGCTGAAGCGGTGGTAACAGGGCAAACAAAGCCGCCAAGACTGGGACCGTCTGGGCCAAGTAAAATAGGCATATCTCCCGTTAAGTCTAAGGTGCCGATGGCATATGCATTATCATGAATATTTGATGGATGCAAACCGGCTTCTCCTCCATCTTCACGGGTCCAAAAAGGAGCGGGACCTATTAACCTCACGCCTGTTCTAGAACTGTTAAAATGAACTTCCCACTTTGTATCTGTTAGCTGCTGTAAATATTCTGGCTGTAAAAACTCTTCTGTACAATGGGGGCCGGGAATGACCCCAATTGACCATTCTTTAGACAGGGCTGGCTGATAGGGAAGGGCAAGTTCATTTTCAACGTGAGAGTAGTCAGAGACACGCAGTACATCTCCCGTACGAAGTGCTCTACCGCCGTGTCCTCCGAAGCTTCCTAGTGTAAAAGTAGAAGAACTGCCTAATATTTTAGGCATATCAAGTCCGCCGCCAATCAGTAAATACGTACGCATTCCTTCCGTTGCTTCACTAAATGAAAGAATTTGTCCCGGCTTTGCTCTAATGGTCTTATACATAGGGATTTCAGCGCCGTCTAATGTAGCATGCATGTTAGCACCCGTAATGCAAAAAGATAGATTGTCTCTAAATTTATAAGAGCCGCCTCGGAGGGTCATTTCAATCCCTGGTGCATCCTGGGAGTTTCCGAGAAGTTTATTTCCAATGCGAAAAGCAAAAGGATCCATTGGACCGCACGGAGGAACCCCTACGTTCCAGTGTCCGGTGCGTCCCGAGTAATCTTGAACAGTGGACTGAACGCCTCCGTCTAAGACTTCGAGTGCTTGTTCGCTCGGATTATATGAGTTAAGCATTTGAGTATACACGTCGCCTGTTTTGCACGCTTTTTCTTCTAGCAGTCCCTGCAAGTATTGAAGATTAGTAGTAACGCCGTATAATCTTGTTTCTTTTAAAGCAGCGCTCAATTTTAGAAGGGCTTCTTCTCGTGTTTTTCCATGAACGATAATTTTAGCCAGCATAGGATCATAAAGTGATGTTACAGTAATCCCATCTCGTACCCACGTTTCAACTCGAGCACTTTTAGAGAGCATTGCTTGGTCGATTTGCCCGCCGCTGGGACGAAAATCATTTAAGCAATCTTCTGCATAAATACGAGCTTGGATACTGTGACCTGAAGGCACAGGAAGCAAAGAAGGAAGGTTTACTAGCTCATCGCATGCTTCTTTAAGCATCCATTCTACTAAATCAACGTTTAACACTTCTTCTGTAACGCCGTGCTCTACTTGAAGGCGAGTATTTACTTCTAAAAAATAAAATTTCTCCGCTTCGGCGTCATAAAGAAACTCTACCGTTCCTGCGCTTCGATATCCGACTTCTTTAGCTAGTCGCGTAGCTGCTTGCAGCATATTTTCCCGTATGTATGAAGGGAAGTTTGGAGCTGGGCTTTCTTCAATTACTTTTTGATTTCTTCGCTGAATAGAGCAGTCGCGTTCTCCTAAAGCTACTACTTCTCCAAAAGAATTCCCGAAGATTTGAACTTCTACATGGCGAGCTTTTTGGATGTATTTCTCTAAAAAAACACCGCTGTTTTTAAAGTTTGTTTGTGCTAAATGGCAAACTGAGTCAAAAGCTGCTTGAAGCGCTTTTTCATCTTGGCAAACACGCATTCCAATTCCGCCGCCGCCAGCTGTACTTTTTAACATAACGGGATAGCCAATCTCTTCGGCAGCACATACAGCTTCTGATACATCTGTAATAAGAGGTGTACCGGGCAGCAAAGGCACATCGGCTTTTTGCGCAATTTCCCGAGCTGAATGTTTTAATCCGAATATTTCCATTTGCTGAGGTGTAGGACCAATAAATACAATTCCTTCAGCCTGACAGCGACGAGCAAATTCCGCGTTTTCGCTTAAAAAACCGTAGCCTGGATGAATAGCTTCCGCGCCTGTTTTCTTTGCAATATCTAGAATAAGGTCTTCGTTTAAATAACTTTCTTTGACTGGGCCGCTGCCAATTAAAATGGCTTCATCTGCTTCATCAACGTGCAGGCTGTCTTGATCAGCTTCTGTATAAACAGCTACAGATTCCACTCCTAAATGTCGTAATGTTCGCTCAATTCTAACGGCAATTGCTCCTCGGTTCGCAATTAATACTTTTGTAAACATAGATGAACACTCCTTTTTATAATGAATCCCAAATAACTAAGCGAATAGGGGTAGGGTTATAATCGTTGCACGGGTTGTTAAGCTGAGGGCAGTTGCTGATCAATACAAGTGTAGGATTGATAGCTTCCATTTCTACATAGTATCCAGGGGCAGATACCCCGTCATTAAACGTTAATCCGCCGCTTGGCGTCACAGGTACATTCATAAAAAAGTTTACGTTTGGTGCTAAATCTCTTTTGGTGTAGCGGCTATCATATTTTGATAGCTGAAGCATAAATGTATCTCGGCAGTTATGCATCGGAAGCGTGTCATGTGCATAACGTACGGTGTTGCTTTGTGCCGAACAAGCTCCGCCTAAGGTGTCGTGGCGTCCGCACGTGTCAGCAACAATTTTGACTAGTTCTTTGCCAGATTGAGAAAGCAGCACTGTGCCGGTGGATAAATAAATATTTCCTTGATTAGCAATCGTAGATACTGCACTGTAATGATCTTCTAGGTTTTCAGCATCAAAGAATAAAGTATCCGCTGCTTGATTGCCTTCTACATCTATTATTCTAAGCGTTTGGCCGGGTTTAAGCTCATGCATCCAGCCGTCCCCAGCCAGTACCGTTTCATCATAAATTGCGTTCTCTATTTTTCTGTTGCTTTCCACTCGATTAAATACAGCCATTATAAAGCCTCCTTTATTTTTAAATCGTTGATAGTGTTTTATTTCCAAGCAATAAATCATAAGACCATGTGTTTTCAAACGCTCGTTTATTTTCAGGTCTAAAATTTAAACAGTAGTCGTCTGAGCTTACAGAAGCTGCTTCATCTACGGTTATTTCAATCGGAACAGAAGGGTACGTTTCGCTTGGGTCTAGAGGGTTAGGTGTATTAGACAGTAGGAAAATCAAATCCATTTCTGTTCTAAGCGTAATAAAATCTCCTTTTTTACAATGGGAAGAAACAAAATTCATATTGCCTTTTTCGTCGCAGTATACTTTTGAAAATAAGTTAAGGTTAGGGACTAGATCCCGTGTTGTTAAACCATTGCGCAAAAGCTCCATGGAAAAATTTTCTTCGCCATTTCTTCGCCATTCGTTTCGAGATTCTTGATAAGTAGATGCGCCGTATTTTTGATGAGTTAAGCTGCGCGTAGTGTAGCCTGAAATGGTATCATGCCAGCCGGTGTTGTCAGCAGTGATGCTTGCAAATGCTCTGCCGTTGTCACTCATCAGAACGTGTCCTTTTGTTAAGTGAGCAGTGTGCTGAGCTTTTAAGGTATCGGGCATGTTGTATCGTTCTGTTAAATCATAAGCGTTGTATAATAGTAGGGACACATTTGCACCGGATTCTTGTGCGGTAAACGTCACCGATTTTCCTCTTCCAATTCGGCCTGACCATTTTCCACCAGCCGGGATTGTTTGCTTCCAGATAGAACTCATAAAATAACCTCCTTAGAATAAAAAAAGGATAAAAGCCTGAGAGAGTAGTCTCCCAGGCTTTTATCCTTCCGTGTTATACAGCGTAGCGCTATATCGCTCTCTCTCGGACCAGTCTTTAACATATGTTAAACGGAACCCTAGACAGCTTTTTTGTTCTTAACGGCTGTAAGAACCTTTATCCATTTGTGGCTTTCGATTAATCGTAGTATAGTATGAGTGAAAATGAGTTGACAAGCAGTTTGTTAGAATACCTGACACGAAAACTGATTTTTCAGTTTATTTTTCAGGGACCGTCACTTTTGAATGATCTCTCTTTACAAAAGGAGCCGACAGTCGAGATTTTACAAAAAAATAGAGAAATCCAACAGTAAGCCAGGCGACACCAATCAAAAGAGTGTCTTTGTTTAACAGTGTGAGCAGCCATCCGATAAATGCCGCTCCGATCAAAGGGAAGATTAAATAGAGTATTGTTTCAGTAAACGACCGTTTCTTTAACTTAATATAAAAATGGGCAATGACTGATACATTCACAAATGTAAAAGCGGTTAAGGCACCGAAACTGACAAAAGTGACGGCTGTGTTTAAATCAATGAACATTCCCAAAAACGAAAAAGCGGTAACAAGCAAGATATTCACCACGGGCGTTTTAAACGTTGGATGAATATATGAAAATACCTTTTGAGGCAGTACGGATTCACGGCCTAAAGCATATAAAAAGCGAGTAACGCTTGTGACTGAAGAAACTCCTTGAGTAAAGGTTGCAATAATTAATACCGTAATAAATAGACTGCTTAAAAGATTTCCGCCCACTAATTTTACAAGGGTGTAGGCTGCATTATCAGGGTTAGTAAACGTGAAGCCCGGATAGGCAATCTGTGTAAAATACGAGATAGCGATGTACATAACAGCTGCGATGCAAACAATAAGAAAAATGGCTTTTGGAATTGTCTTTTCAGGTTGAATCGTTTCTTCCGCCATTGTTGTAACTGCATCAAATCCTAAAAAGCAAAAGCAAATGAGCGCAGCTCCAGAAAAAATAGTCGTAAACGGTACATCTGAAGCCAAAAAAGGATGAAGTGAAAAAAGAGTAGAAGAACTAGCTTGACCTGTTGCAATATCTTTGACGATAAATAAACAAAAAAAACTTATAAAGAGAATCTGAACTACAACGGAGATGCCGCTTATACGAGCTACAGATTTAATACCAACAATATTGACTAAAGCTAAGATAATGTTCATGAAAATGACCCATACGTATACAGGAATAGAAGGGAATTCCGTATGCATAAAAATACCAAATGTTAAAATAGCGATAATAGGGGAGAAAATATAGTCTAAAAGAAGTGCCCAGCCTACTAAAAAGCCAAGGCGAGGATGTATAGCTTTTTTCGTATACGTATAAGCAGATCCCGCTATCGGATATGCTTTTACCATTCGGCTATAGCTATATGCGGTAAAAAAGATAGCTAAAAAAGCGATTAAATAAGCAAGGACCATTTGCCCTCCAGCCGCATCGTAGGCTACTCCGTAAACTGTAAAGAAAATCATCGGAGTCATCCAGGCAAGACCCAAAAACACAATTTGATATACCTTTAGCGATTTACTTAACGCTGGTTGATTGTTCATATAAATCCCTTCTTTCCTCTATTTTATAGTAGTAAAAAAGAAAAGCCTGGGAGAATGATGTCATTCTCCCAGGCTTTTATCCCTCCGTGTATACGGAACCATTCCGTACGCTCTCTCTCGGACCAGCCTTTAACATGTGTTAAACGGAACCCTAGATCGCTTTTTTGTCTTCAACAGAGCGAAGACCTTTATAGGTAATGTAAGTAGTTCGTAGTATAAGCAGGATTATAGGAAGATGCAACTACTGTGTTAGATAGTTTAACAAACTTTTTGAAAAAGTAAACTTTTGTAAAAGGCGAACTATATATAATTTTATTAAAAGATTATTCGTTTATAGTTGACTTACAGAAAGACCTATAGTATATTTGTAGACAAGAAAAAGCTAAATACGGTTCACTCATATATGTTTGAGAATATGGCTCAGACGTTTCTACCTTATCACCGTAAATGATAGGACTATGAGTAAAAAGTGAATCTAGGTTCCCATTTTTACGTCAGTAGAAAGTTTGGTCCAAGCGATTCACATATTCATTTTTGAAAAGAAGTGGATATGACACCGAAGGGATAAAAGCCCAGGCGGGTAGGTTTTTGCTCATTGTATTTGAGAGACCTGCCTTTGTTTGGGCTTTTTCTTATGTGTCTATTTACAGTATGAGCGAGTGATGAAAATTTCTTGTTTGTATCTGCATTGCTTTCTGGGGAGAATAGCGATGCAAAGCATGAAATCACTCACTGAAGCTTTATCTGTAAGCCCTCATTTAACCATGGGAAGTATATTCTATCTATTTTCTAGCATTTTTTCTTTGATGAGCAGCGTGGGGACGCTGCTCCTTTTTTTGTTCTTGCTTTTTTCTCTGTAAATAAAGGTCTCTAAAGAGAAGGTGATTTGCGAAATTTGGCGAATTAATGCTTTAAACAATAAATGATAGAGAAGATAAAGCGGTCTATGAAAAATGAAGAAGTTGAAAAATTGAGGAGGGAATTATGTTGCTTCACTTAATTAATGTTCGTTTGCCAATTATGCACGACCACGCTCTTTTTGAAGTGAAAATTTCAAATGGAATGTATACTTCTATCGTTTTACAAAACGGCTATCTTGAAGGTGACGAGTTTTTTCCGCTGCACGCGGCCGTGTTAGGAAAAGAAACGTCACTTGATGCACAGGGTCGTGTGCTATTACCAGGATTTGTAGATATGCATATGCATTTAGACAAAGCTCATTCGCTTCCTCAAGTGCCCAATATATCTGGAACTCTTCAAGAAGCCATTAAAAATTACAGCAGCAGCCTGCCGGCATTTCCAGAAGAAGAAATTAAGCAGCGAATGTTAAAAACTGCTTTGCAGGCATTAGCTAACGGTACGACTACGATTCGAACGCATATTGATTTTGACTGCAGCATGGAAGAAGATAGTTTATTTCGAAGTTTACAAGCGGCTGTCGAAGTGAGAGATGAATTAAGCCCGTATATGGACGTGCAGGTTGTTCCGCTATTCTCTAACCTAGACATTGATGATATGCATAAGATGAATAAAATTGAACGAGCATTCGACCTTGAAATTGATGCGATTGGAGGCTTTCCTCATTTAGCTAGAAATCCAGAAAAAGAGATTGATGCTCTATTTTCGCTGGCTCAAGCCTATAATAAACCTCTTGACTTACATGTGGATGAAAGCGATGATCCGTCTGTTGATACAATAATTAATATTGCTCACAGAACAATTGAATTAAATATGGAAGGAAAAGTGGTAGTGGGGCATCTTTGCTCGCTTGCAGGAATGACTGATGCAAAAGTGAAAGAAATCTTAAACCTTTTAAAACAGGCGAAAATTGGAGTTGTCACATTACCTGCTTCTAATTTATATTTACAGGGAAGAGAAGATAAAGGAATTGTAAGACGAGGCGTAACGCGTATTCGCGACATACAAAAAGCAGCGATTCCAATTGCTACTGCATCTGATAACGTGAACGACCCCTTTCATCCGTTTGGAAAAGCAGACTTGCTGCAAGTAGGGTTACTAACTGCCTATGCTGCACATATGGGAAGTCCGGATGATCAGCGGCAGTTGCTCCGAATGATTACAAGTATACCAGCCCGGCTGATTGGAAAAGAAAAGTATGGAGTGGAAGAAGGAAATGAAGCAAACTTTGTTCTATTAAATGTGCAGTCTGTCCAGGAAATATGGACTGAACTTCCCGAAACTCGCTTTGTTTTCAACAAGCATCGCTGGCTTAGCGTAAAAGAGACGCATCAGCGGCTCGCTGATACGAACTTGACCAATCTTTGGCAGGAAAACCAAATTTTAATTGGTTAAAAACGAGGTTGAGACATAACTATATCAATTTAATCTAAAGACGAACAAATGGTATAAATCATCTAATAGATATCACTACTTGTTACACCGCTGTTGATTTCCGTTCAAGACTTCGCTTTCCGCGGGCGGCCGGTGAGCCTCCTCGTCGCTTGCACTCCTGCGGGGTCTCACCTATTTCGCTTTTCCCGCAGGAGTCTGCGTCTTGCCCTCCAATCAACAGCTAGAAGCAATTATATACATGAATCCTACGTGCACCATCCTAATGAAAAGATCCGAACGAGTTGGATTCTCCATCAAAAATCCACTTCGTTCGGAACTTCCTTCAACGAATATACTCTTGTCTGTGCCTCATCTCTATAAATGTTTTGTTTAGCTCTGGCTTCCCAAAGTGGAACGTGATTGTACTTTTGCCACTCGAATACCTTTGTTTAAGCGTATTGTACTAAGTTTTAACATCAGAAAAGCAATGCCTATTGAAAAGATAATTATAAGAGCAATGCCTATTAGATAAGTTATAGTAGGATGTGCCATTTTAAATGAAAGCAATTCAGAAACTAGACCAGCTATGAAACCAATGAATCCACTTCCTGCAAGTTCGTCTGCAAATACTTTAAATGAAGAAGGGAGGTTTAGTAAAGCAAATGGAATAAGGGCAATAAATAAATACACATAGGCTAAAATTGCTAAGAGAATCGACACACCAAATGTAAGACGGTTCTGAGGGTTGTTAGGGTTGTGCTTAGCACCAATGGTACCTAACCAAATTCCCATACTGCTAATCCCAATAGTTAAAATTCCTTTTAGCAAAATACCACTGATTATTTGCACAGCAGACCAATGAATGAACAAGCCTAAAACAATTTCAATAGTTGATAGCAGGATGAAAGGGAGCAGCCAGCTAATCCACAGCTTACCTAGTGCAAGTTGCCAACTGGAAATCGGCAGACTTTTTATAAGTGATGCTGTCTCTGCTTCACGTGCAATTGAAGAAGCAGACATTGACCCATTAAAGAGAGCGTAAAAAAATAAAAAGAAAACTTGTACACCGAGCCATACATTATCTTTATAAGAAATAATATTCTCTAAAGTAGCTCCACTTTTTAAAAAGCCAATGGTAGGAAATATCAGAAAGAATACAAAAGGCATAAAAACGAGCCATTCTCGCAAATCTCTTTTTATATTTTTCCAATCTGTCAACCCAATAACCATAACTGGATGGTGAACTCGATATTTTTTGCTAGATGAAATTTTAGCTCTTTTTTTGGCTTTTCCTTCACTTAAACGAACCCATCCAGTTCTAAATCCTTTTTCTACTAAAAAAGAAGATAAAAGCACACTAAGAAAAGCCAAACCCATAATACTTAATGCGGGTAAAAAAGCATGAACAGATCCTTTAGCACTTGAGGTCATTGCTGTGCTCGCCCAGTAAAAAGGTGTCCAGTTAGGAAATAAGGGAAGGGCTGTTATTGCTTTTTCAAAAGGTGCTCCATTAGAGCTGAAATTGGGAAGTTGAAATAATACATATACAATAACACCTGATAAAGCACTCATGGCTGTCATAAGCTCGTTTGCTCTTTGTGCAGGAATAAGTTGAACCAACAGGAGATTAAGTAAATAACAAATAGAAAGGCCTATCACGGCTGTACTTAATAAAACGGCTAAGGAAATAATATAGAATAAAAAATGAGCGTGAACTCGAATACCGTAGACGATCAACGGTATATAAAATAGAAAAAACATGATTAATGGTGTAGAAAGGAAACTCTTAATATATTTCACCCAAAAAAGCTGTTTTGTTGGAATGGGCATTGTAAATAAAAAGGATAAATCTAAAGAGGAATACAAGTTTTTAAATACCTGCGGGATTCCCATTAAGACAAGCATGCCCATTAATAATAAACAGCTATAAGAAAATAAGCTGCTCACCGTCTCAAAAGAGAGAGAGGGTGCCACGCTCCATACGCCTTTTGACAGAAAATACACAATAAGAGCAATAAATAAAGTAGAAAATCCAATCGTGGCGTAAGCTTGTTTTTTAGAAGATTTAACATGGTTAAGAAGTAGTTTTCCTTCTGTTTGGAGCAAGAGTTTCATCATTGATTTTCACCAGCTTTTGCAAGTTCTTCTATAATGTTTTGCTGCTCTTCATTTCCTGTTAAATCGAGGAAGATGTCTTCAAGACTGGACTGATTATTGTTCGCTTGCTCTCTAAGCTCTTTCATAGAACCTAAAGCAATAACTTCTCCATCTAAAATAATGCCAATTCGATCACAAAGCTGTTCAGCAATTTCTAAAATATGAGTAGTGATAAAGACCGTTACGCCATTATCGCAAAGCCTACGTAATAGATTCTTTAGCGTTCGTGCACTTTTGGGGTCAAGTCCTACAGTTGGTTCGTCCAAAAAAATAATTTCAGGGTTATGTAAAAGCGCTCCGCATAAGGCGATTTTTTGTTTCATGCCGTGTGAGTAGCCTTCAATGAGTTCATGTGCTCGTTCTTCTAGCTGAAAAAGATGTAACCATTTAGTGGAGCGTTTCTCGAATTCGTCAGCAGATAATTTAAAAATCGAGGCGACAAACTGTAAGTATTCCATGCCGGTGAGTTTTAAGTAAAGTGTAGGTTGATCAGGAACGTAGGCGATTTTTTGTTTTGCTTCAACAGGGGACTCCCACACATTAATTCCGCACACATTAATAGAGCCGGAAGAAGGTTCTAATAGTCCTGTCATCATTTTAATAGTCGTTGTTTTTCCTGCACCGTTAGGGCCTAAAAAGCCGAATAGTTCGCCAGTTTCTACGGTTAAATTAATGTTTTTTACCGCTTTGTACGAACCGTAACTTTTAGATACATTTAATAGTGAAATAGAGTGCATCTTTATCCTCCTCATTTGTTTTTCTACTATCATATACGACTGAAAAAGGATAAAGTTTCATAAAATGTAATAAAAAATCCAAAAAAGAGCATAAAAAGAAGCTGTCACATTAGTGACAGCTTCTTAATCAATTACTTTTGAACGTTAGCAGCTTGTGGTCCACGAGCTCCATCTTCGATTTCAAATGTAACTTCTTGACCTTCTTCAAGTGATTTGAAACCTTCGCCTTGGATAGCTGAGAAGTGTACGAATACGTCGTCTTGTCCTTCTACTTCGATGAATCCAAAACCTTTTTCTGCATTAAACCATTTTACTTTACCTTGTACCATTGTAGTACCTCCTGTGTGGAAAATCCACGAATATATTACTATCTCTGCTCAATTTCAATAAGAATCACTTTAAAGAAAGTCTTTCTATTTGTTAACACCGAACAAGAAATAATATACCTAGTATAACACTTTTTTATAAAAAAGAAACCTTTTTTCATAAAAAAGTACTCTGAGATAAAAATAAGTTGAAAATATGGATATATTTTGAAATGGTAAATAAGCTATTGTTTTATGGATCTTTAGCAACCACTAAAATCTTTTATCTCGTAAAAAAAATGAATACCGAGGTTGACAAATTGAGTGAATTGTAACTATAATGGTTACAACGAGCTAAGAAGAATTAGTAGTTCTATAAAAAGCTCAAATTTTTTTGTGTTTTATGTAACTATAGTGGTTACAACGAAAATAAAAGGAGAGAATAAAAATGAAAATTGGTGTTATTGGAGCAACAGGAAAAGCAGGTCAATTAATTATGGAAGAAGCAAAACAGAGAGGACATGAAGTGACAGCCATTGTTCGAAATGCTTCTAAACTAAAAAATCAAACAAACGTAATGGAAAAAGATATTTTTGCCATCACTTCAAAAGATATTGAACAGTTTGATGCTGTGGTAGATGCATTTAATGCACCTCCTGGAAGCGAACAGCTTCACGTTGAGTCTATACAATCACTTATTAAAGTATTTCAAGGTGTGCAAACGCGACTCGCAGTAGTGGGCGGAGCGGGAAGTTTATTTGTAGATGCAGAAAAAACAGCGCCTTTAATGAGCACAGAAGGTTTTCCAGCAGCTTATTATCCAACTGCTTCAAACATGGGCAAAGGTTTAAAAGAACTTGAAAAGTCGACTATAAATTGGACTTATTTAAGCCCGGCAGCCTTTTTTGATGCAGAAGGTGCTCGCACGGGAGCCTATCAATTAGGAAAAGATCATGTGATCACAAATAGTCAAAATGAAAGCTATATTAGCTATGCGGATTATGCGATTGCTTTAATAGATGAGTTAGAGAATAAAAACCATGTGAATGAACGCTTTGCTGTAGTGGGTGAAAAAGCATAAGCTTACGTTTGAGTCATATTGAAAAACAGCTTGCATTTGATGTGAGCTGTTTTTTTATGGAACAAAATAAATATAAAGCAATGGAAAATGGTATAGATTTTTTATTATTTCTTCGTTTTTCTTTTTAAAAACGATACAATACAACATAGATGATAAAAAGGAGATGAAAAGATGATTCGTTTTGGTGTAATAGGAACAAACTGGATAACAGATCGACTGTTAGAATCAGCTCAGTATGTAGAGGACTTTCAGCTGGCAGCTGTTTATTCTCGAACGATTGAAAAAGCAGAAGAATTTGCAGGTAAATATGATATTCCTCATATATTTACTGATTTAGAGGAAATGGCGGCGAGTGCTGAAATTGATGCAGTGTATATTGCTACTCCAAATGCTTATCATGCGGAACAAGCTATCTTATTTTTGAAAAATAACAAGCATGTATTGTGTGAAAAACCGCTCGCAGCCAATGCAACAGAAGTAACTCGCATGATTCAAGTAGCCAAAAATCACAAGGTGTTACTAATGGAAGCGATGAAATCAACCCTTCTTCCTAACTTCAAAGTGATTCAAGAGAACTTACATAAAATTGGTCCAATTCGGAAATACGTTGCATCTTACTGTCAGTATTCTTCTCGTTACGATAAATATAAAGAAGGTATCGTGCTTAATGCCTTTAAGCCAGAGCTTGCAAACGGTTCACTGATGGATTTAGGTGTATATTGTCTTTATCCTCTGATTACGTTGTTTGGAGGGCCTCATAAAATAAAGGCAACGGCGTTTATGCTAGAATCTGGAGTAGATGGAGAAGGGTCAGTTGCTTTAGAGTACGAAGATCGTGACGCGGTCATCATGTATTCTAAAATTACAAATTCGCATTTGCCAAGTGAAATTCAAGGAGAAAAAGGCAGTATGATTATTGACAAAATACATACCGCTGAAAAAGTAGAAATTCGGTACAATGACGGACGGGTAGAAGAGTTAACGGTCGATCAGCCTTATCCTGCTATGTACTATGAAATAAATGAATTCGTAGAGCTGTTAAAGCAAGGAAAGATGGAATCGGACACAAATTCTTATGAGAATTCATATTTAACAATGCATGTGATGGATAAAGTGCGAGAGCAAATCGGTCTTGTATATCCAAATGATAATAAATAAATAAATAACAGAGGCTGGGCAAAAGTAGTTTAGTTGAAGAAAGATCCGAACGAGTTTGATTCTTGATGGAGAATCAAGCTCGTTCGGATTTTTTTATTGATAGGGTAAAAGTAGGTTTCATGTATGGAGTTGCTTCTAGCTGTTGCACGAAAATCAACAGCGGTGTAATCCATCATCCATACTAGATCATTTTCTAATTTGTTCGTCTCTAAATTGGATTGAGATAGTTATGTCTCATTCTCTTTTATTGTCGCTATAAAGAACATAATTGAGATTCGAAATCTTGCTTCGGCACATTTTAAAAGCAAATATGTTGAAACAAGGGAAGTTTTTTAGTATCTTCTATCTTTATCTATCCCTGCATACATAGGATTAATCAAAGGAAAGAATAAAAAGAGTGAAAAATATTCGATAATCAATCCTAGATTAAAATGATTATAAAAAAGTATTGACTATAATAATAGCTCGTGTATAATAAAGAATGTAATCAATAGTCATTACTAGTTTATAATGATACTAATAATCGTTATCAAACAGAAGCTGTCATTGATTGCATTAAAAATAATACATACAAGCATAAGCTTGTGAAATACATCGTACAAGGAGAGGTTTTGACATGGCAGAACGTATGGTAGGAAAACAAGCACCACGCTTCGAAATGGAAGCTGTACTTGCAAATAAGGAATTTGGAAAAGTAAGTTTAGAAGAAAATATGAAAAACGGTAAATGGACAGTATTGTTCTTCTATCCAATGGACTTTACATTCGTATGTCCAACAGAAATTACAGCTCTATCAGATCACTACGAAGAGTTTGAAGATCTAGATGCTGAAGTTGTAGGCGTTTCTACAGATACAATTCATACTCACTTAGCTTGGATTAACACAGATCGTAAAGATAATGGACTTGGAGATTTGAATTATCCATTAGCTGCAGATCCAACTCACGCAGTAGCACGTGATTACGGCGTCTTAATTGAAGAAGAAGGCGTAGCACTTCGCGGGTTGTTTATTATTAATCCAGAAGGTGAATTGCAATATGCAGTTGTAAACCATAACAACATCGGCCGCAGCGTAGAAGAAACATTACGTGTACTTCAAGCTCTTCAAACTGGCGGACTTTGCCCAGCTAACTGGAAACCAGGTCAAAAAACACTTTAATAAATAGCGGTGGAGTAGAGGAGAAATTCCTCTACTGCTGCCATTAAAATAGAAAAGACAGTTTTCTAACTATAAAAAACAGAATATTCAGTTTAATCAATGTGGAGGAGGATTTTAAAATGAAATTACGTGAACAAATGCCTGAATTAACTGGAGCAACATCTTGGATTAACGACGAAGTAACAAAGGAAGACTTAGTAGGTGATAAAGCAACGCTTATCCACTTTTGGTCAGTAAGCTGCCATTTATGTAAAGAAGCAATGCCTGAAGTTAATGATCTTCGTGATGAGTATGATGATCAATTGAATGTTGTAGCAGTTCATATGCCTCGTTCGGAAGATGACTTAGATATGGGTGTTATTGAGGCAATGGCAATGGGACACGATATCACTCAGCCAATTTACGTAGACAGTGAGCATAAGTTAACAGACGCTTTTGAAAATAAATATGTACCAGCATATTATGTATTTGATAAAGAAGGTCAGCTTCGTCATTTCCAAGCGGGTGGAAATGGAATGCCGATGCTTCGCAAACGTATTAACCGCGTTTTAGGCGAAGAATAATCTCTACATGAAGAAGAAATAAAAAGGCCGGGATAAAAATATTTTAGCCGAAGTGAAAAACGAACCACTAATCAAAATATTTGATTAGTGATTCGTTTTTTTTTGTTGTGTCACAAGCGGGATCAGCTCATGTATCCTATTTATTCGTCTTTAAATTGGATTCATTTCGTTATGTCTCAATCTCTTTTTTATTTTTTACTGAGTCGTTTTGATTATTAATGAGCAATTCATCATATTGACATAAAAAACCTAATATAGTTAAATTTATATAAGAACAAACGTTCGTTATTTGGTGTTGTTATTTTACTCTTTTCTCCCTTTTTAATAAGTATAAGAAAAAAAGGAGGAGATTTGCACAATGACTCAGCTCTATTCGCAGCAAGAAAAGCGGCACGACAAAGAATGTACTTTTCATACATTTCTTACAAACCATAGCGCAACTCTTCAGACTCATATAATGAATACATTTTTGACATCAGAACGCTATGAGCGATTACAAAAAGCGGTTGTTAAACATGATACAAAAGAACAAAGACTTCTAAACAAAGAATTTCATCAGTTTTATAGCGAAGTTAGATTGCTTCATTATATTAACAAGCTTTGCAGACATTATTCCAGAGATGTTATGCGTGTCAAAGAAAAAGAGCGTTCTTATATTCCTCTTCGCCTGCAGCAGCCGGCTGCGCTAGATGGAAATCGAACAGTGGAAGATATGCTAGGAGTACAGGACGGGGCTGTATGGGAGCATGAATTTTTAGGAAATCAACTTGAAAATCGTATTCTTCATCATGCATTTCGCCAATTAACGGCCAAGCAGCAGTGTATGCTGCACTTGATTATTGTCGAACGCTGGACTCATAAAGAAATCGCTGCTTATTTTTCTATTTCTCAGCAAGCGGTTTCTAATCATTATCAACGTGCGCTAAGCAAGTTGAAAAAAATTATGAAGGTGAGTGATAGACATGTTTGATCCTCAGTGGCTTCAACTTGTTGGAAACGTAGGATTTCCCGCTGTCCTTTCTTTTTATTTATTACTGCGTGTAGAAAACAATATAAAGCGACTTGAAGAAAAAGTGGAGAAATTAACAACTGACTTAAGAAAGAAGTGAAGAAATGGAAACTCTATATGAGCTTGTAAATAAAGTGAAAGCTGGAGATGAAGAGGCGTCAAGGCGTTTATTAAAAAAGCTGGAACCAAAGCTAAATAAAGCTGTTCAAAGCTTTTCGCTGCATGAGAGAGAAGACGTAAAGCAAGATTTAAAGATTAAAATTCTTTCCGCTGTTAAGACGTTTGATTTTTCCAAAACGCCAGGACTTTGGGAATTTTTACGCCATAAATAAAAAAGAGCGCTCGTTGTATCGACGCTCTTTTTTTATTTTTGCTGAAGTTCGACTACTTACCTTACGAAAATACAAAAAATAGAAAATGGATAAATATTTAAAAAAAGGTAAAATATTATGTGTGCAAATAGAGTTTAGTAGTATACTAACAAGTAGAATTTCTTGTATAAAAGGAAGATAATCACTCTTTATATAGAGAGGATTGTCGGCAACGAATAGAGGATAGAAGAGTTTTATTTAATGAAGGAAAAAATCGTGCTGTTCGATAAATCAAACAGCACGATTTATAAAAAGGGGCAGTAAACAATATGTAAGCTAAGAAGCCTATTGTTTTTTGTTTTAGCTTTTTGGAAAGAGGTGAAGAATAAAGTGAGTCAACTTCTCTTTAATATCACGTTAATTATTTCTTTCATGTTTGCTGCGAGTATAGTTCGAGAGCAAATCATTTCTAGAGTAGAAGGAATAAAACGGTACAAAATGTATCGCTTAATTTATTACGGATGTTCTTACGGCCTATTAGGCAGCATTTTAATGATATATACAATTAAAATAGATTCTACTATTATTCTTGACCTTCGCTTTTTAGCGGTGACAATTGTTTGTCTTTATGCAGGAATGGTACCCGCTATCATTGCGGCTTGTATTGTAGGGGTAATGCGTCTGCTTTTGTTTGGAATTACGGCAAGCGGAATAATAGGGGCTGCTGCAATTATCGTAATGGCTTTACTGTCTGGGTGGACGGTTCGCTTACCTTATCGTCCATTTATTCGTTTTCAATTAATGAATTCTATTAGCTTGCTTTGCGTATTCTTCTCATTGTCCTTTCTTTTTAAAGATATCAAGCACGCTGCTACAATTATCATTTATTTACTGCCCGCTTCTTTTATAGGTGGGTGTTTGGTCTATCTGGTAGGTAGATATATATATGTATCTCGAGTAACGACAAGTCAGCATAAAAAGCTGTCTAAAATGTTTTCAGTTATGATTCAAAATGCAAAGACAGGTACCAAACGCCAGAGCGCGAAGTAGCTGTTATTAATCAAACTTTTTGTGACATGTTTGACATACCCGGACCTCCTAATCAATACGTGGGATTGAAAAGTAATCAGCTGTTTTTATCTCACGCTCCTATGTTGAAAGATCCTGCTAGGTTTTTAAAAACGGTAGAAAGCACCGTTTATTCAAAAGAGTCAATAGTAGATGAAGAAATTACGTTTATTAACGGTAAAATTTATGCGCGTGACTACATTCCAATCTATGAAGGTCATGTGTATATTGGCCACTATTGGGAATATCGAGATATTACGGAGAAAAAGAAGGCTGAGTGTGATCTTCGCAAAGCCAATAAAAAGCTTGAAATGCTGTCCATGAAAGATGGCTTAACAGGTCTGAACAATCGCCGATCTCTTGATAAACAGTTGGAAATTGAGTGGAAATACGCACAGGAAGAAAAAGAGTCGCTTTCTTTTCTCTTATTTGATATTGATTATTTTAAAGCGTATAACGATACCTATGGCCATATTCAAGGAGACGAATGCTTGAAAGAAGTAGCGAATATTGCTAAAAGCGTTGTTTTTGACGAATCGGCTTTTGTTGCAAGATACGGAGGAGAAGAGTTTGGTATATTGCTTCCTCGAGCTAATCAATATGAAGCGATAAAAATGGCAGAAGCTATTAGACAGCAAGTGCAGCAGCGTGCAATTATTCATCAAGCTTCTGACGTGTTTAAGTGTGTCACAATCAGTGTTGGAATAATGACAGTCGTTCCATCCGAACACATACAGCTGATTTCAATTGTCCATGGAGCAGATCAGGCTTTATATGAAGCAAAGCGTACGGGTCGAAATCGAATTTCAGCATATTCTCACCACAAAGAAGCTGACTCAAACGTTTGAGTCAGCTTTTAAAAGAGATATAAGCCTCTTATTTAGGAGGAGCTTTTTCTTTTTCATCTTCTTCCATAATTCCTTTTGTAGCGTTTTTAAACTCTTTTAACGTTTTTCCGGCAGCTTTCCCTAATTCCGGAAGTTTCTTTGGGCCAAAAAGCAATAGAGCGACAAATACAATTAAGGCAATTTCTCCAAACCCAAGGTTCATTGTCATCGTCTCCTATTTTTTGAAAGTGTTTACAAGTTTAGTATAGCATGAAAAGAAAGGAAGTAGTACATCATTATCCAGTGATTTTAAGGCCGATTACACCTGCTACAATACAAAAAATAAATAAAATTCGACGCATATCTTTTGCTTCATGAAAGAAAAGCATGCCAAGAAGTACGCTTCCGGCAGCTCCTACTCCCGTCCATATGCCGTAAGCTGTTCCAATAGGTATCTCCTTTAATGCTAAGGAGAGAAGATAAAAACTTCCTGCACCGAAAAGGATAAATCCAATCGAAGGAAACAACCGCTTAAACCCATCTGAAAGTTTTAAAAAAATCACAAATCCCACTTCGCAAAAACCGGCAGCTATTAATGCAATCCAAGCCATGTTACGATTCCTCTCTTTCTGTTTCTTCAGTAGAAATCAACTTTAAACCAACGATTCCAAAGATCATTAATCCTAAAAATAAAATCTTTCCAATATTTGCTCCTTCGTCTAAAACGGTCATTCCAAGTATCGCTGTGCCAGCAGCCCCTATACCAGTGAATACTGCGTAAGCTGTTCCGACAGCAATTTTTTTTAAGGCATTTGAAAAGAAATAAAAGCTGATCACAATTGTGACGATTGTAATGATTGTTGGAGTTACTTCAGTAAATCCGTGTGAATATTTTAAGCCGATTGCCCATACAATCTCGAGCAAACCAGCGATAATAAGGTAAATCCAAGCCATTTTAATTCCTCCTTGCATAATAATAAGCCCTTTTTACAGGGCCTATTTAGCACGTATGCCTTCCCAAAATATCGTCCAAGCATCGTGAATTTTTTGGTCATAATACTCCGGTTCATAATAAAAGCGCTGAATGAACAGTCCGTCGGTTAAACAATAAAAGCTATTGATATACAAATCAATCGGACGTTCAATTATTTCGCCTTCAGCCATTCCCTGTGTAAAAATAGCATGCAGAATTTGATCAGACAATCGTTCGCTTCTTAAGAAAATAGCTTTTACTTCCGACTGTAAATGTTCAGGTGGAAACAAAATAAGACGACGGTACATCTGGCCAAAAGAATCTTTTTCAATCATCGTGCAGAAATCTACAACAAAGCAGTGAAGCTGTTCTTTAGCAGACTTTGTTTTATGCTGTTCGTATATAACAGATAACTTTGTTAAAAATAAATTCATTAAATCATGCACGGTTAGTAAAAATAAGTCGTCTTTGTTCTTAAAATGAGCGTACAGGGAAGGTTTTTTTATGCCTACTTTTGATGAGATATCGGCAAGCGATGTTTCTGTATAGCCTTTTTCTCCAAAGAGCTCCATTGCTGCAGCTCTAATTTTTTCTACAGTTGATAATTCACTCAAGAAAAGCTCCTCCTCAATCTAACTAACGGTCGTTAGGTAAAAGATATCAAATATAAAAAAAAGAAGCAAGGGAATCGCTTCTTTTTAATGTATTTTCACTAAATGACGCTGAGTTAAAAATAAAGAGAAGATAAAAATAAGCTCAAACGTATTTGTTACAGCCGTGCTTGGTATAGGAATTGACACGGCACTTCCTACAATCATCACGGCTACTCCAATCATCATACTGCTCCATCGCGTCTTGCGAAATAAGGAAATTCCAACAAAAAGCAAAATAATCGCCACAATGAGAACCATAAGAGGGGGACCGGATGATCCTACTAATGTATAGCGAACAATGCCATATTCACGTACAACTTCCATACGCTGACTAATCGTCTCGATTATTTCATAGCTAATTAAGGCAAACGTAGTTAGCAAAAAAAGAATGCCGGCAACAGGTTTTTTAGCCCATGTAATCGTCGAATATTTCGCTACGCCATACGCAAAGAGCACCAAAGTAGGGGTAAATAAAGCGTGAAACCAAAAGCGAAGCATGCTGAGTGAACGTAAAGTATCCCCTTCACCGATAAATGAACCAATCCCAATCATTATATTATCGTAAATTAGTCCAGCTATTACTAAAGGAAGAAAAAGCATGTAAAACGGCGAAGTGTTTTTTCGCACTACATATATGCTAAAGAAAAACAGGACAATATAGCAAAAAGAAAATAGAAAATAAAGGGTTGTATCAACCATTGTTTTCCTCCTTCTGATGATACTTCTTCTTTTTATGATAACATCATATGCCAAAAAAGTGAGAAATCATGCATTTTTCTAGGCAATCTTAACGGACCAAAGACGCCTTTATCGGTAGAAAGATTCAGAAAATATTGAAATAAAAATAGGAAAAGAGGCCATAGTCAAGAGATTTAGATTTACTGAATTGATTATTAAATAAAGGAAATCTATAAAATTACAACAAAAGAACTAGAAACATATGGAGTCTAAATACTTATATAATTAGAAAAAAATATTTAATGTCCTTTCTATTTAAGCAAGTTAAATGTAAGCATAAAATGATAAATAAATGTATTTTTTTTACTTTTATATCTATCTATCATCCTTACAAGTACGGTTGTTAGACAAATTCAATTGGTATATCCATAAAAAGGAATTAATGGGATAAAATATTTTTTATCCCACCTTTATATTACAAAACGTTTTCTAAAGTTAAGAAATTTTTAATTACGTAATATTTCCGTGTGTTAATTGTAAGAGTGGTGTATAAAATATTCCTGTTGTTATGGTAAAAAAAGGTATCGATGGGATTTTTATAGGTAAATAAACTTTAGACCTATTCTGTAAATTTTAAATAAAACGATGAGTTTTTAATTCTGTAAATAGACAATCGGAATTGTAAGAATATATAACATTTGAGCTATTGACCACTAATGAGCGCAGATGATAGTTTTAGAGCTGTTGAAATTGGTACTCGAGTCCATTTTTCAAAGCAGGTGTTTTAGCAGCATGCTAGCGCTGTTAATTGATTAGCTCCCATACATATATAAAGGGAGTGAAACTATGAAATCGTATATCTATCATTATGAATCAAAAGCATTCATAACGTATCCAACAGGAGAAGTTTGGAAGGAGAAGAATGAAACATGATCTTAATTATCCTATGCTGCCTATTTTTAGTAGGGTATGGCGTTTGGGAGTATCGCAGACATTTACGCAAGCTGCATTCAATTCCTGTACGAGTGAATGTTAATGGTATTCGCGGAAAATCCACCGTTACACGATTGATTACAGGTATTGTAAAAGAAGCAGGTTACAAAACAGTAGGAAAAACGACAGGAACACAAGCGCGTATGATCTACTGGCATACAAGTGAAGAAGAACCAATTATTCGTCGTAAAGAAGGTCCGAACATTGGAGAACAGCGACGAGTGGTAAATGAAGTTGCCGATATTGGCGCGGAAGCTCTTATTTGTGAATGTATGGCTGTACAGCCTGATTATCAAATCACATTCCAAAATCAGCTGATTCAAGCCAAGGTAGGCGTTATTGTAAACGTACTAGAAGATCACATGGATGTAATGGGTCCAACTCTAGATGAAGTTGCTCAAGCGTTCACTGCTACTATTCCTTACGATGGCCACCTTGTTACAATTGAAGGTCCATATTTGGAATACTATAAAAAAATAGCCGCAGAGCGCAACACAAAAGTTATTGTAGCTGACAATGATAAAGTATCTGAAGCGTATTTACGTGAATTTGATTATATGGTTTTCCCTGATAATGCTTCCATCGGTTTAGCAGTAGCAGAAGCACTTGGTATCGATGCTGAAACAGCGATGAGAGGAATGTTAAATGCTCAGCCTGACCCAGGAGCTATGAGAATTACAACGTTTGGCGATGAAAAAAATCCAGCCTTTTTAGTGAATGGATTTGCTGCCAACGACGCTTCTTCCACGCTTCGTATTTGGGAACGTGTAGATTCAATGAACTATAGTGAAAAGCTTCCTATTGTCATTATGAACTGCCGTCCGGACCGTGTAGATCGCACGGAGCAATTTGCTGAAGATGTAATGCCATACATTGAAGCGGACGTAATGATTGCAATTGGTCAGACGACCTCACCAATCGCTGCAGCATATCAAAGAGGCGAATTGCCAACAAAAGAATTCTGGGATATGGAAGGCGCTTCTACAGAAGAAATTTTAGAGCGCATGAAGCCTTATTTAAAAGATCGTATCGTATACGGTGTCGGAAATATCCACGGTTCAGCCGAGCCGCTTGTTGAAGCTATTATTGAAATGAAAAAGATGAGAAAAGCAGTTTAATCTAGGAGGCCATTTCATGTTCGGATCAGATTTATATATCGCCCTTGTGTTAGGGGTTACACTAAGCTTAATTTTTACAGAAAAAACGGGCGTATTGCCAGCGGGTCTTATCGTACCGGGGTATTTAGCTCTTGTATTTGATCAGCCAATTACCATTTTAATGATTTTCTTAATTAGTATTTTAACTTATGTTATCGTCGTATACGGAATCTCAAAAGTAGTTATTTTATATGGACGTCGCAAATTTACAGCGATGTTAATTACGGGTATTGTGATTAAAGTTGCATTTGATTATTTCTTCCCGATCTTGCCATTTGAAGTGTTTGAATTACGCGGAATTGGTATCATTGTACCGGGCTTAATTGCAAATACAATGCAAAAGCAAGGTCTTCCTTTAACAGTTGGAACAACGGTTTTATTAAGTGGTGTAACATTTGGAATTATGCAAGTTTATTATTTATTTTAATACACAAACAAACCGCAGCTGGTAAAGGAAGGTGAAAGCGTTGAAAGAGAAAAAATTAAACTTTCAAGAAAAAGTATTGATGTTTATAAAGAAAACAAAGCCTACAACGGGCAAGCAAGCTCTTATCTTAACGCCAATTTTAATCGTAATTTTAGCTCTTTCAGGATGGATGGAGCGTTCGGATGCTCTTGAAAACCCTGAGACGGCTAATCCAGAGGCCAATAATGATTTAACGATGACTATGGTCGGAGACATTATGATGGGTCGCCATGTAAGAGAAGTAACTGAACGCTACGGAGAAGATTTTGTATTCCGCAACGTGGAGCCGTTCTTTAAAAATTCGGATTACGTAAGCGGGAACTACGAAACACCGATTTTAACAAATGACGTAGATTCATATAAAGCAATGGAAAAAGGTATTCATTTATATAGTAAGCCTGCTGATCTAGCGACTGTTAAAAATGCAGGTTTCGACGTATTAAACTTAGCGAACAACCATTCAATGGACTACAGTGCAAAAGGGTTAGAAGATACGATCTCTACTTTTGAAGCAAACAAATTAGATTTTGTTGGTGCTGGCCGTAACTCTGAAGAAGCAAAGCATATTTCCTATAAAGATGCTGACGGTATCCGCATTGCAACAGTAGGTTTTACAGATGTACATTCAGACGGAATGTCGGCTGGAAAAAACAACCCAGGTATTTTAAAAGCAGATCCGGATCTTATTTTCAGCACGATTCAGAAAGCGAAAGCAAATGCTGATTTAGTTGTAGTAAATGCCCACTGGGGTGAAGAATACGATGCACAGCCAAGTCCTCGTCAAGAAGGACTAGCAAAAGCGATGGTAGACGCTGGTGCGGACATTATCATTGGTCACCATCCGCATGTTTTACAGTCATATGACGTATATAAAGGTTCGGTTATTTTCTATAGCTTAGGAAACTTTATTTTTGACCAAGGGTGGTCAAGTACAAAAAATACAGCAATGGTTCAATATCATTTAAATAAGAAGGGCCAAGCTAAAATTGATGTTATTCCAATGGTTATTAAAGCAGGTACACCAACTCCAACAGATAACCCTTGGCGCATGAAGCGTATTTATAACGATTTAAACAAGTTTTCTTCAAACCCTGAACTGTTAGAAAAAGAACGAAACAAGTTTGAATTAAACTTAGATCATTCTCGCATTATAAAACATGCAGAGGAGCGCAAAAAGAACGAAGCGCAAGCTAACTAATAGCCCGTCATACACAGAGGAGGTAAAAGATGATAAATAAACGTAATACAATTATTGTTTCCATTGTCATCTTTTCACTCATAGTAGGTGTATGTGTTTATCAATTTATGTTTCCAAAACAAGAATATGCAGTAAGTACTTCAGATCCTCGCGCCACAAAAGTAGGTATGGAAATTCTTAAACAAGGCGGTACAGCAGTTGATGCAGCTATTGCCATTTCCTACACGCTTGGTGTTGTGGAACCGTACGGATCAGGACTTGGGGGAGGCGGCGGAATGCTGATTGATCCAGCAGATGCCTCTCCAACATTTATTGACTACCGAGAAATTGCACCTAAGAATGATAAAGAAGATGAGATTGGCGTACCAGGTTTCGTCGCTGGTATGGATTATATTCAGCACCACTACGGATCTATGTCGATGAGCAAACTAATCGACCCGGCCATTAACTATGCCGAGAATGGGTACAAAGTGGACAAAGATTTGCACGATAGGCTGGTTTCATACAAAAGTAATGTGAATGAAGATGAAATTCCTAGCTTTTATCCAGATAAGGACGCCATTAACACAGGTGAAATTGTCAAACAGCATGAATTAGCGAACACGCTGCAAAAGATTAAGGAAGAAGGGCCAAATGCTTTTTATAGAGGAAAAATTGCAGACGATATTACAGAAGAAACAAAAGTAAGTCACAAAGACTTGCGAAAGTATGCGCCTGTTGAACGCAAACCTCTATCGACGAATTATAAAGGTCATCAAATTATTTCAGCACCTCCGCCTTTTGCTGGTGCTACGCTTATTCAAATGTTAAAAATGACGGATCAAGAAGATATTTGGAAGCTGAAGGAATCGCATCCTAGTCTTTATTATCATTTTCTTGGTCAAATTTCAAAAGTAGCTTATCAAGACCGCTTGAAAAAAATCGCTGATCCGGCTTTTATAAAAGAAACGCCAAATGATTGGATCGACGATCATTACGTGCATTTACTTCGTAATAAATTAAATAATACTGAAACAGATCATACCAAAGTAAGCGACGTCGAAGAACATGAAAGTACCACTCATTTTGTTGTCATGGACGGTGAAGGAACCGTTGTATCAACAACGAATACGCTGAGTAATTTCTTCGGCAGCGGTGAATATGTAGATGGATTCTTTTTAAATAATACGCTGAATACGTTTGGGGAAGGAATTAATAAGCGTCAACCCGGTAAGCGTCCAAGAACATTTACAGCCCCTACCATTATTCGTGAAGGTGATGAATGGGTAATGTCCATTGGCACACCGGGAGGAAATCGTATTCCTCAAGTGTTAACGCAAGTAATTGGGGATTATTTTGAAGACAAAGATTCCATTAAAAACGCAGTAGAAAACAAGCGTGTCATTTTTGATTCTCATAAGTTTTATTCAGAAGCTAAGCTTAAACAGTCAACTAAAGATGGTTTAAAAACGTACGGCTATGACTTGAAAAACAATGATAACGCGATGTTTTACGGAGGCGTTCAAGCTCTTGTGAAAGACTTAAAGAAAAATAAGATTCAAGGTGACGCTGATCCGCGCCGCCACGGTTTATGGGAAAAAAGTACAGACTAACTTAATTGGAGGAATAGAAAATGATCGCAAAACGAATCGTAGGGATTGTAGGACCAATTGCTATTGTAGCAGGAGTAGTAGCAGGACTTGGAGCTTTAAAACATCCGGCTACTCTTTCAACAGATGAACAGCAAAAAATTGAAAATAACGTAAAAATGATTGAACAAACAAAATCAGCTGCTACAGATGCAGTAAATGATGCTGCGGCAGCTGCTGGAAAATAAATCTTGTGTAGTAACAAAAATGGCATCGTCCTAGACGATGTCTTTTTTGTGTGCAATGTAATGTATGGATAAAAATGAAAGCGCTTCACAAAATATACAGATGAGTAAAAATGGAGGGTAATATGTGAATAAAAAATTACTGTTGTTTAACATTATTTCTTTTTTATTATTAATTTGCGTTATAGCCGCTTTTTTTATGACTCAATCGAGTACAGATCTTAGTCCTGAAAAGCTGCTTAAAAAAAATAATGATCATTCTTACGGTGTGAGTTCTTCTAATTCTTTGGCAGCAAATGTAGGGATGGACGTATTAAAAGAAGGCGGGAATGCAGTAGATGCGGCCATTGCAATTTCGTATGCCCTTAACGTAGTCGAACCTTTTGGATCTGGAATTGGCGGAGGTGGAGGTATGCTGATTGCCAAAAAAGATCAGCCTGCTACTTTTATCGATTACCGGGAAACCGCTCCAACTTCTATGAGTGGTAAAAACGGCGTGCCGGGATTTGTCGCTGGTATGGAATATATTCAGCAGAAATATGGTACAAAATCAATGAGTGATTTGATTCAGCCGGCTGTTGAATACGCTGAAAAAGGGTTTGAAGTAGACTCTCTTTTATCGTCTCGCTTGTATTACTCTAGAGGAAGGATGGATGTAGACGGTCTATCCGCTTTTTATCCAAAGGGAGAAGCAATTGAAGAAGGAGAAACCCTGTCGCAGCCCGTGTTAGCTAAAACATTAATCAAAATTCAACGAGAAGGTGCGTCTGCATTTTATAAAGGAGATGTGGCAAAAGATCTTGCTGATGCAACGCCTATTTCTAAAAAAGACTTATCTTCCTATCAAGTGACAGAAATCAAGCCTGTCGTTTCAACTTACAATGGAACGGAAGTGATTTCAGCGCCTCCGCCTTTTTCCGGAATTACACTGATTCAAATGTTAAAAATGGCAGAGAAAGAAAATCTTGAAACAATGCCTGATAAAGAATATTACGAAACGATGAACAGAATTAAAAAGGCAGCTTACTCCGACCGGTTAAAACAAATCGGAGATCCAGACTTTCATAATCAAAACTCAAGTGAATTAGTCAGTGATGATTATATAACAAACTTGGTCAATCACCCGACACGTTCTTCAGGTGAAGGCGATGAAGAACACGAAAGTACAACACATTTTGTGGTTATTGATTCAGAAGGAACCGTCGTATCTACAACTAATACGTTGAGTAACTTCTTTGGTACAGGCGAACAAGTTGACGGCTTTTTTCTTAATAACAATGCTGATACGTTTGGAAGCAAAGAACCGAATAATCGCGAGCCGGGAAAAAGAGCAAGAACTTTTACGGCTCCAACTATTATAAGAGAAAAAGGCGAGTGGGCGATGGGAATAGGTTCTCCGGGCGGAACGCGGATTCCTCAAATTTTAACTCAGGTACTTTCTAAAAACCTTGAAGGAAATGAATCGCTTCAAAAAGCTGTAAACGAACCGCGCTTTATTTTTGATGATTCGACTATTTATGTAGAGCCCGATTTAAATACCAAAAATATTCCTTCTGCGTTTCGAATAGAAACAAAGGAAAGCGACGTCTTTTATGGAGGTATTCAAGCGTTAACCATTAATTTTCAAGATAAACAAATGGAAGGAGCCGGAGACCCTAGAAGAAATGGAGTTTGGAAAACAGGAGATTAACGAAGTAAAGATCCCTTCTCATATGCTTAGACATAGTGAGAAGGCGTTTGAAAATATCGAATGGAATGAAAATCTTTGTCGCTGGAATGAAAATGTACGTAAATGGGGGAACGATCTAAAGCAGGGTGAGCGTTGAAAAACGTGGCATCACCGTAGCGCAATGCTTTTAGCAAGTAAGGCATTTCCTGTTTGAAAATAGCGTACCGTATGGCTTGAACGGACTTTTCCGTTTGTTCATTGCCAATAAATACGTATACATACAGCGTATCAACACCGTCTTTGTGGAGCCATTCGGCAAAAAGCTCATTTCGCTGCTCATTTAATTGATCAACAGCAAACTTTTCGTCGATCCAAAGAAATAAATCGTCTGTTTGTTCAGAATGTGTGAGCGTATAGCGTCGCCCAATAAAAGGAAAGGTGGGCGTGCTTCCTTGCCGGTATGTGACGCTAAATTGCTGAGGATTAAAAGCAGACAAACGGCATCTTCCTTTCACGCTTTTAAGTAGTTTATGCATGAAAAAGAGAAATTTCACACATTCGTCAAGAATTTTAAGCTGTTTTTCTTACATGCATACTTATGAAAAAGTTGTTACACTGAAGAAAAGAAATAGTGGGTGATAAAAGATGGAGCCGCTGTATATTGTCTTATCCATTTTTTTAGCAGCGATGCTATCGTATGATATTGCTAAATTTGTTCGAGGGGACCGGCCAGATTGGAAAGAGGGTCTCGTGACGGGCCTTGTGTTCGTGGGCTTTTTAGCAGCCATGCAAATGGCTTTTCACATTGTATAGCGACGAAAGAGGCTGGGACAAACGTATTTTAGTTGAAGGAAGATCCGAACGATGAATCGTTCGGATCTTTTATGTTTATGTCTCAATCCCTTTTTTAAAGATATGCCGGATAAGTTTAGTCCGGCAATACTAAAAAGCTTGGATATCGAATAAGCTGTTGTATACTGCATTTTTGATAAAGGGGCTTTTTACTTGTATCGAAAAAAAACACTGCTTTTGAAGCGAAGTTTAGGAGTAGCTGTGTTTCTTTCTGTTATTGCGCTGGGAGTTTGGATGTTTCAATTTACATTCTTTTCTCCGAGTCATCAAGCCAAATCTGCCGTAAAAGAATTTTATACGCTAGAACAGGAAGGAAACTTTTCGGAATCATGGGACCTTTTTCATTCATCGATGAAAAAGAAATGGACAAAAGGTGCATACATACAAGATCGAGCACACGTATTTCTCAATCATTTCGGGGTAGACACCTTTACTTATTCCATTGAAGATGTTGAAAAAAGAAAGAGCTGGAAGATGGAAAATGATCGTAAAGCGTTTCCTGTTGTTTACGAAATGACCGTTATCCAAACGTATAAAGGGAAATATGGAAACTTTGATTTGGTGCAGAAAGTGTATGCTGTTCGTGAAAAAGGAGAATGGAAAGTCGTGTGGGATTATAAACAGTAGGAGAGCCTGCTGTTTTTTTATTTTCATAAGAAATGAGCATACATCAGCTGTTAATAGGCCTCTTTTTTAACAGAAAAAACGTTATGTTTTTTTGCGAGTGGGTAAAATGAAAGAAGGAGGCGAACACAGATGAAATTTAAAACGATTTTATTTGATGCATATGGAACACTGTTTGATGTACATACCGTTATTGAAACGTGTGATCAGCTGTATCCGGAGCGGGGAGAAAGCATTAGTCATTTATGGCGTTTGAAGCAAATTGAATACGCCATGCAATATCAGCTGATGGGACGATACGTTGACTTTTATACATTAACAAATCAATCCCTGAAATATGCAGCAGAAGCAAATGATATTGATTTAACGGAACACGAAGAAAAAATGCTGATGAGTGCCTACATGAAGCTGAATGTCTACGATGAAATCAAAGAGGTGCTCGCCTATTTAAAAGAAAAAGGGTATCGCCTGGCTATTTTTACGAATGGTCCTAAGCACATGATTGATCCGCTTGTTTCTTATCACAACATGAATCATTTATTTGAGGCCGTTATTTCCGTAGACGAAATCAAACAGTACAAGCCTACGATGGCAAGCTATCACTATGCAAAAAACAAAATGAACGCCAAAAGAGAAGAAGTATTATTTTTGTCATCGAATACATGGGATATTGCCGGTGCTAAAAACTACGGGTTCGCAACGGCTTGGGTCAACCGAAAAGGAAATGTAGCTGAACATAAAGAATTGCAGCCAAACGTAATCATTAAAAGCTTAAATCAGCTTATTAAATAAAAAAAGAACGAGCATTAAGCTCGTCTTTTTTTATTTATTGCTAAATGTATCTTTTGTTTCGCCTACTGCTTTTTGAGCATTTCCTTTTGTTTTCTCAGCTTTTCCTTCGCGCTGAAGGTCGCGGTTATTCGTTGCATTTCCCACTTGATCTTTTACTTCACCTTTAGCTTTTGATACATTTCCTTTAACTTTATCTCCTAAACCTTTACTCATTTTAATCTTCCTTTCTATTAGTAATTAAGTAGTGTTACTTGTCTGTTCCACCATTAGAAAGAAATTAAACATATTTTCTGATTTCAACTTAAATAGAAGCTAAGTGTACGATATTCATGAGTAATGTGTAGGCACTATCATTATTATTGTTCGGAGGTTTTAAGCTCCCAATCATCATAAATCTGAGATTCATAAGGCCATGATAATAAGCTTAAAGATTCCACTGCTTTTAGAACAAGAGGCGAAGCATTATCAATGTTGAGATCCTGCGGTGCAATCCACAATGCTTCCAAAGAATCCTGTCCTTCAAACTGTACGGGGTGGGAAAGAAGCTCACCGCCGGCAATGTCTACGTAATAAAATACAGCAATGTGATGCACGTGAGTAAATTCTTTCCACTTACAAGGATACTGAAAATCTGTTATACCCGCTTGAGAAACAATGTTAATCTCAAAGCCTGTTTCTTCCACAAATTCTCTTTTCATCGCTTCGGTTAATGTTTCACCGTGCTCTAGCTGTCCGCCTGGCAAATCAAAACGATGAATATACGGACCTCTATTTTTTCGAATAACAAGCAGCTTGTTATCTCGCATACAAATTCCATATACGCCAAAAGCGCGATCATAATTTGGTTCCATCTTTTTTTCACTACTTTCTATAACAGAATGGCTTGATAAAGCATCGTTTGATTTCTTTATCCTACCATACATTTTGCTATAGAACCTTTTTTAATGAGATGCTTTTACAGTAAGCGTGCGGGAAACGGCACTTTCGTTATGCAAACGGTCAACAGAGGTTACAACATATGTGTATGTTTGATTTTTGAGTGCATTTTGATCTACAAACAATTGTTTTTCTCCTGTTTTTCGAACGGTTGTCAGCAGGTTTTCGGCGCTGTTAATGTCGCCTTTTTTATTGCCTTGAAAGCGATAAATGGCATAATAAGCGGAGTCATTCTGCTGGTGATCTCGAATTTCAAATGCTGCTTCTTTTGTATGAGGACCCGCGTTTTTTAATTTTGGTGCTTTTGGGGCCGTATTATCAAGCCAAGGCATTGCTGGAATAAGCGCAGGGTGTTTATAAATATCGTTTTGCAGCTTATCTTTTATTCCTAGCGGGTTTCGGTTCAAATCTTTCAGGCTAAAATGCATGCTCCCCTGTACTTCTGGAAACTGGTGATTTAGAGCAATTTGCCTCGGATACTCATCGGGATCAGACCAAGCTTCCACCGCGTTGTTATTAATTTTGTAAGCAGCTTGTCCAATATAAAGGTGAACTGGCTTTCCGCGCACTTCATCTCTCCACCAGTTGAGCAGCGTATCGTAAGCAGCGGGTTCAAATCCGATATTCCAATAAATTTGCGGAGTAATGTAATCAATGTATCCATTTTGAATCCACGTACGCGTATCAGCATACAAATCATCGTAGTTTGTTTGTCCAGCAGTCGTCTCAGAGCCGGTTGGATCATTAGCAATGTTTCGCCATACGCCGAACGGACTGATGCCAAACTTCACGTATGATTTTGTTTTTTTAATAGATTTATTTAAATCTCGAACAAGCTGATTAACATTGTCACGCCGCCAGTCTTCAATATTGGAAAACGTTTGAGCACCGTAGGCTTCATATATTTTTTGATCTGGGAACGTTTGACCTGCAATTTTATAAGGATAAAAATAGTCGTCCATATGAACAGCATCAATATCATAGTTTCTTACGACTTCGAGCACTTCTTCAATAATAAAGTTTTTTACTTCTGGAATACCTGGGTTGTAGTAGAGTTGTTTTCCGTAGGAGACGACCCAATCAGGATGTTGTTTGGCAGGATGATTATCGGCTAGTTTGTTTAAATCAGTATGATTCATTGTAATGCGGTAAGGGTTAAACCATGCGTGGAATTCTAAGTTGCGCTTGTGTGCTTCGTCTACCATAAAGGCCAGAGGATCATAGCCGGGATCTTTTCCTTGTGTACCGGTTAAATATTCTGACCACGGGCCATATTTTGACGGATAAAAGGAATCGGCGGTCGGTTTAATTTGAACAACAACAGCATTCATCCCCATCTTTTTTACTTCATCTAGCAAATAGGTAAACTCTTTTTTCTGCTGTTCAACCGGAAGACCAGGCTGAGAAGGCCAATCAATGTTGTATACGCTTGCAATCCAAGCGGCTCGAAGCTCCCGTTTTTGATACGTAGTAGGTACGTCTGCTTTAGCAGGCAATGTGCTCGAACAAAACAGCAGTAAAAACAAGATGCCTCCAACCCATTTTCTAATATGCATGTTCGTTCCTCCTTCTTTTTTGGTTGAGATAAAATTTCTTTCATAATATAGCATGCGGTCGTTATATTCACAATAGATTTTAATGAAATATTCTGAAAAATAAAATAAAGTTTTAAAAATATCAGAAAAATATTGAAATTAAACTTCAGAAAAAATATAATAATGGTAATTTAAAGAATATTTTAGAAATACGTTACTTAACGATGGAGGAATTCATGCGCCAATTTTCCGTACTTACTTTAATCGATGCACAAATGAATCATTACAGTCCTGCTGAAGGAAGAGTAGCTGATTACGTGCTAGAAAATCCCACGACCACGTTGAACTTAACGACCAAACAGTTAGCTAAGCAGTGTCAGTGCAGCGAAGCTACGATTATTCGCTTTTGTCAGCGTGTAGGCATTAATAGTTTTAAAGAATTAAAGATTGAATTAGCAAAAGATGCTCATAAGGTGCATACCGAACAGCTGCCGAATCTTCCAGTTAATTTTGAAGACGAGACAGATGCCGTGCTTGAAAAAGTCATAAGCAAAAGTATGAGCGCACTGATGAATACAAGCCGACTAGTGAGCACTTCTGCAATTGATGCAGCTGCGGAAGCTATTCAGGGAGCGAAACGAGTGTTTTTATACGGAGCAGGAGGATCATCTGTAGTTGCGCTAGATGCTCAGTATAAACTGCTTCGAATTGATATTTCGGCTCTGTTTTCATTAGATAGTCATGTTCAAATGGTGATGGCTACGAATATGACAAAAGATGATGTGCTGTTTGTGGTATCCACTTCAGGTCAAACAAAAGAAGTGGTAGAACTGATGCAAATAGCCAAAGACAAAGGAGCAGCCGTCATTTTGCTAACGCAGCACGGATCATCGCCAGCTTCTAGATTAGCTGATATTCTGCTGACTATTTCGGTAGAAGAACAGCATATTCGAATTGGAACGATGAGCGCTCGTATTGCTCAGTTAGCCATTGTAGATGCGATGTTTATACGGTTATGTATTCAAAAAGGCAATCAAGTGTTTGAACGCATAATCGATACACATAATGTAATTCAAAAAATAAAGAGGTAGGGGGAAATGAGAAAATGAAGGTATTGTTTGTATGTTCTGGAGGAATGTCAAGTGCGATTGTGGTAAAAGCATTAAAAACAGAAGCACAAAAGCACGGAACGGATATGGAAGTGCTGGCAATTGGAACAAATGAAGTGGCAGAGGAAATTCAAAAGGGCTGGGACGTTGTAATGGTTGCACCGCAGATTCGTCACCGGTTTAATGCAGTGAAAGCGGAAGCAGATAAAGCTTCTGTTCCATGCGGGCCCATTCCGCCGCAGGCTTATACGCCGCTTGGAGGTCCAACGCTTTTTAAAACGGTTCAACAGCTCGTTAGCTAAGAAAAGCAGGTGTATTCCTGCTTTTTAAATAGATAAGGGGTTTCATTTACACAAGGGGAGAATATAGAGGGGGAAAGGGTATATGAGCAAATTTGTGTCGTTTTTAGAGAACAATTTATCAGGACCTATGGCCAGGTTATCAGAACAGCGGCATCTTCAAGCCATTCGCGATGGTGTTATATCCGCTTTGCCGTTTATCATTATCGGAAGTTTTTTCTTGATTCTAGCGTTTCCGCCTGTGCCGCAAGACAGCACAATTGCGAAATGGGCCGCTGATAACAGCGCCAATATTTTAATACCGTATCGCGTAACGATGTTTATTATGTCTTTATATATAGCCTTTGGGATAGGATACAACTTGTCCAAAAGCTATAATCTCGATCCGCTGTCAGGAGCGCAAATTGCAGTAGCTGCACTACTTCTTACGGTCACTCCAAAGCTGATTGAAGAAGAAGGGTTTATGCTTCCAATGACAAACCTTGGAGGTCACGGTTTATTTGTAACGATGATTGTATCGATTTTATCGGTCGAAATTCTCAGGTTTTGTAAAGCAAAAAATGTCACCATTAAAATGCCGGAACAAGTGCCGCCTTCGGTATCGAGGTCTTTTGAAGCACTAATTCCGGTTGCGATTGTTGTTGTACTTATGACAATTATTACGATTGTTTTAGGTATCGACCTTCATCATTTAGTTGATAAACTAGTTGCTCCGCTTGTGGAAGCTGGAGATAGTTTAGCAGGAGTGTTAATACCGGTTTTCTTAATCACGTTTTTCTGGTCATTCGGAATCCACGGCGTCTCTGTTGTTGGAACAGTGGCACGGCCTGTATGGGAAGTGTACTTAGCAAAAAATGCTGAAGCGGTAGCGGACGGAGCTTCCACACTTCCGTATATTGCACCTGAAACGTTCTTTCAGTGGTTTGTTTGGATTGGAGGATCTGGAGCGACGCTAGGTCTTGCCTTAGCGATGCTGTTTTTCTCAAAATCTAAATATTCGAAAGCGCTTTCTAGGACATCTTTTATTCCAGCGGTTTTTAATATTAACGAACCAATTATTTTCGGTTTGCCAATTGTCTTAAATCCTATTTTAATTATTCCATTTATCATTATCCCGATTATTACAACGATCATTTCATACGCAGCAACGGCGACAGGTCTTATTACGCCAACCTACGTAATGGTTCCATGGACGCTCCCGGCGCCGATCGGAGCTTATCTATCAACCGGAGGAGACTGGCGGGCGGTTGTGCTAGTCATTATCAATATTGCTATTTCTGTTGTCATTTATCTTCCGTTCTTTAAAATGTACGACCGAAAGATGGTCGAAATGGAAAAAAGCGATGAAGCAACGGTTGCACCATCCGATAGTTCAGTTCAAATGTAAAGAAAGAGAAGCCAACTTGTTTGGCTTCTATCTCTTTAGTAGGAGTGAGGGTCAATGTTTGTTCGGTTTCGATATAAAACTGTGTTTTTATTTCTGCTAACCATGGTTCTTTGCAACGTTATTTTTACACCTCTACTGCAGTATGCTGGTTTATCAGCGCAGCATAGTTTATTTGCCATTACAAGTCTATCAGCAGCGCTGCTTACAACATTTATTTCCATTCGGCTTTCAAACGCAGCTTTATCTAAAACCGCCGTTTGTATACGCTTTGTTTTGCTTGGAATAGGGTGCACAGCCGTTACATATTTAGCCGTTTTTTAACAAGGAGGGACAAAAAATGAAAGTAGTGACAATAGGGGGAGGATCAAGCTACACACCGGAATTGGTCGAAGGGTTTATTAAACGATATGATGAGCTTCCAATTCGAGAGCTATGGCTTGTAGATATTGAAGAAGGAAAAGAGAAGCTTGAAATTGTAGGAGCACTTGCGAGAAGAATGGTCAAAAAAGCAGGTGTTGATATGGAAATTCATTTAACGCTTGATCGACAAAAAGCGTTGATAAATGCTGATTTTGTAACGACACAGCTTAGAGTAGGTCAGCTTGATGCGCGTATTCAAGATGAACGCATCCCTCTTAAGTACGGAATGATTGGTCAAGAGACAAACGGGGCGGGAGGATTATTTAAGGGCTTGCGAACGATACCCGTTTTGTTGAAAATTGCCGAGGAAATACACGAAGTTTGTCCAAACGCCTGGCTTATTAATTTTACAAATCCTGCAGGTATGGTAACGGAGGCACTGCTTCGCTACGGAAAGCATTCTAAAGTAGTAGGAGTCTGTAACCTGCCTGTACATATGACAAACTCCATCGCGGGCTTGCTTCAAGTAGAAAAAGAAGATGTTCACATTGAATTTGCAGGGTTAAATCACTTGGTATATGGACTGCATGTGTATGCAAAAGGAAAGGAAGTAACGCAAGAAGTCATTCGGCGATTAAGTGATCCAAACTCTCAAGTAACAATGAGAAACATAGCTCCTATTCCATGGCAACCGGACTTTTTGGAAGCTCTTGGCGTGATTTTATGTCCTTATCACCGCTACTACTACAAAACAAAAGAAATATTAGCAGAAGAGCTTCTGACCTTTCAGTCAGGTACCACACGCGCTGAAGTGGTCAAAGCATTAGAAGCCGAGCTTTTTGAACACTATAAAAATCCAAATCTAGAAATGAAGCCTCCGCAGCTGGAAAAACGAGGAGGCGCTTATTACAGCGATGCCGCATGCAATTTAATTTCATCCATTTATAACGATAAAGGCGATATTCAAACATTAAATGTAAAAAACAATGGAGCCATTTCCTCACTCCCAAACGAATCTGCGGTTGAAGTAAACTGTGTAGTAACAAAGCAAGGGCCAGTACCGCTCGCTGTCGGTGAACTTCCGGTAGAAGTTAATGGACTTGTGCAGCAAATTAAATCGTTTGAACGAGTAGGAGCAGAAGCTGCGGTTACAGGATCTTATGAAAAAGCACTGGTTGCGCTGAGCATTAATCCGCTTGTTCCAAGTGACGAGCTGGCTAAGTCGGTCTTAGATGAACTGCTTCAAGCTCATCGCAAGTATTTACCTGCTTTTTTTAAGGAAGTGAACGCGTAGTATGTATGCTGTTGGACTTATGTCAGGAACGTCACTCGACGGAGTTGATGCAGCTCTTGTTCAAATTGAAGGAAGCGGCTATGAAAGTAAAGTTAAGCTTCTTCATTTTATTACCGTGCCGTTTTCACCTCAGTTAAAAAAGGAAATTGAGCAGGCGCTTTCTTTTGAACATTCAAATGTACAGCTGATCTGCAGCTTAAATTTTAAACTTGGCTATGCATTTGCGGATGCAGTGAAAAAAGTGTGCCAAGAAGCCCGCTTTTCTCTTGAACAAATAGATGTTATTGGATCGCATGGTCAAACCATTTACCATCAGCCTTATGCTTCGGGAAGTACAGCGATGTCTACACTCCAAATTGGAGAGCCGGCTGTTATTGCCTATGAAACCAAAACGAAGGTAGTAGCAAACTTCAGAGTGATGGACATGGCAGCAGGCGGGCAAGGTGCTCCGTTAGTTCCTCACACGGAACGGATTTTGTACAGCCACGCTGAGCGTACAAGGCTGCTTCAAAACGTTGGAGGTATTGGAAATGTAACGTTGATTCCGCCAAAAAAATCTCCTGTACCCGTAGTAGCTTTTGATACGGGGCCGGGAAATATGATGATAGATGAAGCGTGTCAGCAGCTTTTTAATGTTTCATTTGATGAAAATGGGCGTTTAGCAGCTGAAGGAAAGATTATTTCAGAGCTTTTAGAAGACTGTATGAATCATGATTACATGAAGCTTTCTCCTCCTAAATCGACGGGAAGAGAACTGTTCGGTACACAGTACACAAAGAGACTGCTAGAGAATTATAGTAAACATAAAAAGGAAGATCTGCTAGCTACGATTACTATGTTCACGGCATCATCCATTGTACATCACTATGAAACATTTATTTTTCCTGCCTATTCTATTGACGAAGTGATTATTGGAGGAGGCGGAAGTTATAATAATACGCTGATGAATATGATTAAAGCGCAGATCGGGAAACGCTGCAGCGTGTATACACAAGAAGAAATAGGAATGTCTTCAGAAGCAAAAGAAGCCGTAGCTTTTGCGGTGCTCGCAAATGAAACACTTTCAGGTTATCCAAGCAATGTACCAAGCGCAACCGGCGCCTTGTCTCCTGTAATATTAGGAAACATTACGCCTGTACCACTATAAAAAAGGGGATGGAAGAAATGACAGAAGCAGCAAATATGGAAAATGAAATTTTTGAACTTATTGCATACGGAGGAAATGCCAGATCACTTGCATATGAAGCGTTAGAAGCAGCTGAAGATTATGATTTTAATAAAGCTGACGAACTTTTAAAGCAGTCTCAAGAAGAGCTCAGTCATGCTCATAAAACGCAAACTGCGCTTATTCAACGTGAATTGAACGGAAAAACAATTGAAAAGTCGCTGCTTTTAATTCACGCACAAGATCATTTAATGACGGCTATTTCAGAGCAAAAATTAATTGAACATATGATTAAGCTTATTAAAAAATTTAAAAAAGAAGGCGAAAATCAATGAAAAAGCTAGGTATTGCGATTTACCCGGAACATTCGACTGTCGAAAAAGATAAAGCGTATATAGCACTTGCGCATCAATACGGATTTACCCGCATTTTTACATGCTTGCTTTCTGTTGAAGGCGATCAGAAAAAAGTAATGGCAAATTTTAAAGAAATTATTGAGTTTGCCAATGAGCTAGAGATGGAAGTAGTAGTGGACATCGCTCCTCGCGTATTTGGAGCGCTTGGCATTTCTTATGATGACTTATCTTTTTTTCACGAATTAGGGGCTTATGCTATTCGTCTTGATCTAGGGTATACGGGAAATGAAGAGTCCATTATGACCTTTAATCCATACGGCTTAAAAATTGAAATTAATATGAGTAATGCGACGAAGTATGTGGATAATATTTTGAGTTACCGACCGAATCGAAAGCAGCTGCTCGGATCGCACAACTTCTATCCTCATCGATATGCGGGGGTGTCGTATGATCACTTTTTGAAGTGTTCAGCATTGTTTAAAGAACATAACCTTGAAACAGCAGCCTTTATTAATTCACCAAGCGCTACTTTTGGACCGTGGCCTGTTACTGAAGGGCTTTGTACGCTTGAAATGCATCGCACGCTTCCGATCGACGTGCAGGCTAAGCATCTTTTTAAAACGGGATTAATTGATTGTGCAATCATTGCGAATGCGTATGCATCAGAAGAAGAGATGAAGGCGCTGCGTGATGTTGTTCAGCAAGAGCGCTTTACTTTTAACGTGACCCTGTATGATACGATTACCGAGCTTGAGAAAAAAATTGTGCTGGAAGAGTTTCATTTTTACCGCGGAGACGTATCTGATTATTTAATTCGCTCTACGCAAAGCCGAGTAAAATATAAAAAAGAAGAATTCAAGCCTACGTATACTCCTTCCATTCGAAGAGGCGATATTTTAATAGAAAATGAACTCTATGGACAGTACAAAGGAGAGCTGCAAATTGCGCTGTTAGACATGGAGAACTCAGGTAAAACAAACGTAGTAGGACGCATTGCAGAAGAGGAAATTTTTTTACTAAATGAACTGCAGCCATGGGACAAATTTGCTTTTTTTGAGCGGTGATAAAATGGACTATATTATTGGTATCGACGGCGGGGGAACAAAAACAGAAGGCGTTGCATATAGCTTAGACGGTCAAGAGCTCGCTGCTTCAAAAAGCGGCTATGGAAATTTGCTCATTAATTACAACATGGCTATTACTCATATTGATGAATGTATTACGGCGTGCAAAACTGCGCTTGCTGGTCATACATGTAAAGGCATTTCACTAGGGCTTGCTGGAAGTAAAGCATTATCTAAAGAAGAAATAAAAAGATATTTTTATGATCGTTATCAGGTAGAAGTAGGTTTATATGATGACGCCATGATTGCACATGAAGCACTACTGCATGGAAAAGACGGGATTTTAACCATTGCAGGAACTGGAGCCGTCAGCATTGGGAAAAAAGACGGAGTGTACGAATACGGAGGAGGGTGGGGACACCTTCTTGGAGATGAAGGAAGCGGATATTGGATTGGTCTTCAAGCACTGATATTGCTGACGAAAGAGCATGATCAAAGCCTTCCTTACAGCAGCCTTAGTCAGACAATCTTGCAACATGTAAAAGCAGATACCATACACGATATAAAAAAGTTTGTCTATTCATCTCCTAAATCAGAGGTTGCTTCACTCACTCCGCTTGTTGTAAATCAAGCGAGAAATCATAAACAAGAAGCAAGTGACATTCTTCAACAGGCTGGAAAGAACCTTGCCAACATGACTCTTCATTTATATAAGAAACAGCGGTTTGAAGGGAGCTGCTTGCTGTCATGCAAGGGCAGCATTTTAACGGAAGTTCCAGAAGTGTTTGATGTTTATAAAAAAGCATGTGAAAAAGAAATAAAGCATATCCAGTGGGCAACACAGCGAGTATCATCTGCTAAAGGAGCTTATCAGCTGTTCATGAACGAGTATAAATAGAGAAAAAATGATGGTAGAAAAGGCAGGGGATCACAGTGAACTTAAATCATATCTTAACAGAAAAACGCAATCCGCAAACCTTAAACATTGATGAATTATCAAGTCTGGAAATTGTAAAAAAAATTAATGAAGAAGATCATCAAGTGCCTCAGGCGATCAATAAAGTGCTCCCTGTTATTGCTCTGTTAGTAGATGAAATTGTCAGTGCCTTTAAACAAGGCGGACGTCTTATTTATATCGGAGCAGGTACAAGCGGGCGGCTAGGTGTATTAGATGCATCTGAATGTGTACCAACATTCGGTACACCTGCCGAACAGGTAATTGGGATTATAGCCGGGGGAGACAAAGCGCTCCGTCATGCGTTAGAAGGAGCAGAAGATAATAAGAAACAAGCGATAGAAGATTTGAAAGCGATTAATTTATCAAATAAAGATATTCTTGTAGGTATAGCTGCAAGTGGAAGAACTCCTTATACACTCTCAGCGCTTGCGTATGCAAACAGCCTGGGAGCAGTAACGGGCTGTGTTGTAAATTCTCCTCAATCACCTATGGAACAAGAAGCAAAATATGCAATAGTAGCAGAATCAGGGCCGGAAGTTGTAACAGGTTCAACAAGAATGAAAGCCGGAACTGCCCAAAAGCTTGTTCTTAATATGCTGACGACCGCTTCAATGATTCAAATTGGTAAAGTCTACAGCAATCTAATGGTAGACGTACAGCCGACTAATGATAAACTCGTACAGCGTGCTAAAAATATTATTGCGGAACTAACAGGCGTCTCACCAGAGGAGGCAGCGGAAAGTTTACAAACATACAAAACGCCAAAAGCCGCCATTCTTGCGCTTCTTACTTCTACAGAAGGTGATGAGGTGCATCGGCTGCTTGATAAACATGACGGACATTTAAAAAAAGCCATCGGAGAAGCAATGGAACAGCCGACTAAAGATTAACTCTTAAAAGAAGTGCATACAGCACTTCTTTTTTTGTTGAGTACATTTTTTGCACAATGTATGTGGGTGAATTCGGTCTAATCATTTTGTAAGACCCGTAGTATAGTAAAAGCATAAAGCATAGTAAGTATTTCAATTTGTGCACGAATTGGACTGAAGGTGATTCATTTGTTAGACAAACGCAGTACGGCCGTATTGCAAGTTTTGCTTCAAGCCGCAACATTTATATCAGTACAAGAGTTAATGAAGCAGTTTCAAGTGTCAAGGCGTACTATCTATTATGATATTGAGAAAATTAACGATTGGCTGTGTCAGCAAGAATTAGAGTTTGTTCAGTACACATATGGGAAAGGCTTTTTTCTAAACGATCAAGCAAAGGACCAAGTTGCTAAACAATTTTCCCATGTTATGCCATCTGCTTACTTATCAGTTGAGGACCGGCAAATATACGTTGCTTTGATGTGTATACTTCGAGGCGGGAAAATCGGAACTCAGCAGCTCATGGATGAAACAGAAGTTAGTCGCAACACTGTCTTACAAGATATTAAAGACTTAAAAAACAAGTGGGCAAAGAAAGGCATATCTTTGACATATAGCTATAAAGATGGGTACGAAGTAAAAGGATCTGAAAGCGACATTCGAAATTTGCTTTATATACACATCACAGAATTATTAAGTCAACATCAAGAAGAGTTATTGAAAAGGGTCATGAAAGCAGATTACGAATATTCAATGATTTATAACTGGCTTGTAGAGTGTGAAGATAAACTGGGAATGGCGTTTACAGACAAGATGCTGACGCAATTAGCCTATATGCTCACGTTCTGTATTCAGCGTATTGGAGGCAAGCGCTATGTAGACGCCTTGATTACTAGAAAAGACGAATTAGAAAAAACCAGGCAGTACAAAGCGCTCCAAGAAATTGAAAGCGTTTTAGGATTTGATTTTCCACCTCAAGAAAAACATTATCTGGCCACGGTTTTACTAAGTGCAAAAGTAAATGTAGTAAATCAAGCAGATAGTGATGATTGGATGAGAAGCATTGTAAAAGAAATGGTATCACGGTTTCAAGCATATGCTTGTGTGGTATTTGAAGATCGAAATCGTCTTGAACAAAATTTATATATTCATTTGAAGACGGCTTATTACAGGCTTCTCTATAATATTCACCTCCCTAACCCTATGCTTTCGGCTATTCAAACAAAGTATCAGGATATAGTAGAACTGACAAAAAAAGCGTTGCTTCCTTTGGAAAACAGCCTTCAAACACGTATTAATGAAGACGAAATTTCTTATTTTGCTCTTCATTTCGGAGGATGGATGAAAAAACAAGAGGGAAGGCAAAAACAAAAGCGCATTGTTATTGTTTGTGCCAATGGAATTGGAACGTCCCGTATGCTTCAGTATCAGCTTGAACAACTGTTAACAGATGCTGAATTGATAGGGCCAATGACGGTAAGAGATTATGAGCAGTTTAAAGAAACCTATGATTTAGTTATTACAACTACGCCATTAAAAAAGCGAATGAATGTGATGCTTGTGAATCCTATTTTAACGGATGATGAAAAGCAGCGGTTAATCGACTTAGTTGAACCAGCTTCTTCTCAGCTAACCACTCAAGCCATCATGGGTATTATTAAGCAGCATGCAAATATTGAGGATGAACCAGCTCTGTTAGCTAATTTAAAACTAGTAATACAGCAATCTAAAAAAATGGTAAGAGAGGATAAAAAGCCAATGTTGCATGAAGTATTGCAAGAGCCATTCTTGCAGCTTACAGATTCAGCAGACGATTGGAAATCAGCTGTTAGGCTGGCTGCCAAGCCTTTGTTGAACTATGAATATATTGAACCTTCTTATGTAGAAGCAATGATCAAAAGTGTAGAACAGTTAGGCCCTTATATTGTTATTGCGCCAAAAGTTGCGCTCCCTCACGCAAGGCCGGAACAAGGTGTAAATCGTGTGGGTATGAGCATGCTTCGTTTAAAGGAGCCGGTCTATTTTTCTACTGAAAAACAGCACGGAGCGCAGCTTATTATCGTACTTGCTGCTACTGATAATGAAACCCACTTAAAAGCATTGTCACAGCTTTCAATGATGCTATCTGAAAACGATAATATTGACAAGCTTATTGCTATGAATACAAAACAAGAAATGCTTGCATTAATTGAAGCTTACTCAAATTAAAAGGAGAGATAAAAAATGAAAAAGATTTTAGTTGTATGCGGAAACGGTTTAGGAAGCAGTTTTATTGTGGAAATGAATGTAAAGAAAATTTTAGTAGAGCTTGGTGTTGAGGCACAGGTATCTCATACGGATTTAACAACTAGTAAAACGGAGCAGGCAGATATCTATTTAGGATCTGCAGATATTGTAAATCAATTGGATGATGGCACTCGCACGGTCGTGGCATTGCAAAACATTTTAAATCAAGCGGAAATTAAAGGAGCACTGCAAAAATACTTCGTGGAGGCGTAAGCCATGTTTGATTTAATTATGAAAGATATATTAGGAACACCCGCTATTCTAGTAGGGTTGTTTGCACTAATCGGTTTGTTGCTTCAAAAGAAAAAAAGTGCAGATATTGTATCAGGCACCTTAAAAACAATTATGGGTTTTCTTATATTAGGAGCGGGAGCTAATATATTAATTGCTTCACTTGAAGCGTTTGGAAAAATGTTTAATAAAGCGTTTTCCGTTGAAGGCATCATTCCTAATAATGAAGCAATTGTAGCTGTAGCTCAACAAACGTTTGGTACAGAAACAGCGATGATTATGCTTTTAGGTATGATTGTAAATATCATTATCGCGCGCATCACGAAATTTAAGTATATCTTTTTAACTGGGCATCACACCATGTTTATGGCTTGTTTGATTGCAGCAATTTTATCTACCGGCGGGTTAACGGGAGCACCTTTGGTTTTGATCGGTGCACTATTATTAGGTATTTTAATGGTTTTATTTCCTGCACTGCTTCAGCCGTATGTGCGTGAAATTACAGGGTCAAACGATATTGCCGTTGGTCATTTTGGTTCCTTAGGCTATTTAGTAGCAGGGTTTATCGGCAAGCGAGTAGGAAATCGCGAAAAAACAACAGAAGAAATTAAAGTTCCTCAATCCTTAGGATTTCTTCGGGATACATCCGTTTCTGTCTCACTGACCATGACCGTTTTATTTATTGTTGTGGCACTTTTTGCAGGTCCTGCATTTATCGAAACAAAATTAAGCGGGGGTCAAAATTTTATTGTGTACTCGCTAATTCAAGCAATCACTTTTGCAGCAGGAGTATATGTCGTGCTGGCGGGTGTTCGTATGCTTTTAGCAGAAATTGTACCAGCATTTAAAGGAATTGCTGACAAAGCGCTACCAAATGCCATTCCAGCTCTAGATTGTCCAACTGTGTTTCCGTTTGCTCCTAACGCAGTGGTCATTGGATTCTTTTCAAGCTTTATCGCAGGTCTCATTTCAATGTTCTTTTTGCCTCTATTTGGTCTAAGTATTATCGTGCCAGGCCTCGTTCCGCACTTTTTTACGGGAGCAGCTGCCGGAGTATTTGGAAATGCGACGGGGGGAAGAAGAGGAGCAGTGGTCGGGTCATTTGCCAATGGAATCTTAATTAGTTTTTTACCGGCTATTTTACTGCCTGTTCTCGCGTCGTTAGGTTTTAAAGGCACAACATTTGGAGATTCGGACTTTAGTGCGGTAGGTATTCTTCTTAGCATGCTAATTAAATTATTTACGTAAAGATAAAAAACTCATGTTACGCTAGTAGGTAGCATGAGTTTTTTATGATATTGGAAACGGAGGAGCAATGAATGAAAATTGGGTTAGCTCAAGTGAGATTTCCAAAGTCAGCCGCAGAGGGTATAGAAACGGTAGAAAATTATATGAAACAAGCAGCAGAAGAAGGGTGTAACCTTGCATGTTTTCCAGAATCAATTGTGCCGGGACTTAGAGGAGTGGGTTTTGAAGTTGAGACATACAATCACGAAATTCAACAAAATACGCTTTATAGAGTTAAGTTGCTTGCCAAACAGTTAAAGCTCAACGTAATTTTACCACTGGAGTGGCGCGACGAACTTGGTATGCATTTAACTGCTTTTGTAATTGATGAAAATGGAAAAGAATTAGGGTATCAAACTAAAAATCAAATTGATCCAGCAGAAGATCAATTTGGTTATAAGCCTGGAAATGGCCGCCAGTTGTTTGAAATAAACGGCGTGAAATTCGGTATTGTCATTTGCCATGAGGGATGGCGCTATCCTGAAACTGTCCGATGGGCTGCTGTAAGAGGAGCAAGCATTGTGTTTCATCCACAGTTTACTGGTGAAGTACCAGATCCGAAGTTTTATGATTATGCAATGATTGCAAGAAGTACGGAGAATGGTATTTACTTTGCAAGCGTGAATTATGCCTTAGAGAACCAAAAAAGCACAACTTCTCTTCTTTCTCCAAAGGGTGAATGTTTGATAAAAGCGAAAGCTGAAAAGCAAGAACTACTAACGTATACGCTAGAGCCCGGTAAGGCTAATCGGCTGTTAGCTCAGCGTCTGTTATCAAATTTACTATTGTAAAAAAGTTTATTTTCTCTAGTTAAATTAGCATGTGCGCTCATATAACCCTTTGGTTATTTCTCCTTATGACGATATAAACGTCAATATGGTATTATCAAAAGTTAAAGGGGTATTAAAAGGTGTGTGGAAACAATGGATCGAAAAAAAGTCGCATCAGTAGCTGGAGCATTGGTTATTGCCGTAGGAATTTGGCTATTTCAAAGCGGGAAATTTAAAAGTGAAGCGCAGGCAGATAAGTTTACGAGTACATTTTTGGTCGATCATGAACAAACAGACAATGGATTTGAATTATTTACTTCGGATACCAATCAATATAGGATGTGGTTTCCGCTTCAGTATGTTATTCATAAATCTTCTTATAAAAGCAGTGAAGATGAAAGTGAAGTATGGACAGCATCAACGAAGGAAAATGATTCATACAATGCTGGGAAAATAACGGCTTTATTTTCTAAGAAAAAAAGCAAAGCAGCTCAAAATAAAATAGATGCTTTTCAGCCTGATTACATGTTAAAAGGTAAAAATGCAACGATTTATGTGAAAAAACAAACAAGAGATGGAAAGCATAGCATTTACCATGCTTATGTGAATGATGATTATTCAGACAAGTATATTTACTATACGTTTGAACTAAAAAGCAGCGAACAGACAAACAGTACAAAACAGCAGTATTGGGTAGAAAAAATTCTTCTAAATACACAGTTTCAAAAAAACTCAGCTGAATAGTCAGCTGAGTTTTTACGTAAGGGTTCATAATACTTTTCCTTTTTTATGTAAACGGGTACAATATGAGTAAGGAGGCCTTTGTATGATTGAAAAACAAGCAGTTGGTGAAAAAGCAGCACAATTTGTTGAAGATGGAATGATTGTAGGGCTAGGGACAGGTTCAACAGCTTATTATACAATTGTAAAACTAGGTGAACGAGTAAAAAATGGATTACACATCAAAGCGGTTCCTACTTCTCAAAAAACAGAAGAGCTGGCAAGGAAACTAGGTATTCCCATTGTTACCTTAGCAGATGTTGAATATATTGATATAGCAATTGACGGAGCAGATGAAGTAGATAGCGAACTTTCTTTAATTAAAGGAGGAGGAGGCGCGCTGCTTCGAGAAAAAATGATTGCGTACGCAGCGAAGCGGTTTATCGTGATTGCAGATTCTAAGAAAATAGTGAAGACGCTAGGAGCTTTTCCTCTTCCTGTTGAAGTTATACGTTTTGGCTGGGAAATGACGGCGAAGCACATTCGCAGTGCAGGTTGTGTACCGCAGCTTAGGCTTTTAGATGATCATACGCCGTTTATCACCGATAACGGAAATTACATTCTAGACTGCCATTTTTCAGAAATTGAAAATCCTGCTGAGTTGGAAAAACAGCTGATAAGGATCCCAGGCGTAGTAGAAAGCGGTTTGTTTGTAGGTATGACGGAGGAAGTCATTACCGTACAAAACCAAGATGTTCATATCATAAAAAAATAGAAGCTTTGGCGTCGGGCCTAGGCTTCTATTTTTTAATTGGAAAGAACGTTCCAATTTTTCTCTAATTGATATATGTATTGAGACGCGTTCAGTACATTTGGATGAACGAAAGTATCAATTGTTTTTTGCGGACAAGCAGATCCGTATAATGAAAAAATGATAAGCTTGCTATGCTCGATTGGTGATACAACGTGAGATAAACAGCGATAAGAAGGATTTATTAAGCTTTTTACCATCTCATGGATATCTTCTTTGTCGTAAAAATCGACTTCAATTTCCGTCTTTACTAAATAACGGCTTTCAATGGCGCTGCTTCGGTAATAATTGTAGCGTGCTCCTATGAAGTAGGACGGATCTGATGTTGAAACGTCCAAATTCGTATATGTTTGATCCTGCTTGCTTTTATAAAAAATAGAATCATGAGTATGCTTCATGAATTCTTGATAAGTTGTTCCATCTTCCCACAGAGCTAGAATACAAGCATCTGTTTCATCTTCCACGTTCCAACCCCCTAATTGGCCAATGAAACCATTCACGTGTGCCAGAGCAGCCCAATGCTGTTGCGTATATGAAAAAGATGCTTTTTTATCAGTCGGTATGCTGCATTTCACAATTTTTGTCAACATTCTCCCATCACCTCAATTAATTACTTCGATAAATGAAGGGAAAATCCTTCTAAAAAGAGGAAAATCATAGACATATCCCCCCTTTAAAAGCCATACATTTCAAATAGGACAATGTTAGGGAAAGAAGGGGAAATGAATGAAAGTTTTTCGTGCAAAAGCCTGTCAATCTCCTATGCGAAAAGGCTGGTCAATTATGTTTCAGCATCCGTTTAAAAAAGATGAAAGAGGAAGATCGCACCCGTTTGTTAAACGGTTTATGTATACAGAGCAACACGATGAAATTGACATTCTGGTTGAAGAGATGAATGAACTGCTGAGAGTGCAGGATTTTTGGACAAGTACTGCAAAAGGCAGAGCAAAAGCAAGATATGATGAACGAGTAGTGAATGCTTTTTATAACGATATTGAAAAAAGGACGAGCGAACAAATTGACAGTGAGTATGAGTACATTCATGTAATCGGAGAACAAGGAAGCGGCAAAACAGCCTTAATCCGCCAGCTTCTTGGTATAAAAAAGGAATGTGGCTTTCTAGGAATAGGCAGTAAAGGCGCTTATTCTGTTACGTATAAGGTGAAGGATTCCCAACACTATGAAGCTGCTGTCTCTTTTTTTACGCGAAGTGAAGTGCAAAGGAAATTGGAGAATATCCTACTAAGAAGCGCTGAAGTGTATGCTGAAGGAGGCACAGATTATGACTTGGTCTTTGAATTATTACACGGAGATGCCTCTTTTAATCTGCGCGCTCTTTTGGGAGATATCCCATACAAAGCCCGTTATTTTAATGATGATGTTCCTTTAAGAATGAGTGATGAAAATAGTTCATTCAAACAATTTGTAGATGCAATTAAACGAGAAAGTGAAATAGTAAAAGACGCTGTTGATCAAGAAGGAAGAGATTTTGCAGAGGGATGGCACAAGCGGCTTGAATGCAGGAAAATCACCGAGCAAATGCTTCTGGCAATTGAATCCCGGTTGAAAGAATACAAGGAAGGAACATGGGAAATAGGAGAAGACGACTGGCCAATATCCTGCCGTCTCACAGCAAAAGAGCTGTCTTCTCTTGGTCCGTTAACAAATGAAGAAGAAGAAAATAACGGACTTCTTATTTATCCATTGTTTCGTAGAATTGAAGTTTGCGGCCCTTTTTCTTTTAAAAAAGGAGTAGCGATTTGCGAGCATGCGTGTTTTGAATATACGAGCACCATCCACGATTCTTTTAAACAAGCAGCTTCTATTTTATACGTACATCATGGGCTTAAAGAATTAGATATTCAATTTCTTCAACAGCTCATCGTACATGGTCACGGTGCTAAGCTAAACGTTTGTGTCACACACGGAGATTTGCTGACCTCTCCAAGCTGCCGTACGGATTATGCTAAAAAACATGCCATGGCTAAAATGATAGATTATGCGCTTAAAAACGTTTCACCTCTTATGAAAAAGCAGCTTCACTACTATTTAACAGTAGGGAATACGACTATTTTAGAATGTGTACACGAGGAATTCAAAGAGAGTCACCTTCTGTATAAAGACTTAAAGGCAGCTTTAGTATCAGAAAAGAGAAAAAAGCAGCAAGAGCTGCATCCTATTTATTTAAACTTGACTGTCTCTCAGGCTTTTTATGAAGCGATGGAGTCGCTGAACATTCCTTATATGGATAGAGAAACATGTTTGAACATTTCCTTAGGAGAGCATGAAGGGCCGGTGCCAGTCATTGCGTCCGCTTTTATTTCATCTGTCTACGAGCATTTTCTAAGCCAGCCGTCTGGGTGGTCAAGTACCTATCATTCGGTCACCGACCGACAGCAGGTTATTCAAGAATTGGCAGGTGAGTTCGCAACCGTCGTTTATTCCTATTTCAACGAACAGCTGCGTGAAAAATCCCGTAACGACTGGCTCGCTCTTTATAAACAAAAAGAAGACGATCAAGCCTACAAATATAGCAGACTGATAGAAAACGTAATTCCTGCCAAAAATGATATCTATCAGCAGCAAAATCTTATGAGAACGGTTTATCAGCTAATTAAGTATGTCGTAGAAAAGAAAGACGGCGTACTGGTTCATTAAGTGGTCAAGGCGCGATGTAAAAAAAGCGGTTTATCAATAAAAAAACAGAGCCTGAAATCAGGCTCTATTAGCGTTTGGAAATAGCAGTTAAAGTATTAGGTCCGGCAATGCCGTCCACTGCTAGCTTATTGTCTTTTTGAAAATTACGTACAGCAGCTTCTGTATTGGCACCGAAGATACCGTCCGTACCTTTTGTATTATAGCCAATCGCTGTTAATTTCTTTTGAAGAGCTTGAACATTGCTGCCTTTGCCTCCTTTTTTCAGCGTTTGTTTTGTGTTAATTGTTGTATCTGCTGGTGGATTTGTTGGCTTTGGATTTGTTGGCTTTGGATTTGTCGGGTTTGTTGGTGTCGTCGGGTTCGCTCCTGAACTTCCTAAAGCTTTATATGTTGATGGGCCAACAATGCCGTCAGCCGTTAAGCCGTGGTCTTTTTGGAACTTACGAACAGCTGAATCTGTATTGGCACCGAACACACCGTCCGTACCTTTTGTATTATAGCCAAGTGAAGTTAGTTTCTGCTGAAGTTCTTTAACTGCATTTCCTTTGCTGCCTTTCTTTAAAACAGTTCCTGTAGAAGGAGCTGGAGTAGAACCTGAGTTTCCAGAAACGTTGTACCCGTTTGCTGCTGCAATGTCGTTAAATGATTTAGAAGAAGTTGTAATCACAACCGGTGTACCGACGGTCACTTTACTAAATAACCATGCGACTTCTTCATCGTACATACGAACACATCCGCTGCTTACATATTTGCCGATGGAAGCAGGATTGTTATTTCCGTGAATAGCATACGTCGTGCCGTATGTACCTCTCGCATTTAGACCTAGCCAGCGATTGCCAAGAGGGTTTCTAGGATCTCCACCAGGAATGTTCCCTGAGTAATAAGGGCGATTGACAATTTTATTTACTACTTTGAAATGGCCTTCTGGTGTAAGAGACTGCGTGCGTCCTGTTGCTACTGAAAACGTTCGGACAAGTGAACCATTTTGATAATAAGCGAGTTTGTTTGTCGCTTTGTTAATGATAATTAAATGAGATGGTGTTGAAGCAGCTTCTGTTTTTGGAACTCCTACAAACAAGCAGGCTAGAGCTAAAATAGCCGCTATGAGTACGATAGTTGTTCTTGATATTCTATTTGCCATGTGCTGCGCCTCCTTAGGCTGCATTAATGAAAAACGTATGCTTCGGGCGGTGCTATAAATTCTTCACTAATAAAATAAAAGACGAATAGCTGCATTTTCTATACCTGTATGTATGGGCTTAATAAGGAAATCATTAAGTAGAAAGACTTTACTAGCGGGAATTTATAATAATAAGAATAACTAAGTTTTTCTTGCTGCTTTGTACAATTTTAGGAATATAAGTTTACTAATCTAGCGGATTCATATTTAAATAAGCATCACACCCTTTCCAGTTCTTCATTTTCGTGTAAAGAAATGAAAGCGTTATACAGATTGTTTTGTAATCGTATTGTAACATAGTTGTATTTTTTATACCATAAAAAGACATAAAATAGTATAAAAATACTTTATATGGGTTTTATGTACAAAAAATTCAAAAGTTAAGGAGAACGAAGCTATTATTAGATATACGAAACTGGAAAAGAAGTATGCGTAGTTTTGTGGAAATAGATAAATATTCTTATTCGAATATAGGGAGGGAGAGAGTAAAAAAACTACTTGCAAAGAGATGAACTGCACCCCAATTGTTAGACAAAAACTAATAATTGGAGGTGGACTTGTCAATATTTATTGGACACTAAGTTAAGATACTATGATGAATAGGCTTTTTCGTATTCAATAGGGGAAAGATAATGCAGAGAAGAATGCATTCTTTTGG